>CAZEAN010000097.1:0-21473 GCA_964510225.1 uncultured Isosphaeraceae bacterium
ACCGGGCCATCCCCGAGGCCGGATGAGATCGGGAAGTTATTCCCGGCCTGTTCCTAAGCGGTTAATTTGGGACTGATGGATCCCCTAACATTGGTCAGGTTCCCACCATCGCGGGGTTCGAACTGTTCTTGGAGCCCCCGGCTATGCCTGCCGATCGTGATTTACTCGTTGGTTTGCTTACGCTTCAGGTGGGGTTGATTGATCAGGGTCAGCTCGTCGCTGTGTTCTAGGCGTGTACCCGAGACAAATCAAAACTGCTTGTTGATCACCTGATCGAGCTTGGCGATCTCGATGACGAACAGCGATCGGCAGTCAATGTCTGGGCCAATCTGCATCTCAAGAAGCACGGGGGCGATGCCAAGCAGAGCTTGGCTTCAACCCCAGCAGATCGCTCAATACTGGATAATCTCTGAGCGATCGGGGATAACGACCTCCGTCTAACGCTCGTTCACCTCAGCATTGGGTCGCAAGAACCAGACGTAGACACCCAAATCCCGCACGCAATCGATATGGGTCTCACGATGCACCCCTACTCTGGAGGGCTGTTTGTAGGGTCACGATGTCTCGGCCTGGGGACTTCAGGTCGACTGCCCCTTGGCTTTCATGGCGCCTCGCTTTCGACAACCGAACGAAATCAATCCCCGATGAATACGGTCGGTTCGCCTGCCACGATCTCGCCTCCATGGACTGTCGTATCGCCCATCCGAGCCGCTGGAAGACCTCCAATGAGGACAGTGACTGAGCCTTCGATAATGGTATCAGGTGGACCTACACAAACGGCCATCCCGGTCACACAAGCGGCTGGTAGACTGCCGATGAGGACGGTTGGTGCTCCCGGAGTGACGATTGGTCCCCCAACGTGGGGAATCGGTGGTGTCCCAGGCGTCTCCATCGGACACGTGTGCATATCGGTGATTCGAGCGGCAGGAGGTCCCATCAGTAGCTCTCCAACGGTTGTCATTCGGGTGGTGTATCAGGGGTCGCCCCCGGCCAGAGGTGCTTACGCTCTGTGAGTTCGATCGCCAGTTGAAGGAAACGGTCCATCCGTTGTGGTGATTCGACCGCTGGCGGTAATGCCGACGCAGCAACGAGCGATGCAAAGAGAAGATCAGCAGTGACGTGCTTAGGAGGTGGTGCAGGCTTGAGATCGGGTGGAGCAACGCTATCTCCCGCAAACCAGACAGCGGCAGCCAAACTCCCTGCTGGGGTCTCCATTCCAGTCGCCTCTGCTAATGGCATTGCCGCCCGTCGATTCTCATCGCTTGGCTCAATGACCCAGGTCCGGGCTGCCTTCACTGCTGCTGAAGCCGACGGATCCGAGAACTCATCGAACAACTCTTCAATGCAGAGGACTCCCCACCATACTGCTGAACGCTTCGAGAATGTGTGGGCAACCAATCTAATGGCGTCGAGACGAAGGGACTGCTCCATCAAAACGTCCAGGAACTGCCGAGGACTCTGAGTATCCAACAAGAGTGCAGATGCAGGATCACTCAGAGGAAATCGTGTGCAGACATCAGTAGCGGTTGGAGTCCGGCTCATCGAGAGAATCCAATTCGAGTTCGCGTAGGTATTTCATTTATATTCTGAATCGTATCGGAATGAACTTTAGATTCTTTCGGGTGGCTTAGGGAATGAAAGTTCCGAAGCTCTATCCACCCCTTAGTTGATCATGACGGCACCACCCTCGATTTGCACGGCGCCGCTGCCGCTCACTTGAACCATCGCCCCCTTGAGCGTTGCCATTGCCTGTGATTCGAAGGTGAGCATGGCACCCTTGATCGTAACCCCTGCGGGACCGATCGCCACGCTATTGTCGCCAGAACTCAGCTCAATTGACTCGTCACTAATCTTAATCGAACTAGGTCCGACAGTCAGTTCGATTTGTTGCATCGCGGTAACAGATACCTTACCGGAATCGACGGAGATTGTCAGGTTACCTGAACTGATTGTTAGCTTGTCATCCTTTTGAATTGTCGTTGTCCGTGACCCCTCAGAGACCTCCACACTGTCGTCACCTTGCTTGACAGTGACACTTCGATTTCCTGTAGAAACGACCAAGCTATCGTCCTTTTCGATCGTTGCTGTACGCGAACCCTCAGAGACTTCCAAGCTATCGTCGCCTTTCTGAATCGTGGCGCTCCGATTTCCTGTAGAAACGACTAAGCTATCGTCTTTGTACACCGTGGTGCTTCGATTACCCTCATCAGCCTCATCTTCACCCGCTCCAATACTGATCGTTTGATTA
Source organism: uncultured Isosphaeraceae bacterium (assembly GCA_964510225.1). Lineage (GTDB taxonomy): Bacteria > Planctomycetota > Planctomycetia > Isosphaerales > Isosphaeraceae > CAZEAN01. The sequence goes on from CAZEAN010000097.1 coordinate 2,249, forward strand.
TTGTAAATCTGAATTGTCTGGTCACCCTTATCCTTCTTATCGAAGCCGACTTGAAGAGAGTCGTCGTTTTCAACGACGCATTGGAGATCCTTTTCCGCATGCAACGAAACAAGTTCTTGCCCCTTGGTGTCGTCAAAATAGAGCGAGTTAAACATCGTGTCGTCCCCCTGGGCTGTACTCCGAGAAACGATGCCAGATTTCGGCGTGTCATCCGGAAGGGTGAAAGGAGGCATTGTGTTCGGATTGTAGATACTCCCGAGAATGATCGGACGATCAGGATCTCCTTCCAAGAACTGGACGAGGACCTCCTGGCCAACCCGAGGAATGTGGATCATTCCCCATTGTTGACCTGCCCAAGGTGACGCAACTCGAAGCCAGCATGAGCTGTCCTGGTTACTCTCCCCTTCACGATCCCAATAAAACTGTACCTTGACCCGGCCATACTTATCAGTGAATATTTCTTGATCCTGTGGCCCCACAACAATTGCCGCCTGAGGGCCTTCGATTCGAGCGCGGGAAGTTACACGAGCAGGACGGTACGGCATTGCGCTCGGGATACACGAGAATTCGTTCTTGTAGAGCAACCGAGGGGCACTGCCGAGCTGATATGATCCCCCCATGTTGGCTTCGTGCTTGACCCGAGTGAGAACATACGTACCATCAGCGTCGTTATTACCGGACAGGTTAAACTGGTGGCCAGCAACGAGATTGGTACAGCTACTCAACCCTTCTACCATCAGCGAGTCGACTGTTCTCTGCTGAATCCGGACTGTAGCTAGCGGGGAGTTTACATCGAAAACATTATTCAGCTCATCAGATTGATCAGACCCACCCGGATCAACCCCATCGAACCATCTTGCATAACCGCCCGGATAGTCATAAACCTCCAGATCTTCATTAGCGTCAAGCTTCAGGGTGTGAGTTACGGAGCCTGCTTGGATCGAATCGAGTGTCGGCTGACTTGCTTCGAGATTCTTCCCAGGGAGCTGGAAGTTGTAGTCCCACAGCGTCACTTTCCCTGTCTGCAATTGTTGGACCTTATCCCAGCCGTAAATCCGTCCAGAGGGCCGCTCTCCTCCCTCCATTTGGTCAAAGGTAATTGGGTTTGGTCCGGGGACATCGGGATGGGTCTGGGGCGCATCTGAGATGACCATCTGGTGGCCATCTTGGGTAAATGTGAAGTAGTAGTAGATCCCTTCCTCTTCCATCAGTCGGCTAATGAAGGCGAAATCTGATTCACGGTACTGAACACAGTATTCACGTGTGTAGTATGTCCCTTGGATCTGATAGGAAACATCGTACCCATCGAGAACCTGCTTGAGAATGTCTGGTACAGTCTGCTGTTGGAAGATCCGGCAGTTCGCCTGCAAGGTGAGGAGCCAGACCTTCGGTACGAGCTGCGCCCGATACCTTATAAACGTTCGGTTTGACGTACTCGCTCGGAGTTGCAGACCACGTTCGAACCGACGGATGATGCCATTAAAATAGCGCTGCCCTCCATCAGATTGCTCAATTCGAATCGTCGAATCCTCACCGATGAGACTATCAAACGTCACATCGGTCCCCGCCTCTGCGAGCAACTCCAGATTAAGTGAGAAAAGTTCTGAGATCGCCTCGGTTCCTGTAAAACTTTCGAGGAGGAGCTCGTCATCGCCCAGGGGCGTCGTGACGGCCATCGGTCGATTCGACTGGGTATAATCGGCCATGTGGTAGACCTCACCACAGTTTGTACTGAGGTAATTAGACTCGTCGGACTCTCATTAGTTGGTGGCGAGTTTGACTTTCCAACTCGGTCCCTGCAAGCGGTTGACGTCGGCTGCGCAATCAGGATTCGTGAGGGCTAAGATCCCGCGCTCGACCAGATCCGGGTCAAGTATTATAGTCAGATATTGGGAAAACCTGGCAGCAAGGATGGGTGACGTCTAACGTACCATTGAAGATTTGAGCGATGCCGACCAGACAAAACTCCCGTAATCAATCCTGGCGAACAGGTCGGAACGAAGTGGTTGGCCAGTCTTCAAGGACTCCCCGTTGGCGTCAGGGCGCGATACGCTCTGTTTCGGCTCGGCAAGCCTGGCCGGTTCTGGTTCTCATGTTTGCCGTTCTTTCATTATATATCTGGCTTAGTACTTGGTTGCAGCCTCCTCGAGAAGCAGCGTTGCTTCTGGTTGGCGCAGGCTATGAGCGCAATCTTGCCGTACCTCAGAATGCAATTGGTTGGCAAACGCTCGAGCGCATCGCTGCCTGGGACACAACCGAAGCCGGTTCAGAACGCTGGCCATGGGGCCGTCGAGGTGCCCGTCTGGTTGATCCGCCCATTCGGCTTGACTCAAGTCGACTCAACGACTGGGACCTCAACCTCAACTCTGCCCAAGAACGCACACTGGTAATCTACCTTTCGCTTCACGCCGCATCTGACGACGAAGGACCTTTTCTCCTCCTCGATGACACAGACGCAGCTTCAAGCAGTCGTCTTCGCCTCACAACAGTTCTAGACAAACTCGAAGCGCTGGACAAACAGAGAGTTCTGGGTCGAAGTCGTGGCAAACTCTTAGTCATCGACGGCATTCACTTTGATTCACATTGGCCGATAGGTCTGCTGCGCAACGACTTCGTTCGTCAGCTTGAATTGCTCGAAGAACGAATTAAATCGATTCCAAATCTTGTAGTTTTAGTATCGTCTAGTGATGGCCAACGTTCCTGGTCTTCTCCCTCATGGGGGATGACCGCATTTGGTGGCTCGTTTCTTCGAGCCTTATCGGGCGAAGCTGACGGATATCCAAACGACAGCCAGAAGGCAAACGGACGTATCGACGCTCTAGAGTTGGAGCAATTCGTTCGAGAGCAGGTCCGGAATTGGTCCGTATCGCATCGCGGAGTGGTACAGGAACCAATTCGACTGCCCCGAGGTACGACCGGTGCGCAGCGGGCACGCAACCTCATTCTAACAGTCGTTCCCAGACGGGGGTTACTCGATCGCCCTCCTGTCGATGGACTTAGAAGCGGCGACAGCGATCAACTGGACCTCACGAGCACCGAGGTTGAGCTCGAAAGCTCTCCCAAGAAATACATGGGTCTGATTCCACCGCCGTCGAGCTTCCTCCCCAGAGGCTTGGACCTCGGACCATTGATCAGCCAGTGGGAGCGCTGGGACCGATTAAGGGAAGGAGAATTTGGACGGCCGCCGGCCGCAGCCTATCGACCATTAGATTGGGCACTATATCAGGATTTACTGCTCCGATTTGAGTCACTCTACCTTGCAGGTGCAGTCGAAGATGCCTATGCAATCGGAGAGCGAATCGACGCCCTCGATGGTATCTTTGCATCTGCTAACAACGCTGTTGCCAATCTAATGTCTCTGGACGCGTCTTTACCTCTATCTGCAGCACTAGGATCTCGAACGGATCCAGATTCAACGACTTCATTTGACGTTGTCTGGAACTCAGAGAATCCCCAAGATGCTTGGGACGCTTTGCGTGCAACAAAAGGGAATCAGATCGAGGAGCGATCACTGCGGCGCCAGTTTAATACTTATCTTATTCGAGCCGCCGCATTCGACCCAAGTTCTAACCTCAACCGCGCTGCACAGCTTGCCCAGTTGCTGGCAGGACCGCCTGGTTCCGTCAATCCGGTCGAACTGAACTTCCTCTTGATGCTTGCTCGGGATCGTCCATTACCCTCCGACTCAACGAAGGCAGAGTTGGCTAACGTCTTGAGTGATGCCCTCAGTGTTCGTCTTCTGGCGGAACGCACTGTACTCGGTCAGTCAACACCTGGTGGCGGGAGAGTAACTGACTACACCTACTCAGAACGAGTTTATCCTTGGATTGCATCCGCCATTGATCGTGCAGACAATACCCGACGCCTGGCACAGGATCGACTCTTTTCTGATGATCCTGACCAATGGCGTGAGGCAATGCTCACTTTTCGCCAACTCAATCTATCCTATGGAAGTAGTGATAGCCAAGAATTGGAGCCATCATCGATTGCAGTGCAGGTGAGGCAAGCACTCAGTGTACGCGACACAATCATCCCGCTCTTGCCCTACTACACTCGATGGGCCGCAACTCAGTACAACGCAAGTCCGGCTGATTTAGAATTGATCCAGCAACTCTGGGATCAGGCACGAGTTCTACTAGATCAACTCAATCAACCACAGACTGGCTCTTCCCCAGGCTTGGTCGCAACGTCCAAAGCTCTTGCTGCAGACTTTGCATCACTTCAACAGCGCTTCGTTGTCGATTGTGAGGAATCCATGGTCGATGAGGGGCCAACCGCAGCGACACGGATCGAGAGTGCATTGGTTGTTCCATTCCTGGATCTGCCAGCTCAACATCAGTTTAGGATGCAAGCAGGGGGACTCCGGGGGGCGATGTTAACGCGACTCGGTACCCTGTCAGCTCGTCCAAAATCGGAGCCAGCCGAACTTCCTTCTTCAGATCTCCGTGCCATTCAATCGGGTCGCTATGCGTTGACTGCCCTCAGCAATGATGAAACAGGCATGGGCGGATCGTCCAGTCAGTCGACCTCGGCTGCGGCGCCAAACACAGTGGATGTTGAGTTACTTCGCGATCAACTTGAACGTGGACCATCAACCGAACGATTGTCTCGGATCGGCCAGCAGGTTGGTGTCCGTTGGCGTGGAGCCACTCAGTCGATTGACGACCTTGTTGATGTTTCATCCAGGGAAGTTGTGGAGCCTCCTGCCGACCGACTCAACGATGCAGTGAAGCTCGCCAGACTGTCGGACGGTCGAATTGTCGACGAACTAAAGTTGATGGAAGACCCGGCAACTTTGGTTCGGAGGCAAGACCTTCTGTCACTACTCACTGCACTCGCCAAACGAGTTGAGAACGACTACTGGACCGGGGAATACACGGTACAGCCTTACTACTACCAAAGAGTCGCTTCTGCCCTTCTTAAAGATGCCGGAACTTTTGCACGACCGGGAAGAGCTCTTCAGTCGATTCAGGATCGACTCAGGGCCCTTGATCCGACGCAAACACCAGCTCCCAATCTCGTCTTCGATGGAACAGATGAGATCGACCTTACCACCGAAACTGAATTCTTCGTCCAAGGCCAACCCGCTTGGACAGGTGTCGATAACTCATCACCGCCCCCGCCTGGCTTGATCGACGCCAGAATTGGATCGGGAGTAAAGCAGGAAGCCCATCTTCCCCCGACATCATGGAGATCAGAAAATCTCATCCCAATCGGGGGAATCACCAATGAAGTTTCCAGATCGCTCTCGGTTCAGTTTAGCAATGAGTTTCTCAATGACTCTGAGCAAAACCTCCAGGTGGGTGCAGAACCTATCAACACAGACCTTTTCATTAACGGTTACTTTCGTGGACGTCGTCCAACCCGTTCGACCGACGTAACGTTTCATGCCGGGCCCGAATTGTACTGGGCTGAGTATCCTCGTCGACAGGCACCGACTTTGGCAGTACAGGCAGAGTCAGACCTCTTCAATCGCTACGGAACGAGTGATGGAAGCCTGGCAATCGTACTCGACTGCTCTGGCAGTATGCATCGTCAAGGTGACCCTGAGAACTTCGACAAGCACTACGAAGATGCAATCGATGCAGTTCTTGAGTTGCTACGACGGATCCCACAAGGAACGTCAGTTGGCATTTGGCTTTTTGGTCACGCAATCGCTCCGACCGCTCAATCGAGCCCCCCAGAACTCGTGCTTGAACGTGACTCATGGCCATCTGCTTCTGAATCACTTATCGAACGTTGGTCTGGCCGACTCCGACAGTATCATGCCCGAGGTCGTTCACCAATCGTTCGAACCATGCTCATGGCTAAGAACCAATGGCTCGACAACGCATCCGATAGTGGTTTCAAGGGACTTGTGGTGATAACGGACGGAGTCGATAACGAGTTCCAGGGTGATCGAGAGATTAACCCAGATGCTCAGCAAGTCGAAGAAGCACTACTAGAACGATTCCGAGGTACGGGCATCGAGATTGCCATTGTCGGATTCCGGGTTTCCGATTCACAAAGCCAGGAGGCCGAGAAGCAATTTCAAGTTGTGTCGAAACTTGATCCTCCGGGAGAGTATCTAGCGATCGATGAAGAGGATCAACTGGTTGAACAGTTGCAACTTGCGCTCACACAACGCTTGCGCTATCAAGTGAATAGTCCTGGGAATCCATCGATCCGGAGAGGAAAGGAGAACGGAATTTCAATCGGACGGGTTGGTAGCGCATCTCGCTGGGTCAATCCTCCACTCGCTCCTGGCGTCTATCAGGTAACAACTTTGCTCTCCGAGGGGCCTTCAGCCACAATCCAATTGGATCGTGGTGATCGTCTGCTCCTTGAACTCAACGACACAAACAGTGGCTTGGAAATCGAACGAGTACCGTTTGCCGACCTCACAGAGTCGGGTCCGCGACGAACCGCACAGGCAGGATGGATCTCGGCAGTTTGGCAGAATCAGCTCCGAGACGACGGAGTGCTCCAGCTTCTTGCTACCCTCGAACCGAACGCCATGGAATCCATTCAGAGGTTGAGTCAGCGTTGGCCTTCGTCTGTTTGGTTCGAGGTTAGTCGCCGTTCCGATGGAACTCAGCCATCAATTGGTTGGTCCCCTTTGGAAGGTTATCCAGCTCCAGCCTGGTTGATCGAGGTCGCTGATTGGGATGAGACCCAAGATAAAACGCCTCTATCCGAGCCTACACTCCGGGTTTGGTGGTCTGAGGGGAACGATGCCGGGAGTCAAACCCAGGTTCCTTGCGGAGGGGATTCTGGCCTCGTGGTTGACTTCGAAGGCAAACAGACGATTCCCCTCGGTCCTGGTATGCCACCGGTTACGATCGAGTCACTCACGGTTGAGGAGCACACCGTAGCCGTTGCACCGGGTCAACGGGAAAAACAGCCCTGTCTCGTTGTGAGATTAGCCTTCGGTAATGGACCGCCAGTTTGGGTACGTCCCAAGGGTATCAATACTCTTGGTGCTGAGTTTCGTCTCTATCCCTCGATTGAGGACAACCTCGGGGGTCGTAGCACCAGTCTTTTTTGGCCGGTGAGTCGAGATGAAGCTCGTGAATCACTGCAGCGATTAGTGATTTTCGATAGGAACTCGCTCATCAACGAATCTGTTCAAACTAGTCCTCAGTCGACGACGATGACATTTGACTCACTTGGGATTCCGACTCCAAACGATCGGGCACCGGAGCCGATCAACCTTGATCCAAACAGGGATGAGCCTAACCCTGATCCTGTACCAGGAGCTCAGGATGAAGTTCCTCCACCTCCACCTCCACCTCCACCTCCACCTCCGCTAAGTCTCTTCCAATGAGTGAGATGCCAGTCCCGCATAAATGGCGTGAGGAGCCGCAGCCCAACGACTCGGTTGACGGGCAACGTAGTCGCCGAAGTCGAATCCAACAATTCTTCTTGGCGATCTTCCTTGTCTTGTTGGGATTGCTCGGGCTCCTCTACATGCTTAGGCCGGTACCCCAATCCACACAAGTAACATTACGTACTTCGGGGCCGCCGTCATTGATCCCTCAGTGGTGGCCTGACCAGAATTCGGATCCAGGCCCTCAGATCAACCTAGACACTTCCATGAAGGGTAGGTTGGCATCGGGTGTGTTGCTGGATTCCCAGTCATTCCAAGAACGCTTGCTCGAACTAGCTTCACTTGATGTGTCAGGGACAGTCATTGTCACCGTTACAGCACCTGCTCGCATCAGTGAGCAAGGTGATGTCCAGATCCTTTCAATAGATGCAGACCCAATCAACCCAGAAACCTGGATTCCACTTTCTCTACTATTTGAGTCAGCAAATCAGTGCCAAGCAGATCATGTCCTACTCATCCTCGACATCTTCGAACCTCTCGCCAGCTTAGTCTCGGGGGTTCTGGTTGATGAAGTCTCGGATCGTATCCAAGCCGAACGCGAGGCCACAGGACTCAAAGAAAACGTATTTATTCTCACGTCGTGTGCCGGAGGCCAGGTCTCAAGTATCCTAGGACAAGACAGCCGACCGGTGTTCGCCAATGCGGTCAGTCGAGGACTCAATGGACAGGCTGACGTTGATCCCATCTCGGGCAACAGCGACGGTGTTGTCTCGTTACAAGAGCTAACCACCTACGTTTCATCTCAGGTTGATCGCTGGACACAGAGGTTCGGCGCACCGATACAAACCCCTCTGCTCTATGGTGAAGGCGATTTCTCAATCGTTGCAGCTAATGCTCGGCTTCTGGAGGAGAATGAACCTGCAAGTGGACCTCAAGATCCCTATCCAGATGAGTTACGAGAAGCTTGGGCGAGACGTGATCAATTACGAAAACGCGAAATAGACCACTTAGCCCCCCTCTCCTTTCGTCGATGGGAAAGTGCACTCCTGAGCGCAGAGCAAGCCTGGTTACTAGGTGAATCATCCGAACGGTTTCAACAAAACCTCCAGATAATTAAAGAAGAATATGAGGATCGGCTGAAGAAGCTTGTAACGCTTTCTGACAAAGGTGCTCCAAACCCGCGATCGCTTGCCCTGGCCGAATACCTTGGATTGGTTCCAGGGGAACAGGCAAAAAAGGCACTTCAAGCATTCCAATCGTCAGTCAATTCATCACTTCAATCCACTCCTGAATCTCAAGGAAGTAACGGTTTAGGCCCAGGCACCGAAGCCGTTTCGAACCAAACGAATCCAAGTAACGCAACGTCGAGTGAGGAAAACAGGCGTAGAAATGGGCCTGGAGAGAACAAGAGTCCACCTGATGTTCCGTCGAACCAAGAAACGGTACAGCCGTCAAGTGATATCAATTCAGACGGACCTATGGAATCAGACGCACCGGATCCATGGACGGACGTGTTGCAGGCCATTGACAAAATCCCTGCTCTTGATGCTTCCTGGCTTGCAGTCAACTCTACGCTCAGCGCTAACAAGCTTCAACTCGAGTCAGTCCAGAAATTGGACAACACATTACGCGCACGACTGGGAACACTCGCGACAGTCGAGGCGGTAAAGCTATCGGAGCTTGCACGATCGACTACCTCCTCGGGACAAGTACAAGACCTTCTCAAGGGAGTAAGTCGAGCCGAGGCCGTGCAGGCTCGACCAGAGGCTTTTCCTTGGCTGGGGAACTTGCTTCGAGAGGCAGCGCTAGCACGTCATGAGGCAGACTTCTTCGGGCGTGCCCCCGGCTTCGGAAGGAGTGATCTTGCCACTGTACAACGTCTGACTAGATCTAGTTTGATCGTCCGACAGGTAGAAGAGGCGCTTGAGCTCGTTCGTCTCAGGAATAAAGCTCTGCGACTCCTACCCGATATCGCTACCTACCTAGAGCATGGCCCGAGATTAATGGTGGCCTACTCAGCATCACGGGAGGAGTCAATCCCTCCACTTTACGATACGTGGCGAATCGCTGTGGAGGAAACACAAACGCTCGATGGACTCCTCTCTCCATTCCTCGGCCCCAAGCCCAGCGTCGTCCCAGATTCGAATACCGATCCATTGGCACTTACACAAGCTCGGCGACACGCTGCTGCTCTTGAAGAAGCTCTCGAGGACCTAAGGCGTCCATTCGGAGTTGATTTGATCGACTGGTTACTCGATTTAACTCAGTCAGGTACTAGCAAGCGTCCTAATCGCACGGTAGTTGAGCCACTTTCAGAAATCCATGCCCTGTTAACGACACCTATTCTATCCGCTGATTTCCGCGTACGGTTGTGCGAAGCTCGGAGGGAACTCCTGATGACTCACTTGGCAATCCCCGTCACAACTGCAACTCCCCCAGGATTCCCTCAAAGTCCGGCTCTGAGAGCAGCATTATCAATCGATTTACTTTCCATAGGGAGCGCGGACCAACACCGTATTGATGCCCTACGTAGCAGCTTGGATGGTGCGCCGATAGTTCAAACTGGCCAACAGGAATGGGTCAATCTCGGCCTCGATCTCCGAAAAGCCTGGGAGGATGTGATCAAACCAGGGCCAATTGAAGATCTGGTTGCTTCAGATCGATTGTCCCGGATCCTACCCACGGGCTTGATCCAGGAGTACAGCTCAGGGGTAGACGTCGAGCCTGCACTACAGCTTCGGAGTCGCCGCTGGTCGGCCCTTCGCCAATGGCATACAGCCTTGTTTCAGGCACAAGCAAGTGATATTGGCTCGTTGCCACCGGACGTATTGGTGTTCTATCGAAGCGCTGCCGAAGCGTATCAAACAGATTCAGATTGGATTAACCGTCACCGTGTTGCAGTGGTTCTGTCTGACAACTTGTCGAGCCAAAGAGAACAGTTGGGACCTGGGGCCTCGCTTAACATCAGGATTGCTGGTGGGAGGGCAATCGAGCCTGAGACCCTCCAGGTACGCATCTTTGGAGCTGGTGGGAGTTCGTCTCCTGTTGTGCCGGTCAGTGATGATATTGAGGGAGCGAAAGAACTAAACGACCGCTCTGGGTCGGGCTTGGCTCTCGAAGTTCGTTCTCCCCAATTCATCCAAGTACCGCTTGCTGCCAGAGGTAGAGGTGCGGGTAGAGAGAAGGCAAGTCCGAGCGTTGTCGCTTTGGTAACGTACGAGAATTGGACCTACGGTCGCATTATCCCGATCGGTGAGGCCGCGTCGACCAACTCGCTCACTGTATTGATTGGTCCAGTCGACGGACCTCCTTCAGAAGTAGGGCGTCTCAGAATCCGCCCCACTTCCAGACCACAACTATACAAGCTCTTTGTTCGGAATGATGGAACGAAGGCTCGGAATGTAAAGGGAGTGTTGTCGGTTGGAAACAAGCCATTCGCATCCATTAATATCGATACTATGGCTCCTGGTGAGACAAGAGAGGTCTTGATACCAACCGCAGAGAATTCAACGGGGCAAGGTTCAGGGAACTCGACGGACGATTCTGGAACATCAAACAGCGGTAGCAGCAATGCTGATGGATCGGTTCCTGAGCCAACGGTCCTCGTTGATCAGCCAATCATCATCATGCTCGAAGACAAAGACGAACCAAACGTTTCGAACTCTACGTATCGGCTGAGCCCAACTGTTGACGCGCCTGTTGACTACGTTCGACTGATGGAGGGGATCTCCTCTCAAGTTAGCCCAGGAGTCTACCGCATTGATCTGGCCCTCAAGGCGCGACGACTTCTTTTTCTCCCCTCTTGCCCTGTTGTGCCGACCCTACCTCCTGAGCGTAATCCTTATCTGATCGTGGAGTCAGGTGATTCACCTCCGCCAGCCGATGACCCACCTGAACTTCCACCCGATGGCCAGTCCCTGCCTTTGGCGATCAATGGCATCGAACTGAATCGTCTCTCTGACGTCAATGGTGAGCTTTCGTTAGAGATTGATGGAGTTAACCGTGCCTTGATTTACCGAGTTGGCTTCCACAGCGGTGGTGAACCGACCCGGTTGAAGCCTATTACCGAGCAGAGGCTCCGGGTCGTGGCTCCCGATCGGGTTTCGGCTGGTTCCCCACTGTCCGTCACAATTGAAGTCGACAATGGCCCTCCCACTGCGAATCTTGAGGTTGGTTTCGGACAATCTCACGGAGGATCCGAAATTCAACTGAGACGGCTCGATTCTCCTCGCAAGCGCACTGTCTCTCTCTCCGCCGGCCCTAATGGTACCCTCTCCTTGATGGGAAAATTGACCGACTGGACCGTCGAGCTACCAACAGGTGGACAGGACGGACGACGTTATGTTTGGGCCAGGCTTGTGGGGGAGGATGGTTCTCAACTCGCTTTCGATTCAAAAAGTGTGCTCGTTGATGGTCGCGCTCCTAAGGGTTTAGCGTTTCTCGACGTGCCTGGAGAGGTCTTGGCCGGAACATCGATTGTCTTGCAAGCAACGGGGCGGGACGATGAAACAGGTATATCCAAGGTTGTGTTCTACCTCGGCCAACCTAGTCCTGATGGATCCGCACCTGAGGGAGCGACACCAGTCAAGGGTAGCCTCGTTCCTGGAGCGATCCCTGCATGGCAAGGGGAATTACCACTCCCAAAAAACCGACTCGGCCCGGTTCCGGTCTCGGCAACATTCACTGATGGAGTTGGCCGCGCTCGATCAATTACCCAAGAAGTCGTAGTGACCTCAGAACTTGCGAAACAGCTCGCAGCGATCCGAGGTCGAGTGATCCATGGTAATCGTCCACAGCCTAATCTCACCGTGCAATTGCTCGATACCGAGGGAAAAAGCCTTAACGAGACCTCGACCGATCAAAACGGTCGCTTCATGTTCAAAGATCTCGAACCAAAGACCTACCTCATTCGAGCAACACGGGCATCTTCCTCTGATCGAGCTGGCGCCCAGGTGGAACTGACCGCTGGTCAAACAAAATCCGTTACGCTCAAACTTACTCGGTTGGGGCCCCTACCTCAGTCAGGGGCAACCGAGCCTTAGCCTGCTCCACCTCGAGTGCCAAGTGTAGTTACTTGAATATTCCTCAACAACTGACGTCTCCGCCGGCTGGAAGCCGGTGGAGGCGTCAGTATCGGACCGTGCCCGAACCGAGGAAATCTGCAGACGAAACCCTCGCAGCGGAGCAACGACACTGTCTTCGTGCGGAATCCTCCAGTAATCGGTTAATTGCATGCAGTTCCAGAAAGCTCCAAAAGAACCACGCCAGTTACCGCCAAACTTAACAGTCACGCCTACAATAAGTGTCCGTTCTTGTATTGGCTCTTTGAGTTTTGCTTACCCACTATTTCTTGAAGGAGTCGGGAACCATGGCTGCAACCTTGCTACTTTGGCGTTCACATGAAGGAGCGCGAAGCTCATTTGCTGGCTCATGGGGCCGTATCAGTAATGCTGGACACGTCGCACTTGTGCTCTTTTACGAGAGTGCAGCACAAACTGGGGTTAAGTCCGAGATCGCCACTATTACGTGGCTGAACGACGGCCATATCGGCAGTAAGACCCAATCAGCAACGGTCATCGGAGCACCTTCCGGGCATCCACAGTCATCCGGAAAGAGTGCGGGACATGTCCCTGCTCCACAGAATATGAAGCAAAGACATGTCATGAAAGAACTAGAACTTGAAAATGATGACCGCCATGTTCAGGAAATTGAAGACCTTGAGAACAAACAACGGCTACGGTCTCCCCAAGACCCGTTCACGATGCAGGATCAACTGAGGTTGAACCAACTCCGGAAATTCTACCCTACCCTCAGGGCGCACGTGTTCAAGCAAAGTGTTGAGAAGTCAACGAGTGAGCAACGCTGGCTAGACACTGTTTGCAGGAATTACAAAAACAAGTACGGCCAGAAGTGCTATGACGTATTTATGAAAACTCGGATTCGCCCGCCTGACCAGCAAATAACAATACCGACTACATGTGACGATAACGTGATTATTGGGCTCAACGATGTCGGGATGATGCTCTGGTGGCAGCAGTTTGCCGATCAGAAGAAAACGTACAACTTCCTCTCAAGGAACTGCTCAACCGTTTGCGGCAACGCGTTGATTGCTGGCGGGGGTGCCAGTTTCGTCAAGTCTCCCGTTTCATTTGTATGGGAGCCGCAAACAGCCTTTAACTGGGGTCAGAAGATTGCAAAGGTAATTGAGCAAAAGAACCTGTTTTATCGTGCTGCGCGGGACGCAATCCTCCATGACAACGGAGATGAGGGACTCGGCAATCTAAACAATCCCCAGAATCCTGTTTGGAATGTAACTGAGTGGAAGTCCCAATCTTCAGTCTCCTGGGCGCATCGCTATAGCGCACTGAAGGAGGTCGATCTTCTCCTCGAAAGCTACCACTTAAGCACACCGTTACCATTTGCCAGTAAAGCGGTGCGGAGATCTGTACTCACACTCAAGCTTGCGGCGGTTGTCCTCCAACTCTACAAGATCATTAATGACCACGAAAAGGGTAGGAACGCTCGCAAATCGAAGCGTCACAAGTCGATCATTGCGTTGGGGAAGCAGTGCCTTGGAGCAATCGACACCATCAAGAAGGAAGAACAACGCGAACTTCAGAAAGCAACAACTGCGGGCACAATCGCAAGTCACTACATGGAATCCGTCTATAACTTAGAACGTGCACTAAATACAGACATCAAGTCGATCGAGGAGGCTCACAACGTACTTGCCAAGCAAGTTGGGCTTAATTCGGATGATTGGGGGATGTTGCACAACGAGATCATGAAGATGTCTCACGCCAGAGCCCTCCTCGGGTTCGAGCCCCCCTATGTGATGCACCCAGATCGATACCTGCCGACTGTCCCAGACATGTCTCAAAGTCGAAATCAGCGGCATGACTCGTTATCAGATATCTCCTTTCGTTTCGATGATGGGATCCATTCTGATTCAGAGGACGGATTCTAATAAATGCTTTAGCACATCAATTTCATGGCGGTAATATCTTAGAAACATAAACGCTCTCATCAACAAATTATTTACAACTTCTCTTGTGTTTAATTTATATTATAGTCTGACAAAAAAGATCCGAGAAAACTAACCCCTCACTTACCTGATCTCGCAGAGGGGTTAGTCCCGGTGACCAAGCCCGGTCTCTCAACAGGATACAAGCTCGGGTTTGTCACCGAGTCTTACAATCACCGTCTCTCGGCCGGCAGCCCGAATTCACCCGTGTCCCAGATGGGGGCTTCGGCCCGGATCTCGGTGTATTTGGAATCGACTGCATCCTTCAATCGTTGAAGGATTGCCGCCTGCTCACTCGCTACGTCGTGCTGTTCCCCGGGATCGTCGCGGAGATTATAGAGCTCGAATCGCTCAAGATTACCCGCCTTGATCAGCCTCTGCGACAGCGTGTTGACATTGCGACCGGCTGATCCGGGCGCCTCGCGGATGTTAGGGATGTCCAGGTGGGCGACGATCTTCCAATCCCCATCGCGGAGTGCGACCTTCGGTGGGGTTAGTGCTCGGTAGTACCACCAGAACAATGGCGATTCACGATCCACACCGTCCTCGCCCTGCAACAGTGAAACGAAGCTTGAACCGTCGATTGGCAAACTTGTCTTGGCTTTCCAGTCTACACCTGCAAGCTCACAGAAGGTCGGGAGCACATCGACGGCACATACTGGTTCCTCAACGACCTGGCCAGGATCGACCACCCCAGGCCATCTCACGATGCCCGGCACCCGGATACCACCCTCGTAGATATGAAGCTTCACACCGCGAAGCGGACCCGCTGACCCGTAAGAGCGGTTCGCCCCTCGATACCGATTCAGGGTCTCGGGGCCGTTATCGGAGGTGAAGAGAACAAGTGTGTCTTCGGCAAGATCCATCTCGTCCAGCGCACTGAGCAGCTTGCCGACGGCCACATCCATGTTCTCGACGTTGGCGAAATACTGCGCCTCGTCCATGTTCCTTGCAGCACCCGTGTCGAGGTAATGTTGTACTCTCGCATCTGGTGATTCCACTGGCTCATGCGGCTCATGGAAGCAGACATGTAGGAGAAAAGGGTGATCCGAGTATTGGCGCGACTTCAGCCAGCGGACCCCCTCCTCGGCAACGAGCTGGCAACTGAATCCTGCGAGAGGCCCGACCGGCGTTCCGTTGCGGACGAAATTAACCGGGTCTTCGTGCCGCGGCGACGCGTTGTTCTGGGTGGCGAACCAGTGGTTAAACCCATGGTCATCCGGCTGTGGCGTACCCGCTTCGTTGAACCTACCGTTGAGATGCCACTTGCCAACGACCGCCGTATCGTAGCCTGCGTCACGTAGCAGCTCGGCGACAGTCGTCTCCTCATTCCGGAGGTGCGTGACGTGTCCAGCAGGGATCCAGTCGTAGATACCGCTTCGATTCGGATTCCGACCAGTGAGAAGGCCCGCCCGGGACGATGAGCAAACCGCCGACGCAGCGTAACAATCGGTTAGACGGATACCCTGTGAAGCCAGTTCGTCGAGATGAGGTGTCTTGATGCTCGGGTGCCCGTAGCAGGCCAAATCGCTGTAGCCGAGATCATCACAGAGGATCACCAGGAAATTCGGCCTGTCCACTGCATCATTGGAGGCGCAGCACGGCAGGTCCCACGCAGCGCTGGTCGCAATTACCAGAAGGACGGATCGAGCGATTCTATGGTTCATCGTCCCGTAGGAGTTTCGACAGAACTTGGAGACCGACGCGAGATGGTCGGGTCCAGGGCAAATGGGTTCTCGCACGCCGCTATGATCATCCTTCGGACTCGGGCAGACATCAAGGGTCAACCAGAATGCTCATCCCTTCGACCATTGGACGGACCGCTTCCAGAAATCCCACTCGAACCATACTCGAGCCAATCCCCCCATCGGAGCCATCAGGACCAGATCGCCCACCCGGATCGCATCATCGATCACAAGTCAAAACCATCCAATCAGGGGGTTAGCACTCACGGTAATCCTGATGGGAACGGATATTGATGGCCTATTTTTTGTGGGCGATCTTGCTGATTTTGCCGATAACAACAAGGCATTCTGAGTCCACCGGGGGAATCTTCAAATCCGCACTTGCGTGCTCTGATTCGAGATTCGTCGGAATCGCTGCAGAGTTACTCGCACTCGGAGTGGAAAATGAGGGCGAGTCGAGAACCATGAAACATAAGCTTGGCCACTTGCGTCAGCGATCTCACCCCTTGATCGGTCTTCTTGCAGCCCCGCTGTTTGTCTTGCTGGTCGTGTCTTCATCAAGTGGGCAAGAAGAACGCCTTCGATGGCCGACTTGGTTTGGTGGGGCGTTCGATAGGAACGAGTCGGGAAGTGAAGCGAACGAGATTGACGAGATCGAGGACTTCCTAGAGACCGATCGCAATTCGTTTACTTTGGCCCGGAAAACCGCAGGTTACAAGCGAATCGTCTTTGAGACCGCCTACACGTTCCTCGACCCCCCGGGCGAAGGCAACCGGCACAGTTTTCCGGAGATCTTGACCCGTTATGGGGTCTCCGAACGGCTGGAGATACGGCTTGGCTGGAACAACGAAGTCGAGTTTGGAGGGGCGGACGAACCAGCCGAGGCCATCATCTCCAACTTCTTCGGTTCAGCCGCCGATCAACAATTGCTCTATGGGATCAAATACCAACTCACAAGGCAGGATGGTCGTCGTCCGGAGAGTGCATTGCTCGTGCAAGGACACACTCCGACTGGAGGTAGGTTGAACACAACTCAGCCTCGGATTGCCGGCGTCTTTGGTTGGCGGTTGCCTAATGATTGGAACATCGACTCTGCCTTCTGGTTCGGCCCTGATAGTGAACTCGGTGATCATTTCACGATCTGGGCTCCCTCAGTAGTAGTCCGGATCCCCCTTGGTCGTCGCGATCGCTGGTTTACCCATGCCGAGTACTTCAGTGTAATGTCCCGTGGTCTCGAAGAGGATTTCTCGAAGCATTTCGTCGACACCGGGCTGCACTACTTCATCACGCCCAACTTCGAGGTCGGCTCGGTCGTAGCCTTCGGAATCAATAAGCAGTCGGACCCCATCGTGGTGAATGTGGGCCTCGGATTCCGATACTGATCCTCGATTCACGTCTGTCCGAAAGTCTTGGAACGGCCCGAACGAAAATGGGCAAATCCTCAGAAACATGATGGAAGGCCAGAGTTCAGACGCAAACAGTGTTGCGAAACCTCTATGATGTCTCGTTGATCGGATGCTTGCTGGCAACGTAGGAATCTGTGCAAGCAGCAAGGGAAGAGCCCACGATCCTCGCCAAACGGGTTGATAAACAAGTCTAGGCTAGCAACGAAGTCTGGGCTCATTGCCCTATGGTCCTTGTTCTGCCAATGGTTGCTCAAGGATGACGTGCGTTGAGAACCCTCCCCCCGAGGAACGGCGACTCCGTTCCTGGTTGAGAACTGTAGTCTTCCCAAAGCGCTACCAGGCTCCACATGACAGATATGCTAAACGCTCACGATCTATAACCCCTTCAAGTCAACAGTGCATACATAGTTGATCTTCTCCGAACCTACACGGAGAACTATCCTCAAATCGAATAATCACTTTCTAGTAAGAATAGACTGTCCGTCAATTATTCACTAAAGAACACGTAATTTTATAATGCATATTAAACAACTAATAAAACAACTAATCTATCGAATTAAGTTCGAGATCGTAATTGCTGCGGTCACACAAGAGCTATTTCCTGCGTAAGTAGAGACGTTGTTACCAAGGAAAAACGCTGAGATTTGACAACAGCATCTCCTACGAAACAACATCTATTGCATGGAACGAGTCCATTGCTATCTCTGCGAAGACTCGTATCTCACTCGACAGAGGAAGGAGAGTCAATTCTTGTACGGTTTTCGACCTCAGGATGAATTGTGACATCATATAATCCTGTGGTAACTGTTTTCCCGACGCCGTACCTGAGTTACACTGGGACCTTGGTTTTGCTTCGGTGAGACTGAGCTATCTCCCAACCAGCTCTTTATTACTCTTCGTACCGGTTTCAAGTTGCTTTTTTGTCTCGGGAGGATGACATGACAAGCCTACAACACAAACTGGATCGCGTCCGACGACCGCGTGTCCAGATCACCTACGACGTGGAAACCAACGGTGCGATGCAGAAGGTCGAGTTGCCGTTCGTCGTCGGTGTACTCGCAGACCTATCTGGTCAGCCATCCGAACCACTCAAGCCACTCAAAGAGCGCGCTGTTGTCAACATCGATCGAGATAACTTTAGTGACGTTATGACAAAGGCCACACCTCGGCTGGCACTGAAAGTACCTAACCGATTAACAGGTGATGATGAGACGAAGCTTGGTGTTGAACTTAAGTTCAAGAACTTAGATGATTTCGAGCCAGGCAAGGTTGCCGAACAAATCGAACCGCTCCGAGAACTCTTGCGGATTCGTAGTGAACTAAACCAATTGCTTAGCAAGATGGAAGGGAACGAGAAGCTCGACCAACTGTTGTCGGAAATAATCTCCAATACTGATAAGGCAAACTCGCTAGCCGAGGAAATGGGGATTTCCGCAGATGCATCTGAAGGTGACAAACCTGCTGATACTCCTGAGTCCGAGTCCTCGAGTACAGATTCCTAAAACCCCCAACTATCTCCGAACTCCTATATCTCCCAACGATTGAGAGAGGGTCATCATGAGCACTGCAGAAGAATCGCAGAATCAAGCGGGGGCAGAGACTCAGGAACAAGAAGCACCGAGCTTACTCGATCAAGTCGTTGCTGCTTCCCGACCTCAAAACGATAGCGAGCGTGACCGGGCCAAAGACTACATCGGCCAGTTCCTTCAGTACGTGGTAAAGCCCGATCAAGTTGTTTCCAAAGATGTTGAAACAAACATTAAGACTTGGATAGCAGAGATTGATAAGAGAATTGGCGAAC
>CAZEAN010000098.1:0-21416 GCA_964510225.1 uncultured Isosphaeraceae bacterium
CAGCAATGATCTCGAGTTCGTGGCCGAAGGACTCGAAGAGGTAGCGGAGCAGTTCCTTGCCGAGGAAGCCTGATCCTCCGGTCACTAACCATCGGGCCATCGCACAAGACTCCGAGATCATTCGGCTGTAATCTGGCCTTCCCTGCCAGTCGCGTGGGAGCTTTAGGCAACAAGCTTTCCAGAGATCAACCGCTGGCACGCTTCGAAGACCGTTGCTGGGTCGAGTTCCGTCATGCAGCGGTTGTGTCCTTCCGGGCAGGTTGATCGCTGGCAAGGACCGCAAGGGACCGGTTGTTGGAGATGGATGGCACGCGGATGATCGGTCCGAGTCCAGGCGATCCAGGTCGGACCGAAGAGGGTGATCACAGGGACCCGAAAGGCGTTTGCAAAGTGTCGGGGGCCAGAATCGGTTGTGACGAGAAGGATCGATCGTCGGATGCTCGCCTTCGAGAGACCGATTCCAACCGGTGCCTGATCGAGGCTAAGGACATCCGGGTGATCGGCTAAAGCAGCGATTTTTCGAGCTTGGTTGCGCTCCGAAGGGCCGCAGAGGACGAGGACCCGGACCTTAAGTTCACTAACAAGTCGCCGGGCTAACGTGGCAAACGATTCCTCCGGCCAGTTTTTCGAAGGGCCAAAGGCACCGCCTGTATTCAAGGAGACAACTTGGTCGCCGGGGCTTATCCCGAGGGATCGCCAGACCTCGTCTGTCTTGGTTTCATCAGCATTACTGGTGAACAATTCTGGCTGCGTCGAATCGGTTGGGCAGCCGAGCCGCTTGGCGAGCTTGAGGTATTCTTGAACAATCGGCGTCGGTCGAATTCGACCGCGCTGATCACGGAACGGCGGGATGGGATCCGTTAGTAGGATCCCCCGACCTCCACGCGCAAACCCGATCCGTCGGGGGACGCCGCCAAGCCAAGCCATCAGCCCAGATCGAATTGAATTCGGGAGGAGGAGGGTGAGATCAAATGACTCTTGTCGGATTCGGTTGATGACTCCGAACATCCGTTGACTCGGATCATCTGATCTGGGGCGGAACCAGATCCAACGGTCGACCCAAGGAACGCCTTCCAGGGTGTCCCCAACGACAGGTTTAGCAACGCCCGTAATTTCAGCATTGGGAAAACCAGCGCGTAATGCCCGGAGCGTTGGGGTCGCCATCACGGCATCACCGACCAGATTCGGGCAGAAGACGACAATCTTCAACGCAGTTTACTCCCGATCCGTACACGTTGGAGGCGGCTCGATCCTTCCCGGTCCTCGACTGCTCACCTCGCCAAGGAGCTTGTGAACCACCTCCGCACCACTCAAGAGCTCCATCCCAATCCGGAGGGCGCGGAGTGGAACAGAATCGAGTTGATCGAGCCGGAGCTTGACCGAATCCTTCTGGGTGGTCAAGACGAGCGAAGCTCCCGATTCCGAAGCCCAGTGTCGGAGTGATTCCACGTCATTCCGATCGTAGCGGTGGTGATCCGGGAAGACCCGGAACGCGGTCAGTTCTGCGCCTAGCTGCTCTAGGGTTGTTCGGAACGCTCCGGGGTTACCGATCCCTGAGAACGCCGCTACTGACGCTCCCTGGACTTGGTCCAAGGTTTCAGAGCGTCCTTCGGCATCAATCAGATCTTGAGGAGCATGACGGGCTTCAACGATCGGAATCGAACCAGCGAAGCGCTCGATCTCGGTCCGAATCAAAGCCCTTGTTTCGGGCTGAACTTGGTCGGCTCGGGTCAATAGGATGCAATCAGCGCGACGGAGTGAGCGGATCGGTTCTCGGAGCAGGCCACCAGGGAGAAGTGCCCCTTGGCCGAAGGGGTCGAGCGCATCGATCAAGACGAGATCAAGATCCCGATGGATCCGTCGGTGTTGGAAACCGTCGTCGAGCACGAGGATTTCCATCTCAAGCTCCTCGACAGCGATCCGTGCCAGCTCCACCCGATCGGGATTCTGCAACTGTGGAACGTCCGGCAGGTTCTGGTCGAGGACGAGCCCTTCATCGTTGAGACCGGTTGATCCGCCATAGCCTCGACTGAGGGTCGCTACCCGGACTCCTTGGTCCCGAAGGACTCGGCAGACAAACTCAACCATCGGCGTCTTGCCTGTGCCTCCGACGCTGATGTTGCCAATTGAAATAACTGGAACAGCCGCACGACTGGCCTTTGACCAGCCCAGGTCGTAGGCGAGGTTCCGAAATTCAACTGCCCCTCGGTATGGAACTGCAAGGGCCCGGAGGCCGAACCGCCAGAGGCTCGGGATTGGCCCTCGAAGATCACCTCGGATGATCCGGAGATAGTAATCGCGGTCCATCCTTGGACACTCGCTTGTTAGTACCGAGAGACTGGAGCAAGCTTGTCATGTTAGTTAGACAGGCCATCTCAAAAGACGGCTGCGTTAGCCGGCCTTCATCGTCGCGATGATGGCATCGGCCATTTCTTGAGTTCCGACAGCACTCGGATCGTCTCGGGACGGTTTCATGTCGTAGGTGACATCTTTCCCTTCGGCGATCACTTTGGCAACTGCCTTTTCAAGCCGGTCCCCTGCTTCAAGCTCGCCGAGGTAATCAAGCATCAGCTTCCCGGAGAGAATCAAGGCAGTTGGGTTTACCTTGTTCATTCCCTTGTACTTCGGCGCGGAACCATGCGTTGCCTCAAAGACAGCACCTTTGTCTCCGATGTTCATCCCCGGTGCAACGCCGAGGCCGCCCACTAAGCCCGCACCGAGGTCGGAGAGGATGTCGCCGTAAAGATTTGGCAACACCAAAACGTCATACTGCTCTGGTTTTTGCACAAGCTGCATGCACATGTTGTCAACAATGCGTTCTTCGAATTCGATATCAGGATATTCTTTCGCGGTTTCTTCAGCGGTCTTGAGAAAGAGGCCGTCCGAAAATTTCAAGATATTCGCCTTGTGGACAGCCGTGACCCTCTTTCTTCCCTGCTTCTTGGCGTAGTCGAAGGCAGCGCGGACGATCCGCTGGGTCCCTCCGATGGAAATCGGCTTGATCGAGATCCCCGAATCGGCCCGGATGCTCTTTCCATTAAGGCGCTTGATGTGGCCGATCAGTTCTTCGGTTTCCGGCTTGTTGATTTCGAACTCAATACCAGCATAGAGGTCTTCGGTATTTTCTCGGACGATCACCAGGTCGACGTTGTGTTCACTGAAGGTGGTCCTGACACCCGGATAGTACTTGCAAGGACGGACGCAGGCGTAGAGATCGAGCGCCTGGCGGAGGTAGACGTTCACACTCCGAAAGCCGGTGCCGACGGGAGTCGTGATCGGTGCCTTGAGGGCGACGCCTGTTCTTCGGATCGAGTCAAGGACACTCTCGGGAACCGGAGTTCCGAGCTTCTCCATAACATCGACGCCAGCTTCCTGGATGTCCCAGTTGACTTCGACACCGGTCGCGTCGATGCATCGTCGGGTCGCTTCGGCCAGTTCGGGGCCGGTACCGTCTCCGGTAATCAAGGTCACTTCGTAGGGCATCGGTACTCTAGCTCCCTCGCAATCGTGCGTTGTCCGTCCGATTCTGAGTTGGTTCTGTTCGACTCGGACCCAAGTTTGATTATGATGCGTTGAATGACTGGCGAGGAGTTAAGCTACTCTCGGATCAGGTGGTCCGTCAAGCAAACGATTCCAGACCTAGTGGACTCAGAGGTACTGATCGACCGATGCTTTGCCCACCGACCTCACCCGACCCCATCGTGACTAACTGGCTTGCACGTCATCATCAGCCCTTCAACTTCGGCTTGCACATGATTGGGATCCCGCTCACGGTTCTTGGGGTTCTCCTGATTCCAGTCTATCTCACACTCTTCTCGCTTCCGATCTTCTTGTTCGCGTTTGTGCTCTTCGATGTTGGTTACGGCCTTCAGTTTCTCGGTCACCTCTTCGCTTGGTCCGAGCCTGGCGAGATTCGCTTCCTCCGAGAATGGCTCTCTAAGAATCGGGAAGCTTCTTGACGAGGAGTTGCGTTCAACCGAGCCGACCGCGAAATGCTTCAAGGTGAGGGCACTCAAGCGCGAAATCGATCAGCTCGGTGAGTTTGTCCTCGTCGATTAACTGACTCAACGCTTCATGGACCTCACACGCATCCTCGCCAAATCGTCGGGACAGAATCAATTCGATTGCCTTACGACTGGCGTCGATCGTCCCTTCTTGGCGCCCTTCCGTCGTCCATTCGTTTTTGAGTTCCCGTAGAACTGATGACTCGAGCATGGCTTCGCGCCCTCCGAAGAGTTGGACTAACCACTCCGTATCATCATGCCCCAATCCGGCAAAGACCCAAGTTACCGCCAGCATATTAGCGACTTGATCAGGTGGAGCGGCAGCTTCAATCCGTCGTGGGCACTCTTGGAAGATGACTTCTGGAGCGCCTTCTAGCTCGGTGAGGGCGATCCAAGGTTGGAGTACAAGACTGGATTCTTCCGAGCCCGGCCAGACCAGTCAAGATCGACCGAGGGAAGTGTTGGATCAGCCATTTGCTACTCCGATCGAACGGCTGTTCGTGCGGATTGCTTGACAAGAGCGCTTGTCCCTCAGTCAGCTACAGAGGATGAACACAACATTGGTTCCCAGTAGGCAATAGACCTGCTGAGATTGATTTGCCTCAGCGTACCAGATTCAGATCAGCCTGATCGATGCTGAGCGCCAACTCCGTCAGACCGCGAGCAGTCGAGGAGATCTCCCACGATGGCCGATAGACCAGTTGCACTTGTTACCGGATCAGCGGCCGGAATTGGGAGAGCCTCGGCGTGGCTCTTCGCTGAGTCGGGATACAACGTCATCGTTAATTACTCCAAGTCCATGACCGAGGCAGAGGAAACTGCGGACGGCGTCCGGGAGCGTGGTGCCGATGTCCGGGTGGTCCAGGCCGACATCGGAATTGAGGACGCAGTAAAGGGTTTGGTGAACGTGACGCTCGACGCCTTTGGTAAGATCGACGCGTTGGTCAACAACGCGGCGAAGACACACTTCATCCCGCATCAAGATCTCGATGCCTTAACTGATTTTGTTTGGGACGACATCTTTCATCTCAATGTCAAAGGCAGCTTCTATGCGTGTCGCGCCGCAATTCCCGCCTTAAAAACGCAACGTGGTTCGATTGTGAACGTTGCTTCGGTTGCCGGCATCGCTGGCTCGGGGAGCTCGATTCCGTACGCAGCGAGTAAAGGAGCACTAATTACACTGACCAAAAGCTTGGCGACATTGCTCGCGCCGGAGGTCCGGGTGAATGCTGTCGCTCCTGGACCGGTCCAGACGCGTTGGCTAGCCGATCATCAAGACATGGTCAACGCTGCTGTTGCGAAGACCCCAATGCAGCGTGCGGCGACTGCGGAGGATATCGCCGAGGCAATCGTCTACCTTGCTCACCGGACCTCCTTAACAACTGGCCAGGTGTTGGTGGTCGATGGCGGTCGGACAATCTGACAAACAAGTGATCGTTGTTTCTTGAATCGAGAGAGGTGATCCATCCAAGTTTAAGGGTCGGTGCCGAATCACCTGTCTTCTGTGTCAGACTGAAAGTCTCACTGGAAACCGCCGGTGATCGACCTATCAAAAAACGATTTGTTCATGCTTTCGGAGAGCGCTGTCAGCCCCTGGCGCATTTCACCCAATTCTCCTCGAAGCGGACCCAATTGAGTATTCCCCTCGATTTGGTTCACTGCTCGGTGCAACCTATCAATAACATCGTTGAATCGTGGTGAATACTCACGGCGCAACCGCTCTGCCTCGCGACGGGGAATACCTGGTAAAATTCCGTATCTCATTGGAGCAGTTTCAAGACTACTGGAAACTAACATCAGTTCGCCTTGATTTCTCATCAAATCTTCAGGACCCCGAATGAGTTCCATCACTGAGGCGAGTCGTTCAAGATCTCGGAGTACGCCTTCAAGTGCTTCCTTATTCTTGCTGTACTCAGGTGAGGGTTTTCCCAATCGGCTGACGCTGGCAGCAATTTGTGCGTACCAATCCGAGCCGTTTTGTGCGACCACAACGATCCCAATGATGAGCACCGCCACGATAGCGACCGTCGTCAGGATCGTTGCCAATGGGATCTGAGAAGGACACGCCGATTTCTTCTTTGTTCGATGTCGACCTTGTCGAGGCGACATTGCCACTGGTCGATCATCGAAGCCGCTACTTGCGCGAGGAAATAGCCTCTGCTCTTCGAATAGAGCTGCATCAAGATCGAGCAAGGAACTTGGAGCCGATTCACTCGACGCTTCGACAACATCGTCGACGGAAAGTTCAGCTTCTGGGAGTGGGAACGGTTTGGAGCATCGTCGGCATCGAACGATTTTACCAGCAAGACGTTCGCTGAGATGATAACTTTGCTGGCAATAGGGACATCTAGTTTTCAGTTTCATCTGATGCCACTCCGGGCCTCGATCGGGTTCCTTGCCCCAACACGATCTAAGCAAATGAGATCTCACCTCAATCCTGATTGTCCCCTGAGGTTCTCGGATGCTAGCTTTCATATTTAACCGTATCGCCGCGATCGACGCTAACCGAATTCGGAGGTCGAGAACGCGACGATCGCGGTTGTTCAAAACGAAGACTCAAGCTAGACTCCGAGGCACCCGATCGCGAAGAAACCGCGCCGACTGGCCTTGGAGGACGTTCGACCGTTCAATCAATCCGGATTGATCGGCCTGGCGATTCCTCAGGGCAGAATCGACCGCCACGGACCGAAGTTTCCGGCGCGAGCACCCGGATGGAAGGAAGGAATCCGACCCCGGTGATCGGTCTCATCAATCAATGAATCTCTTGATCAAGTCGTTGACTGTTAGGCCTCTTGGTCAAATCGAGACCGATTTCTGCTCACGGTCAAATACAAGGAGGTTCTGATGCGGTTCGTTCTGATGATCGGTTTGGCCTTGCTTTCCTCGATGACGGTCAACGAGTTCACCCGTGCAGGCTCGATGAGCCAAAAACCGGTTGAAACCGAAAACGAAGTCACGCTTGAGCTACAGATTAGTGGTGTCGATGGCGAGGGATGGTCGATTCAGATTTCCCCCGCGACTGCAGCGAGTCAATTCAAAACATATACGAAGAAGCTCAAACCCTCACAACGAGGCTCGGTTCAACTCAAGAACATAGCGATCAAGGCTAAAAGTATCACACCAGACCGTGATTGTGCCTTCGCAATCAAGATCACTGACTCGGAAGGGGATTCCGAAGTCTTCAAGCGAAGCATTCGATTGAAAGAGTCTGGAAAGGATGATCCGTTACCCGAACTTTCAAAAACCTTCTTCCTCCGGACCACCGTCGTTGCTCGTAAGGATGACCCTCGCGATCGATGAGCCGAATTCTTCGTCCAGCATCGGCGATCCAATGTTAGGCGGGCTTCAATAAGAGAGACCCTGGAGCTGTCCGAGACTCCAGGGTCTCTCTTATTGTCTTAGGTGGAGCAGAGAATTCGGTTGACCCACCTGGACTCCGAGGTCCGAGTGGTCGAATTCCGAAGCTCAAGCCGTTTTGCGGTTCGGAACGAGTCAAGCTGCTCCAACCCTGCTCATGAACCGACGACCAGATGATTGCTTCTCTTGATAACTCACCGGGAGAGTATGCTAGAATGATTCTTTGGCACCAAACCTGACCCATGTTCCCCATGACTTGGAAATCTGACTGACTCGCTCAACGTCAGATTCAACAAGTCTGCTTATATCGTTGATCAATACGGACAATGGCAGATCAAGAAGAAACAACACCAGCGCCAGACCCAAGGCTGAAAGTCCTTAAGAAATTCCGTGGTCGATTCCTTCCGAAAGGTCGGCTCCGGGAACGCCATCGCGAGTTGATCAAGCGCTGGGATTCTGGCGATGATCACGGCGGTGTTACTTTAGAAGAGTTGAAGTCGCTCCTCGATGATTGGCGGACGGATCAAGCAAGGCGACGTGGAGAGCGTCCAGCTCAGCCTCTGGGAACTTCGGACGTGCCGTCAACAGAAGAGGGAAGCAGCACAGCCGAGCCCGCTGCACAGTCATAAATCTGATTCCAGAACAGGTCCGCCCGTCTGACTTCGTGGAGTGGTGCCAATGATCGTCGGGGTCCCTCGGGAGATCAAGCAGGATGAGTATCGAGTCGGCATGCTCCCCGTCGGTGTTGAGGAGTTGACCGGTGCCGGCCATCAGGTCCTCATCGAGTCGGGAGCTGGATTGGGGTCAGGAATTATAGACGACGAATATCGAGCGGTCGGCGCTACGATCGTTCCTCGCGCTGACGATGTCTGGAGCGAGGCCGACCTCACCGTTAAGGTAAAGGAACCTCAAGCATCGGAGTGGCCCCTGATGCGTCGAGGGCAGATGCTCTTCACTTACTTCCACTTCGCGGCTGACGAAGCATTGACCACCGCTGTCCTTGAGAGCGGTGTGACCGCGATTGCTTATGAGACCCTCGGCGACCGTCGCGGCTCTCTTCCACTCCTCACACCGATGAGCGAAGTGGCAGGTCGAATGAGTATTCAGCAGGGGGCGAAATATCTCGAACGGCCGCAAGAAGGTCGTGGGATTCTCCTCGCGGGTGTCCCTGGAGTCGCACCCGCAGAGGTCGCGATTCTCGGCGGTGGCGTGGTTGGTTCCAATGCTGCCAAAGTCGCCGCGGGTCTCGGTGCCAATGTTCGGATCCTCGATATCAATCTTGATCGACTCCGGTACCTTGACGACATTATGCCGCCCAATGTCACAACACTTTATTCCGATCGACACACGATCCTTGAGTCGGTCATCCAGGCCGACCTTGTTGTCGGTGCCGTCTTGATCGCCGGGGCTCGGGCACCGAGATTGGTCCGGCAGATCGACTTAAAGCGGATGAAACCTGGTGCGGTAATTGTCGATGTTGCCATCGATCAAGGTGGCTGTATCGAAACAAGTAAACCTACCACGCATCGTAGTCCCACCTACGTCATTGACGATGTGGTTCACTATTGTGTGACAAATATGCCAGGAGCTGTCGGTAAGACAAGTACTTACGCCCTCTGTAATGTTACCTTGCCCTATGTTTTGAAGCTGGCCAATCAAGGGTGGCGACAAGTTGCGACTCAGTTCGAAGGGGTTGCACAAGGAATCAATATGGTCGACGGTCGTTTAACGAACCGAGCTGTTGCTGAGACCTTCGATCTGCCGTTCGTCTCCTGGACCGAGGCCGCGTGACTCGTTAGCATGCGGTCTTGAACAGTTGACCGGTCCTAAGCCACGAACAATCGTTGCGTTCCTGGTTGGACGAAGACAAAGCACGGAGTCGGTTAGTCTTGGCGATCGCCTTGCCGTCTCGTGCGACGTTTCTTCTCTTAAGATCAAGAGGTACGGAACCATGAGTGATGACGTCGAACATAATCACGATCAGGACGAAATTGATCCGACCGAGTTGCTTCAAGAACTTGGTGCTGATACAAAGACGCAGATCTTCCTCTCGATGCGGCAACAGAATATTGAACTACTCGACATCGCAGCTCGAATCGCCGGATTTTCTGACACCAATGCTCCGTTGAGTGGTGATGACACAGAATTGGCGATGAGGACGATCTGGAAGCTCTACTCAGAATTCTACTCCTGGGTGGATCCCGAAGAAGTCGAAGACGAGGATGACGACGAATGACCGAGCAGGCCCACGGATTGCCTCGATCGGAAACAGTCACCGATACAGTCGGTTGGGTCGGATCGGCGTCCGAGGGTTATGTTCGACTGATTGATCAGACACGATTGCCGACCGACTTCGTGCAAATTGATTGCAAAGATGTTGATGCTGTTTGGGAAGCAATCCACTCCCTTCGGGTCCGAGGCGCTCCGGCGATTGGGATCGCCGCCGCCTACGGATCGGTCCTCGGCGCACGTCGAAATGGTCTAGACGAAGTGGCTCAGATCCAAGAGGCACTCCATCAGACTTCAGACCATCTCCGGACGAGCCGACCGACGGCGGTAAACCTCTTCTGGGCCCTCGACCGGATGGAGGCAGTCGCCGATGATCCCGGCGCGATTTACGATACGCCCACGGCGTTACTCGATCGCCTCTTACGCGAGGCCCGCAAGATCGAGGACGAAGATCGAGCGATGTGCCGATCGATCGGTCGGTATGGTGCTGACTTAATTACCAAGGGCTCTGGCGTTCTCACCCATTGCAATGCCGGCGGTCTCGCCACCGCAGATTATGGGACTGCCCTCGCAGTGATCTTCTCGGCGGTGGAACAAGGTAAAGAACTCCGGGTCTTTGCTGACGAAACTCGGCCCTTATTGCAGGGAGCACGCTTGACGGCCTGGGAACTCCAACGTCGAGGGATTCCGGTCACACTGATCTGCGATGGGATGGCGGCACAAGTGATGAAAGAGGGTAAGGTTCAAGCCGTCGTGGTCGGAGCCGATCGGATTGCAGCAAACGGCGACACTGCGAACAAGATCGGGACCTATTCGGTTGCACTCGGTGCCAAAGCACACGGGATCCCGTTTTACGTTGCCGCGCCGCGCTCTACTTTTGATTTCAGTCTTTCGGATGGCTCAGGGATTCCGATTGAACAACGCGATCCCGCTGAAATTACCCAAGGATTCGGCAAGGTGACAGCGCCCGATGGGATCGATGTCTATAATCCCGCATTTGATGTGACGCCTGCGAGCCTGATCGATGCGATCATCACCGACCGAGGCGTTATTCAACCGGTAACGACCGCGCAGATTCGCTCGGTCCTCCAAGGTTCATAAAGACTCCTCGGTGACCGATGCCTCGTAGTTGACTGACCGAATTAAACACGCTCTTCTAATCGTTGCATGTCGACCATCTCGAAGTAAAGGCCGTTACGGTCCATGAGTTCTTCGTGCGAACCGATTTCGACCACCCTGCCACCTTCCATCACGAGGATCCGGCTTGCCTCTCGGATCGTGCTGAGCCGGTGCGCAATCACGAACGAAGTGCGATCACGCATCAGGTCATCAAGTGCACGTTGAATCAGCCGCTCGCTTTCAGTGTCGAGATTGCTGGTCGCCTCATCGAGGATGAAGATCAAGGGATCGGCGAGGATTGCCCGCGCGATCGCGAGTCGTTGACGCTGGCCACCCGAGAGTCGGACTCCACGTTCTCCGATCAGGGTTTCGTAGCCATCGGGGAGCGTTTCGATAAATCCTGAGGCATTGGCAGCATCTGCGGCCGACCGGATCGCGTTGAGATCGACGTGGCGGGCCGCGTAAGCGATATTTTCCGCGACGGTTCCGTCGAATAAGAAGACGTCTTGTTCAACGATCCCCAGCAGTTGACGATAGCGCTGTAACTCAATCTCGCGGAGATCGATGCCGTCGAGTCGAATCAAGCCGCTGGTTGGATCGTAGAACCGGGCGATCAAGTTGCAGAGGGTCGTCTTCCCAGCGCCGCTTCGGCCCACCAACGCGATTGTCTCGCCAGGCTCCACCTCAAGGTCGATCCCCTTAATCACATATTCGTCCTGGCCGGGGTAGCGAAAGTGAAGATCTTCGAGGGAGATCCGGCCAATTGCGTTCTGTTTTTCGATCCGGATCGATCCTGGATTGTCTGCCATCTCCACCGGTTCTCCGAGGAGATCGAGGACGCGGTCAAATCCAGAGAGATTGTTCTGGAGCGCAGTCATGTTGGTCGCTAAAACCCCAATTGGCTCCAGGAGCATCGCGAGATAGAACAAGAACATCATCAAGTCGCCCGGTGAGAGTCGATCGTTAAGGACCTGCCATCCGCCGTAGAAGAGCACCGCCCCCGAAGTCGCGGGCAAGAGAAGTTCCCAGAAGATGTCGAAGATCCGGGCCCGATACCAGCCCGCCATCTCAAGTCGGGTTAATAGGTGACTCTCGCGGACGTAACGGACGGCCTCGGTCTGGAGTCTCCCGAATGCACGGACAACCCGCATCCCGCTGAAGGTCTCAGTCGATTTCGCGTCGATTTCCTGGCGCTGTCGTCGGGCCCTTCGATGAATTGGTCGGAGAACCTTGTTCCAGAGTCGGTCGGCCCAGTAGGCCGTCGGGATCAACGCAATTACCCCGAGCAGAAAGAGCCAGTCGATCCAAGCCAGGACGATTAAGCCGCCGATCAACTGAGCGACTGCCCGCCAGGGGTTGTAAATCATGTTGAAGACCATGTCGCCCGGCGCGCCGGCATCTTCGCGGAGGACACTGGCAAGGCCCCCGGACTTCAACTGATAGACTCGGTGCAATGGTAGCCTTGAGGCGTGTTCGAAGACTTGGCGTCGAACCTTTACTTGTAGCTGTTTCGCGATCCGAGTCGCACGCCAACGCGACCAGACAGCGATCACCATTCCCGTCGTTGACGAGACAAAGAGGAGAATCACGACCGCACCTAGTCGCCCCGACGAACTCGTCGGAATCGGGAGCCAACTGGGAACGGAGTCGGGCAGGGGACGTTCGAGGAGGACATAGTCGATCACGATCTTGGTTGCAGCCGGCGGGATCAGTCCGATGATCGTGGCGATCGTTAAGCCGACCAAGGCCGCCACGAGGATCTTCCGATGCCCTTTGAGAAGTTGAATCAACTCTCGATATAAGATAAAGATCGATCGATGATTGGCCTTCGGTTTTGCTTGGGCGTCTTTGTCGCTCACCGAATCCGACCGTGGATCGACCGACTCGGGATTCTGTTGTTGGAGGATCTCCTGAAGTCGTGCTCGGCTAGCTTGTTGATGGCGAACGCTCAACGTGCTGATTCCTTTTGTGCCGGATCCTCAAACCGAAGATGCTCAACAGAGGCGTCATGATTGTAGGCGATTCTTCCCTTCATCATCGCGTCGTTGACAAGCTTTCGGTCAGGAAAAGGTGATGATGGAAATCGAGTAGTTGTCCTCGGTGATTGCTGAGCTGACATAAGACTTTCTTCAAAGAGCACTTACAGCCGATCGTCGGATTGATATATTCGCTTTTAAGTGCTGCTCGATTGGAGACTTGAGACGATCCTCTCTGGCTGGTGATCACTCTGGAAGGCTACCCCGGTTTAGAAATGACGCATCTTTCCTGGAACTGATTCTAGGGAGATACTATACTTTGGTCCATGAAGGGTACAAACGTCACCATAGGGCACCTTGATGCCGATTGCTTTTATGCCTCTGCGGAACGTGTCCGGTTCCCAGAGTTGAGGGACATCGCTGTTGCTGTCCTTGGCAACCAAGGTGCCTGTGTGATCGCCAAGAGCTACGAAATGAAGGCTTGGGGCGTCAAAACCGGGATGCCGATTTGGGAAGCGCTGCCGCTTTGCCCTGCGGGAGCGTATCTCAAGCGTGATTTTAGATGGTATGAGGTTGTCTCGCGTCGGATGTTGGAAGTCGTCCGCGAGATGAGCGACCAGGTCGAGTTTTACTCCATTGATGAGTTCTTCTTTCGGACACGTCCGGATCCTCAAGAACCGCTCCGAAGTTACGCTGAGTCTCTGCAGCGGAGAATTCTTGATGAAGTCGGGGTTCCCGTAAGCATCGGGATTGCGCGGAGTCGGACGCTCGCCAAGCTTGTCTCGGACACAGTGAAGCCGTTTGGAGTAGGGGTCCTCGCCGACCAAGATGCCGAACGTGCCTTTCTGAAAGATATCCCCGTCACTGAAATTTCAGGGATCGCAGGGAAAAGAGCCAAGAGGCTCTTGCCGTGGGGTGTGGTGACTTGTCTTGAGTTGGCCCAAGCCGACCGGAGGCTGATCAGAAATCTTTTGACCGCCTCAGGCGAAGTGTTGTGGTGGGAACTCCGGGGCGAAGCGGTCCAACCGATCCAGATCACCCGACCGCGCCACAAGGCACTCTCACGTGGGGGAAGTTTCGGAGAAGCGACCGACGACCCAATGGTGATTTATGCCTGGTTTGTCAGAAACCTAGAGCGGCTCATCGAAGAGCTGGAGTTCCATCGCCTGCTGACCAAGAAACTCTCCGTTTACCTTGCCTATCGTGGTGGTCAATGGGGATCAGGAATGACCAAGCTCACAGTCGCCTCAGACCGTTTTGCCGTTCTTCTTGACGCAGGACGCTACTGCCTGCGGCAAGCCTACATGCGGCACCAATGGGCGAATCGGATGCACATCATTGCTGAAGAACTTTGCGCCCACTCCCCTCGTCAGATGGGGTTCTTCGAGCGCGATGATCCACGAGCAGAGGCGCTGGCAACGCTGAAACGTTCGGTGAACCAACGCTTCGGTCGCTTTGCTTTACGGAGCGGGGCCACGCTACCGCTTTACGCGATCTATCAAGACAAATCGAACAAATATGACATCTGCGATATCAGAGGTAAATTCTGCTTTTAGCAACGCATGTGTACCGGCATCTCGCTCGGATGGAGCTTCATCCCCACGGAGTTGAAGGGGGAGTCACTGCGTCGACGTGTCTATCACCGTGATGGCAGGAGAGAAGTCTGGTTTCTCTACGACGACCTCTTTCCGCGGATCCCGGTGCGTCGTGATGGTCAATTTCAGATTGTCCGTTGGGGAAACGGGAGGCAACAGAGCCACTACCTTCCCCCAACCGGTTGGACCTGGAAGTCGACCGTCGAGAGCGGTTATTGGTCCGAAATCGGAGGGGTTTTCGTCGACATTCCTGCAACTTTCGCCTACGACCGTGGCGTTTGGATGCATGTCCAACAGGGAATCCGTGGCATTCTTGTTCCTGATGAAAAACGCTGGGCGGTCTGTTATATGATGTGTGAACCGTCGAGCCATTACTATCAGATCATGACGAAGAGCAATCGGATGCCGGTCTTTATCGATCAACAGTATTGATCTGGGCAAATTGACATTTATCTTCTTTACTAAAGTCCCATCGAATGGTTGTATTCCGATTAACTACTCTTCGATCCTGACCGGCGGCTCTGCCTTTTTGAGCAAACTCTGCTTGGCAAGATTGTCAAGATTCGTTAATGTCCGCGCTCAAGCTGTTGTGCGTCGGTTGATTTTGCTCTTGTGATGATACTGCCTACCGACGGCAGAGTTCGGATGGAGCCGACACAAGAACGGTGCCCGGAGGTGCCGTGACGGTGGTTCGAGCTGAAAGATCGCGGACCCAACAAGGATGGGGGATCGCTCAATGAACTCACTCAAGAGTTCCGTAGTTGTTGGACTCGTGCTTCTAATCACGATTCCGACCTTGGCAACGGCACAAGGGATCGGCGGCGATCGGTCGAAGACACCTCTTCGCCGGATCTTCAACCGCAACCAGACCGAACAACCCCAGCCTCCTCAACCAACTCAGCCCAAGGGGACTGATGCTGTCAGCTCGGCAGCAATCCAACTACGCTCGGGCGAAGCACTCCCGGCGCCGGTCGATCCTGGCGTTGAGACTGCTTCCCTCCACTTACCGACGGCACCACTCGAACCGTACCTGCTGAATCCAAAAGCAGGGCCGTTTATGGTGATGGCCCGAGTCTTCCGCGGTGAGCACGCTGTCCGACAAGCCCAAGCCTTGGCAATGGAACTCAGGCACAGTTTTGGACTCCCGGCCTATGTTTACTTCTTGAAGATCAAGCCCGCAAACAGCAATATCCGAGGCGTAGCACCGACTTCGGTCCGAGGATCGGGTCCGCCGGAACTGACTATCGAGGAACAACTTCGGCTCACTGACGAAGCTGCCGTCTTGGTCGGCGACTGCGTAACCGTCGACCAGGCGGACGACCTCTTGAACCAGGTCCGAAAGATCCGACCGAAGACCCTCGTTGGTCAAAAGTCGATCTTCCCTTGGCGTGACGAGACTTCACTCGCTCGAGCATTCCACACCACCAATCCACTGGCCGCGTCCCAAGACATCTATCCAGGACTACCTGGTCATCATCACCATGACGGTCCGCCACTCCCTCCAGGTGCTGTTGTCACGGATGAGGTTTTGAGGTCGAGCTTTGTCCAAAGGAGCGACCCAGTTGTGGTGAAATGGAACCAAGGAACCCGTCACAGTATCTATAACAATCCTGCACCCTATACCCTCGTGGTTGCTGAGTTCCGAGGTCGTGCTTACCTGAACCCTCAAGAGGATGAAAAGGAAGGCGGTGTCGTTGGTCGAATCAAGAAGCTTGTGGATAGTCCACTCCGAACCGCAGCCGATGACGCCGAGTTGGTTGCAAGTCAACTTGCAGAAAACTCGACCTTGAGGTCGATGGGCGTCCGTCCTTACGTCTATCATGATCGTCGATCGAGTCGGGTGATGATTGGCGAGTTTTCGGCGCCAAACGATCCGAAAGTCGACCAGGTTCGCCGGGCGGCACTTTCAATCGCTGTCGAACGCAAACACGAAGGGAAGAAGGTCCAACAGAGCCTGACCCCGGCGCAGTTTGCTTTCGAGGTGCCTCGACCGTGATCTCAGACTTGTTCTGGTCGAGCAAGCGATCTCGATGACGACGCCCCGAAGCTACCGGAGAAACCCCTGAGGTCTCCCAGCGAGGAGACTCAGGGGCTGTTGGTGAGAACGAAAACAAGAGTCCATTGAGCTACCACGATGAGTTCCCCTGATTCTCCGCCCAGTGACCTCATCATCGCGACGCGGAACCAGAAGAAAGGTCGCGAGATGCAGATCCTAATCGCACCTCCTTGGGAGGCATCGCCTCGAGAGACTGAAGTTCGGATCAGGACTCTCGATGAATTTCCGGACCTCCCCGAGGTCGTTGAAGATGCCGAGACATTCCAAGGAAACGCCCGCAAAAAGGCGAGCGAGACCGCAAGAGCGATCGGACACTGGGTGATCGCTGATGATTCTGGGCTCACGGTCGACGCTCTCCAGGGAGCGCCTGGGGTCTATTCAGCACGCTACGCGGGTCACCATGGAGACGATGACGCCAATACAAATAAACTTTTGACTGAACTTAGCACGGTCTCCGATGCCAATCGCGGCGCTGCGTTTGTCTGCACGCTGGCAATTGCTGATCCGACCGGGACGATCCGAGCCGAAGCCGAAGGAAAGTGTCGGGGACAGATCACGCGATCACGGAGAGGGACCGGTGGCTTCGGCTATGATCCGGTCTTCCTGATTCCTGAATATCATCAGACCTTTGGCGAACTCCCGTCCATCGTCAAGCAGCAACTCAGTCATCGTGCCCGAGCCTTTGGTCGAATTCGCCCCGCTTGGCTCCAACTGCTCTTGGCGCACTAAAGAACGGACGCCCCCGAAATTGTCGAGGGAATCCGTTGTGTGGAAGGCGATCCTACTGAATCGATTCAACGTTACGTGAACGATCAGAAAACGCCGCCATGACCCAGTAGGTTGCTCAGGATCCCGCACTTCGGTTGGCAAACGTTAACAGCGGGGATCAAGTTGCAAGGTTCGGGAGCTTGCTCACAGGCGAGCACACTCTTCGAGGGGATCTGCGGTGAAGCCAGAACCGGTTCACAGACCGGAACAACTTCACAGATTTCTACAGGAACTTGTCGGCAGACGGTCTTCGGGATCACGATGTCGCGCGTTTCGCAGACTTGTCGGCAAACGGTTTCCGGAACACAGATCGTCTGGGTATAGGGGATCTGCTTAGTTACAGTGTACGGGACACAGCGGACTCGTTGGATGGTCTGAACGTCACAGACAGTGTAAGGGACGCAACGGACCCGATTCTCGGTGACGAATTCGGTGACCTTCCGTGGAACCTTCCGGTAGGAAGTTTCCGCAACCATCCGGCAAGTGGTGTACGGAACTTGTCGGTAGCGCGTCTCCGGAATAGTCTTGCAGACAGTGTAGGGGACTTGACGATAGTTCGTTTCCGCAACCATCCGGCAAGTGGTGTAAGGAACCTGTCGTTGACGTGTTTCCTGGACAGTCCGAGTAACGGTGTACGGTACTTGGCGGTAAGCCGTCTTGGTGATGAGCCGAGTCTGTGGAGTCGGCACAACCTTGGTAACCGTCCGAGGAACCTGGACGGTGGTGGTCACAGGGACCTTCTTGGTGATCGTTTGCGCGACCATTGTTGTGACGGGGACCGCAACGTGGCGGACGATGGTCCGGGGAACTTGCTGTCGGACCACGTAAGGTACCGATCGATAGCGGGTCTCAGAGACCATATTGCAGATGGTGACCGGGACCTGTTCGACACGAGTCTGAGCAACAAGTTCAGTCACAGTCTTGGGAACTTGCTTGAACTTCGTTTCGCAGACTGTTCGGCAGGATGTCACGGGAACTTGGTCGATCACGGTATCGCGGACAATCCGACACGTTGTAACCGGGACCTTCCGTGTGAAGGTCTCAGGTACCTGACGGCAGACAGTGTACGGAACGGACTTCTTCACGATTTGTGGTTCGCAGACGGTTCGGGAGACCGTCTTGTAGATTGTCTTAGGACAGTAAACTTGCTCGGTAACGTAGCTCCCACACGGGTCTTGTGGGCTCGGGTGGATCCCCTTGGTCGGAACCGGAAGACCAGGAACAAACCGCTTCACTGAGACATACTCACCGACCTCGACCGGTACTTTCTCAGTGATGGTCCGAGGGATCATGACCGTCTCGCAGACCTCTCGGTAGGCAGTTTCTGTGATGTTCCGGTATCGGGTCTCAGTTACCGATTTGAAGCAAGTGTCTTGGACCTGTCGGAAAACGGTCCGGGGCTTCGAAATCAATCGAGTTTCGGTGATTGGACGTTGAACGGTGTAAGGGACCGTTTCCATGACGGTCCGAGAGACCGGTACATGGACCGTTTTCTGAACATTCCGGTAAGTCGTCTGACGAACTGGACGCTTGACAGTGTACGGAACTTGTCGGTACTCAGTCCGACAGACCGTCTCCATCACAGTGCTGGACCGAGGTTGTAGTACGGTCTTTGTGACCGGAACCTGAATGGTTTCGGGAACAAGCTTGTAGGTAGTTCTCGGAACTGTTGTCATCACCGTCGTACAAACTTGTCGCGGAACCATCTCCGTGACAGGCTGTTGCACTGTGTACGGTACTGTCTTGTATCGTGTCTCTGTGATTGGTCGACAAACGGTATAGGGAACAGTACGATACTGTACCGAACGTACTGGCCGATACGTTGTATAAGGAACCTGCTTGTAGCGGGTTTCATTGACCGTTCGATTCACGACGTAAGGGACGGTCTGAAGATGGGTTTCTTGGATCGGTCGTTGTACGGTATACGGGACTGTCTCGAAGACGGTCCGAGTAACCGGTCGCTGCACTGTATACGGTTCCTGGCGGAACTCGGTCCGATAGACAGGTCGTTGCTCAGTGTAGGGAACCCGCTGCATCCGCTGCTCCTCGACCGATCGGAACGAGGTGACAGTCTTCGGACGCATGACCGTCTCGAAAACGTCGCGGGTTTCGGTGACCTGACGAGTTTCAAGGATAGTTTCGGTAACCGGTTGAAGTACCGTCCGTTTGCGGACTTGATAAGACACGTTTGCTGTATCAACAGGTCCGAGTACGGGATGGCCGGTCGGGATTGTCTTTGTTGGATGTCCGAAGTTGATCGCATTGGCCCGATTGACCGTGATGATGCCCAGCGGCAGCATGATCAAGGGGAGGATCAGTAGGAATCGCCTCTTCATGGTCGCTCCGTCACGTTCCGAACGCGCTCAAGGGGTGGTGTCAAGTCCCCAGATCTCGTTGTGTTGTACTGACGTCGGGGACAGTCTCAAGAACCACCTTCTTATTCGGTCTACCTAGACAGCCAACTTGAACTCAGTCCTCCATATTCCCTAGAGCGTCATGTTGCTTAGTTATGAAATTTATCCAGTTCCCTATGATCGTTTTGTTCGATTCGCTTTACCTGAGCAGTCGGGTCGCCGTGTTCGCCAGGATCATCTCCCGTAGCGCGGCTCGCGACGGAGGGACTGGTCGGTGCCCTCCAGACTCGTTACCGTAACGCTGTTGAAGTGCGATTGGGCAGGAGGGACGATCAATGGCGGCGATCGATCGGTTTCGGCTGGACGGCAGGGTGGCGTTGGTGACAGGAGGTGCCCGAGGCCTCGGTGCTGTGATTGCCGAGGCCTTAGCGACCTCAGGTGCGTCCGTGGTCATCACGGCACGCGACCAAAAGAAAATCGAGTCGGCGGCCGATGACTTGGCAGCAAGAACCGGCACGCGGATTCTCGGACTCCCTCTCGAAGTCACTGATGGGAATCAAGTGAAGCAGACGGTCGATCGGACGGTCGAACTGCTCGGTGGACTCGATATTCTGGTGAATAACGCTGGAATCAACATCCGTCGACCGATCGAGGAACTCGAAGAGTCCGAATGGGATCAAGTCATTGACATCAATCTCAAGGGGGCTTGGCTCTGTTGTCGAGCCGTGGTCCCACTGATGAAGCAAAAGGGCTGGGGACGAATCATTAACCTCTCAAGCATGCTCGGTGAGGTCGGTCTTGCCGAGCGAACCCCTTATTGTGCGAGCAAAGGGGGAATGACGCTGATGACCCGGACCCTTGCGCTTGAACTCGCTCGATTCGGAATTACTGTGAATGCGCTCTGCCCGGGCCCATTTGCTACCGAGATCAATCTTCCTGTCCTCCAGGACCCCGAGAAGCTCAATGCGATGGTTTCGAAGCTACCGATCGGACGCTTCGGGGATCCGGAAGAACTTGGCCCCGCGGCGCTCTTTCTCGCGTCTGAAGCTTCGAGCTATATGACCGGTGCGACACTTGTGATCGACGGCGGCTATACAGCGCAGTAGTCGTACTTTTTCCCTGACTTGATCTCTTCGAAGGTTGGAATTCCGCTTGTGAATGATCAAGACCCGCTCTATCTGCCCAACGGTTTTCGGGCTGCCGGGGTTCGTTCGGGGATCAAGGCTTCGGGTGAGCCAGACCTCGGCGTAATCGTCTCTGACGACAACTGTACCGCAGCGGGGACGTTCACCACGAATCAGGTCGTCGCGGCGCCGGTCCGTTGGGATCGCGCGATTGTCCCCTCAGAACGGATCCGCGGCATCGTCGTCAATGCAGGGAACGCCAACGCGACAACCGGGGAGCAGGGGGAGGCAAATGCCCGATCAAGTGCCGGGCTCGCTGCAACCCAGCTCCACTGCGATCCGGACCAGATCCTTTTGGCATCGACCGGAGTGATCGGTCAACAATTGCCGATGGACGCGATGACCCAAGGGATCACCGAAGCGCTTCGAATCGCTGAACCAAACCCCGATGGATTTCAGTCATTTGCGAAGGCAATTTTGACCACGGACACCCGTCCCAAGATCGTCTCCAGCCGGGACAAGCTCGATGACGGGCGTGAGATCCGACTCATCGGGATTGCCAAAGGGGCAGCGATGATCGGCCCTCGGATGGCCACAATGCTTGCATTTTTGGTCACAGATGCTCGCGTTCTCCCCGGGGTCTTGCAGGGAATTCTCTCCGAAGCAGTTGAAGAATCGTTTAACTGTATCTCTGTCGAAGGTGATACAAGTACAAATGATACAGTTCTTTTGATCGCAGGTGGCAAGGGTACCGCCCCTCTTGAGGGGAAGAACCTTAAGCGTTTTGCAGCAATCGTTCGTTCCACATCGGAATCACTAGCCCGGTTAATCCCC
>CAZEAN010000099.1:0-21411 GCA_964510225.1 uncultured Isosphaeraceae bacterium
CTTGGCACGTCACCGAGCCAAATCGCAGATGCCGAAGATCGGGATCGCTTCCGAAGTGTGATCGAACGGCTTGCTCTTCGACAGCCCCGTAACGACACGGTCACGAGCGAAGAAGACGCACGAGTTGTTGCCGATCGAATTGGCTATCCAGTCGTTGTCCGACCGAGCTTCGTTCTCGGTGGGCGTGCCATGGAAATCGTTTATGACCAACAGAGCCTGGACCACTACATGGCAAGTGCTGTGGAGGCAAGTCCAGAGCATCCGGTGCTTATTGACCAGTTCCTTGAAGACGCGATCGAAGTTGACGTGGATGCAGTTTCCGACGGAGTCAAGACAGTGATCGGTGGAGTGATGGAGCATATCGAGGAAGCCGGGATTCACTCGGGTGACTCTGCCTGTGCGATTCCACCCTTTAGTCTTTCTGCGAGTATTGTCCAAGAACTCAAGCGGCAAACCTACGCATTGGCAAAGGCACTCCACGTCCGAGGGCTGATGAATATCCAGTTTGCCGTCAAGGACGGAGAAGTCTTCGTCTTAGAGGTAAACCCCAGAGCCAGCCGAACCGTCCCGTTTGTGTCCAAGGCGACCGGACTGAACCTCGCACAAGCAGCCGCTCGCGTGATGGTTGGGAAGTCACTTGAAGATCAAGGGATTGTCCACGAACCAGAGCCAGGATTTGTTTCGGTCAAAGAAGCAGTTTTTCCATTTATCAAATTTCCGGGGGTCGATACGATCCTCGGCCCAGAGATGCGGTCAACTGGTGAGGTGATGGGGATCGATCACGATTTTCCCTCCGCGTTCGCGAAGTGTCAGGTTGCAGCATCAACACGACTACCAAACTCTGGGACAGTCTTCGTGAGTGTCGCACGGCGCGACCGCGAGGCGGTAATTCCGATTGCCCGAAAGCTTGAGGCACTCGGGTTTGAAATGATGAGTACACCTGGTACCGCTGCGTCATTAGGTGAAGCAGGAATTCATGTGACGACAATCCGGAAGATCCACGAAGGTCGTCCCAACATTCTCGACTGCCTCGCAAACGGTGAGATCGCCTTGATCGTCAATACGCCCAGCGGAAAAGGGGCCCGAACTGATGAAGGCCGGATCCGTGCCTCGGCGGTTAGCCACGGCGTTCCTTGCATCACCACGCTCTCTGCGGCGCGTGCTGCTGTTGCGGCGATGGAACGAACCCGCTCCCGAGATCCTGATGTCTTCGCACTCCAGGATCTCCTTAACGGAAACGATCTATGATTTGAGCCGCTTCAATAGAGAGCAAACTCGGTCTGATCGAGTAAGAAGCCAGGTTGTAATGGGAAGATGTCAATCGGATGGGCGCGGGCAACGTTTCTGATTCCGGAGGGTCTGATGTTCAAGTGGGCGTGTCTTGGAGTCGCGACCTTAGCAGTACTTGGTGTCGGAGCGATTCTCCTCGATCTTCGGAATGAAGTGAAACAAGCTACGATGACCGTGAATTCCCATCTTCCGGCGATCCTGCACAAGACCGAGACAACGGCAAACACCCTCGCCTTGCTTTCAGAAGACGTCAGCCGAGTCCGCGACCTCGCAGGCCTGACCGAATCTGCAAGGGATGACGGTCTTGTTGTGTATGCTGACGAGGTCATCGATCTCATCGAAGACTCAGGGGCGACCATTGGGGTCCGAAAACTAATTGGTAGTGGGCTCAAAGACTTGCGACCCGCATCTGAGTGGGCGGTCGATACGCGTCGTGAGGCTTTAGTCTTAACTCTTACCTCTTCTTCCAAGGCAGAATTACTCCAGAGCATCTGCACAACGATCTTGGGAAACGATTGGTACATTCAATCAGACGATGGCGGCGCGACGCCACTCCGCGACTGGATCACGGCACATCATCCTCCCAGTAAGGCCCTCGGAGCCTACGGGAATGAATCCAAGGATCCCCAGGAATCCGGATAGCAAGGCTATTGATCAGCCAAAACATGGCGAATTGACACTTCCCATCAGTTCTGAATTTCTGGTTCTGCAATCTCTCTTCATCAAGCGGGAATAACCCCAGTCTCCGAAAGCTCCTTGCCCCCTGAGGTGTGGTCACTCCTGTAGCGCGAGTCATGAGAACCTGTACACCATGAGCGGCTCGGTGGATCATCAAGGGTAAGTACACCTGGTCTCGCGCAGGGATCATTCGAACCGCCTATTCAAGTTGATATCGTTTAGAGCATGCTCCTCGACGAGAGTAAGGCGATCATGAGCCGAAGGGACTTCCTTCAATCATCTGGGATCCGACTCGGTCTATTGTCAGCTTCTTTGAGTGCAGCAAAGCGCAATGATGGAGTCAGTGACCCCTTAAGCGAACACCGGATTACGTCGATCACGGGTTTCCAGCCCACTTGCCCCCGACCAAAACTCGTCGGAAAAAAATCTCATCTCGATATCCATGGTCGGGTCACAAACGAACGATGTCTCTGGATCCGAACAAATCACAGGGTCGATGGGGTTGGCATTGGGAACCTCAACCGAGATCTCGCAAAGAAAATCATCGGGCAAACCGTAGACCAGATCTGGGACCCTAAACAAGGTGCGGTTGGTCTCCTTGGGCGTGCTGACCATGCTATCTTCGATTTCGTGGGGAAGAT
This sequence comes from uncultured Isosphaeraceae bacterium, assembly GCA_964510225.1. Classification (GTDB taxonomy): domain Bacteria; phylum Planctomycetota; class Planctomycetia; order Isosphaerales; family Isosphaeraceae; genus CAZEAN01. The sequence continues at coordinate 2,610 of CAZEAN010000099.1, forward strand.
CCTTGGCGTACCCGCCAGACGGTTGATTGGAAACGGCGGGCTCCAACAGGACCCCGCCTATGATAAGAGCATCTATTTCGCTGACCTGCTCTCCGAATATGAAGAGCGCGGTGTAGCCCGGATTTTAGAGGAAGTGGAAGCAGGGTTAGATGCTGGCCACAGGGCTCTCAAAGTCAAGGTCGGCCGGGGTTACCGTTGGATGCCAAAGCAAGATGGATTCCGGCGTGACGTTGAGCTCGTGACCGCGATCCGGAAACTCGTCGGGGCAGAGATCCGGCTGATGGTCGACTCGAATAACGGCTATAGCTTCAAGGAGAGGATCCAGTTCCTGGAGGCAATCGATACCGAACTTTTCTTTGTCGAAGAGATGTTCCCCGAAGATCCTGAGTCTAATTTACGTCTCAAAGAGTACATCCAAGACCAGGGCTGGAAGGCGCTCGTCGCTGACGGCGAATCGGCTCGAGAGGTCGCCCATTTCGACCCCTATCTTGAGGTCGATGCCCTCGACGTTTTCCAACCTGATATCCGAGCGTTTGGGCTTAGTCTTCAGTGGCAACTCTCGGAGCTAATCAACTCTTACGGAAGGTTAGGACGATTGGCGCCGCACAACTGGGGATCACATCTCGGAGTCTATATGCAAGCAATCCTAGCATCAGGAATCCCAGACTTCTTGATGGCAGAAATGGATTCAAGCAGCTCGGATCTGTTTGACACCTCGGCTTTCAAATTTGCTGATGGCTTGATGACTGTCCCGCAGATTCCCGGTGTGGGACTCCAGTTCCGTCAAGACGTCTTCGAATCAACGTACCGACCCCAATCGTGGACGGCAACACTCGATTAACCCACACAAATCAAGATAGTGCTGTTATGGATCTCATTCTCGCGAGTACCTCTGTATATCGACGTCAATTACTTGAGCGTCTCCGTCTTCCGTTCCGAATCGAGCCGTCCTACGTCGACGAAGATGAGCTGAAGGACGCGGGTCTACCACCCTTGACGTTGGCTAAGAGACTTGCTGCCGCCAAAGCCCAGACCGTCGCAACAGAGCATCCAAACGCGGTGGTCATCGGGGGCGATCAGCTCGTCGCTTTCAATGGCGAAGTCCTCGGAAAACCTGGGACCGCGGAACGGGCAGTGGCCCAGCTGCTCGCGCTTTCAGGTCATGAACACGAGCTAATTACAGCGATCGCTGTCCATAAAGGAGACACGCGTGTCACCCATACCGATCGTGCCCTCCTTCGACTCCGGAAACTCTCGCAGATGGAAGCGGAACGCTATGTGATGCTTGATAACCCAGTCGATTGCGCGGGTAGTTATAAGTTGGAGTCGTTGGGAATCTCCCTCTTCGATCGGATCGTCGCTGACGATCATTCGGCGATTGTTGGACTCCCGCTAATAGCGCTTTCTGGAATTCTCCGAAGCTTCGGATTCAGGGTTCCCTGAACAGCCGACCCCTTCTGTACGCCGAGATCCTAGATACAAATCTTCTCTTGGACACTTGTCACCCTGAGGAGCGCTCAGTACATTGGTACTGAATGTTCAGGTAATGGGGATTCTACGCTTTCATCTCCTAGTCTCAGAAGCCAACAGCAGTCTGCAGGAGCCCCACACGGAGGATCGATCTAATGTCAACCAACACCTTGTCTTGCGCATCAATCAATCACGTTGGCAATAGTCATTCAAGCGCCCTAGAAGTTCGGCCATCCATTCGCCAGGTCTGTTTAGTCAGCCAATCTTCGAGGAAACTCTGCGCCGATGTATCGGATGCGAACGCAGCGAGAAGGTTCTATCGCTCAGGCCGTTCTTACCGGATTAGCACACTCCAACCCTCTCTAAATCCGGACATTCCAGCATATCTCCATCTCGAACCAGACACGGATTGGATCGCTTGACTGGGGCTTTCGGCTCGATGGAGTGAAGCGTTATGGAAAGCCCGGTTCAATCGGCTACCCGGCCGAAAACGCGTCGTCGTATCACAAATCATCCCGAGCAATTCAAGGCTATTGAGCTTATTCAACGCGGCCGGATGATTCTTGACGTTGCGGCCGCTGACCTCGCCGCAGCTAATTCAATACTCGGACCATTCCACGAAACTTCCTGGTTCTTTCGGAGTGCGCTGACGGATGCACGTAAAGGTTGGGACCGACTCCGAGCCCAATTCGGCATTACGGTACTTGAGAACGCGTTACAGGAGCCTCCCGCAACAATCCTTACACTCCGAAACCCTCGATCGAAATCGGATGACCCACCTGCTGTCTTGATCATCATCAACGGCGCTACCTACCGAGTCGAGCCGATCGAAGGAACCATCGAGGCACCGCATATCTACCGTGTCACCCGGATCCCGGATCCTGGCGACAGTCCTTATTATGCATGCAGACTTCTCGATCGGACAACACAGTGTGATTGTGCCGAGTGGACTTATCGACTCGCCAACCTTGCCGACGATTGCAAGCACCTCGCTGCACTCGATGCGCTTGGCTGGATCTAAACTAGCTTGTTAATCACCAGCTCTTAACCTGCGTCACGCGTCACCGTTCGAGAGTACCCCGCAGCAGTTAGCATCTGTTTGAGGAACCGGGCAACACGAGGATGACGATTTCGAAGCCAACGTCGGCCGCCTTCGGTCTGCTTCCGGATCAGCAATTGAGCGGGATGATCTTGTAATTCCTCAATCAAACGAGAATATTCATAGGGGACGGCGAGGTCAAGACATGTGACAGGTGTAGAAAATGCTGGTGCCAACGTCTGATATTCTTCCGCACGTACGTAAAACCGATTAATGCCATCAAAAAGGAGGAAGCGATAATTCGCTTCAATCAGGAGTGGCTCCCAATGCTGATGGTTATATGTTTCCACGATCACCACACGGGGACGCCAACGTGACCAGTCTGCTCCAAGGATCACCTCGCGCTCAAATCCTTCGACGTCGATTTTGAGGAAGTCGATTGTCCTCTCCTGGACATGCTCAGCGCAAATTTCGGCCAACTTCCGAATCGGAATCGGACGCTCGATGACGTCGTGTCCAAGGCTCCGCTGCTGCTCGCCCAGTTCTGGGACAAAGGTCGACCAGCCAGGAACAGACTGTACTTCATAATATGTCAGGACTGTTTCGACGGAGCCTACCCCACAATTGAGGTTGATGTCCCGTGGGCGTGCGTCAATCAATCGAGACGCGAGGCCGGGCTGAGGCTCGATGTTGATACCCGACCAACCACGATCATAAAACCGTTTAGTGACCGACTGAAAAACGGGGTCGTTGGCACCAGCATCGATGTAGAAGCCAGCTCGATCAGGGAACGCTCGCTCAAGCAAGATGTCTTCAAAATTCTGCGCGTAGGAGATTCGTCGATTCGCAAGTGCGGGGAGCGATAACCATTGTGGCTTGAGTTCGACTGCCATGGTTGTTCAACGCTCCGAATCTTGATTGGGAACAGATTATTGCGCCGTGACCAAAAAGTCGGGCACCCCGATCTTGAGCCGCAAGCGACTGGGTGAGATTGGACCATCGAGTGCCGACTTGGTCAACGCGAGTCCGCAATGATCCGGACGGCGCATAATTTCAGACCTAATGAATTCTGGATCGAACAGATCGGCGGATGGTGCCGCCGAACCGTTCGACCACCAGGCGAAGCCTACTATTACGGGATTGATCGATCGAGCCGACGCTGAAGCGCTGCTAGAGAAGGACTAGAAGTACGACCGGCGATCCCGAAAACGGTCGGAGTACGGCCCGGGAAGAGCGGTCTCGGAATGAACGGAGGCATTGGAACGGTCGGCGGAATAATCGGGCCAACTTCGAATCGCACCGTCTGACCAAAGAAGGTCGAATCTGGTGTGCTCTCCGCATCATCGACGATGATCAATCCTCCGACCTTCGCGTTGATAAAGCCTTGTGGGATCACGATGTCATCGTTGTTCCCGAAGATTCCATCCATCGGATCAACCGAGGCGGTGATAATCGAATCGACAACATCCCCGGCGACTTGGATGGTCAAGTCACCACCGGCTTGCGCAGGGGTCGGGTTTAGTCCGGTTCCTATGTTGCCGGCCATGATCTGCGTGTTGATCACATTGCCGCCGAAGTTGGCACGATTAAGTACCCGATCGACGAGAACCGTCGATGCCGTGGCGCCTCGATTTGCTTCGAGAAGCTCGATGTCGGCGGTTGAAAGCGCAACCGTATCCAAACCGAGACCGAACCGTGCAGTCCGGATCAAGGTCGGGGCAATCACTGTGACCTCACTGGTCTCACCACCGATGAAGAAGTTGGTGATCCGGGCGTTATCGTCCCCGCCCGAAGTTGCGACTGTGACTGTCAAGTCTGTTGCTTCGCCACCAATCTGAAAGCGTCCGATCGCCCCGGTTAAACCAGCGTCAGCGAGGGAACTGATCTCTGTTCCAGCCGTAGTGGACCCGGGAAATGGCATCGTCGGGTTGTCGGGAGTGGAGTCACCCAAGACCTCATTGGCCTGGAAAACGTTGATACGACCTGAGACATCAATATCAATGGTGTCTGCAAAGGTCGTACCTGAGTCGTCGTCCAAGACCTCGATCGAACTAATCAATTGATCAACGATGATGCTAGTCCCGATCCGGTTGGGCAAGCCAAGGTCGATACTGTAGGTGTCAGTCTGACCATCTGTGCTATTACCAAGCGCAGTGCTATCAACGCCACCAAATCGGAGAGTCGCCACCCCATCCGGAACGTTGATTGAGCCTCCTGGAGTCGCGTCTGAAATTGGGTCGGTGTCAGTCAACCAAAAGTCAGGCATATCGATGGCAAGCATGCCGACACCAATGCTCGAACCCGGAGAGTCGCTATCGAGTTCGACAAGCTCGTCGAAGAATACGCGGCCATCAGTCATTCCGTTAGGGTTCGGAGTGACGACACCAATCAGCCTAGTCCGTGCGGGGTTGGCACCTTGAATCGTGATCGCGTCGATTTGAGGCGACGCACCATCTTGATTCGTTACAACAAGCGTGCCCGGACCTAGAAGTGACAGTGAGTACGCGTCGCCGTCGGGGTCGGTTCCGGTCACGAGAGTCGAGAGCAACTGTCGACCCTCGAGGGGCTCGGCAGCAAATCGTCGGGACTGCGGCCTTCGTTGCTTCGATGTCGGCATCGGGACAAACTCCCTGAGGACGGAATAGAGGGGATCAAAAAACAACGTCAATCCGGGACCAATCGAGGTGATCTTTCCAGAACCTCGCGATTGCTAGGCAGCGACCTCTATCCGAGCGCGGCCGCGCCCAACCTCTGAGCAACCGACCCACTGATCCCCACGGTCATTCAATCACAGGTCTGTTCATCGACCACGCTGAACCCTCTCTTGAGCCTTTTCGATACAAACTGCGCGATCCTTGCAAACGTCACAAACTCTAAGCGCTGCAATGTCTCGTGACAGATCACCCCGCCAAAGACACTTGATTGCGTGGCTCCACTCATGCAATACTTCAGTAGGCTGAAGTATTGCAGGGTCTACATTCTCGAATCATCGGAAGCTGGCTAAGACCGAAGACAATCTGAGAAATCGTAGGGGAGAGTCAAATGAGCCCGATCAGCAAGAAACGGCGACCAGGGCGACATGTCACAGAATCACGGGCCGCACGCCTTTACCACTTAGCCGTCCTATTAGATGATCGGCCACAAACTCGGGAGGAAATCCTCCAAGCTTTGAAAATCAAGCCTCGGACCTTTTACCGAGAACTTGAATTCTTGAAACGCTGCGGTGTCAAAGTCCGGCTCGAAGGGGGTAACTATCAGCTCCAAAGTAGTCTGAGTACGGCCGAGTTCTGCCTGCCATTTCCGGATCCGAAACTTAGCTTCGCGGAAATTGCAGAACTGTCATCCGGAACTGGTCCTGCCGCACGCCGACTCGCAGGTCTCCGTAATCGCATTGTCCGAAACGGGATAGAGCCGCTGCAAAAGCGAGCAAAACCGAATCAAGAAGCACACTCACAAGAAACGCTCGAACAGCCAGATTCGAGAATCATGCAGACTACCACGACCTGTTGCATCTAACTCGAAGGTAACGAGTTTATGAAATATCAGATCACGATGAAGTGATGTAGTAGGGCACCTCCACCCTAACTCGCTTAAATCTTCTTGAGATTCGAGCGTGAGAGCTTCGCGTGAAATCCTAACTTTAAAAGATCAGCCGAATCTCAAATAAAACCAGTAGAAATGCCTCGAATACTCTTTAATAGTTAACGCTGAAAGCTTAAGCCCTACAGGCTCTCAAGCTTCTAACCAAGTGACCGGGGTGGGACTCGAACCCACGACCAGCGGATTAACTTACCTCATCGGCTTTCACCGACCACTCGAATCTGGAAACTACCAAGATCGATAAGCTTTCCGGATTTGAACGTTGGGGTCTGGACTTTCCCTTCACCATCGCAGGTGTGCCGCGTCAAGTCTCTGGGGCTGAGCCCGACGATCCGTCGGAACCCTTGCCTGCTGATTACCCAATTCCGCAACTTTTCAAAGCCTTCACGTTTGCCGTTACCAGCTGCGTTGTGGCGTCGCGGACTCTCAGGGCGTTCCAGCATACTGCGGCATCCACTCTCGCGGTTCAGTTTCTTCCCACGAGAGGCTCCAAGCACTTTTAGAATAAGTGCTTAAGTCCGCTGCTCTACCGACTGAGCTACCCGGTCTGTCCGTTAGCAAGCTAGTTTGCCAGAATTGACATTAAGCTTGCGTGACTCACTTAGCCTATCCACCGGACAACCAAGAGTCTAGACCACTCCCGGGATTCGGAGGTTCGCGGACCTAGACTTTTTGAGTAAAGTTTAACATGATGCTTGTAATACCGTGTACGTCCTGTGTCGATCCGGTGACGGACGACTCTCAGACTATTCATCAGCCTCGGTGTCGAAACCTCATGGCAACCGATGGCACTTGAAGGAGGCCGAGCGATGCGAGGATGCACGAACCTAATCGTCCAAATTGTTTGGATTTATGGACTTGGGGCCTCGCTCTGCTTTGCGAGCTTAGCACCGGGATCTTCCGAAGAGCTTCGGGTTTTCCCGGAGCAAGTGGTCTTAGTCGGCCCCGATGCTGTCCAACAACTCGCTGTCGAAGAGGTAGCGACCCAGGACGACCTTACCTCCCAAGCGAGCTTCGAGTCATCCGACACGAACATCGCAATCGTTGATGAATCAGGAACGATCTCCGGGCAAGGTGATGGTCAAACGAGCATCATCGTGACTGTCGGCGACCGACAGACTGTGCTTGAAGTAATGGTCACGCGCTTTGAGAATCCGCCGCCGATCCACTTCACAAATCAAATTGTACCGATCTTTACCAAACTTAGCTGTAACGGCGGGGGATGTCACGGTAAGTCTGGTGGCCAAAATGGCTTCCGACTCAGTTTGCTAGGATTCGAGCCTGAATTGGACTACGAGACTCTCGTCAAGGAAGGTCGGGGGCGTCGTCTCTTTCCGCTTGCACCGGACGAGAGTCTACTTCTCAAAAAAGCGATCGCAACGGTACCACATGGCGGTGGAAAGCGACTTGAGGACGGATCTCATGAGCACAAGTTGATCCGGCGTTGGATTGCCGAAGGGATGCCCGAAGGTGATCCGAACGCTGCGAAGGTCGCAAAGATAGAGATCAATCCGCCTCAACGAATTCTTGATCGTGGTGAAGATCAACAGCTCGTCGTCACTGCGATTTACAGTGATGGTAGCACGGAAGACGTTACTCGATGGGCACAGTACGAATCAAATGTCACTGATGTTGCCTCGGTCGAGGAAGGTGGCTTAGTATCTGCGGCCGACCTCGCCGGCCAAGCCGCCGTGATGGCCCGCTACCAAGGGCAAGTCGCGGTCTTCAACGCGACGGTTCCCTTGGGAATGGAGATCACCAGCTATCCCGAGTACCCGACCACGAACTTCATCGATGAGCTAGCCCTCAAACAGTGGAAGCGGCTCGGGCTTCTCCCATCTGGGCTCTGCGATGACGCTGAGTTCATCCGTCGGGCTTCGCTAGACATTACGGGAAGCCTCCCGAGTGCCGAAGAGATCCAAGCATTTGTGGAAGACAAAGCCGCTGATAAGCGAGCGAGACTCGTTGATGAACTACTCGAACGTCCGGAATATGCCCAATTCTTCGCGATCAAGTGGGCGGACATTCTTCGGAACAAACGGCAAGGGAATTCCCGATATCAACGATCGACCTACCGATTCTATGATTGGATCCGCCGTGAGCTGGAACAAAACACACCATACGACGAGTTTACTCGCGAAATTCTAGCGGCAAACGGTAGCCCAGAAACCGCGCCTCCGGTGGTCTGGTACCGCGAGTTGAAGAAGGCCGACGAGTTCGTTGACGACTCTGCCCAAGTCTTCCTTGGGATGCGTTTGCAGTGTGCTAAGTGCCACCATCACCCGTTCGAGCGTTGGAGTCAGGACGATTACTACAGTTTCGCCGCCTTCTTTAGTCGCGTCGGACGGAAGAGTTCGACTTCGGCTCAAAAAGCCGGGCGTGACGAATTAGTAATCTTCACAAGCCGAAATGGTTCTGTCCGCCATCCAAAGACAAATCAAGTAATGGAGCCTCGTGGGTTAGGTGAACCCGAACCTGCTGCGATCGAGAACGCAGTGGACCCCCGCGATGTCCTCGTCGATTGGCTCTCCGAATCAGAACGCTCCAACTTTGCCCCGGCCTTGGTCAATCGCTACTGGGCACACTTCTTCGGTCGTGGCCTTGTAGAGCCGATTGATGACCTCAGAGAAACAAATCCGGCAAGTAATCCCGAGCTGATGGAAGCCGCAGCAACCTACTTCTCGGAATCTGGCTACGACATTAAAGACTTGATCCGGACCATCTGCAACAGCCGCCTCTACAGCCTCTCGAGCCTTCCGAACGATTACAATGCACGCGACACGCAGAGCTTCGCTCGGTACTATCCGAAGCGGATGACAGCCGAGGTCCTCGCTGACGCGATTGCTACGTTCACTGATGTGCCGTCCCGCTACAACGGGCTCCCTGTCGGGACCCGTGCAATTGCCTTGCCAGATGAGAGTATCAATTCGAGCTTCCTGGACACCTTCGGTCGTCCGAAGCGAGAGACCGCCTGCGAATGCGAACGGGTTACCGATGCAAGCTTAAGTCAAAGTCTAATGCTCCTCAATTCGAATGAAGTGCAGTCAAAACTAACCAACGGTGATGGCCGTGCAGCCGCATTGGCCGAGGATCCTCGGCCACACGAAGAGAAGATCGAGGAGCTATTCTGGTCGGCCTTTGCGCGATCTCCGTCCGAGAGTGAACTCGCAACCGCACTCGGTCATATTGAGTTTGCCGGCGATGAAGTGAAACGTGCTTATGAAGATCTGGTATGGGCGTTGATGAACGCCAAAGAATTTCAGTTCATTGATTGATCGGTCGGCCGGCCGCTTCCTTACGCCGACCCGCTCGTACTTTTGGATCTTATGGTTTGGGACGGGCAACAGCCGATTCGCTCGAGTCTCCGGGACTCGAGCCGACTGCTTGTCCGAGGGTCACACAACCGACGGTCAGGACATCGAATCAGGTCAGGTTTGCGTATAGTGACCTGGCTTGGGCTCGATGACGGAGGTTCTCTTCCTGACTGTTGATCGGAGGATCGCTCCCGATGTTCAGACTCCAGGGCCGTCCGAATCGGAATTGCCAAGGTATCAATCGCCGAAGCCTGCTTAAGGCTGGAATGCTCGGCCTCTCCGGGCTTAGCCTTCCTGAGTTTTTGCGCAGCAAGGCAACTGCATCAGAGTTGAACCCTCGGAATCCGCAACCAGGATCCGACCTCTCCGTGATTCTTGTCTGGCTCGACGGTGGGCCTACCCATATGGAGACTTACGACCCGAAGCCGGAAGCACCAGAAGAGTTCCGGGGCCCATTGAACTCCATCGAGACGAGTGCCCCGGGGATCCGACTTCCGGAGCTTCTCCCCTACCACGCTCGGTTGATGGACAAGATGGCCATCATCCGATCGATGCATCACAACAACGGCGATCACTTCGCGGCCGCACATTGGATGTTAACCGGCTACCACGGCTCGAATGCAGCCAACCGCGCCCCCCAATATCCGTCAGCAGGCTCGATCATCACCAAGGTACTCGGGGCGAGAGAATCCGGCGTCCCTTCCTACGTCGGCCTTCCGAGGACTCATTCCATCGGAATTTCGCCGGGCTATCACAGTGGAGCGTACCTCGGAGTCGCACACAACCCGTTCATGGTGAACGGCGATCCTAATCGCTCGAACTTCAAAGTTCCGAACCTCTCGTTACCGAATGGGATCGACGTCAGTCGGCTCGATGACCGCCGTAATCTGATGAAAGTTTTTGACCAAGCACGAAGTGATGTGGACAACTCGGGTTTAATGGACGGGCTTGATCGATTTGACCAGCAAGCCTACGAGCTGATCACGAGCGATCGGGCTCGGAAGGCCTTCGATCTTAGTACGGAGGATCCAAAGACTCGGGACCGCTACGTACGTCATCAGTGGGGACAAAGCGCTCTGGTCGCCAGACGGTTAGTTGAAGCAGGTGTGCGTTTCGTGACCTTGACCTTTGGTGGTTGGGATCATCACTCGCAAATCGAGAAAGGGATGCAACGAGTCCTTCCTTGGCTCGATGGTGCTGTTGGCGGCCTAGTCGACGACCTTGATCAACGGGGGCTACTTGAAACCACGCTTGTCGTGGTTATGGGTGAGTTCGGACGGACACCTCGGGTCAACGGAAGTGCAGGTCGCGACCATTGGGGTAACGTAATGAGCGTCCTTCTTGCTGGGGGCGGCATCCAAGGTGGACGGACGGTCGGGCGATCTTCGTCAAAAGGTGAAACGCCGGTTGACCTGCCGATCACACCGGCGGACCTCTGCGTCTCGGTCTACGATCGACTTGGGATCGACCCCGCACTGACCTTTCAGAACCACGCAGGTCGTCCGATCCCGATCGGCGGTGACGGCTCGGTGATTCCTGGACTCTTCTGAACAAGGACGCTTTGGTCTGACCTGCGATCGGCCTCATCCGGAACGGGGCCGATCGAGCGGATTCGATCGCAACTGACTCGGCTTTATCCTTGCTGAAGTGCACGCTGGAGCGTTAGCCCCATATCAGCAGGACTTTGGGCGACTAGGATTCCAGAGTCTTGAAGTGCACTGATCTTATCGGAGGCTTTGCCCGATCCCCCGGAAATGATTGCGCCTGCGTGCCCCATCCGCTTGCCCGGGGGGGCTGTTTGTCCCGCGATAAAGGCCGCCATCGGCTTCGTGATTCCTCCCGATTTCTTGAAGGCAGCGGCCTCTTCCTCCGCATTTCCGCCGATTTCCCCCATCATCAGAACCGCTTCCGTGGCGGGGTCGGCTTCGAACATCCGGAGGACGTCGACAAAGTTGGTTCCGTTCACCGGATCGCCACCGATTCCCACGCAGGTGCTCTGTCCAATTCCTAGGCTGGTTAACTGCCAAACCGCCTCGTACGTCAGAGTCCCGGAACGGCTCACGACTCCTACGTTCCCCGACTTGTGAATGTAGCCGGGCATAATCCCAATTTTGCACTGATCGGGAGTGATCACGCCGGGGCAATTCGGTCCCACGAGTCGACAATCAGGACGATGCGCTTTGAGGTACGCGACGGCACGGGCCATGTCCAACACGGGGATCCCTTCGGTGATCGCGATCACCACTTTGATCCCAGCATCGGCCGCTTCCATGATCGAATCTGCGGCGAACGGCGGCGGGACGAAGATCATCGAGGCGTCGGCACCTGCTTGATCAACGGCTTCGGCAACGGTGTCGAAGACCGGGACACCCAGGGTGCTTTGTCCGCCCTTGCCGGGCGTAACCCCACCGACCAGGTTCGTCCCATAAGCCTGACATTGCTCCGCATGGAAGGCACCCGCCTTCCCCGTAATCCCTTGACAGATCAGTCGTGTGTTTTTGTCGACGAGAATACTCATGAGTGGATATCGATGCTCAGAAGGTGGCGACTGGCGGTTGAAGATCGGGCAATGGGATGAGAAAGCGTATCTTCGTATCGAATGGAGTTCATCGTGGCTCAAGCGACTTCCTGGGCCGCTCCGACAACTTTCTGTGCGGCGTCGGTCAGGCCTTTTGCAACCGTAATCTTGCGACCTGATTCCTCGAGAAGTTTCATCCCCTCCTCGACATTCGTTCCTTCGAGTCGGACGACGAGAGGAACTTTAAAGTCGATCTCATCGTAAGCAGCCAAGAGCGCCGAGGCGATGATGTCGCACTTCATGATTCCGCCGAAAATGTTGACCAGGACCGCTTTGACTTTGTCCGAGGAAAGCAAGATCCGGAAAGCCTCAAGTACCTGATCTTTGTTCGCGCCGCCTCCGACGTCGAGAAAATTGGCCGGCTCACCACCGTGATACTTGATCACGTCCATCGTTGACATTGCCAGGCCGGCACCATTGACGAGGCACGCGATATCCCCGTCCAGTTGGACATACGAGAGCCCGGCTTCCTCAGCCCTTAATTCGTTTGGATCTTCTTCGTCAGGGTCAATTAACGCTTTCAGCTCGGGGTGTCGAAACAGGGCGTTGTCATCAAAATTTAGCTTGCAATCCAAGGCCAAGACGTCGCCAGTTTCCGTAACGATCAAGGGATTGATTTCAGCAAGGGAACAGTCGGAGGCAAGAAAAAAACGCGTGAAGTTCTTGAAGAACTTGATCCCTTTCTTGGCAGAATCTCCAGAAAGACCGAGCCCCTTACAGAGTTTCCGGGCTTGAAAATCGGCAAGACCAAGACCTACGTCGATCGTCTCTCGGAGGATCTTTTCTGGAGTCTTTGCTGCAACCTCTTCGATCTCCACGCCACCTTCGGTCGACGCCATCAAAACCGGGGCTTGCTCCGCACGGTCAACAGCCATCCCAAGGTAAAGTTCACGCGTGATGTCGTGCCCGACCGCAATTAAGACACGATTGATTTTGGCGCCTTCAATACCCGTTTGGTAAGTTACAAGTGTCTTACCAAGAAGACTCGCCGCAGCGTTCTTAGCCTCGCTCGCGGATTTGACTAACTGAACGCCGCGAGCAACTCCCTCAGGACGAGGCTTCGCCCCCGACGCGATCGCGAGTGCTTCGGCATGATCTTCTCCTGGCCCAATGGCGATTCCTTTACCGCGACCACCTGCGTGGACCTGGGCCTTAACCACCCCAAGAGCGCAGCCGAGCTTGTCGAACGCGGCTGCAGCCTCATCGGGCGTGGTGACGACGATCCCTTCTTGGACAGCAACGCCGGCTGCCTTCAGAAGCTCCTTGCCTTGATACTCGTGGATCTTCATGGTGGTCGAATCTCGGTCAGTCGGGTCAGGGCGATAGTGGGTCTTCGGGGTGATCACTAAAATCGTCGTCGTGAGACCGACTTCAGTGCGCCTCTACGGTCACGGTTGGCTGGTGTTCGAATTCGATATAGTGGACCATGGCGTCTAGGTCTTTCACAATTGCTTTTTTGAACATGCCACCCATTAGTTTGCTGACCAGGTTCGTAAAGAATCCACCACCCATATCGATCGTAGCCGTCATCCGGAATTCTGTTCCGTCGGGCGTTGGAGTCAGGAGATAGTCGAACTGAAACGAACCTCGCCCCGTGGCGCCTTTGGTCCCGTCGACGTGGAGCCCTAATCGAGAGGACGGCTCGAAGGTGGTCACCTCAAACTCTTCAGATGCCTCCTTACCGAACATCAGACGAATCTCTCGGAACCGACTTCCCTCGGACATCGGCCCGTCAGTGAGGGACTCCACCCGGACCAGGTTTTGCATCCAACCGGAATAAGTAGTGAGGTCGGTCATGACTCTGAAGACACGTTCTGGACTTGCTTGAATGGTTCGGTTGCAGTTGAAATTGAGCGACATCGTCAGGAAACCTCCGTGTTCCCCAGTCCTGAGTTCAGATCATCCCGAATTTGATCAGCCTCGGATATAGATACCACTCAGACTCATAGATTCTCTAGATTAAAATCCATGAGAAGAATCACTGTCGCTGGGTCGGCCAAACCAACGTCAGAGATTAACAATCTGAGCAATATGGTCGGAATTCGTGAATGAGCAAATTGTCGAATCGTGAGCGGTTGTAACACAATCCGACGCCCTATGCTACTCTGCCCTCAAACTACACTCGGTGACCACTTGGGTAACATGAGATTCCGACGCGGACGACGACTGTGTAAATCGACTATGATGATAATTGATTGTCTTTGACGACCAAGGATTCTTGGGCTTAACCACGGACTATCGAATGCCAGTGTCAGGGACGGAACGCGAAGATTCGGTTGGTTCAATGGCAACGCTCGGAACTGATGATATTCCCGAACACGTCGTTCAGAAGTCGAGAAGTGATTCTTTCTACTATGGTTGGGTGATGTTGGGGGTTGCAATCCTGATCCATGCCTCCAGCACCCCCGGACAAACGTTTGGTTTGACCTCGTTCAATGAGCCGATCCGACTGGAACTCGGCCTCTCGCATACATCGATGACGCTCGCTTACATGATCGCCAGCTTTCTCGCTGCGATCCCAATCCCACTGATCGGCGCGATCCTGGACCGTTTTGGTGCTCGACGGACCTTACTCGTCGTAGCGGGACTCCTCGGTTGTGGCTGCGGCGTACTCTCGGTTGCCCGAGGCATACTCTCGTTAGGCTCAGCGTTCTTTCTCCTCCGACTTTCCGGCCAAGGTGCCCTCACGCTCCTCGCCACAAATACCTTGGCGATGTGGCATCGGAGGCGGTTGGGTATTGCTGGCGGGATTACTGGAATCGGCCTCGCATGCGTCGCCGCCGTGACGCCCGGGATCTGTCTGACACTGATCGGAGAATTCGGATGGAGGACTGCCGCGCGATCCTCAGGTCTTTTTTTCTTCGGACTCCTCACGGTAATCACAGTCTTCATTTATCGGAATCGTCCTGAGGATGTCGGTCAGGTCATCGACGGTGGCATTCAGACTGAACATTCTGATCCGAAGAATGCGAATTCAGCCAGCAACAACTCCCAAAGGCCACTTGGCGAAGGTAACCGAGACTACGATCTCCGAGATTCGATGAAGACCGCCGCGTTTTGGATCGCGATGGCCGCGAGTGCTTCCTGGGCGATGGTCGGCACGGCAATCGTGTTTCATCTGATCCCGCTTTTCGGGTCTCGGGGTCTCTCAGAGACGGAAGCAACCGCCGTCTTCCCGACGTTCGCAATTAGCATGGCCGCCCTTCAGCTCGTTGGTGGGGCGTTAGCTGATCGGGTCCACCTGAGAAATCTCCTCTCAATTAGTACCGGTGGGATGGCGGGATCGATCGTTATTCTCGGACTCTGCACCAATGTTTGGCAGGCTCACGCCCAAGCTGCTGTCTTCGGAGCCTCGCAGGGCCTCCTGATGGTCGTCAACAACGTCCTATGGCCACGCTACTATGGATTGAAGCATCTCGGCCGAATCCGGGGGACAATTTGGATGGCAACAATGGGGGGTGCGAGTATCGGACCGTTTATCGTCGGTGCAACACTTGATCAGATCGGAGGTTACGCGCTAGCACTCTGGATTTTCGGTGTCCTACTGGGTTTGATCTCAGTTGCCTCTTGGTTCGCCAACCCACCGGTCGATCATCAGCTCGGAAAAAGATCTCCTCAGTTCGATTGAGGAGATCGATCGAACGTTGGGCAGGTGATTTCAAAGGCGATAGAATCGAGAGTTCAGTACGCTAGGGGAATGAGAGCCAGAGAGTTTGCAAGTACTGAAGGTCCCAGTGCGTCATTATGATGATTAAGTATCCGGAGCGGTCGATCTCGGGCTAGCTCAGCCTGGTCTAAGATCCTCCAGTTCACCACCGTACATCATTGAATAGCTTCCGATCCGGCGATGATTCATCTCAACTGATCGCGGTTTTTAACGTTCTGGTCGACCCCGGCAAGAGTCGCCCAAGGCTCGCCTGGCTTGCTCAGCGTTCGGTCTCGAGCCGCGAACGCCCTTAGGAGTCGAACCATGGGATTCATCTGTTCAAGCTGTGGCAAATCTATCGATGAAGGCGCAATGGAGTGCCCACACTGCGGTGAGGCGTTCGATCCGTTTAAGACGATTCAGGGGCGACCCTCGTTCCCATCTCAAAATAGTAGGCTGACGGGCGGTGATGACAATTTAAACGAGGACCCCTTTGGCCCGAGACCAGACCAAGGGCTCCGAAGACCGGGCAATGATCGATTCGCCGACCCGCTCCCTCCGCTTGGACAGATAGGGCCTATTCCTACTGGGTCCCCTGACTCAGAGGGAGATCCGGAACAATCAGCGGGCCCAGTCCGGCGTCCTGCCAATCACGCTGCACGCAATGCGGAAGACGATTCCTCACGACCTCAGGACCCATACTTCTATCCGCCCACGGCTCGACAACACCATGATGATCCGTCCGATGCTGATGCTGAACGGCGGCGCGTCCGGTCGGCGTTGACAACACATGGTCCTCAATCAGACGTCGATCCCAATCCTCCGAATCGGCCCATGACTCACCGAGATCAGCATGGGACGGATTTCCAAGAAGGAGAGAAACACTCGGAGGGTCATGGCCGTCCCGGAACCAGTTCGCCGCATTCCACGCGACCAAAGGACTCTTGGGGCGTACCCTTCGGAGATGAAGAGCAAGACGTTGAACCATCACTCGACAATAAGGCTCGACGCCGATCCACTTCCCGTCGTCGCTCAACAGGTCCGGGCCGTACTTGGGATTACCCTAATGGAGCTGAGCAACCGCAGACGACTCCTGAGCAGGATCAACACAACCAAAACCCCTTCTTACAGACTATGGGACTCGGAGATTTTGATCGCCACGCATTCGGGTCGACCTCACCGGAGTTTGCGATCCAGTTTCTGGACCGCGAAGATAATTGGGTCGAATGGAAGCGGTTCAATCAGAAGGGTCTGAAGATTGGCCGGGGGCGCCGCGCAGAGAATCAGAAGCATGGTCTCAACTCACTCGCAAAACGTCATCTCAGGCTCGGATTCGAAGGGGAGCAGCTTGTAGCCGAAGACCTCGGGTCGATCAACGGCGTCTACCGGAGAATCACTAAGCCGGAACAGCTCCGAGAGGGAGACAGGTTTCGGGTCGGAAACCATGTGCTTCAGTTCGAAGGATCCGAGGAAGAGCCACCAACCGTTACCTTGATTAGCGAAGAAGGCGAAGAGTTTTGGAGCGCCGATATTTCGGTAAGGGCGTTTATCAGACTCGTTAGACCAGACGGAAGCCTTGGCATTCAGTTTCCGATTACCAAAACGACCGAGCCAACGCTGATCGGTCGATCGGGACGTGCAGGGAAAGCGGTCGACCTCGCGCTCCTCAGTGATCGACGGGCAAGCAGCGTCCACGCCTCCATCCGGATGATCAACAACCAGTTTGTGCTCGAAGACCTCGGGAGTCGGAATGGCACATTTGTCAAGCTGCAGGGGGTAACACCGATCGACATCTATGATGTTTTATTGGTCGGACATCTTCAAATTCGGGTCGTATCAGTGACGTAATTGACACGTCAGTTGGCGTTCCAGTTTACTTTGTTCTAGACCCTACTATTTCTAAACAAATGAAGTGAGACGCCTGATCTGGAGCGTAGTAGCCAGCCAGACTGCTCCGAGTAGCAGTAACCCCAGGAATCCAGAAACTGGATGTCGGGCGATCACAGGGATCCAAGCAAGCAAGCAGAGCCCGCCACCGACCAGCCCGACGATCCAAGAAGCCCGGATATAGCGTCGATCAGTTTCACGCGCTCGGGACGCCCAGACGGTCGACGCATGGTCGGACAGGATCCGACCATGCGGACTGCTAAGGAGCCCTGCCGCAAATGCTTTCTCGTATCTTCGATCGCCAGCAGCGACGAAGTAACACCCTCTAAAGAGGACCGGCTCCGAGCCCGAGTGCGTTGTAAAGGCGGACTCCATCACACTTCGGAACTTTTTCCGACGTCGGAAGAATTCATACTGAAGGCCAATGAGAGCAGAATTGCCCTCGACGTTGAGCGGTTCGCTCTTGAGGAGCCCAAGAATCCAACCTTGGAACCAACCCGACATCCAGATCATTCCGCGCTGCGCGAGATTGCTGCTGAAGTTTTGGGAAACTGGTACCGACCACCCGACCCGTTGGCCGAGCATCGACCGTGAGCCCAGCTTCTCCAACCGTCGCAAAAACTCTTGGAATCCGGAGACCATCTCCATCCCGCTGAAGACGGCGTAAGTCGGGCAGCGCAATTCTGACGCCCGACGGACCGTCCGGAGGTCCTCGCGGAGGATCGCCGCCTCCTTGGGCGACTCCGGACGATCAATCCAGTCCCCTGGGAACAAGACAGTGACACCACGGATCGGCGGTGCGTCAGGCCGTAGCCCGCGGAGTTGTCGGACCACAAAGTCCAATCGAGTCGTCCCATCGGGGTCGCCGGTCCCAAATCCAGAGGCCCCAGAACAACCGATGATCACGCCGTGGGATGTGGCATAAGCGCGAATCGGCGAGGGTCCATCCGGGGCCCTGACAAACGGCTGCAGACCGGCAGCCTCGAGAAGCCGTTCGAGTTCGTCATCGTCAGGGGTTAAGATCAAGTAGTAGTGCTGATCCTTCGGGACAATCCCGGCATGATCGAGTCGGAGTGTGATCTCACGCCAAGCAGCATCGATCTCTGGGAATTGCGCTGCAACTCGGTCGGACGTTGTGGTCGATGGTGACCGATACGAGCGATACGAAACCAATCCTGCAACCGCCGTCAGCACGAGTAAAGCAAAGATCCATCCCCAATAAAGCGTCCACAACTCAGATGGAACACTAGTCACTGTAATCCAATTCT
>CAZEAN010000100.1:0-21115 GCA_964510225.1 uncultured Isosphaeraceae bacterium
CGGCGGTGGTGGCCTCGGCGGTGGCGGTGGTTTCGGCGGCGGTGGCCTCGGCGGGGGTGGAGGTGGTTTCGGCGGCGGTGGATTCGGAGGTGGATTCCGATCACTTCCTCTACCGAACGAGACACCCCAACGACCTGCAAGCGCTGATGCGTACCTGCAAAAAAAAACGAACTGAGACGGCTTGAATTGAGCCAGAGGACGGGTTCTGATCGCCCGTCCTCCATCCGAATCCGACCAAAGACACAAAAAGAGGACCGCCCTGGAGAGGGATCAAAATCCCCGCCCAGACGCGGTCCTGTTCTACTTCGGGGAGCAGACCGAAGTGAGCGTATCGCTGATGCTGAACTCGACGAGAACACCAATCGAAGACGGCCTACTCAGCAAGAACTCGCGAAATGGCAGAACTTTTTTTCCGATCGTCTTGAGGGTGACGAACCGACTCCGTCAGAACTACTCGAAATTGTGATCTCGCTCCGCGCTGAATACCGGATCCCTGAGGTTGAAGCCGCGATCCGTTCGTATCTCAACCAACCTTCTCGACGAGTTGAAGTGGCCCGTGAACCCTGGATGTACGAAATGCTCGCCGTCGCGCTCGACTACAACCGTGGCGATGAAGCCGAGATAAAGCGTGCGATCGTTGAGGCAGTCAAACTTGCCAGGAGACCAGGAACTGAGGGTGATCCTGATAGCCTCTTGACCATCGCCGACCTGATGGCTGTCCGTGAGTTACTTGAAATCACCCTTCCGATCGATGGTAATCGTGATAAGAATGAGACCATCCGCATCGGTGACTTGCTTGATGAAGCTGCCCAACGACTCCCGCAGCGACCTGAACCCTTTATCAAGTTGCTTGAGCTTGCTGAGATCCAAAAAAATACGGATCGGATGGTTCGGGCGGTCGAAGGGCTCTTCGCGCTCGGATGGCCTGGAGTTGATGAGGCATTCCGCTCTGAGACTCGTCGTCACGCGCTCAAGTTCGCCGAAACCTTAAGAGCAGAGAATCGAGATCCCGAAGCCGACTACCTCCTCGATCGTCTCGATGATGCTGAGCCTCGGGACATCTACGCAAGCCTGACTTGGGAAGGTTATGGCGATCTTGATCTTGAGGTTGACGAACCTCTCGGAGGTTCCGCAACTCGGATTGCGCCTCGATCGGTGATGGGGGGGGCATTGCTCAACAATGGCCGAGGGTTGAATCCTGAGGAGATCTACTCCTGTCCCCGAGGATTTAGCGGTCAGTACACGTTTCGAGTCAAACCGGTCGTAAGCGACCCAAAAGATCCCGTTACTCGCGTTAAACTGAGAGTCATTCTCCACGAAGGGGGCACAGACGAACGCATCGAGATCTTTGAGATTAACCCGAAGGCGATCGAACCGATCACCCTTACGCTCCAACAAGGCCGACGGACCAAAATCTTGCCCTATATCGCACCTGAGGTCCTGATCATTCCGAAGCCTGAGGTGATTGAAGACTCTGAGGAATCACGTCGACCGTAGCTTCTTCGATCTTGCCTCTCCGCCAAACCATGAAGCGAGGGAATCGCTCCGTCTTCATTAGGGAAGATGATCGAGCCACTTGAGAACAAGGATCCAAGGTCGCTATATTCAGTAAGTTAACGACGCCGAATGGTCGTTCACTCGACCGAGTTCTCTGGTCAAGGATCTACTTCGACCTTGACCGGCATTCTCTCGAAGGCTCGATTCCTATCAATCGGAAGGATTCCGACGATGGATTACAAGACAAGAGCCCGACTCCCTAGTCGTCCGAGTGTTTTGATTGTCCTCGGACTCATCGCCTTTGCTGCAACGGGTCGATCTGGATCCGCTCAAGCCATCTCGGTGGCAGAATCACTATCGGCCGAGTTTCGTCGTGCTGCTGAGAAGGCCCTCCCGTCGATCGTGACCATTCGGCGCGCCGGCAGCATCCTGCTTGAGCAGACAACGCAGTCTGGACTCACGGAGGCTCGGGAGCCAAGGCGATCTTTTTCGGTTGGTGGCTCCGGTATCATTATCAACGGGGACCGCGGCTTAATACTGACGAACGATCATGTAATCGCCAACGGAGATACCTTTGAAGTGATCCTGGCCGATCGACGGCGCAGGTCGGTCCTTGAAGTCCGTCGCGATCCTCGGAGCGATCTCGCCCTCTTGGTGATTGATCCAACTGGTCTCGATCTCCAGGCGATTACCTGGGGAGATTCAGCCTCGATTGAAACTGGCGATTGGGTCCTTTCCCTTGGGCAACCGTTTGGGCTCGCGGGAACCGTCAGCGCCGGGATTATCAGCGGGACCGGTCGAACACTCTCCCTTTGGCCTCATCGCGACTTGCTTCAAACCGATGCAGCGATCAATCCCGGCAGCTCCGGCGGGGCATTGGTCGACCTTGATGGAGCGCTTGTCGGAGTCAATGTCGCAGTCCAGACCGTCAGCGGCGGCTTTGAAGGAGTCGGATTTGCAGTCCCCGAATCACGAGCGCGACGAGTAAGCGATGACCTCAGCGCGATCGGCCAAGTCCGACGTGTTTCGATCGGAGTCCGGCTCCAAACGCTCGATCCGGAAATGGCAGCGACACTCCAGATTCCGGGGGGAGTCCTCGTGAGTTCCGTCCTTGAAGGCGGCCCGGCTGATCGTGGTGGTGTTCTGGTTGAGGACTACATTATCAAAGTTGATTCGGTCCCAATCGCCGCTCCCGATCAACTCATCAGCGCAATCGAATTCCGAGATCCCGGCCAATCGGTAGTACTCTCGATAGTTCGATCCAATCGGATCGTTGACGTCCGAGTCAAACCCGAACCGATGATCGCCCCTCAATCGTCAAGTAAGAATTCAGTCGTCGATTCCGACTCCGATCAACTATAAAAATCCGTGACATCGCCTGACTTCCTGCATTCAACGCTGGCAAAGGAATGCCCTTCTGATGACAAGCCGAATTCTCATCGTTGATGACGAGCCAAGCACTCGGATGCATCTCAAAGCACTCCTTGAATTGGATGCGCACGAGGTCGAAGTTGCCGCTTCAGCTTCCGAGGCTCTGAAGCTCCTCCAAACTCAATCGGTGCATCTGATGATCACCGATCTTTACATGCCGAGCGTCGGTGGGCTTAAGCTCTTAAATGAGGTCAGAGAGCGAGGGCTCCCTCTCGGTGTAATCCTCTTAACCGCTTATGGAGAAACGGAAGTCGCCCTCGAAGCGATGAAGGCGGGGGCAGATGACTTTGTCTCCAAGCCGATCGATCCCGACCGTTTCCGATTGCTGGTTGATCGGACCCTCCGCCGCCGTCGTTTACTGGATGAACTCCTTGAGCTTCAACAGCAGATCTCTGAGAGCTACAGCTTTCACAACATGCTCTCGAAGAGCCCCAAGATGCGCAAGGTCTTCGATCTAATCGAACAGGTCGGTCCCCTCGGTTCCACGGTCTTGATTCAAGGCGAAACCGGGACCGGCAAAGAACTTGTCGCTCGAGCTGTCCATGCGGCAAGCCACCGATCAGGGGGACCGTTCGTTGCCGTCAACTGCACGGCCTTCAATGAATCATTGATTGAAAGTGAACTCTTTGGACACGAAAGAGGTGCGTTCACGGGTGCCGATCGAACCAAGGCGGGACGATTCGAACGCGCGCATAACGGTACCCTTTTCCTCGATGAGATCGGCGAGATCAGCCCGTCGATGCAAGCGAAACTCCTCCGGGTCCTCCAGACCGGGGAAATCGAACGACTCGGAGGAACGGAGACTATTAAGGTTGACGTCCGGATTGTGGCAGCGAGCAACCGTCGTCTCGACGAAATGTCGCGACGGGGGACCTTCCGGTCTGATCTCTTCTATCGACTCCGAGTGGTTCCCATAGAACTCCCGCCACTCCGCGAACGCTCCGAGGATATCTCACTCCTGGCACTCCACTTCCTTCAAGAGTCAGCTAATCGATCTACTCCTCCCGTAAACCGATTCTCGAACGAAGCAATGCAAGCTCTCTATGCGTATTCGTGGCCAGGGAATATACGGGAACTTGAGAACGCGGTGAAAGCAGCTGTTGCCCTTGCGGAAGGTACCGTGATTCGACCTGAAGATCTTCCGAGGTCGATCTACGCTGCCCAAGGTTCGGATGATCACGACCACCAGGGAGCCCACCATGGTCTTCTTGACTTGGAGCAACCCTTACCACAAGTAATAGAAACTGTTGTCTCTGAAATTGAGCGTAATTATTTCTTGGAATTACTAACGCTTTATCGTGGCAATGTCGCCCGCAGTGCACGGCACAGCGGACTTTCGAGACGCTGCGTGACACAAAAGCTTCAGAAGTATGGCTTAGATCGCTCGCAATTCCGTGCGAACTCGATCAGTATCAATGGAGAAGGATTCTCGATGGATCCTGATCAAGGCAGCGGGACATCCTTAAATTCGAATTCGAGTGGAATTTCGGTGACCGCGCCCGGTGTTTCGAGGATGAGTTCGTAATCCGATGGCTTCCCGGGTGCATCAACGAAGAGATACTGCAAAGCGATCGAATTTCCCGTTAACCCGATCTGGTTGAATCCACCGTTTTGCTCAAACCGAGACCCATCGGGGCGTTGGAGCCAGATCGCGTTGTTGAAGAGCCCTTGCTGGTAGGTCTCAAACGCTTCCGAATTTCCCTCATAGTTAAGAACAAGGTCGATCTTCCAAACGAATCCGTCGACCTGGATCCGTTCGAGTTCGACCGTCACCTCATCCTTTGTCTGCTCTGATTTCGACCGATCCAACGCGAACTGAAATCGTGTATTCGAAGCGGGGACGGTTACGTTTGCTTGGACCTTCAGTGAACTCAACATGGTCGCTTCACGAACGGGTGAAACCATGTTTAAGTTGAGTTCTGCGATCGGTGTCTCCGGTCGGAGGATGACAGAGGATGACTCTTCCGAGACGGTCGGCTCAAGCGTGTTGTTGAGATTGTCGACGATCGTCATGTCCGAAGCCTCGATTTCGAGAAGCATCGGCTTGATCCGAGGTTCCCAGACCAGACTCAACCGCGCATTCGAGGTCCGATTGCCGGAGCGGAAATCGTTTTGTGCGGCTATCTCTTCTAAAACGACTCGGAAAGGCCCATTGTACCGCTTAGATGCGTTGCCTGTAGACATTCCAGGCATATACGCATCGGTCATAGAGCCTCCCGCCAAGATCCCGATGGTGCCGTCTCCGGTGTTGTATTCGGCGGTTAGATTCGCCTGACTGAGGACCTGATCGAGTGCCTCCAAGAACGGGACTTTTTCAAGTTCCAGATCAAGGGCAGGATTCGTTGCGTCTTGCCCATAGATTGCCCGGAGATCTGTGATCGGATTTCCGGACTGCGACTGAAGTCCGCGGAGGACCTCGGAGAGTCGAATGCCTTCCCCTTTGATGGTCACCAGACTCGCTTCAAGAAGACTCTCAGCATTTGATCCTTCCTTGATCGCCGTCCGGATCCGCTCGATTCGCTCTCGGATTGGCTCCGCATCCGCTGAATCAGCGCCCGGGAGCAAAATGAGGATTCGGTCGCCAAGCTTGATGAGCGCTGCTTCAGCAGCATCGGCGCGATCATCGTCACCATCGCTGAGCCGATCGAGTAAGAGATTGACGCGATCACGTAATGCAGCGCTTACCTCTTGCGCCTCGGAGGGACCGACAACAAGCGACGTCAGCACCGCAACCCCGATGACCCACCGAATCGCTACGCTATATCTCAGACTTTCTGAAAGGCGTGTCATCTCTGCCGGCCTCCGAATCGATATTTGAATCCTGAGTGGAAGGATCGCCAGTCCGAATTCTATCGTTTGTTCTAAGATCTTGCCAGATCGACTCGGACCTCAGGTACTTGAATTGCTGATCGGTCTCAACGAGGTTCCCTTACTGATCGGCGAGTTCGAGTCGGTCTACCGCCCAGAGAATCGACCGGGTGAGTAATCCCCGAAACGCCGCCTCTTCGAAATCACTCTGATGACCTAACGAAGTGTAAACGATCCGACGGCTGCCCTCTTCTCGCCACCAGGCGATTGGTTCGAGACCCTCGGGAGACCTTCCATTCAAGAGGACTTGACAATCTTCTTTGAGCGGGCTCACTCGATAGAGGCTTCCGTGGGACTCAAAGGGCTCGAAGCCGTCAAGGATCGGATGATCATACTGTTCTTCCACCCATTCGATCGATGTCTTCAAATCATTACTGTAGTGGCCGTTGTAGCTCCCTCCAAAGACCAAGCTGTCCATCTCGAGCCAATTCTGGAAACCATGGCTTGCGGTCCGGACTCCGATGATCGGAGTTCCAGACTCGACAAGTCGCTTCACCTCGTCGAGCTGGGGACCATCGATGGTGAGCCGTCGTGTGAAGAAAAGAGCAATGTCAGCTTCCCTGAGCTTCTTAATCGAGGGGATATTTCCGCGATCGATCGCTTGAATCAGGTCACATTGAACTCCACTCAGTTGTTCGAGATCAGACTTCAATCGCGTTAAGGATTCCTCCGAGTCGTACTCCCACGACCCGGAAACGAGCGCAACACGGAGCGGATCGACTTCGAGGGGATCGGCTTCCAACAGCGCTCCCTCGACCAGTTGGTAGCGTTCTCCAGAGTCCACCCGTTGAAAGTCGTTGGAATGGTGCGACTCCTCCCGCTCGCCACGACGGTCGAGGATGTGGGCGGCACCACGGCCAATAATCTCGGCAATAGCTCCTTGGACGACGAGAGCGGTACCCTCGTCGATTCCAAGTCCGAGGACCTGAGGAAATCGATTCACGACTCTCTTGAGATCGTCGAAGCGATCCCGCTCACTGAAGTGTTGATCGATCGCCACTCCTGGGAGAAACGCAAAACCACGCTCGTATCCGAGCGCCATCATATCGGTGTTTCCAAGCGGATTCCCTCGGACCAGATAATCGCCTTGGATGGTCGCTCCTGCTGAACTCCCGCCGATAACCCCCCCACGATCAAGAACGTCATGGAAGAGTTCGATGACTTGGGTCCCCTCGTAGGCGTCGAGAAACCGCCACTGCCGGCCTCCGCCGAACCAGATCCCGGTCGCACGTTTGAGCATTGCAATCTGTTCGTCTGTTTCGATTTCATCCGGCGTACGACCTCGAAGGATCCCAATCTCTGCGGGCTCTTGCTCATGGATCAATGAGAAGTCGATGAGTCGCGATGGATCCTCTGGGATCGGGCCGCCCGACGCGGTCGGAACGACCACAATCCGGGCCTCGACTCCTCCCGCGAGTTCGACGAAGCGTTCCCAGATCACGGCAGGCATCCTGCCGCCACCGACGATCACCAATGCACCGTTTTGAACAACAGGGTCAGGAAACTCAGCAGGAGGAAAGCTCCCGCGCGCCCGGTCTCTGAGATGACGACGGAATGCAGTAAGATCCCCGATCGTTCCATCTTCAAGGGTGATCCGCTCCGATTCATACGAATCGGACTCTGGAAGAAGGAGGCTGACACCTGACTCACCGAGGACGACGAGCTGGCGACCACGGACGATCAAAGTGGCGTTATCGCCGAGTTCGACATGGAGCGATCCCAGATTCGCTTGGAGTCCATGGCGATCCCCCGACTCGTCAGCCTGATCCGAAGGAGCGAGGCTAATCACCGCGTCTGGAAAGAGTCCCAAGCCATTCTCAAGTGATCCCCCCTCCCCCACCAGATCGCCGAGAAATGTCGACGCCACTCCTGACCCGCCGATGACACCACCCGCTTCCAAGAGTCGCTGTAGAGCCGTTTCAACCTCAGTCTCCCGAATCCTGTAGATAAACCTGTCTGGAAGCGATCCCGCCAACCAAACCGCCTTCGACTCTTCGATCTGCCGGGCAAGATCTTCGAGGGCGGTTGCTCCTTTGCCTTGGTCCGGACTCCAACGCCTGAGATGATCGAATCCAATCTCCTCCCAACGGTCCTCCCTGGGCTCCGGGTTGCTCGTAATGAGGAGGATCGGCCCCGACCCCGGTTCTCCGGCGAGCCGCCGAAAGGCATCGAGCGTTGCTGGTGAAACCTCACCTCGACCGGTAATGACTAAAGCCCCAGCAATCCCTCGGGGGTCTTGCCACGTTGTCTCAAACCGGCTGGCATCGACACCCAGAGTTCCAGTAAGCCAAATCGAGAGATGACAGATCGCGATCGATACGATGGCGTTCAAGGTGGATACCTCACTTCTCGTGGTGATGATTGGGTCCCTGACTAACTGGCGCCTATCTTACGAAGGAAGTCGCACGAGAGTGATTGTCTTCTCGGCGTCGTTGGGCTAGACTCCTCCGTCAGCAACCGGCCACTACGAAGGAAATCCGTGCGATGGCACATCGAGAATTCATCTGGCTCCACATCAAAAAAGCAGGTGGCTCCAGCCTGAGGGAGGCGCTGAAGTCGGTCTACGTGGAAACGGACAAGACGATGGGCGTTCCGTTCATTTCACTCCCGAAGGCAGAATGGAACGATAATCTGAACAACTTCCGAGTCCCACTCGGTCGCTACGACTACCGACGGATGCTCTTTGCCAAAAAGTTTCTCTACACTCCAGAAGAGTTCGAATCACGCTTCAAATTTGTGATCGTCCGGAATCCGTATGACCGCGCTGTCTCTTGCTGGAAGTACCTCTGGCGGGGGGTCGTGGGGAAGGTTAGGAAGTTTCGTGCCCGACACTCTTTTGGATACTTTCTAAACCTTCTTCCGAAACTCTGGGCGGAAGTCCCCCCGAAAAGCTCAGCCCGACGATGGATCGCCACCCATACAGCCCCGGTCTGGCCCGACATCACCGACGACAATGGCCAACTCTTGGTTGATCATATCGCTCGCCTCGAAAACATCGAGGAAGAAATCGTCACCATCTGTAATCAAATCGGGGTCCCGGCAATTTCGTTTCCGAAAGCGAACAAAGGGGAGCATCGAGAGTCAGCCGGATACAGAGAATATTACACGCCTAAACTCCGTGCGATCGTCGAGAAATATTATGCGGATGATTTAGAGAAACTCGAGTATTCGTTTTAACAAGTTACTTGATGGACGTGATTAGAAGCGTCATATCGTCTTCACAACGATCTCCGAGCCCGCTGTAGTCTGAGACCGCGTCCAAGATGGAGTTCAACAGTTGATCTCCATCGAGGTTCGATTGTGCAACCAATGCGGCGAGTCGATCTTCACCGAAGTGCCCCGTGCCAGTTCCACTTCTGGCTTCAATGATGCCATCGGTGTAGAAGAGCAGGCGATCACCAACCTCAAGGTCAACCGACGCTTGATCGCAAGGGATTTCAGCGAGAGCGGGTGATAACAAGGGACCGGTTGGAGGTAGAAGCGTCGGTGACTCGCCGGTCCGATGAAGGATCGGTTGAGGGTGACCTGCGCAGGCGTACGTCATCGCGACCTTGCTCCCGAATTCCAACCGTGCTGCGACAAGGGTCAGGAACTTACTTTCATCAAATGTGCTGATGCTCTCACGAACTCGGGCAACAACCGCAGACGGTTCAAACCAGTCGCTTCGTGATGCCTGGAAGGAAGATTTCACGAGGCTCGTCATCATTGCCGCTGAGGCACCATGACCAACGACATCCGCGACGATCAATGCGACGATTCCTCGGTCAATCGTCGCATAATCATAAAAGTCTCCTGCAAGTTCTTGGCAAGCGCGGTAGCGTGCTTGGATCGTGACCCGATCCAATTGGAGATTCGTCGGAGGTAACAGTCCGCGCTGAAAGTCCCGGGCTTGTTGGAGTTCGCGAGCCATCCGCTTGAGGGTTCGTTGCTTCTCTTCGCGGAGCCTCCGGAGTTCGAGACAACGGGAGACGAGTGCGAGTAGAACTCGGCGATCGAATGGCTTTTGGATGAAGTAGAAGGCACCTTCTTCGACGGCACGGATCAACATCTCGTCGGGATCTTCAGCGTCCCCAGTCATCAGGATGATGTCCGTCTCTGGCCGAGCACTTCTGATTGAGCGACTGACCTCGAATCCATTGAGGTCCGGGAGCCAGACGTCGACAATCGCGACTTCGGGACGTGTAGCAGCGGCCGCTTCAATGGCGTCGTTCCCGTTTGCAACACAGGTGACCTGGTGACCGCGACCCAGGACCCGAGAGACCGCCCTAAGCATTCCGGGGTCGTCATCAACAACCAAGAGACGTGCCGCGGTCGGATCCAACTTCATGTGCCCCCCTCTACTGGAATCGGGAATGTCGCGATGACAGTCGTCCCTTGCCCGGGGAGGCTCTTGATCGCGAGCGAGCCCCGAAGATGGGCCATGATCGATCGGCAGATCGCGAGACCGAGGCCACTTCCGTACTTCTTTGTTGTGAAGAACGGCTCCTGGACTTTGGCAAGCAGCTCCGGAGGGATACCACAACCCGAATCTTGGACAACCAGTTGAAGCGACCCCGGTTGAGGGTCTACGCGGATCTTGAGGAAGTCTCCCGGAGAGGTTGCGTCTTTCGCATTGGCGATGAAATTCAAGAGTAGTTGGTCAATGTCGGCCTGGACTGCTTTGAGGGTCGGGAGGTCGGGAGGAAGATCGACTTCGACAAGAATTCCCCGTTGCTCAAGACCTTGGCGGAAGATCGCTAAGGCGGCATCGATCGATGACATCAGGCTAACTTCGCTCGGATTCCTCGTCGTATTCCGCGCAAAGGCCAGCATTCCACCGAAGATCCGGTGGCAGACTTTGATGGAACGCTCGATTTGCTCGAGGTCGCCGTAGGCAAGGTTGGGATCAAAAACACCCTGCCGGAGGTCGTCTTCAAGCTGCTGGACTAACGGCAAGACGGCTCCGAGGGCGTTATTGACATCGTGCGCGACCCCTCGAGCGAGGTCGGCCATTGCACTCTTTCGTTCCGCGGCGACGACCTGCTGCTCGAGATTCTCAGCGCGCGCCATGTTCTGGAGTGCAATCGCCGCCTGAGGAAGAAACTGTGAAATCAGATCTGCCTCATAATTGCAGAAAGCCCCATTTGCAATCGAGGCAACCTTCAAGACTCCGATCAAGCCCGATCGTGACGTCAAGGGTGCCAGGATCATCGATCCTTCAACGAGTGCATCGAGCCGCTGGTTGGGGTGATCACGGAAGTCAAGGAGTTGGGCAAGCTCACGACCTCCAGGCGATGTCCACTCGGTCCAATCTTCCCCCTGACGATCAAAACCGAAAATCACTCGCTCTTCCAAGAGCCCAACGAGTGCTGCAGAGAGAGGTCGCTTCCACCCAACATGATTCCCTTTCGACTTCCGCCACGTGATCTTCTCTGCAACAACTTCGAGCTGGCGGTGATCGCGATCATAAATCAAGAGCGCTGCGGAGTGATCATACGAAGTCAGCGAGCGGATCCCATGCAAAAGTTTGTAGAAGAGATGTTTTGGACGTACTTGCTCTAAGATTTTTTGATCAATATGCGCTCTAACTTCCCGCACGCGTTCAAGATCAATAGCGTCTGTTAACTCTTCAACAAGTGAGCCAATCGTTGAGAGTCCTTGACGTGCATTCCAATCGAATTCAGACGAATGAGACCGAACGACTATCGTGCCCCACATCCTCCCAAAACGTCGGAGGCGTGCGAGCATCAAATTAGCAGGTACTTGAACTTTGTCACCACGGAGAAATCTCGTTAGGAGATCTGTATCCCATCGAAACTCACGTGGAGTCCCGAGTTGGATCGTGGCTTGAGCTTGGCTGGGTCGGATGGTCGCAATACAGCCATTGTCCGTTTGGAAGTAGTCCAGCGAGAGCTTGAGGGCAGCTCGAAGGACCTTATCGACATCACGGATCCCTTTCGACTGTGACCGATAGTGCCAGAGGAGTCGGATCAACTCTAGTCGATCGAGCGACTTCGTTGGTGAGGATCCAATTCGTGGTTCATCGAGCGGTTGAACGCAGGACTCTCCCTCGCGACCTCGGCTTGATCTGCTCATGGATGTCGGAGACCAGATCGATTGATTCTGGTAGTTGTAGTTACGCGGATGAAGGAAGCCATCATACTCCCGTCATCACCTTAATGCACGAGGCACGAGGACTCTTGAGATTAGGATTCGATCCGCCAGTTGCCATGTTCCATGATCAACTGATCATCCGCATAAATCCTTCCCTCGGAACGTAAATCGACGATCAAGTCCCAATGGAGGGCGGATTGATTGCTTCCACGAGTCTCGGGGTAACTCTGACCAATCGCGACGTGAACTGTTCCGCCGATTTTCTCATCAAAGAGAATACTACCGGTAAAGCGATCGATCCCAGGATTGAGCCCCAGGCCGAGTTCGCCGACTCGACGCGCACCAGAATCGAGATCAAGCATCGAATTAAGATACGACTCACTACTTTCTGCACTTGATCTAACCACGATTCCATCTTTGAACTCAAGCCGGATACCCTCCACAGAACGGCCACCCCGACAGACTGGGAAGCTACAGTAAATCGTTCCTTGGGCGCTGTCCTCCCAGGGCCCAGTAAAGATCTCGCCCGAGGGCATGTTGCGTCGACCGTCGGAGTTGATCCAGGTCCTCCCTCGGACGCTAAGGGTGAGATCGGTCTCCGGGCCTTCGATCCGGATCCGATGAACGCGGCTCATGTACTCAACGAATCGTTGCTGACGCTGCCCGAGTGCCTTCCAGGCGTTACTCGGAGAGTCTTGATCAAGGAAAAGTGCCCGACTTACAAAGCGTCCGTACTCCTCCATGGATTGTTCAGCGAGCTTAGCATAAGCAGGCGTCGGGAATTGTGTGAGGACCCACTTCCGTTTCATGGCTTCAAGACGGAGTGGTTGTGCTGCCTTAGCCCGGATCGCTTGCCGCGTTGGGTCAACCTGACTCATCCCGGTGGGATCGCGCTCACCGACAATCCGGATCCGGCCGTCAATCGCTTTGGCCTCCATCAGATCCAAGGGGGGCAGATAGCCTAAGATCTCCTCTGATGCCCGACTCACAAAGTGCTCTGCGAACCCCGGAAGGATGATCCGGGTAACAGGATAAGCGCCGCGATCGAGAATGCTGAGGTAACATGCCTCCACCAGCGGGAGTGCGTCCAAATCTGCCTGAATCGCAATCACCTCACTGGGACTGACGTTCAAACAATAATCAGTGAGGAGTTCGGCCCAACGGTCTAGTTCGAGGTCGGTCATTAGGATCACTTCGTGAGTCGAGGAGTATGCGTCGCGAATTCCTCTCCCTTGTGTGACGCTCAGGATGGAGAGGCGATGGGGGCTTGCCGATTCCAAGAGCGAAAGCCACCATCGGGATCACGGATGGAACCGCCAGACTACAGTCTTCTCGAAGGAATTGCATCGGCGATGAACCCACGACCGACGCTCTACATCTTAGATGCTTACTCAATCATTTATCAGGTTTACCACGCGATTCCGACGATGACGGGTCCCTCTGGTCAACCGACAAACGCCGTTTTCGGGATCTTCCGAGATCTCCTCAATCTACTCCGGACCAAGAAACCAGACGCAATCGCCGCCGCATTCGATGGCGAAGGCCCCGTCTTCCGCTCCGAGATTTACATCGACTACAAAGCAAATCGCTCGAAGATGCCCGATGACCTGATCGGACAGATCCCCGTAATTCGTCGGGTCTTTGAAGGCTTCAGGATCCCAGTCTTAACCGTTGAAGGCGCCGAGGCTGATGACGTAATCGCAACGTTGGCTACCCAGGCTGTCGCCCGTTCAATGAACGTCTTGATTTGTACTTCGGATAAAGATGCTCGACAACTAATTAACGATCATGTCAGCATTTATAACATTCGCAAACAAAAGAGGATGGATGCCGAAGGCCTTTTCGAGGAGTGGGGAGTTCGTCCCGACCAGGTCGTTGATCTGCTTTCCTTGACCGGGGATTCGGTGGACAACGTCCCCGGGGTCCCCGGGATTGGACTAAAAACAGCGACGGGATTACTTCAAGAGTTCGGGACTCTCGACCAACTTCTGGAACAGCTTGGTCGCGTCTCGGGGCCAAAGCGACGTCAGAATCTCCGTGATCACGCCGAGGATGCCCGTCGAGCCCGGACCCTCATCGAACTTCGGTCGGATCTTCCACTCAATATTGAGTGGGACGAACTCAATGTCGCCGGGATCGATCATCAAGCACTCAAGGCGCTCTGTATCGAGTCTGGATTTCATCGATTTCTCGAAGAGATTGATGGGGCAGACCCAGGACGATCGGAAACATCGTGGCCACTGGAAAACTATCAACTCATCAACACTTCCGAACGATTCGAGAAGTTTCTCCAGGCACTCCGTCTCCAACCCAAATTCAGTTTCGACACCGAGACCACGGCCTTGAATCCACTCCAAGCAGATCTCGTTGGACTCGGATTCTGCTGGAAGGAGGGTGAAGCCTATTACCTGCCACTCCGAGGCCCTGAGGGTGCAACCGTCCTCGATCAGGATCAGACGCTTCAGGCACTCCGACCAATCCTCGGAGACCCAAAGCGGACCATTGTCGGCCAGAATCTCAAATACGACCTCCTTGTTTTGGACCGTCTTGGAATCCAACTCAGCCCTAAGCTCCGTGACACCATGGTCCTCAGTTATTTATTAGAGAGTGGTGAACGAAATCATAGCATTAACGAACTTTCGAGACGTTTTCTCGATCATACGATGATCCCGATCAGCGACCTGATTGGGCAGGGAAAGAAACAGAGCACGATCGACACCGTCGATCTCGCGAAAGTAACCGCCTATGCCGGCGAAGATGCCGACGCCGCGTGGAGACTTGAGGAACTTCTCGGGAGCCAACTTGAGTCGGAAGGACTCCTCGAACTTTATGAAGCAGTTGAATGTCCCTTGATCCCTCTCTTAGCCGGAATGGAGTCATCGGGGATTAAGGTCGATGTCGGGATCCTCAAGAAACTCTCTCTCGAATTTGGGGAGCGCCTTAAGCTCATTCAATCCGAAATCTATGAACTTGCGGGGCGCGAGTTCAACATCGCATCGGCGCCCCAACTCCGCCAAGTTCTCTTCGATGAGTTGGGGTTAAAACCAACCAAGAAAACGCCGAAGGGTGAGCCGAGCACCGATGCAGAGGTCCTAGAGACCTTGGCCGCCTCTCATCCGTTACCTCGACTGATTGTCGACTACCGGCAACTCGACAAGCTGAAAGGGACGTATCTTGACTCCTTACCTGAACTTGTCCACGACGACGGTCGAATACATGCGTCATTCAATCAGGTTGTCGCAGCGACTGGACGGCTAAGTTCGTCAGATCCCAACCTCCAAAACATCCCGATTCGGACCGAAGACGGCCGACAAATCCGAGAAGCGTTTATCCCTGGGGAGCCAGGATGGGCCTTGCTCACTGCCGACTATTCTCAGATCGAGCTACGGATTCTCGGCCATTATTGCCAGGATCCGGCGCTTGTTCGAGCTTTTGCTGAAGATCGAGACATCCACGCCGTGGTTGCAAGCGAGATCTTTAGTGTCCCCGAAGCAGAGGTCTCCCCGGCGCAACGGCGGGTCGCGAAGACGGTCAATTTCGGAGTGATCTATGGTCTCAGCCCCTTTGGTCTCGCATCGAGGCTCGGCATCCCTCAAAGTGAAGCGTCTACATTTATCGACGCCTACTTTAAAGAATATGCTGGCGTCAGCTTATTTATCACTAAAACGCTTGAAGATGCTAAGGAACGTGGTTTTGTTCAAACGATCTTAGGTCGTCGACGGCGAATCAACGGGATCGTAAACACCACGGGACAAGTTCGAAACCTCGCGGAGCGGACTGCCGTCAATACCGTTATTCAAGGGTCGGCCGCCGATCTGATTAAACGAGCGATGCTGGAGATCGATTACCAACTCAAGGAATCCCCAATGGGTGGCAAGATGCTCCTGCAGATTCATGACGAACTAGTATTCGAATCACCAGAATCGGAAATTAACGCACTTGCAACGTTAGTCCAGGACGCAATGACCAACGCGCTCCCGCTCGATGTCCCCCTCAAAGTCGATCTCGCTGCAGGACCCAATTGGCGGGAGACCGTTCCACTTCAGATCTAGGTAAGGGTCAAAATCCTAATTGTGATCCTCGAATTATGGTTCAAGTTCCCGAACCTTTCGTGAAAGTCGTCGCTCTGCATTTGCGATGATTTTGACGGTTGCGCGTTCGTTGATTTGAAGCTGTTTGGCAATCTGTCGCGGAGTCAACAACGACTCGAATCGGAGGCGGAGAATTTCCACTTCTTCCTCGGTCGCGTCTTCCAACAGTCGCTCAATTTCTTCTGGTGGAAACTCGGAAATCACATCGTGCGTATTTGTCAGATCAACCTCATCAACTTCGGTTGATTTGACTTGAGGTTGCTGCCCTAAGAATTGCTCGCGTTGCCGACGGACCAATTCCTTAATACAGACACGACGTAGCGCAACAGTCATGAATGTCGGCAAAGAGCTATTACCACGAAACGACCGCAAGATCGCATAATTATCTTCATGAAGTCGCGTAAACACTTCGGCACAAATATCTTCAACGTCGATTGCAGAAAGTGGAATGCTCCGAGCATGGGAAACGTGATTGATAATATGATATACTAATCCTATGTAACGATCAACAAGTTCGTTCCATGACCCTGGCTCTTTCTTGAGGGTCCGATCAATCAATTTTCGGTCGATTTGTCGGAGTGGCACGGAAAACCCCCGGTTGACTTTAAAATTGAACTGGGACTTACATTTCGGGTTTTTTGAGATTCTAAGGATTGATCCGTTCTTCTCATATAATTGTTGCATTGAGATTGAGCACTGGCAAGCAGGTCAGCCACTTTGTTAGACGTGCGGAACGGAAGAAATCTGTCAGAGGTCCGATAGATTGAACATGATGGGTTCTCAATGTCATGAGAGTGCACCAGAACTCGCGTTCCGTGATTCTGGGATCACTGCTAGACTTCAATTCGAGCGGGCCATCTTGGAGCCTGCCAATCGAGCAATCGCAACCTCGGATCTCGCGAGCCTCTCGATGGAACCAACAAAGACGCGGCCCCTCATTCTAATCGCAGACGACAACGTCCAGAATGTTGAGTTGCTTGAAGCCTACCTCGCGGAAGTCGACTGCGAGACAATCAACGCCTTCGACGGGGACGAGACGCTACAGGTCGTCAAAGAACGCAGGCCCGATCTCGTGCTTCTTGACGTCATGATGCCTAAGTTGTCTGGGTTCGAAGTGTGTCGCACGATCCGAAACGATCCTGAAATCAAAGACACGTTGATTTTGATCGTGACCGCCTTGAATGAGGCCGCCGATTTCGAGCGTGGTGTCCAAGCGGGAACTGATGATTTTCTAACAAAGCCAGTCAACAAGGTGGAGTTACTCTGCCGGGTGAAGAGTATGCTCCGTGTTCGTCATCTGAAGCTCACACTTGATCGTACCTTGGCCTATCTTTCCGAAGTCGAACAGCTGAGTCGAGGATGAGGACACTCCTCTCGTTGGTCAGTTTTCAAGTCGTGCTCGGGGGGATCATACTCGCGCTCATCGGCCAAAGCCAGATCGGAAACCAAGTCTTAAGCCCAGCTGATCTATCCATCGGTTGGGTTTCGGGGCAGCATGGGGATCTCCAACGAGAGCCCACAAACCGACTCTTGACCGACCCCGTCCTCCAATTCGAACCTTGGACGGAGTTAAATCGATCGACCATCCGACGTGGAGCTTTGCCGGTTTGGAATGACAACGTCGGGTTCGGCGCCCCTCATCTTGGCAATGGTCAGAGTGCCGTCTTCGATCCCTTTAGCGTTGTAACTTACCTCTTGCCGTATCCAAGTTCGCTGGCCTGGCGTGCGGGATTAAGGGTCTGGATTGCTGGGACTGGAATGTACCTGCTCTGTGCGACTTGGGGGCTGGGATTTCCTGGGCGTTGGTTTGGCGGACTCTGCTTCCCGCTCTCAGGATTCCTCAGTTTTTGGCTTCTTTATCCGATGTCTGGTGTCGCTGCCTGGCTTCCCTGGCTCCTGATCGCCACCTACCAGCTCGTAAGAAAGGTGAGTCCAGGTTCAGTCGCTCGACTCGCACTTCTTGTCTCCTTCAGTTGCTTTGGCGGTCACATTCAGACAACAGCGCATGTTCTCTTATTAACTTTTCTTTACCAAATTTGCCTGAACGCTCCGATGATACGTATGGGAGAATGCCGACGTCGCTTGCTCGCGATCAATCTGGGCTGGCTTGGATCAATGGGACTTGGAATTGGATTGGCGGCAGTCGCAATCGTACCACTGGGATCCTACTTGGCGTCGAGCCCAGTCTGGAGTGACCGGATTGTCGAACACTCACTCGATTCAGCGTCATCCGATCCGCGTCTTGGGGAATTACTCACCCTCTTCCGGCCCTATTGCTTCGGAAGTCAGCAGTCGGGACACCCCAATCTGGCGAAGGCATTTGACGTAGACAATGTCAACGAAGCAGCGAGTGGGTTTGCTGGACTCCCGGCGATTCTCTGGCTTGCACCGCTCGGCTGGTTGCTCGGACGAGACTCAGATCGGTCAGGTCTACCAATCCGTTGGTTTCTGGGGGCCTCCCTGGTCATCGGATTGTTTGGAGGCTTTCAGCTACCCCCCTTCCCGGCGATTCTTCAGTACATCCCTGTGCTCAATGTCACAGATCATCGACGGCTCTCGTTGTGGGTCGCTTTCGCCTTAATCGGGCTCGGTGCCTTCGGGCTTGATCGCTTCCGAGACTGGCGACCAGGGAGACTCTGGAAAACATGGATCTTGGGGTGGATCCTTGGGGCACTGGGGTTAGGAGTGATCGGCGGAATTATTCCTGCCCTCGTGCCCAAAGCTCAAGAGAAGGCAGCAGCACACTACCGCTCCATCGCCGAGAGCTCTGTCGATATGGACGAGTCAGACGTCCATTACTTGGTGAATCGACAAGTCCGAAACCTCTCGAACTTTTATCCCCGTTACCTCGGTTTCACAGCGATCCTTCTACTCCTGTGTGCGACGATTGGAGGCTCGGTCCGCTGGGTCCCGCAGCACGCAACGCTCCAATTGCAAGTTGCATTGATTATCATCACCGTTGGTGATCTGTTCTATCACGCGGGTTCTATTCAGCCGGGGATCGATGCGTCAGAGTTCAGACCAGAAGGCGTCCTCGTCAAGTATCTCCGACGGGTTGCTCCTCCACCCGCTCGGATCCTGCCGATCGGTACCGCGTTCCCGCCGAATTCGCTGATGCGGTACGGACTCCGGGATCTCAGGACCTACGACTCAGTTGAGTCGGAAGCCGTTCTCCGTTATCTCGATCCTCTCTTCAAATCGGATAACCGTCATCGAAAAACTGAGGGGCGATCTAGTCGTCGCGAGATTGACTGGCAACGGGTCGCGCAGGAACGGAACTTGTTGGTGAGCTCGGACGTCAGGCTCGTCCTAGGTCGGAGCCCACCCCCTCCTGGAATCGCTGATCAAGTCGACCTCATCGGCACTACTTGGATTGCCAGAATCCGTTCAGTGAGTACGTTGGGGCCTCTCGCAGGAAATCGTGTTTCCCTCCGACGGGACAGTTTTCTACAGCAGTATGAAAGGTCCGAAACCCAACGGGCGACGCAAGCGCTTCGAATTGGAGCACTGGTTTCGATGTTCGCCTTCGGACTTCTCAATTGTCTTCCTCTTATTCAGAAACACGGAAAAAGGAATCTAACCTCCTTGGCCGAGACGGCATCGTCACGTTAGAATTTACTCTATCGAGACTGAAGACGTCCGGCTTGGTCATTCAAGCGAAGGATGAAGCGCCGATGGTCCACTTCTCGTGCGATCGTTGTGGTCAAGAACTCTCTGCCGACCATCATCAACGTTATGTGGTGCGAATTAGCGTTTACCCTGGAGTCGACGCACATCAAATCACTGATCAAGACTTAGAAGCGGACCACATGGAAGAGATTGCCTCTGTTCTCAAAATGGAGCAGATGCTCGGTCTCGAAACTGGGATCTCTGAGGAACGGCACCACTTCCGTTATGATCTCTGTCGATTGTGCCACCAGAAGTATCTGAACGACCCTCTCGGCCAACGAACCAGCCAGACGGTTGATCTTAACCAGATCAGTCAGAACTAAGGCGACTAACGGCTCAATAAAAGGCCAAGGTTACCGATCACCGAGAGGAAGAGGATCAGACCGAGAATCGTGATCAGGAGATTCTTGGAGTTAAGCGCAGCGCGGAGTGCTTCGTTCTCCGCGTGCAGTTCATCTAGTTCTGGATCACCCTCGAACGACTCTGCAGCGTCACCTTCAGCGAGTGCTTGAAGTGCATCCGCACCCCGCTCTCCTGCAATCCTCGGCGCTTCTCCTTGAATCAACGAATCAAGATCTAGAATGAGTTCTTCGGGATCCTTATAACGATCATCTCGATTACGGGCCATCATGGTCTCGATGACTTGGCCGAGCCCACTCGATAGATTGGTGTTGAGATGATCCGCTGGCTCCAGATGAAGTGACTTGTTCACATGCATCTTCATCACTTCGGTCGGATCGGTTCCTGGGAAGGGTACTCGACCGGTAACCATGTGATAAAACGAGGCACCGAGGCTGTAAATGTCGCTTCGGATGTCAATATCGACGATGCCGACGACCTGTTCAGGACTGATATAGTAAGGCGTACCAATCGCCATTCCTTTCTCGTCGGCAGCCTGTTTCAGGTTACTCGTCAGACGTGCCAATCCAAGGTCAGCGAGTTTCACGACCCCTTGATTGGTGATGATGATGTTTTCCGGTTTGATGTCGCGGTGGATTAATCCCCGTTGATTTGCCTGGACCATGGCACTAGCAACCGATTTGATAATCCGGAGTGCTTCCTGTTCCTCGTAGCGTTTACCGTCTTCGAGCGCGTCCTTGATCGTCGAGCCTTCCACAAACTCCATCACAAAGTAGTAGAGCCCGTTAACTTCTCCGGCATCGATCACGGAAACCACGTTGGGGTGGTTCAGTTTCGCCGCGATGGTTGCTTCGTTTCGAAACCGCTCGATAAAGTCGTTCTTCCGCGCCAAAACAGCGTGGAGTGCCTTAATCGCGACAATCCGATCCACGCTGAGTTGCCGGGCTTTATAGACGATCCCCATCGAGCCTTTGCCGAGCCGCTCGATGATCTGGTAGCCGGGGATCTCAAGCTTATTCTGTGCCTCTTGCTTAACCTGCTCCAGGAGTCGGACAGCCTGTGCCTTCGTCAAGACGTTTGTGGCAATTAGTGCCTTCAGTAATCCT
>CAZEAN010000101.1:0-21008 GCA_964510225.1 uncultured Isosphaeraceae bacterium
GGAACTCCCACGCCCAACACAGATCAGTTATCGGCGGCAGCGGCGAATGTGCGTGCGGTTGCTAGTCGACTCGCGCGGCTGGAAGAGGAACGCGGCAGGTTGATTCACCTCTGTCTTGAGCCGGAACCTGGTTGCACCATGGACCGAGCGGAGGATGTCGTTGGCTTTTTCGAGGATCATTTGCTTGCCGATGGCGACGAAGCGACGATCCGGCGCTACATTCGCGTCTGTCACGACGTCTGTCATTCGGTAGTGATGTTTGAAGAACAGGCGGATGCATTCCGGAAACTGAAAGCAGCAGGCATTCTCGTCGGCAAGGTTCAAGTCTCCTCCGCGATCATCCTGCCGTTTGACGAAATTGCGCCGGGACAGCGAGCCGAGGCGTTGGCTCAGCTTCGCTCCTTTGCTGAAGACCGCTACTTACACCAAACGGTCGTTCGGTCGTCACTGGCGGCTGAACCGGCCTTTTTTGAAGACTTACCAAAAGCGCTCAACACCGTCGAAAACCCAGAAAAGCTAACCGGCCAATGGCGTGTTCACTTCCATGTGCCCGTCTACTTGGAGCGATTTGGGCTTTTGCAGACTTCCAGCAAACAGATCTCGGAATGCTTGGAGCTAGCGACCCGTGAGATGCCTGAGTTATCCCATTTCGAAGTAGAGACGTATGCTTGGGGCGTCTTGCCTAAAGAACTGAGGCACGCGCACCTATCAGACGGCATCGCAAAGGAACTTAAGTGGTTTAGTGATATCTTGTCTAAGACCAGGGCAAACGGGGGCTAGCACCTTGCAGCATTTTGCCACGACTGTGTAGAAGTCGGTTGCGGAGGACACCATCATCGAACCCCGTGTGGAGGTAATGAATGCCTCGGTCAAGAATTGCGTCAGACCAAGACATGTTATGATCACTGCTCGGATGGCCGGTCGTCCCTTGCGTACACCAGTAATGTCGTGCTTGAACCTATCGATCAGGAGTGAAGTTGTGAAGAACCTTCCTGTGACGGTGCTGTCCGGTTTCCTGGGTGCCGGGAAAACGACACTGCTCAACCATATCCTCACTAATCGAGAGGGGATGCGAGTAGCCGTGATCGTCAACGACATGTCTGAGGTGAACATCGACGCTCAGCTCGTCCAGGACGGCCAAGCCGGGCTGAGCCGGACTGAGGAGAAGTTGGTCGAGATGTCGAACGGCTGCATTTGTTGCACGCTGCGTGAGGACTTGCTTGTCGAGGTAGCGAATTTGGCCCGGGAAGGGCGATTCGACTACCTGCTGGTCGAATCGACGGGAATCTCGGAGCCGATGCCAGTGGCTGAGACTTTCCTCATGGGCGGGGCGGATGGATTCGTACTCTCGGACGTTGCGGATCTGGACACGATGGTCACTGTGGTCGATGCGGTTAACTTCCTGCCAGATTACGAACAAGCCCAAGACTTGCAATCTCGCGGCCAGGCGGCGACGGGAGATGACCCCCGAACAGTGGCCGACCTGTTGACGGACCAGGTCGAGTTCGCTGACGTAATCCTGATCTCGAAGGTAGACCTAGCCACGCCTGAGCAGGTGGCCCGGGTCGAGACTCTCGTGCAACGGCTGAACCCTCATGCCGAGATCGTCCGAACGACCTTTGGGAATGTACCGCCTGGGACCATCCTCAACACAGGTCGTTTCGATTTTCAACGCGCCGCTCGTAACCCCGGATGGCGACTCCTGGCGCGTGGCGAGGTCAAAAGTGAAGCCGACGAGTACGGCATCACCAGTTTCGTCTATCGAGCACGGCGGCCTTTCCACCCACAACGATTTTACAACCGGTTGCAGCAAGCGTGGCCTGGCGTGCTCCGAAGCAAGGGGTTCTTCTGGCTGGCGACCCGTCTCGACCGAATCGGCATTTGGTCCCAGGCCAGTCGCGTCGCCCGGCTTGATGTTGGTGGTTACTGGTGGGCCGCAATCCCGCCGGAGGATCGGCCAGACACCGACGAATTCCGTTCCTCGCTGGCCAAGCTCTGGCACGCCGAGGTCGGCGACTGTCGGCAGGAACTCGTCTTCATCGGGCAGGAACTCGACCAGACTCGGCTGACTGCCGAGTTGAATCGTTGCCTGTTGACGGACACCGAAATGGGTCGCGGGCCCGCGACTTGGCAATCGTTCCAAGACCCGTTCCCCTCGTGGCCAGCACCGGGTTGATGGCGTTTCGCTTCTCCCTCATTGACAGAGTTTCGTGCTCGCTGGCCAGGGATCGGTCAACCGGGCTGCCGACCGAGGCAAAGGCAGTCGATTGGAAGTAACCGACATGGGAAGGACGGGGCGGTGTGCCGCTCACCGAATTCGTGGCTGGGGTTCCTGATGGGTTGGCGCCAAGTCAAGGGCTGGGCTCGCTAGATGCCCCCCGCCATTTCATCTATGCCTGATGGACTGCCTTCCCCATGCTCTCCGGAAGGTCGTGAGCTGACGCGGAGTGATCGATCCTCGATGGTGTCAATCCCGATGGTTATGATCCAAGTCCAAGGCGAGTCGTCCGTGAGCCCTGTTCGGCGTTCACGATACGGACATCCCCAGCTTGAGTGCAGTGAGACTGCCTCCCACTTGGCATCCCCCAGGACGATCCGATCCAGCCAATCCTAGTCGCCATCCCGTCCCGCCTGTTGCTCGCGACGACAGCCGCGAGAGCATTGAACCTCTTCTTGCCTACAAGGGGATGTAGTGCCCAAAAAAAATTGCCAAGTGTTAGACGCAGGAGGGGAGGCTGGATTGCAATGCGGGCCAAAATACCGGGTGCGGTTCCCGGCCGAACTCCTGGGGAATCCCAACGTGAACCTCACGTGACTCGATTGGTGCGGAATCGACGACCGAACGAGGAACCGACGAGGCTGTCCAAGCGAAAGGTACGAAACATGTCCAAGAATCCGCTTCTCTTCTCTACTACTAGAAACCGCGTGGCGGCTTTCCTGTGTGGCCTCGCCCTCGCCAGCGCGCCGTCATACGCTTTGGCTGAGGTCTTGTACTCCACGAGCTTCGAAGCGCCGGAATTCATGGAAGGGCCGCTCGGCTCACAGGGCGGTTGGGAGTACAGCTTCGGCACCGACCCCGTTGTTACCTCCGCCTTCTCGCGGACCGGCGACCAGTCGTTGGTGGTCAGCGGCACCGGCGCCTTTGGCCAAAACCAACTGCTCGGACCTTTCTCCACCTCGAAGCCCCAGATCTCGATCGAGTACTCGCTCTATCTCGACGAGTCTTCCGATTGGTCGAATACGTTCATCACATGGGGGTTTAGCGCGCCTGGCACTTTTCTCGG
This sequence comes from uncultured Isosphaeraceae bacterium, assembly GCA_964510225.1. Taxonomy (GTDB): domain Bacteria; phylum Planctomycetota; class Planctomycetia; order Isosphaerales; family Isosphaeraceae; genus CAZEAN01. The sequence continues at coordinate 3,285 of CAZEAN010000101.1, forward strand.
TCAGATCCCCGTCCGAAATGGAAGCGAAGCCGTACTTCGCCCTGCGGACGAAAACCTGTTTCCCACTCCGATCGAGCTCGGCACTTGGATCGATCTCGAACTCGTCTTCGACTTTTCGTCGCAAACCCAGGAAGGTTTCGTGAACGGCTTGTCCATTGGGTCCACTGCATTCCCCAATCCGGCCACAGAGTTGACTGTCGGGCAGCTCTTCTTCACCAACTTCGACGAAAATGACATTACCTTCTATGTGGATGACCTGAGCATTACTGCCGTCCCCGAGCCGTCGACGTTCTGGCTCCTCTCCCTTGGTGGAGTTGGCCTCATCGGGTTCCGGCTCCGGAGAAGGGTCAGCAAACTACGCCGACCCAAGGACGGCCTGGAAGGATAACTCCGAACCCGTTCCCTGCACTTCAACGAGCCGACGAGTGCGAGTGAATCGTGATTGAGGACGAAGAGCGTGCTGCAAGCAAGTAACTTGACGAAGAGATTCGCGAAGGTCGAAGCCGTCTCGGGGCTGGACCTCACGGTTGAGGCCGGGGAGATCGTCTGTTTGCTCGGTGCGAACGGCGCCGGCAAGACCACGACGATCAATCTGTTTCTCGGGTTCTTGACGCCCGACAAGGGCACCGTCACGGTCGGAGGCGTCGAGCCTTCCCACGATCCGCGTAAATCGCGTGCGCAGCTCGGCTACATCCCTGAGAACGTGGCGCTCTACCCCCACCTCACGGGTCTGGAGAACGTCTCCCTGTTCTGCCAGATGGGTGGAACGCGCCCGTCCCAGGACCAGTTGGCAGGACTGCTGGAACGTTCCGGTCTCGACCAGGCGCAAATGAACCGACGGGTTTCCGGATACTCCAAGGGCATGCGCCAGAAGGTCGGTCTCGCGATTGCCTACGCGCGGGAGGCCAAGGCACTGTTACTCGACGAACCGCTTTCGGGACTGGACCCCGCTGCCGCGAGCGATTTCTGCGATGAGCTGGGTCGGATCCGCGAAGCAGGTGCGGCTGTGCTCATGACGACCCACGACCTGTTTCGGGCCAAGGAGATTGGAGGCACGATCGGCATCATGAAGTCGGGGCGGCTGGTCGAGGTCCTCGCGTCCGACTCCGTCGATGCCCCCGAGCTGGAGCGTCTCTACCTTCACCACATGCGTGATACGTCGGAGGTTGTCAAGTGACCTGGCTTTTCGTACGCCTCCAGTGGGCGAACTGGTTACGCGAACCTCGCCTGTTCGTGCTCCTTGTGGCGGTCGGGCTTGCGCTGGGTGCAGCTTCAGCTTGGTCGACTGCCACCGACGCGACCCAGATGCGTGCGCACGCTGAAGCCGCTGCGTCCGCGCGCACGGAATGGGAACGCCTCGGCGATGATGTGCACCCGCACCTCATGGCCCACTTCGGCGACTTCGCCTTTCGTCCCACCGGACCCCTCGCGCGGCTCGACCGCGGGGTCCAGGCCCGGCTCGGCAAGGTCCTGCGTATCGAGGCACATAGACAGGGAAGTCCGCTTCATGCAGACATCGCTCGGGCTGGGACGGCGGCGCGGTTTCCCCGACCTGATGCGGCCTTCCTCCTCCAGACTGTGATTCCGCTCGTGCTGATCTTCCTCGGAGCGGCGGGCCTCGCATCCGACCGCGCCACGGGCCGCCTCAAGCAGGCACTAGTGCAGGGAGCTGGCGCGCGGGCTATTCTGGCCGGGCATTGGCTCTCTTTGTGGTGCGTTGGTTTGTTCATGTTGGCGGTGGTGGTGATCAGCTCGGTGAGCGCGTCCTTGTTCCTGGGAGGGGGCACGGTTCATGTGCAGCGCCTCGGGGCCTTCGTGGGTACGCATGCAGTGTTCCTTGCGGTGATCGCAGGGGCTGTGGTGGCTGCTTCGGTATGGATGCGTTCGGCGAGTGCGGCCCTCCTGACCCTGCTGGCCCTCTGGGTCGTTGGAACTTCGCTCATGCCTCGGGCTGCCGCAAACGTAGCCGGTGCCTGGGTGCCCCTACCGAGCCGCGACGCCTTCCAGACGCAGATGATAGAGGCTCGCGAGGCCGGGCCTGACGGGCACAACCCACGGGACACGATCATCGAAGAACGACGCCAAGAGGTGCTCGACGAATACGGCGTGGACGATGTGGAAGACCTCCCGATCGACTTTGGTGGCATTGCCATGCAGCTCGACGAGGACTTCGGGAATCAGGTGTGGGACGAGCACTTCGGGCAGTTGACCGATCTGTTCATGCGGCAAGTGGCCGTGACGACTGGGGCCGCGGTGTTCAATCCGTTCCAGGCCATCGACCACGTCTCGATGGCCTTGGCAGGCACCGACCTGGCTCATGATGTCGCCTTTCAAGACCAGGCCGAACAGCACCGACGCGCTATGGTCCGCATGCTCAACCACGAGCACGCACACGGAGAGTACGAATCGGCCAAGGGTGGGAGGGCGGCCAAGGCCCAGTTCTATGCTAGCATGCCGCCTTTCCACTACGTCGCCCCGAGTCTCGAAGAAGTGGTGGCCCACCGACGCTTCGAACTCTTCGCGTTGGGGGTCTGGCTGATTGTGGTTGGAGGTGCGATGGTGGTCGGGGCCGATCGGCTCGAGCGAGGGAGGTTGCCATGTTGAGGATGCTGGGCCTTGCATTGCAGTTCGAATTGCTGGGCGTAGTGCGTCACCGCGCCGCGGCCTTGGCGATTCTGGCCTACCTCGCGGTCGGGGGCTTGGCGATCCTCCTCGGCCAACGACATACCGCCGAGTGGACTGAGGCACTCCAAGCCGCGCAGCAGGAAGAGCAGGAGTCTGCCGAGGCAGCTCGTCGCGCGCTGGCCTCCGGTGAGCCGCTTCCCGAACGCAATAGGGTCGACCTCGGGACAGCTTGGTGGCAGGACCACGAGGCGGGAACCCGGGTGCTCCGCGAGCCGAGCGGTCTGGCGGGAATTGCATCGAGCTCGGTAGACCCCTTACCAGTGGCGGTTTGGGTGTGGGCGCACACCAACCCTCTGTCGGTGGGGGGCACCGCCATCGAGAACCCTGAGTTGGCGGCTGGATCGGTGGATGTCGTGTTCGTGCTCTCCATCCTTACCCCGCTACTCGTGGGCGTGTTGGGATTGGGTATCGGGGGACGTGAGCGGGAAGAGCAGATCGATCGCCTGATCGTCGTGCACTCAGGAGCGATCGGGGAGTGGTTGCTGGCCCGAGCAGTGGCCGTCACCACAATTGCGGCCATCTGTGCAGCGTCGCTTGCCCTGGCAGCCGGACTACTTGGTAGTGCAACGGGCACCGAGTTGATGAGCTTCGTTGGTTTCGCCGTGGCCTACACAGTGCTCTGGGGTGGCTTGCTTGCGGCGGTGGGGGCGACCGCGCACTCGGTGCGAGGGGGTGCCTTGGCGTTCGGGGCGTTATGGACCGCACTGTGTGTGCTTGGGCCGACGTTGACAGCGGAAATGAGTCTGTCTCGCGTGGAGGCGGACTTTCTCTTGACCGACACGGTTGATGCCCGCGCCGAGAACTGGGAAGTGTGGGAACAGTCCCCGCAAGACGTATTGTCCCAGATCTACGCAATGTACCCCGAGCTCGAGGATCTGCCGGGTGCCGCCAAAACCGAGCTCGGCCGCCAACGCCGAGAATATGTGACCTTGCCGCTACAGGTCGAGGAGTGGGCGAAGCGTTTCGAAGAACTCCGTGCGCAAACAGGAGCAGCTCAACGGGTGGCCGAGACGGCCGCGTGGTTGTCGCCCCCGGTGGCCCTGACGCTAGTCCTGGAGCGCTTGGCAGGTGCTGGGCCCGAAGCGGCACTATCGTACCAGACTTACCTTTTCGAATCGGTTCGCGAACGGAATTGGTGGCGGGTGAAGAACGCATGGACCGAGCGAGAGCTGGGCCAAGAGGACTTCGAGGCTCTCGTGGCAGGGGCTCCGGCGCCGTTTCGGTGGGATCCCAAGGGACTTGGTCAGCCCACTGCAGCGATGACTTGCTGGATGTCGTTGGCCTGGCTGCTTGCCATCGTTCTCTTTCGTCGCACGGCACTGTGATCTGAGTGATCCCGCTTTATTACACATGAGGATTATTGATAGCCCGTCCTCGTTACCCGGAACTCGGATGACCCCATCCGCACGGGCTATCGCAGACGCCCCTCAATGAGCCCATTGCTGTAGCGAAGTCGGGGCGGTTATCGCTACGTACTACCGCTAATCGTGACACGTTTTTAAGGTTATATATTGTCAATACTGTGTTCGAAATTGCGATGATCTTCAGCTGACGGGCTGCGCCATTCCCATGGATGCCGTCGATCCCGCGTGTTATGCTCCAATTGTGACTGAGCCGCCCGCAAGCTCAGCACAGCCTCCACAATACGGACCGGATAGGATGCCAAGAACTGAATTCCTATCAGTCTGCGAATTCCTAGCAGGCAACAACTATGATCCGCACCACCAACCTGGGACGTCTCGCCCTTGCGCTCACCCTCGCCGGCTGGGCACTCGTCCCGCCCTTGAGGGGGCAGCACGAATCGCAACCACTGCTCGACCGTGTCGAAGAGCGGCTTCACGAGGTCTGTGAAGAATGGGTCTACTGGTCCAAGTTCCACCCTCAAGAATGGCTTCCCGACGGATCTGGATACGTCGTGCACCGGGACGAATCTCCATGGCGGGTGGATGTTGAGAGCGGAGAGCAGCGGGAGCTGACTGACGCTGAGAAAGAGTCGCTCGAGGGGCTTGGGAGCCGTTCTCCAGATGGTGCTCGCGTCTTCGAGCAGCGCGACGGCAACCTGTTCGTTCGGGCCACGGAAGGGGGCGAGGAACGCCAGCTGACAGCGAACGAACGACCCGATGAGGTCAGCTATTGGGGTGTGTCGTGGAGCCCGGACGGGCAGTACTTGGCTTTTGTCGAAGAGGACGTCACCAAGGTCCGCATCCGCACCGACCTGCTCGGGGATGAGCCGTCCTATCCGAGCTTGCGAAAGGTCCGCTTCGCTCGTGTCGGCGGAGAGATTCCTGGGCTCCGCGTCGGTATTGCAGTAGTCGAATCGGGCGATCTGCGTTGGGTCCAGATCGAGAGTCCGGATGAGGGCTTCTACCTGGCCCAGGTCGAGTGGACCCGCGACGAGCTGCTCGTCGAGTACTTGAGCCGTTTCCGAGATCGACGCCGCTTCTTGCTGGCCAATCCCGAGAGCGGCGCGGTTCGTACGATCTTCGAAGAGTCGGATCCGGCCTGGGTCGTGGCCAGCTACGAAGTAAACAACGGGCTCGAGTGGCTCGACGGAGGCGATCGCTTCCTCGTGATCCATGAGCGGAGTGGGTGGCGACACGCCTACGTGCACGCCCGCGATGGCGAGCAGCTGCTCCACCTAACTAAGGGCGACTTCGACATCATTGAGCGCGCCTCGATCGATGAGGACAGCGGGTGGTTCTACTTCTACGCATCGCCCTACAACGCGACCCAGAAGTACCTCTACCGCGTGCCGCTCGACGGATCGGCTGGCTCGGAGCGCGTTACGCCGGCGGATCAGGCGGGAACGCACAGCTACTCTTTCGCTCCGGGCCACCGCCACGCGTTTCACATACACTCGTCTTTCGACGAACCTCATGTAACCGAGCTGATCGAATTGCCGAGCCATCGCACGGTTCGCGTACTGGAAGACAATTCCGCTCTTCGTGATCGGATCGCCAAGGACGGCTTTCGCGAGACGGAGTTTCTCCAGCTGGACATCGGCGACGACATCACACTCGACGCGTGGTTGATGAAGCCGCCGAACTTCGATCCGTCGAAGAAGTGGCCGGTGCTGGTCTATGTCTACAGCGAGCCGCATGCGCAAACCGTGCTGGACAACTGGTATCTCACACATTCGATGTACCACCGTATCGTTTCCGACCTCGGCTACCTGATTGTCTCGATCGACAGTCGCGGGACTCCAGCGCCAAAGGGGGCTGCGTGGCGACGCGCGGTCTTCGGAAGCCTCGGGCCGCTGTCGACCAAGGAGCAGGCCGCCGCGCTGCACGAGCTCGGCCGGCAGCGCGAGTACGTCGACATGTCCCGAGTCGGTATCTGGGGCTGGAGTGGTGGGGGCTCCAACACGCTCAACGCGATGTTCCGCGAACCGGACCTGTACAAGGTCGGCATTGCAGTGGCCGCCAAGCCCCAGCCCTGGCTCTACAACGCGTGGTTCCAAGAAATGTACATGCGCACGCGTGAAGTCAATCCAGAGGGCTACCAGCGATCCGCGCCGATCAACTTTGCCGAAGGGCTGAAGGGCGATCTCCTGATCGTGCACGGGACGGGCGAGCGAAACACACATGTGCAAATCATTGAGGGACTGGTCGACCGCCTCATCGAACTCGGTAAGCGCTTCGACTACATGACCTATCCACATCGCTCGCACGGCATCTGGGAGGGGGAGGGCACGAGAGTCCACCTGCGATCTCTGATGATCCGCTACCTACTGGAGCATCTTGAGCCGGGTCCGCGCGGAGACGATTCAACAGGGCTCGGGACCTCTTGAAGATCACTGGATAGGGCGAGATCGGGTGAGACGAACACGCACATTCAGATCATCGAGAGTTTGGTCGGCTGTTTAATCGAACTCGGAAAGCCGTTCGACTACATGGTGTACCCGAACCGTGATCATGGTCTCGCTGGGGCGTTAAAACGCTGGTTCATATGAAAATCATGATCGCTATTTATATCTAGGGCATCTTCCATGCGGGCCGAGATAAGTCTAGCGGTAGTCCGACGACCGAGACAACGTTCGCCGTGGCCTCAATAGCCCTGGGCACCGGTTTCGCCGAGTTGTTCGAACGTGGCCGACAAGCCAAGTCCGAGCTGATACGAAACGGACATGGTTTGATGGTTACAGTTCTTCCACACCAACGACTTCTAGATTCGTCCGGGCCGAGCTCAAAGAGCACAACCTGGGGTGCCATGACCTCCTGATCGACGTGTGAGGTCGGTGACGACGGATGGCCGGAGCGGGATCGAGGCTGTTAAGCGGCTCGATCGCGGGGGGACAGTTGCTGGTCGATGGCCTCCCGCCAGAATCGCTCCTTTCAGATGGTGTCCATGAACGAATCAGGAAATCGATGGACCGCCCTCTTCTTGAACAGGATCCACGACCTCGGTGGGATTCTCTGAGGTGGCGTCCAAGAAGATGGGCTCTTTTTCCGCCATGTTCTGGATCGTTCCTGTGTCAGACGGAGGGTGCAACACATCATCGTGCACAGGACCTTCGGATACCGACAGCTGCGGGGTGAGCCACCACAAGAGAATCGAGAGCAGCCCCATCAACACACAAGCGCCGACGATCTCCACGCTCGACGAATCGTGAGACGGCCAGAATGAGAGTCCCGAAAGCCATCGCCACGCCAGGATCTGAACCAAGACCGCAACAGCGGCAGGTCCCGCCTGTGGGATCATACGAACTGACCTAACGACCTTCGACATTCCAGCTACAAACACCATCCCTGTTCCAGCGAGGAGCCCAGTCGACAACGCCGCTTGCCAGCCAAGGTAGAGCCCCGCGAGGCTCATAATGGCGATGATTCCCCTCGTCTTCTTTCCACCGATGTAGAGCATGACTCCAATGACGAGCCCGACCAGGTGCCCGACGAGACTGTTTCCTGCTTCCGCTAGCGACAGCCCCGATCGTGGCAGCCATTCGGGTCTCGGGTAGAGCATGGGCACTGGGTGGAGCTCGGCGACGACCATTGGTGCGAAGTAGCCGATCGCTGTCGTAAAGCAGATCAGGCTGGCCGGAGTACGGAATCGATCACCGGCTATGAGTGTCACGCACAGTACGGAGCAGAGCAAGACCATGTGGTAGGCGAAGAGCCCGATGAGGTCCCACTTCGGATACCAGAGGATCCAGACGACTCCGTTATAGACATTGGGATAACGAACCGGGATGGACTCACCGCCGGAAAGCAGCTCCACGAAGAGGAGAACCAATGTGATGGTGCCGATCCCCGCCTCTACGAGCGGGTATCGGGGTGATATCGGTACCGAGCAACTCCCACAACGTCCCCGGAGTCGGAGCCAGCCAATGATCGGTAGGTTTTCCCGGAACGTGAGCAGTACCTCACAAGCAGGGCAATGCGACTGGCGACCAAAAAGTGGCATGCGTCGGGGCATCCGGTAGACGACGACGTTCATAAAGCTCCCGATCGCGCTTCCAACTATGAAGAAGAATACTGCAGTCAGGATGCCGAGTGTCGCAATACTCTGTTCGTCGGCATCGGACATCTCGTCGATCAGCTCGATCCCCGGAACTCCCTCTGTTTGCGGAGGTGGCGAGTCCACAGGCACCGGATTGACGACATCCGTCTCTTCGGTTTCTGTGGAAATCTCTGGCGAGGACTGGAGCTCTGGAAGTTCTACCTCCTGAGCACTGGCCCTCGGCAACCCGATCACGATGGAGAGCAACACCACACCAACCCGAGTAAGTAGCGCGTTCCGACCAGTAGACTTCCGCCTGGTTACGCCATCTTCCACCGGGATCGCTCGAAGCAAGGATCGGGTACAGACCCGGGCAGCCTCTTGGCAATGGAGACGGATCGACTCAGTTTCCTCGGTGGTCGATCCATTTCGATGAGGAGGCGCATAGAGAGACCAATCGGCCAATCGACTCAGCCGGAGAATGGCCGATTGGGCTGGTTCGTCAGGAGAGTTGGCAGCAATGCGGCGATACCAGGCGTGGAGTGTTTCTGATTGGGGGCGTTCTCGACCCGACAATGCCGCTCGACGCTCCACGAGTCGGACTGTCTCGATCACCCATCTGCTTGCTCCCCCTCGGAACGCGAGCCACCAAGCCAATGTTACCAATCCAGCGGTAATCGATTTTCGCATACCGTACAGGACTCCTGTGACGAGCAAGACGGTCGTTGTCACAATCGGGTGCCTGACGACCTCATGTACGATCCCGAGGACCCCACTCCACAACCTGGCCATCAGCGAAGGCTCTGGCCCGAGCACTTCGAAGCCAGGCGTCGCCTCGACGACGATCCAATCGCGGGACGGCAGTTGGACCTCGGCCCAGGTATGTAGGTCTCGTGGCATCAAGATCGAGGTCCAGCCCGAGTCTTCGTCGATATGCTGTGGATCAGCATAGAGTCCTTGTACGAATCGGCTCGGATAGCCCAAACTCCGGAGCAGCAGACAGGCAGCGCTCGCGAAGGCATAGTCATCACCTCGACGTTGATCGAACAGAAAGTGGCTGACCGTATCTTCACAGTCTGCGGGGAAGACGGCGTCAGAATCACGTTCGTAGCCGTTTCGGAGTCGAGTGACAATTGCCTCGACTTGCGGCCAGCCACGGTCGAGGCCTTGAGTCCATTGCTTTGCGAGTGCCTCGATCCGGGGATTCAGTTGCTCTCGATCGATGCCGTTCGGAGTCTCGATCAGCAGCTCTGTGCTCAGGTACTTTGGGAGAGCATAGAACTGCCCCTTCGGGAATTCCAGTCGTCGGAGCCGAGCGGGGTCCACCGTGGGGGTCTGTGTTTCGAGCTTCGTCTGCTTGGGAAGGTACTCGGCACGGTAGCGGAGGATGCTGTCCTGAGCCTGCGTGAAGAAGTCGGGACGTTCGATGAGGTCGATCCGAAACCGATCGCAGGCTGTGGGGAGCGGGATCTGTGGGGCCTCGGCGGAGCCAACGACGATCTCGTGTCGCACGGTTCCCGCATCGATACCGCTGCTCTCACGCGGAATCTCGATCCAACCCGCGAAGCCAAGTCGAAGGTCGATTCTCTCACTTCGGATCTCGGGCTCTGCCCAAGAACGTCCGTCGAATGTGTCGAAGGCGATCAGCCGGATGTGGACCGGAGTCTTTCCCCGGACGGAATAAGATGAATCGGTGGTTCCCTCGGGCGGGTCGTATCGACGTTGGCGTTTATTCCGGACCGTCGAGAACTCGCGGGTCGGGTCGGACTGACGGGAACGCTCTTCCTGGAGCTCGCCGCCCGGATTCTCGATGGCAATCGCCAGGCTCCGCTTCTTGTTGAACTCTTCGGGCTCGCCCCACTTCTCGTTTGCCGAGTCATAAAGTGATAGTTCACGGGTTTCCAGGAAGAGGTCGCTGTCGACGGGGCCGGTCGTCGTCGGGTCATTGATCCCGCGTGCCAGGTTCGGACCGTCACCGACGCCAGATTGTCCCGTGGGGTCAGTGATACTCGAGCCCCCGGATGTGGGCAGGAGTTCTCCGAGCACGCCTACGGTCCGTCTCGGACCGACGATCAGAATGGTCATCCCCGCGACCAGCAGACCCCAGACGGCGATCGCCAGCACAGGAGGCCGACGGTTCGTACCTTCCAGGAGTTTCACTTGGATGACGCTCCAATAGAGCAGGATCATCCAGTAGCTCCCGAGCAACGCATAGAGGGCCGAGAGGGCATAGAGAACTCGATGTTCGGCCAGGACCGAGCTGAAGAGCATTGCTGCCAGTGTGAGGCCACCCGAGAGCCTCAGGCAGACTGGATTGCGGGCCAAGGCCATCGCCGAGAGCGCTGCGTCCCGAACGAACAACATGAGCAGGAGCTCGTAGGGCAAGCCTCCTGTCCCCAGGATTGTTGCACCCAGATCCAGTGCCCAGAGAAGAGCAATCATCGTCATGACACCAACCATGGTAACGGCTGATGGTACGGATTCGCTCCAGCTTCGATATCGAGAGAATTGGTAGATACCAACCGCCCCGACGACCAAAAACGCGACCTGGACGAGCCTCAACCAGCTGGGGACGCTGGGGCGATCAAGAGTGTACTCTGCGGCCAGCGCGGCGATCGTGGAGAGGACGAATCCAATTCGGACGAGTTGTTTTGTCGATCGGCTCTCTTCAGTTGGCATCGAGAATCTCCTTCCAAGCACGACGGAACTGGCCTCGAACGTCGTCCACGTGGTCGAGCACGATCCAGGGCCGGATGGGCAACTGTAAGGACGTGACATCTTCGTCCCCACGCCTTCCCTCGAACGCTCGGGCTCGGAGGACGATTGCGCGAGCCGACCGGGGCCAGAAGTCCAAGATCTCAGGACGATCGAGTGCTCGGTCCGTGGTGATGACGGTCTGCATGCCGTCTCGGAATCGGCGGGCAGCACGGCTTGTGAGGATGTCTCCGAGTGTCGTCGGCGATTTGTCGGGAATGCGGGCGAGCGTATTCATGAGACGTTCCCACTGGATTCCTCCTGATCCGGTCGGGACCAATTGGTCGCCCGCCAGTAATTCCACCAGGGCGCCCCGAGCGAGGAAACCCTCGATCAGAGTCGCAGCGATCCGGATGGCCCACTCGCGCGAGCTATCAGGCCCTTGACCACCGTGGATGGCCGGCTCGATGTCGAGCAGGACCTGGAGCTGCAAGTTGGCACTCGCCTGACGCTCGCAGATGATCAAACGATCTTGCCGGGCTGACTGAGCCCAGTGAATCCGTCTGAGCGAGTCTCCCCGAACGTAGGGTCGGACACCGAAGAAATCACCACTGGGGCCCGCTCGGTTGAGAAAGTTTAGGCCCTCACGGGTTCGGTCGCTGGCGGCTGCAAGGGGAATCTCGTCGATCCCGAGGGCAAGTGGCCAGACGATGAGGCTGCCGTCCGAATCCAGCTCGCGTCTCGCTTCCCAGAGGCCGAAAGGAAAGCCGGTCTTCAGACTGGCGGTCCCCATGGGATACTCACCACGGAGCTTGGGCACATACGGAAACTGGAACTCTGTTGTCCGCCAGCCGGGCACCACAGCAAGGTTCACAACTGAGTCGGTCGTCTCACCACCATGGAGACGGAGGCCCCAGGAGCCGACCGGTAAATAGTTCGTCACGATCAGTCTCGCACGCGTCCCCTTCCCTTCTACTGTTCGCTTGTCCTCAAAGACGAGGCGGCCACGGAGTGCGAGTAGGCTGATCTTCGGCCAGGCCAATCCGAGCCCGATCACCGAACCGACTCCAATCAGCAACACGTAGGCTCTTGCGTGCAGGAACCAGCCACAGAGCAACGCCGCAACCGCCGCCATCAGCAGGCTCCCGAGCGGATATCGCCAGGGTAGGTAGACATTGACGAACGATAGATGGTCTGCCTCGACCAAGACATGCCGAATTCCGAGTAACCATCGCTGAGTCCGAGTGCCTTTTTCGGGGGATTGCCGCTCAGACAATGGTGATGCATCTTGGCGCGTCATGTGCTGCGCCTCTCCTCGTTCCGCCAGAAAAGTAATGACTCGTGCGTGTCCATCACGTCGACTCGATCGATGGCTCGCACCCACTGAAGAATCGGTGGGGTCGGGACGACCATCCTCTTCACAACTCTCGGAGACCGGTTCGAGCAAGACTCGCCATCATCGCCGGCAAGGGCCGTCGAGACTGAACCCGGCGCCGGAACGATGCCCAGTCCGTGTCCAGCTTACGACTGTGATATGCTCATTCGCTACGTTCGTCGAACGGGCGATCGTGTGTGCACAGTCTGCGTCAGGCGAGATAGGCCAAGGGAGCGTTATGGGAGGCGCTCGCGTGGGGGCGTGAAGGCTATTGGTGGAACTCGGGTTGGTCGGCACTGACGGGTTGATTCGGCCAATCGCAACCGATTCCGAACTGATCGGTTCAGACCGAAGGGGCAGTTGTTTTTGGCTAGCAACGTGGCAGATCAAACAGTCCGAGTGATCGGAATCTGGAGAAGACGGTGTCGAGTCGTAGTCATCTTCAGAGGAGCAATTCGTTCTAGATTCGACATGCGAGGGATCGACGAGCACATGCAGACCTGATCCACAGGCCGAGATCGACCCATAGGAGGTGAGCAGAATAGCGCAGATGAACCGGTGGAAAGTCGTCGACATGAATCGCCTACGAAGGCGGCAGTTGGATGGTTGAGACGAGCCATTGTCCGGTCCCAACCTGTCTCTCCTACAAAACTATTAGGAGCGAGCGTGCACTACAGAGTCAAGAAAGTCCGTATCAAGTCAACCGTGCGGTGTGTTGAAGTCACTTAACCAATATGCAGTGCTGAATTTGAACTGCTGGACTAAAGACTAGTGCTCGTTGCGTCTCCAAGGATTCCGCCTGGTCACAGAATAGTGAACTCTCGAGAGGTCTTTTTTCGTTAATCCTTGGAAAAGGGGCGGATAACTTACACGAATCGGATTCGCAAACGTTGGAGAACGATGGTTCGCTGCATCACTCAAGTCGTAAGCCAGCTATTTGGAGGGGCACTCCTCGGAACGGACAAAACTGTACGCCAAGGGCCGCTGAGGGGGCTGGAAATAACCCCCATGGCTCATGGGCCGATTTCGGTGCTGGGAGGAATTCCCACGAGGACGCGTAGGAACTCATCGGTGACCGTTTTGATGTTGTGACTCCAGGCGACGATGAAACCCAGCCTCCGTCGCACGTTTTCCTAGAGCCGGTGGCGGAATTCCAGCAGGTGCGTGCGATCGCACCCCAGCTTGCGGGCCATCTGGGCCATGGGTCGCCCTGTGGCGAAGCCGTACAGGATCATCATCGATAGTCCAGCACCAGCTCAAGATGTCGGTGGTGGATCCCCAGTCGGCGACGCTCCCCGCAGTTGGGACACACCAGGCCTTCGGGGTGGAGCAACTCGACGAGCTTGCCGCAGTACGCCTCGTCGTCCAGGTAGTCGATGAGAAGGAACCCCTCCTTGCAGCCAGACGTTTCTCTACCGTCAAACGCTTTGGCAGCCCACCATCAAGATGCTGAGCAGGCATTCCGCCTAATGAGCCGATATCGCCTGAGCGTCGACATCAACAGTCGACGCTCAGGCGTTTTAGGTAAGTACCTAACAGAGCTTTGGATCAATCACGAACAAAGGGAGTTGAGGTAATCAGTCGCGTGATTGAAGCTTCATCAAGAGTCGGAGAATCGAGATGTAGAGCCAGACCAAGGTAACGAGCAATCCAAAGGCGCCGTACCATTCGAGGGTCTTTGGGGCACCGCTTCGGGCTCCTTGCTCGATGAAGTCGAAGTCAAGCAAGAGATTGAACGCCGCAATTGCGACCACAATCCCGCTAAAGGCGATCCCGATCGTCCCCGTGCCGTGGATGGCAGTGACCCCTGGAACGCCAAACATGCTCAAGAGCCAGGTCACCAGGTAGGCAAGGCATACCGCGACCGTTGCGGCGACGATCCCTGTCCTGAGCTTGTCGGTGACCGGAATGATCCGCGACGTGTAGAGCGAGAGCATCACCAAGAGGACACCAAGCGTCAGGACCATTGCGTTAAAGGCAATCCCGTTCTGGAATTGAGTTTCGACGTAGTAGGAGATTCCGCCAAGAGCAACCCCTTCAGCAGCGGCATAGATTGGCGCCAAGTAAACTGCCCAGAGCGGTTTGAAGCAGGTTGCGATTGCGGCAATCAAGCCAACAATCAAGCCGCCGAAGACAAACGGCATCACAGCGGCGCCATTGGCGGCGCTGTACCAGGTCAGGCCTGCCGTCGCCGTAAGCGCGACCATCAGGAGGAGGGTTTTGGAGGTCGTCCCTTGGACGGTCATGACTTGGGATCGCGTCTCTTCGCGAGCCCAATCAGAGAAGATCGTCTGGGAGAAGACAGGGTTCGAAGTCTGCATCGTGATGCGCTCCAGTCGGATTCAAGGAATCGAGTATCGGTCAATCGGATTCAAGATCGATCGGCGGACTACTTAACTACTCCCTTTCAGCCTACGGACCATTCATTCCGTTGGTGCGTTGGGAAATCAAGGGCGGGTCAACTGATCAAGGAGCCGTCTGACACTCCGACCGGAGGCGAACAGGCCAATCGCCGGGGCGTCTTCCCGCTCGATCCGACCAACGCAGACACCAATCAACCGGCCGTCATTTAGGAAAAGTCCGCCCCCAGAACGCCCCTCAACCGGTGCATGGGCGGTGATGAGGAACAGCCGAGAGCTATCTCCCGCGGTGAGTCGGCGGCCCCGGCGGTTGGTGGCACCTCCAAATTTGCCCCGAGTCATTCGCGCAGTGCCGCGGATCTCGGAGTCCCAACTGGTCAGATCGGACGCATGGCTGATCCCGACTGAGGTCACGCGCGTTCCCGGTTGAGGTGTCGAGTCAAGCGATTCCGAAAGTGTTGCTACATAAGGTACTTTGGGCAATCCTCGGACTTCCAAAGCGGCGACATCGGCATCGCGATCGGCAGCGATCAGGCGGGCGTCGACCACCAACGGCCAAGTGCCGTCCGAATCATCCTCCTCGATCCCTAAGTTGTAACGATGGAGTTCAATCTGGGGGACTTCGGCGGTTTCAATGACGTGTGCTGCGGTCAGCACGATCATCCGGTCGGGGGTAGAAGCAATAATCGTCCCCGAACCCCGAGCGCTTCCTTGGCGGACCGGGACCGTTGGCCGGAACGTCAGGTTGTCGATTGGCTTCGGTGCACTGGTAGCCCTAACATCAGGTTCTTCCGAGCCTTGCGATCTTGTCAACAGAGTCTCGACCGGCACCAAAGCCAATCCCGTGACAATCAGCAAGGCGACGAACCGAGTCTGCGGCATGAAGAAACCCTCCACCAAACCTAGTCGATCGCAGTCTATTATAGATCGCTCTCAAGGACCGAGGATAACTACCTAATCATCGGCATCTCGTTGGGGATTTGTTCGATACCGCTCTGGAATCACTATATTGAACCATTGATGAGTTCTAAAGATAGTATTTAATATAATATTATATATTGTTTAAACAAAGCAAAGTTTGAAAGACAGGGTTGCCATTGATCATTTCATGGAGATGAACCAGTTCTAGACTTTTCCATCGACTCTGTTGGAATGTTGCGGAATCCTGGAGCGATAGCTACCCTCTAACATAGCAACCACCCATTGGTGCTAAATTCGATCTTAAGTCGCTTGAACCACTACCACGGAGGTAGCTTCAATGAGATTGACACTGGTCTGTTTGTTCTTCTGTCTCAGCTCCATTTGCCACGCACAGACGATCGCCCAGAAGATAGCCGCCTCTGAGGCGTTGGGGGAACTCGGAGCCAAGGTATATGCTAAATCGTTGAACTATGATCCGCTGCTGCTGGATCAAATGAAGTCGATCCGACAAGGATTCGATCAGGTCTGGGCCAAAGGTGATCAAGTTCTGGTGATCGAGGCCAAAGGGGGATCAGGCCGACTCGGCGTGGCGTACGGCCATGCCCAGGCGTCGAAGGGATGGACGCTTGAGGTCGCGCGGCGGACTCTGAAGCGATCAACGGCGACCGAGGCTGAGATCGCTGCAGCACGTCGAGTCCTTTCTGCAGCAAAGTCCGGGAATCTTAAGGTGCAGGTTGTTCGGACCACCGCTGATGGCACGACCGTCGATCAAACGATTCGGTTTGAATCTGAATCGTCGGTCGCTGGTTGGCTTCAGGCGTTGGCGATTGCCGCCGAAGCCTACAGGCGGATCAGTCAAGCCGCCCGGATTGAGATCGCCTATCTCAATGGCGAGATCAGCGCTGATGTCCGAGAGATCAAACACTCCGAAAACGTCTTCGGCTCGGTCGGTGGAATGGTTGGCTCAGCAGCCCTCGTTGCGATGGTGACGCCTCAAGGAATTGCAGCGACGGTTCTCTGTGGGGCTGCCGGTTACATGCTCGGTGACCTCGCTGGTGGACAGCTCGGGGCCTGGGTGGTTCGAGGGATCCATCGGACCGGGACGACGGTGACCGAAATGGTGGAGTTTGGCTGGAACTGGGCAGATTGTAATGCCCCCTGGTTAACTTACGCGGCCCGACAAGCATTCGAAGCCGGTGAAGAAGCTTGGTCAGGGATCAACGTAGCCTGGAATGCTACCAATGAGTTCACGGCTTCTACCTGGAATGCCACCTGCGAACAAGCGACCGACGCATGGGGTATTGCAACTTACAAGACGACCGAAACATGGCAACATGCGACTGGTCAGGTTAATGACGCCTATCACTATACAATTCAGAAAGCTACTGAAGCGGTCGACTACACTAATCAGCAACTCTCGGCTGCGTCGAGAGAGACCCAACGTCAGGCGAACCAAGCCTATCAAGCGACGACCGAAGCAGTAACCGATGCTTCAGAATATGTGCAACATCAAGCCAATCAGGCCTACCAAGGAACTGCTGAAGCTGTCACTGAGGCCACTGAGCAGGTAGCAGTAACGACCAAGAACGTGACCAAGTTCACTCATCGGAAATTTGGGGAAGCATCAAGGGCAACACAAGACGGGGTGAACAGCACGTTCGGCTTCTTGAAAAGAAAAGCTAAAGAAGCATCAAAAGCTGCCTCTGATGTGATCAAGTCTTCAGTTCCGTCGACGAAGAAGAAGACTAAGAAATCAGATGGCTGAGACCCAAGACTGACTTACTTCAAGGCATGTTGGAGTAGTCGTTCGATGCCGCTCCGCGATCATTTTCATCCGACGCTCAGTCTGCAGCGCCACTGGCACTCATTATCTCAACGGTTGGGCTTCAGCGATTGCGGCGGATTTAAACACAAGACTGCCGGAAGGACTCTTCGCGGAGCCAAAGATTCAAATTCGACATCGAGATTGATCTCACAGTGTTCGATGAGTTTCGAGCCGATTGGCGGTGTCGACCGAACGGGGGCACTTCCATCGCCCACACGATCAGTGGTGTTGACCGTCTTGACCGATCTCGTGGAAGTTCAAGTCTACAACGGTGAGGCTGGACCTGTGTTGGTCGGGGCAAACGAGTTGGTCAACCCGTCCAACAAAGACCGCCCGGCTCACCGTGATGCCTTCATAACAAAGTCCCAAGGTAGCCGTTCACGGGCTCGAACTACTTGTATAGTAGGCTCGTAGAATCCGGTATA
>CAZEAN010000102.1:0-20586 GCA_964510225.1 uncultured Isosphaeraceae bacterium
CAGGGGACGGAACAGTGCGTGAAGTGTCGGAGATTGACGCAAATGAGGATGCGTCCATGATTTCGACTACTAAACGTAACGAGTTACCCGAGACGGATTTAGACGCATCCAGTCCGAGGATGTCGGAGCCAGTCGGCAGTGCCTCCCGAAGGACTCGAACCTTCAACCCGCTGATTAAGAGTCAGCCGGGCGAATCGCCTAAGACTAATAGTGGCAGTGATTTGCGTCTTGGCCAGAATGAGTTTGCCCCTTATTTGCCC
This sequence comes from uncultured Isosphaeraceae bacterium, assembly GCA_964510225.1. GTDB lineage: Bacteria > Planctomycetota > Planctomycetia > Isosphaerales > Isosphaeraceae > CAZEAN01. The sequence goes on from CAZEAN010000102.1 coordinate 261, forward strand.
CATGGATTGAATTCACTACCACCCGACTTGGTCCGGGTCATCGCTGTCTGGCGGGAATTGCCAGAGCAACTCCGGGCGGGGATTGTAGCGATTGTCGACGCTGTCGATCTTCCAGAAGGCGACTATTGATGAAATTGAAAATATCTAAAACAAAGCACGTATTCCGATGATTGGTAGCATTCGGGAGAGACCGTGAGCGTTAGGTAATCTACGTGGTGTCCGTCTTCCGAATTTCACATCTCAAGCAACTTCGTTCGATAGCCGGACACGCGGAGCCCGCAATCAAGCCCACCCCCTGAAGCGTAGTGAGTGCGCAGCGTGGCGGAACGTTCTCGCTGACGCATTCCAACGAAAAAGTCACTGCCGTGCTCCCAGATTCTTCTCCCGTCGACCTCTTGGCCCCTTACCCAGACACTGACACTAGCGACCGATCGTTGTCTCGAAGCCTGCGAAGCCCATGAATCCAGCTCTACTCTGGCCGAATTCTGAAACTTACCACTCGATTGTCATTGGAGCCGTTGGTAGGTTTCGACTATCTATGTAGCGGTCACTACCAGCGTATAGAATTGAAGACGAAGCGAGCCTGTTATCTCCAGATGCAGATAGCCGCCGAACTGCTCGATGTCTCCCCGAACACGTAACGCGGCTAGGCTGCGGAGGGGAAGTGCCCGGAATACCGGCATCCAATTAACAAACGATCCACTAAGTAAGCGAGAAATCTGTAGTGGGCCTTGAAATAGCTCGAACGATCGAGAAAGGCCCCGAGGCATCAAAAGGTGCAGGCTAGGTTCGGTACCTATGGCTTGAACCACCATCTTGAATTGAGTTTCACGGATAACGATGAGCGAACTTACGAATTGGACCACGGTTGCGGAATCGCAGTACTCTTGGGAACGCGATGCCCTCGAATTCATGCGGAGCCGGTTCCCAGCACATGAGCCCTATCAGGCCTGGTCCAATTTCGAGTTCATTGCCGCCGACGGGAGTATCAACGAAGTCGACGTGCTGGTCTTCTCGCGGCAGGGGTTGTTCTTGATTGAAATCAAGAGTCGGCCTGGTCGGCTCTCAGGCGATGCCGGGACTTGGACCTGGAAGACGGACGGTAAACTTGTCACGATCGACAACCCACTGATCGCCACCAACACGAAGGCGAAGAAACTCCGCTCGTTGCTGGAACGCCAAAAGGTGTTTCGAAACAATGTGCGACTACCATTTATCGAGGCCTTGGTTTTCTGTTCTGCAACGGATCTGCGGGTCGATTTGCAAGGGATGGGGGGCCATCGGGTCTGCTTCCGCGACCGCGAGCCCCATAAGGATGCTTCTAGTCGTCCAGGCATCATGGCCGCGATCAAAGAACGCAAATGCCCCGGTCTGGAGGGACAACCGAAGGGTACCCACGATCGACGGATGGCGAAGATCGTCAGTCAGGCGATGGATCAAGCGGGGATCCGACCATCGCAGCGCCATCGGAAGGTTAGCGACTACCGCCTTGAGCAGCTCATCGGCGAGGGACCGGGTTATCAAGATTGGCGGGCGACCCATGCCCAGTTGAAGGCCGCAAAGCGTCGAGTCCGGCTCTACCTCGTTCAGGCAGAAGCGACCGAGGAGGACCGGCAAGTGAACGAGCGGGCAGCACTCCGCGAGTTTCAACTACTCGAGTCGCTCCACCATCCTGGGATTCTCCGGGCGCATGGGTTTACAGAGCACGAACTGGGTCCCGCCCTAATCTTCGAAGAACATCCCGGCTCGATGCGTCTCGATCATTTCCTGGCTCAGCGGGGTGACAGGCTCGCCGTCGACCAGAGGCTCCATCTTCTGCGCCAGATCGCCGAGGTGATGCGCTTCGCTCACGACAAGAAGGTTGTACATCGGGCCCTATGCCCGCAGAGTATCCTCGTCGAAAATCCCGACAGTGAACATCCACACATTAAAGTCTTTAATTGGCAAGTTGGGTATCGGTCCGCCGGGTCCACGACTGGGGGTGCACGCGAGGTGTCTGCGACGTCCCACGTCGATCGGTTGGTCGAGGATGCGAGCACGGCCTACATGGCCCCCGAAGCGACAGCCGACGGAGGGAGCATCGGGGAGCATCTCGACGTGTTCTCACTCGGCGCCATCGCCTACCACGTCTTCGCGGGAGAGGCGCCGGCCGCCAACGGTCTCGATCTGAGTAACGAGCTGCGCGAGACCAAGGGGCTCCGAATCAGTTCTGTTCTCAATGGAGCCGGGGAGAACCTCCAGTTCCTGATCCAATACGCGACGCATCCCGATGTCTCGAATCGGATCGACTCTGTCGCTGATTTTCAGGGGTACCTTGACGACGTCGAGGAGGAGCTGACGGCCCCCGAGTACGACTTCGTCGAGGACCCGACGCGAGCCCAGAAAGGGGATGTGCTGCCGGGACAACTGACGGTTCTTAAACGGTTGGGCCAGGGGGCCTGTTCAATCGCCCTACTCGTCGAAGGAGACGACGGCATCAAATACGTGCTTAAGGCGGCCAACGATCCCGAAAACAATGGTCGGCTGAAGGACGAGGCTGAGGTTCTCCAGAAGCTTAGGCATTCGTACATAGTCGAGTATGTGAGGTGGACGGAGATTGGTGACAGGTCTGGCTTCCTGATACGACCGGTTCTAGTCGGCAAGGATGAGCAGCGTGTCGAGACACTGGGGCAGCGACTCCGCAAAGAGGGACGGTTGCACATCGATCTGCTCCAGCGGTTTGGAGAGGACCTGCTCGGGGTCCTCAATTATCTCCAGGAACAAGGGATCCCACACCGGGACATCAAACCTGACAACATCGCGGTCGGGCAGGTTGGTTACGGCGATCGGCTTCATCTCGTCTTGTTCGATTTCTCGCTCTCTCGGGCTCCTGTCGAGAACATCCGCGCAGGGACTCCGGGCTATCTCGATCCGCTCTTACCCCTGAGAGACCCGCCGCGTTGGGATCTCCACGCGGAGCGGTATGCGGCTGCCGCGACGCTCTACGAGCTGGCGACCGGCACCTTACCCAAATGGGGGGACGGAGCGACCGACCCATCTCACCTCGACTGTGAGGTGACAGTCGACGCTGAACTCTTCGACGCGAGCCTGCGCGACGGCCTTACCGAGTTTTTCCGGACCGCATTTCGACGCGAGTCGTCGCAGCGATTCGACAACGCCGAGGAGATGCTGCGGGCATGGCGTCGCTGTTTCGAGGGTATCGAGGAGCCTGGCGCGCTTACTGACAATGAAGACGAGGGACAGCTCCATGCACTGCTGGCAGAGGCAACTTTCGATACTCAGATTCCCGAACTTGGGCTAGGGACCCGCGCGGTGAATGTGCTCGATCGGACTAATGTACTTACCGTTGAGGACTTGCTTACGATCCCGCTCAGACGCCTCCAACGGCTCCGCGGGGTGGGCAATAAGACACGTCGGGAGATCGCAACGGTGGTCCGACTGCTCCGGGAACGATTGGGAACTCCGCAGCACCGTAACGTGGTCGCCCCCGACGTGGCCACCGAATCGAAGCCTGAGACGCACGAATTTGGCAAACCAAGTGTCGACTCACTTGCACAGCGCATCACCCAGACGGCTCCCAGTGATGGCGAGACGGTGCGGCAAACTCTCGATGGCTTGTTGGGGCTGGACGACCAGGTCCTGGGTCGGTGGCCGAGTCAGACAGAGGTCTCGGAGCGCATCGGCGTGACGCGGGGCCGGGTCAACCAGATCGTTGGCAAGTTCCAGACGCGATGGTCCAGGGACCCCGCAATGACGAGTCTCCGTGCCGAGATCGCCGAGATACTGGATACGAGCGGTGGTCTGATGTCGAACGCGGAACTCTGCGAGGCCATCCTTGTGGCCCGTGGTTCAGTCCAAGATGACCCCCAGCGGACCCAACTGGCTGCGGCTGTCGCCCGCGCGGCGGTCGAGGTCGAACGGACGATGACAGATCCGCGGTTCCTGGTCCGTCGCGAGGTGGATCGTGTTATTGTGGCCCGAGACCAAGACCGCGCTTCCTATGCCAGCCGCCTGGGAGCAATGGCGGACAGGCTTGCCGATGAGGACCCGCTCGCGCCACCGGCCCGGGTGATCCAGCGACTCCGCGAGGTCACAACGCCGGCTGAAGCGTCGGTGCTTTCGGACCGTCGCCTCATTCGTTTGGCTGCCGGAGTTTCGCAGCATGCCGCTGTCTCCAGCCGTCAGGAGCTTTACCCACGCGGAATGGACGCGGCGCGGGCTCTGAAACTCTCACAAGGGGCGCTCTACGGCTTACCCTACCTCTCGGTCCCCCAAATCCGGGAACGGGTGAGCAGCCGCTATCCCGATGCGCAGGAGTTGCCTGACCGCCCTACGCTTGATGCGTTGCTCCTTGAGGCTGGCTTCAAGTGGGACCCGACAGCGCGGGGTACCGGTTGCTATGTGAGCCAACTCCCAGATTCCGTCTCCGTTTCGGCTGCGAGTGAATCGGTCTCCCGGCAAGGTACAGCGATGGGTCGTGCCGAGGGTGAGATGATCACTCCTGAGATTGCCGACGCGCGACAATTTGAAGAACGCCTCTGGCGCGGGATCAAGGACGGCTCGTTCCTGACACTCCTGATCCATCCCAAGTATTACCAGCGAGCGTCCGAGGAACTGACAGCTCGATTCCCGATTGAGCTCGTCGACTTCGAGGGGCTTTTTCTCGATGCCTTACGGCAGGTCGTTGACAAGGCCGGCGCAAAGTGGGAAGCCGTGATTCAGGCCGACTCTACTCCTGGAGGAGAGCGCTGGAACAAGTTTTTGGTGCTCGTCAAACGGGCGATGCCGCTGGTCGAGCAGCAGCTCGAAGCGCTCAAGAAACCAGTGCTGCTTGTCTACGCGGGTCTGTTGGCACGTTACGACCGGATGGACCTGCTCGACCAATTGCGCGAGAAGATTGGCCGACGCGACGGCATCCCCAGCCTCTGGTTGCTCGTCGCGGGCGACCAACAGGCGATGTTGGACGGCAAGGCCGTGCCGATCCTCGGCCCTGGTCAGCGCGCTCAGATTCCGCTGAGCTGGATCAAGAACCATCACCGGGCGAATGGAAGCGTAGACAGAGAGTAACGCATGATCGATCGTCAACAACTCCTCAACGATCTTCAGGGGCTCCTCCGCCGCCTTGAGGACGACTTGCTCGAACGGAGCGAATCGGACGAAGTGCCAGAGGTCGTTCAAGCGCTCCGAGAGGAGTATGAACGGGCTCAGAAGGCAGAGCGGACGGCGCTGAACTTCGAGAATTGGCGATCGGATCAGGTGACCCAGGTCGCTGCGGCCTGGGTCCTAAGTTGCGTCTTCGCGCGTTTTCTGGAAGACAACAAGCTCGTCGAACCGCCACGAATGAGTGGTCCCGGAGAACGGCTGAGCCGTGCCCGAGATGAGCACGAGATCTACTTCCGGGCCCATCCGAAAGAGACCAACCGGGAGTACCTCCTCCATCTTTTCGAAGGGTTAGCCGCCCTCCCTGGAGCATGGGAGGTCTTCCACGAGCACAACCCGATCCGCGAGCTACCGATCTGGCTCAGTGGTGATGCGGCCGGCGCGTTGTTGGATTTCTTCCAGCGGATCGACGCTGAGACTGGGGCGTTGCGCCACGACTTTACGGATCCGGATTGGGACACGCGATTCTTAGGAGACCTCTACCAGGATCTCTCCGAAGCGGCCCGAAAGAAATACGCGCTGTTGCAGACTCCTGTCTTTGTGGAGGAGTTTATCCTCGATCGGACACTCGATCCAGCGATCGAGGAGTTCGGGCTGGCGAAACTGGGGTATGAGTCGCGGCTCGGGTCCGATGGGCGGCTCCAACCAGACGATCGCTTTCGGATGATCGACCCCGCCTGTGGCAGCGGACACTTCCTGCTCGGGAGTTTCAGTCGGCTCCTTGACCGGTGGCGTAGGAAGGAGCCTGGGACCAGACCTTCGGTCGTCGTCCAACGGGCGCTAGACGGCGTACACGGGGTCGATCTCAACCCCTATGCAATCGCAGTGGCTCGGTTTCGACTCCTTCTCGCAGCGTTAAAGGAATGTGGCGTGGAGCACCTGAAGGATGCACCGGCGTTCGCCATCCACTTAGCCTGCGGCGACTCGCTGCTCCACGGTGCGCCGGGTGGTGACCAGCTCTCGCTCGGCTGGACGGCGCTCGACCACGCCTATCAGCCTGAGGACCGCGCAGCCCTGGAACGCCTCCTCCGTCCGAAGTCCTATCACGCAGTGGTTGCTAATCCGCCCTATATCACACCGAAGGATCGGGCCTTGAACTTGGCTTATCGAGACCGCTTCAGCACTTGCCATCGGCAATACTCGCTCGCGGTGCCATTCTTGGAGAGGATCGTCTCGCTGGCGGTCGAGGGTGGCTTCACGGGACAGATCACGGCCAACAGCTTCATGAAACGGGAATTCGGCAAGAAGCTGATCGAGGTGTTCTTTCCGCGGGTAGACCTGACCCACGTGATCGACACGAGTGGGGCCTACATCCCGGGGCACGGAACACCGACGGTGATTCTGTTTGCCCGCCATCGGAAGCCGGTTGCGAGCACCCTCCGTACCGTCATGGGTATTCGAGGCGAACCATCGACACCCGAAGACCCGACTAAGGGATTCGTGTGGTCAGCAATTGTAGCGCAGATTGATCAACCCGGTTCGCAGAGTGAGTTTGTCAGCGTGGGTGATTCTTCCCGCCAAATGTTCCACAGACATCCTTGGTCGATCGGTGGAGGGGGAGCGGCGGAATTGAAAGAACTGTTAGAGGATGTTGGTAGATCCCGCCTCTCAAGTCTTTCGACAGAAATCGGGTTCGTTTGCATCACCAAGGCGGACGAGTTTTTTATGCAGCCTGGAACGACGTATCGACGTGCGAAACTCGAACCGATCTTTGTACGCCCTTTTGGTATCGGCGAGCAGATTCGAGACTGGGGTTTTGATTCAGAGTTAGGTGTCATATTTCCTTACAATGATCAAATTCAAACAGTTGAACTTTCTAGTGCCCCATCTATTGCTAACTACGCTTGGCCTTATCGTACCGAGTTGGGAAATCGTATCGTGTTCGGTGGGCGTACCTATTTTGCTGCGGGTAAGCCTTGGTATGAGTACGGGCAAATACCGATCGAGCGAGTAAAAACTCCGCTCTCGATCGCCTTTGCGTTCGTTGCCACGCACAACCACTTCGTGCTCGATCGGGGTGGGAAGGTGTTCAATCGATCGGCGCCGGTGATCAAGCTGCCGCCGGAGGCCACCGAGGACGATCACCTCGCCCTGCTCGGGCTGCTCAACAGCTCGACGGCATGCTTCTGGATGAAGCAGGTCTTCCACGACAAGGGAAGCACGGTCGATAGCCAAGGTGCTCGCCAAACGACCATTGCATTCGAGAACTTTCGTGAGTTCACTGGAACCGGCTTGCAGAAATTCCCTGTCCCCGAGGGGCATGCCACAGAGTATCCCCGCGAACTCGACAACCTTGCCCAACGTCTCGAATCACTTGCCCCCGCTGGCTTGCTCCATCGTCGGGAATCTCGCAGCAACATACCGAGTGATAGCATCAGGGAGTCCTTCCAGACTACTGAGCGCGAGTGGACCGCGACTCGTCAGCAGATGATCGCCCTCCAGGAAGAACTCGATTGGTGGTGTTACCGCCTCTACGAGCTCATCGACGACGATCTAACCTACGGGACAGAACCTCCAAAGCTCCAATTTGGCGGGCGTGCTTTCGAGATCGTGATGGGTCGCAAGATGGCCTCCGGCGCGCTGGAAACGACCTGGTTCGAGCGGCATGGCGCAACGCCACTCCCCGAGCCCCATCCCGAGTGGCCAGAGGACTACCAAGACTTGGTGCGTCGCCGGATGGAGACGATCGCGACGAATCCGAACATCGCCCTCATCGAGCAGCCCGAGTACAAACGCCGCTGGAACACCGAATCTTGGGAATCTCAACTCGAGCGGGCACTTCGCTCCTGGCTCCTCGACCGCCTCGAATCGTACCTCGACTTCGACGGTCGGATGAACAACGAGCAGCGGCCGACTGCCAAACTCGACGTTGGCCTGACCTCCGTCGCCAAGCTTGCTGACGTCGCCCGCCACGATGAAGCGTTCCTGGAGGTCGGGGAACTCTATCGCGACGATCCGGCCTTCGATGTTCAGCGGTTGGTTGAGGAACTCGTCGAACGCGAGAGCGTTCCTTTGCTACCGGTCCTCCGCTACAAACCGTCGGGGCTCCGCAAACGCAAGCAATGGGAGACGACCTGGGATTTCCAGCGTCAGGAAGACGCCATCGACGCCCGTGCCAAACTCCCCAAGGAGGACCCACAGTACCTCAGCGAATTCGACGCCGATGCAGAGAAAAAAAACCAGGTGGGTACCATTCCTGTCCCACCCAAATACACGAGCGCTGATTTCCTGAAGACAGATTACTGGCGGCTCCGCGGCAAGCTCGATGTTCCCAAGGAGCGCTGGGTCAGCTTCCCCTACTCCGAGGGAGAAGACGATACGCTGGTGATCGCCTGGGCCGGCTACGATCATCTCCAACTCGCCCGAGCGGTTAGTGTCTATTACGTTGACGTTCAGGAGCGCCTCGGTGGACGCGACGACCCGAGGCTCATACCGCTGCTAGCCTCGCTGATCGAGTTGCTACCCTGGCTCAAGCAATGGTACAACGAGGTTGATCCTGATTTTGGCGTTCAGATGGGCGACTATTTCGAGGGCTTCGTCCAGGACGAGGCCCGGCAGATGGGTATGACGCTGGATGAGATCCGGGCCTGGGCACCTCCGACGCGCACGCGGACTCGGCGTCGGAGAAAGTCGAATACCTAGAGGACGGAACAAGATGCCACAGTCGAAGCCGAGACCCGAATCGCAACCAAGATCTCCCTCCGATTCCACCCTGACGGCCGACTGGCCCGAAGTGTTGACGCTCGCGGAAGCAGCAGAGTACCTCCGAGTACCGGAAGCTGAAATCGTGCGGTTGGTTGGTCCTCGCGGTTTGCCTGGTCGGCTGATCGGGTCCGAATGGCGATTTTCCCGAACTGCCTTGCAACAGTGGCTCCTGTCTCCAACCTTCCCGTCGAGCCCCGAGGCCTTAAACGCCCTCTCGGGCTCTTGGAAAGGCGATCCACATGCAGAGGAACTACTCCGAGACGTTTATCAGAGTCGAGGGCGCCCAATGACTGAGGAGGACGAGTGATCCTACTCGACACCGATATCGTGACCCTCTTCGGTCTTGGCCATGATCAGGTCACAAAGCGTGTCCTGGCGGTCGGTGATCTGGTCGTGATTTCGGTCGTCACACGGATCGAGATCCTCCGCGGTCGGTTCGACTTCGTACTCAAGGCCAAAGATGGGGTGGAACTCCGGCGTGCGCAAGAGTTACTTGACCGGAGCGAGTGGGACCTGAACAAACTGGTTATTGTGCCGATCGACCCCCAGGCCGCCGAGGAGTTCGATCGGCTCCGCGTGCAATCAAAGCTGAAGAAGATCGGGCGAGCGGACTTGCTGATCGCGAGTATCGCGCTGGCTCACCGGGCAACATTAGTTACTCGCAACGTGAAGCATTTCCGGGCCGTGACGAACCTGAATGTCGAGAACTGGGCTGATTAGACGGGTAAGGCACCAATGACTTTAATTCGCGATCTGATCGAGATTCCGGAGCACGTCCAGCGGGGTGACTTCGTGCTCCGCCTCTCTGAGGGCGTCAACCGAGCCGAGGAAACGCTCCGTGAGTACGTGGTCACGCCGGAGTTGAGCCGTTGTTTTGATGACGCGCTCTCCTTCATCGGTAGCGCTCTGCAGTCAAATACGAGCAAGGCCAGCTACCTCCACGGGAGCTTCGGCAGCGGCAAGAGCCATTTTATGGCCGTCCTGCATCTGATCCTCCAAGGTGATGCGACAGCCCGGGGGATTGTCGAGCTGGTTCCGATCATCTCTAAGCACAACGTGTGGGTCGCCGGCAAGCGGTTCCTGCTCGTCCCCTACCATATGATTGGCGCCCATGACATGGAGTCCGGCATCCTGGGTGGCTACGTCGATTTTGTACGGCGGACGCAACCCGAAGCGCCGATCCCCGGTGTCTATCTGGCCGAAGGGCTATTTCGGGATGCTGAGAACCTCCGACGACAGATGGGCGACGAGCCGTTCTTCAAGACGCTCAGCGAGGGTGCTTCGGGCGGCGGTGATTTCGGCGATGTCGATCGGGCCTGGGACCTCGAACGATTCGAGAATGCACTGAACGCCGAGCCGGGCTCCGAGGAACGTTCGCAACTCATCAGTGCGTTAGTCAGCAAGTTCTTCGGCTCCTACGATACGCAGGCAGGGGCTCAAGGAGAGGCGTTCCTGTCACTCGATAAGGGGCTCTCGGTCCTAAGCAAGCACGCCAAGAGCCTCGGGTATGATGGCCTGATCCTCTTTCTTGACGAGTTAATCCTCTGGCTCGCGAGCCGGGCGACCGACCTCAAGTTCGTGCACGCGGAGGGTCAGAAGCTCGCCAAGTTAGTCGAGGCCCAGACGCCGGACCGGCCGATCCCTGTCATCAGTTTCGTCGCCCGGCAGCGGGACCTGAGTGAGCTGATCGGCGACGCCGTCCCCGGCGCCGATCGTCTCAACTTCAGCGACGCGCTCAAGCACTGGGAGGGGCGATTCCACAAGATCACGCTCGAAGACCGCAACCTCCCAGCGATCGCCGAGAAGCGGGTGCTTCAATGTAAGTCCGAGGCGGCGCGCAAGGAATTGGACGGGGCCTTCGAGCGGGCGGTCAAGATCCGTGAATCGGTCTTGAACATCCTGATCACCGACGAAGGGGACCGAGCGATGTTCCGCAAGGTCTATCCTTTCAGCCCGGCGCTCGTGCAGACGCTCATCGCCGTCTCTAGCGTGCTCCAACGGGAACGGACCGCCCTCAAAGTGATGATGCAGCTTCTCGTCGACCAACGCGATACGCTGAGACTCGGAGATATCGTGCCCATCGGCGATCTCTTTGACGTGATTGCCCACGGGGATGAGGCTTTCAGCCAGGAAATGGCGATTCACTTCGAGAATGCGAAGCGGCTTTACCATCAGAAGCTACTGCCAGTGCTCGAAAAACAGCACGGTCGACGCGAAGAGCTGGAAAGGCTCCCATACGACGATCCGAAGCGAACGGTGTTTCGGAACGACGATCGGCTAGTCAAAACACTACTCCTCGCTGCGCTCGTCCCCGAGGTCGAGACGTTACGGTCGCTCAACGCAGAGCGACTGGCCGCGTTGAACTACGGGACGATCAAGACACCGATCCCTGGCAGGGAGGGCGGAGAAGTGCTCCGTCGTTGCCGAAACTGGGCGGCGAGTGTCGGGGAGATTCGGATCGGTGAGGAGACAAACCCGACCATCTCGGTTCAGCTCTCTGGCGTTGATACCGAAAGCATCATCAAGCAGGCGTTGCGCGAGGATAATCACGGCAACCGTGTACGACGCATTCGGCAGATGCTTTACGAGCAACTCGGTGTTCAAGACGAGAACGAGTTCGAGCAGCACTACGACCTTCGTTGGAAGAACACGAAGCGCTCCTGCCTGGTCCTGTTCAAGAACATCCGCGAATTGCCCGATACCTCGCTGGAAAACGGCGGAGACCAATGGAAGCTCATTATCGATTGTCCCTTCGATGAATCTGGCCACGGCCCGAAGGACGATTTGAGCAAACTTCAAGCGTTCCAGGAGACGCAATCGGAGGGGGTCAAGACCCTCTGCTGGGTCCCGGCCTTCTTCAGTCTCGACGCTCAGGAGGATCTTGGCCGCCTCGTTATCTTGGAGCATATTCTGACCGGGGAACGCTTCAGCCAATACTCAAACCAACTCTCGCCACAGGATCGACCAACGGCCAAGTCCCTCCTGGAAAACCAGCGGACTGTGCTCAGGCAGCGAGTGCAGAACCACCTTGAGGCAGCATATGGCCTAGAATCGATCATGCCCGGGTCGCTCGACACGACCCATGAGTTAGAACGGCACGAGCGTTTTGTCTCACTCTGGCCCGGGTTCGACCCTCAGCCTCCCGTCGCAGCGAACCTCAGCGGCGCGATGAACCATCTTCTGGGCCAGGCACTCGATCACGAGTTTCCGGCAGCACCGGACTTTGGGGACGAGGTCAAGACATCGAACCTCAGGAAAGTTTATGAGGTCGTCAGCGAGGCGACTCGGACATCGGACGGCCGCTGTCTCGTGGAGAAGCCGCTCAGACCCTTAGTCCGGCACATTGCCAACCCACTCTTGTTGGGCGAGATGGGTCACGACGCTACGCACTTTGTACTCGGTCATCATTGGAAGCACCACTTCTCGCGCAAGGCCGCAGATACCAGCAACACAATCACGGTTCAGCAGCTCCGTAAATGGATTGACATGCCCAAGCCGATGGGCCTGCCGAAAGAAGCAGCGAACCTCGTCATCCTTGCGTTTGCTGAGCAGACGAACCGGTCGCTCTTGCTCCACGGTGCCCCCTGGGAGCCGTCGCTGACGAACGTCGATGACCGCTGCGAGCTACGCGAAGAGTCGTTACCCGACCCCGAGCAGTGGAACGTGGCGGTTGAGCGGGCAGGTCAGATTTTCGGTATCTCGGTTTCTCCCTTGCCTAAAGCCAACAATGTGAAGACGTTGGCCGAGTCGGTCAAGGAAAAGGCGAAGAACTTGCGGTCAGCATGCTCTGACTATGCGAAGTCGCTTCGGAATCGGTTGGACGCATGGGGAGTCAACCCTGGGACGTCGGATCGCGTAAAGACGGCGATTGCCTCGCTGACCCTGCTGGAGCAGATCCAATCTGGTAGCGAAGACTCCGCGGTCATGACCTTGGCCGAAGCCGAGGTCGCGACGAGCGAAGCGGCAATGGGCGAATGCGTCGCGAAGGCCCAAGAGCTCGGTGGCGTTTTGGATGGGACGAACTGGGAGATTTTCGATGCGGTCAGGGACCTAACTGACGCACGCAAAACAAAGGCAATTGAAATCCGGCAGAGCGTCGTTGAGGCACTCCAGAGCGACGAGCATGTTCGGGCACTCAAGCCGGTCTTGAGCGACGCGCAGTCGATCGCGCTGACACTCTTGACCCAGACAACAGCGGTTTTGACTCCCGATCCTCAACCCGAATCGCCGAAGCCTCCCGTCGCTCCGGCTCCCCCTCGGTTGCAACCAGGTCGCCAGTTGGTCGGACAAGGAACGGAGGAATTCGAAAGCATTGCGGATTTGCGTGGGAAACTGGAGCAGCTCGCGGGAGAAGTGACGAACGGCCGGGAGATCCGATTGACGATCTCCTGGAGGATTGAGGAAAACACGGGGTGAAGATGACGGCACCGAGATTTCCTCAGATCAAGGCCCAGGTGGCCGCCATCCGCCAGAAGATCCCGGACGCGCGGGTAATCGGCATCCGTTCGGCCGGGCGATGGACGGGTGAGCGTCGCCGAGAAGACGGCGACGAGTTGTACATGATCGAGCAGTGTGATTCGCCTCTGGCGATGCGGATAGCACTCCGTGAGGAGGGCGATGGCAAGGTGATCAGAGTGCTCGTCACCAGACTCGAGAACAAAGATCTGAGCGCGGACATCCTGGTACGGTTGGCGAAGTGTCAGCTCTTCCCTATCGATAGCTGGCAGATCGTGAAGTCGCTCTTTCAGGCCCGTGCGATTGACCCGCGAATAATTCGTCATCGCTGGATTGCCGAGCGTCTCCTCGAATTCATTCCCGAGGATGGATATGCCCCAGCGCCGGGGGGATTCCTGGACGCGGAAAACATCTGGCCGATCCTGCTCGATCGAAGCATCGGCCTGGCGACACCGCGCCCGGAGCTGCTGGAGCTGCTTCGCTGGTCGATTGACCCGGAAAACGTGCGGCGGTTCCGCGAGGAGTCAACTGAGTTCCGCGACGCGGCGACGGCGTGGCTTGCGGAGTTGGCCGGGCCGACGGCGAAGACGGTACTGGGCTGCGTTGCAGTCAACGAGAGGGCGGACGCGCTGCCGATCGGCTTGGCCGCCGGAGTCGTCTTCCACCCGGACAATGCGGGCCGCCTCGACAAAGCCGCTGGTAGGATGGAGGAGCGTTATTTCGGCGGGGTGACCCCGGATGACAGAGCGATTGACCAGTGGGTCGCCGCTGCGACCGAGGTCGTTCGGTCGCAGTTGATTGAACCGAAGCTCAAAGAGTCCCAGCTTCAGCGTGCAGATGGGATTCTGCACGAGGTCGGCGCTCACTCCTTTGCCTTTCTGAGCGACACATCACCCCTGGGTTTCGACCAGCGTCTTACGAAGTTCGGGGAGCGGCTAGGGGACGCCTTGGCGAGCGAGGGGTTGAGGACATTGGAGCCGATGGCAGAAGCACGGCGTTTGATCGGCGAGCATGAACTCGCCGCTCGCGCGCGGCGACGCCTAGAACGGGTCGACATGGCGCTCCGGTTAGTGCGTTGGCTGTCCGGCTTCGGGGACGCAGCAACTCATAGCCCGAGGTCGCTAGGCGAGGCGGTCAAGGCTCATCTAGCCGAGGGCGGATTCGTGGATTGGGCCCGCCTCTCTCTCCGAACGGGCGACCCTCTGAGCAAGCTGTCCGAGGCATACGCGAAGCTTTCCGAGCGAGTCGCACAAGTTCGCGAGGAACAGTCCAACGCGTTTGCGAGTCTGTTGAAAGATTGGACGTCGTCCGGCTCGTCGTCCGGCTCGATCGTCCCCGTGGAATCGATCTTAGAAACCGTAGTTGCGCCGCTGGCGGCAGAGCGTCCGATATTGTTGATCGTGATCGACGGGATGAGCGTCGCAGTGGCTCGAGAGCTGGTTGCAGACATTACCCGCGATGTCTGGATCGCCCTCTGTGGGCAAGACGAGGCTCTGGCTTTAATGGGAGGCGTGGCGGCGATCCCGTCTGTGACCAGGGTATCACGTACGAGTCTGCTCTGCGGCCGGTTGCTAAGAGGGGAGTCGAATGATGAGCAGGACGGATTCGAGTCGCATCCGGCATTGCTGGATCGGTGTCGTAGCGATTATCCCCCAATCCTCTTCCACAAGCGGTCACTGCAGGAAGAGAACGACTCTGGCCTTGCCAGCGAGATCCGCCGAGAGATCGCGTCAACAGACCGCCGTATTGTGGGAGTCGTGGTCAACGCCGTCGACGATCATCTGCTGAAAGGCGATCAGATCGATACAAGTTGGACACGAGACACCATCAGCGTCCTTCCTCCCTTGTTACATGAAGCCCAATCCTCCGAGCGATTAGTGATCCTCGCGAGCGATCACGGCCATGTGCTTGACGTCAGGACGAACCAGCGGAAGGCGGATGGAGGCGAGCGTTGGCGATACGCTGAGGGCGAGCCGTTGGATGGTGAGATCACGCTTAGTGGACTGCGCGTCGTCGATCCCAAGTCTAAGACTCTGGTTGCTCTTTGGACTGAAGGGGTTCGGTACGGAGCCAAGAAGAATGGGTATCACGGGGGAGCGTCCCCGCAGGAGATGGTCGCTCCGATCGCCGTACTTTGTTCAACAACCTCATTCCCGGAGGGCTGGAAAGAAGCCTCGGTAGATACACCGGTTTGGTGGGAAGAACTGATGGGAGGAACAACGGAGGAGCGAAAGACGCCGACGGACCCCAATCCGATCGGGTCACATAGGTTCACCAAGACGAATCAGACAGGTTATCTCTTCGACATGAAGGAACAAGAAGGGCCACCAAAGGATAGCGCCGCGTC
This sequence comes from uncultured Isosphaeraceae bacterium, assembly GCA_964510225.1. Lineage (GTDB taxonomy): Bacteria > Planctomycetota > Planctomycetia > Isosphaerales > Isosphaeraceae > CAZEAN01. The sequence goes on from CAZEAN010000102.1 coordinate 15,928, forward strand.
CGTCGAGCATCCGCCTCAGGCGCCCCAGTGGATCTCAGACCTCCTGGCGTCGTCCATCTATCTTGAGCAGAAGAAACTTGCTGGGCGGTCCGCACCCTCAGATGAGGTCCTTGGCCGGTTCTTGGGGGTGCTCGATGCTCGCGGAGACAAGATGACGTCGGCAGCATTGTCGCGGGCGCTTAATTTTTCCCCGGGGCGGTTGCCTGGACTACTCGCGGTAGTCCAGCGTGTGATAAACGTTGATGGGTTTCCGGTTATCACGCGCGATGAAACTTCAGAGACCGTTGAATTGAACCGCGAGCTGCTCCGTCGTCAGTTCGAATTGGAACGGTGTTGGCGATGAGTATCAGTCCCCAGCGTAGGCAGGAGATCATCGACGCGCTTCGGCGAGGCACCGTGCCGCGTAGCAGCCTCGATGCCTTCGCTGTAGGGCTTGAGGGGTTCGAAAGAACGCTCGATGAGGAGCTGCGTAAGGTCTGCTCGGGCGTCAGTGTGTTCAAGGCTGTGCGGGGCGAATACGGGTGCGGGAAGACGTTCTTCGCACGATGGCTCGCGGATCGCGCTCGGAAGATGGGCTTTGCGACTTCCGAAGTTCAAATTTCTGAGACGGAGACGCCGCTTCATCGCCTTGAAACAGTCTACCGGCGCTTCATCGAGCGGCTGGCGACCGGAGACACGGCCCATGGGGCACTGAGAAATATCGTCGACGGATGGTTCTTCACGCTGGAAGAGGATGTGCTGGCTGAGGGGGCGATCGACCACGACGACGAGGCCGCACTCCTGGGACGGACTGAGGAGCTACTTGAGCAACGACTCGCTACAGTCACAAGGAGTGCCCCCATGTTCGCCGTCGCGTTGCGGGGATACCGGCGTGCTCGAGCTGTTGGGGACCAGGCAACGGCCGACGGGGTCCTCGCGTGGGTATCGGGGCAGCCAAATGTGGCCGCGGCCTCGAAGCGAGCAGCCGGTGTGAAAGGTGACATTGATCATTTCGGGGCCCTGAATTTCCTCCAGGGGATCCTTACGGTCCTCCGAGATTCGAATCATGCCGGATTGCTGCTTGTGCTCGACGAGGTCGAGACGATCCAGCGCGTCCGTAGTGATGCCCGCGACAAGAGCTTGAACGCACTGAGACAGCTCATCGACGAGGTCGACGCCGGGCGATTCCCGGGGCTGTATCTGCTCGTGACCGGGACACCTGCCTTCTTTGAGGGTCCGCAGGGTATTCAACGTCTTGAGCCGCTTGCCCAGCGGCTGCACGTGGACTTTCAGACCGACGCCCGCTTCGACAATCCGCGCGCCCCGCAGATTCGTCTCCCCGCGTTCGACCTGGAGCGGCTCCGCTTGGTCGGGTGCAAGGTGAGGGACATCTATACGCAGCACGCTGAGTCGACCAAGAGGATCTCACAGCGATGCGACGATAACTATGTTGCGGTCTTGGCCGATGCAGTTGCGGGTAAGTTGGGGGGTAGGGTCGGGCTAGCCCCGAGGATTTTCCTGAAGAAGCTGGTCGCCGATGTGCTGGACCGAGTCGATCAATTTGGCGATTTCGACCCACGCCAACACTATGCGTTGACGATCGACGAGGCTGAACTCGTGACGGTCGAGCGTCAGGCGATGAAGGCCTCGGACGTCGACGAGATCAAGTTAGACCTATGAACAATTTCAACCGACTTCATCCTGCTGTACAGCATCATGTTGTCAACAGCCTAGGTTGGCGTGAGCTGCGGCCGTTTCAGGATGCGGTTATTCCACCGATACTTGCCGGCGAGCACCTCATCGTCCGTGCTCCGACCGCGGGAGGCAAAACAGAAGCCGCGTTCCTGCCAACGGTCTCGCGGATGCTTGCCGAGGGCTGGACAGGCCTCAGTGTGCTGTACATCTGCCCGATCAAAGCGCTGCTGAATAATCTTGACCTGAGGCTCCAGCGTTATTGCAAGCTGTTCGGCCGTCAGTCAGCACTTTGGCATGGCGACGTAAAGGCGTCGGCACGGAAGCGGATTCTGCGCGATCTCCCGGATTGCCTGCTGACCACGCCCGAATCTCTCGAGGTAATGCTAGTTTCGCAAACCGTGGACACACGACGCATGTTCGGCGACCTGCGCGTGGTCGTCGTTGACGAGGTCCACGCCTTCGCCGGAGACGATCGCGGGTGGCACCTCCTGTCGCTGCTTCAGCGCATTGGTCGGGTCGCGGGTCGCGAATTGCAGCGGATCGGCCTCTCCGCGACAGTGGGTAACCCCGAGGCGCTCGTTGACTGGCTTGCCGCTTCCAGCACGAACAAGCGTGGAATCTCTGACCACGCGCGAGGCCAGATGGCGGACGCCGACGTCAAGCTGGATTTCGTCGGGTCGCTCCAGAACGCCGCCGTGGTCATCTCCCGGCTGCACCGAGGTGAGAAACGGCTCGTGTTCGTGGACAGCCGGGCTCGGGCGGAGCAGCTCTCTTCAGAGCTACGTCAGCTCCAGGTGGCGACATTCGTCACGCACAGCTCACTCAGTCAAGAGCAGCGACATTGGGCGGAACATGCCTTCACAGAGCGCGACGACTGTGTGATCGTGGCGACGAGCGTGTTGGAGCTCGGCATCGACGTTGGCGATCTCGACCGCGTGATTCAGATCGATGCTCCGCCTACAGTCTCCAGCTTCCTGCAGCGGATGGGACGAACGGGACGTCGGAGGGGGACAACGCGTAATTGCCTCTTCCTGGCAACGAAGGACGGACCGCTGATCCAGGCAGCCGGTCTAATTTCCCTGTGGGCTACGGGCTTCATCGAGTCGATCGAGCCGCCCCCAAAACCCTATCATATTCTCGCACAGCAGCTAATGGCACTGGTACTGCAGGAGGATGGTCTCGGCCGGCGTGACTGGTTCCCATGGATTGCAGGAGTGCCGGCGTTCGCCGAGATGTCGCCGGAGACTGTCGAGAAGATCGTGGATTGGATGTTGGAGCGAGAGATTTTATGGAGCGATCAGGGGATCTTGGGGATGGGTCGAGAGGGTGAGGAGACCTACGGCCGCCGCCATTTCATGGAGTTGTTCTCGGTCTTCACCTCGCCTCCACTGTTCTCAGTGCTCCACGGACGTCGTGAACTCGGCTATGTCGACGAGATGACTTTCTTGGCGAAACAAGAAGGCCCACGAATCCTTCTGTTGGGCGGCCAGTCCTGGGTGGTTAATCACATCGACTGGCAACGACGCCAGACCTACGTCGAGGCCTCGGACATTGAGGGCCGGTCACGCTGGAAGGGTGAAGGACAGGGGTTGAACTACGATCTCTGCCAGGCGATCAAACAAGTTCTCGCCGCCGATGACGCGAGCCTTCACTGGTCTCGTCGGGCGACGGATCGCATCGAGCAGATCCGTCACGAGTTCGCTTGGCTCGATACGGAGACCACGGTAGTATTGATGGGCTCGAAGGGGCGGCCAGAATGGTGGACGTTTGGAGGGTTGAGGGCAAATGCGACCCTGGCCCACACTGTGTCCGAATCAGTCATGTCGCGCGTCGAACACGATAGTTTCACGCTGACGTTCGAGGATCACGTTCGGTTGGACGAGATTCAGTCTGCGGTCGGAACCGCATCTGCTCAAGATGTCTCGGCGCTGCGCCCGGAGATCGACGAAGCCGCTGTTGATGGGTTGAAATTCTCGGCCTGCCTCCCGCGCGACGTTGCGGTCGAACTACTCGAGGAACGCCTATCCGAGACCCACGCAACGGTGCAAACGCTGAATCATCGAGTCAAAATAGCTTCATGCTAGTGTTTCGTCACGCCCATTTTTTATGCTAAATTAACTCATGCTTCACGCGGGCACCGTGAATTTCCTTGTGCTACTCTCCACCAAGCATACTGGCGTTGACGTCAGTCGACCACCTCAGAGTCTCGCGCCACAGCGGCTCGACACTCCGGTGCGCCGGTTGGCCACGTACTTTGAGAGGAAGAACTCGCCTCGGGCCGATTGAGTGGTGTGTCGTCCAAGAGTTCGGGCACGAATGTAATGCTCCGAAGAACTGGTACGACACACTTGATCCGATTCTCGACTTCAGCAAGACATAAGCTACCAGCATAGGACCGGTACATCATGTGGCCCCAAACTTGGCGTAGCCTCCAACGATCTAGCTTTAGGCTCGGGTTTAGGGTAGCCCATAGAATTGGCGTGCCAATTCCGAACTACCGAGACTCGCTACGACAATTCGGACCACCGTTTCTTCCCCGACTTTGTCAGGCAGCTTTTGCAGCCGACAAGAGTACGGAGACGTTGGCTCGGCCTCTGTAGGGGGCAAGCCCTCTTTAGGGACCGGGCCGGGGCCGTCATAGCCGGGCAAAAGACAAGATCTTGTGCTGGCCGCCCAATCAGTGAAGCGCTATAGGGCAAGAGGGCGAGTGGAACCTTGGTTTCCCCTCGTTTCATTTTGGACCAGCGGTCCTTCGAAATGTCGGCTCCGAGCTCGATCAGGCCTGCGGCGACTTTCTCGTCGCTCGTATACTCAGGCTTGGCGACTTGAAGGTTGCGATAAAACCACGCAGCCCACGGCTAGTCGTACTTTGTCATTTGACTGGACATTGCCAGTGGTGAGTGAAAAGTTGGATTCATTGCTTCTCCTAATTCTACTGTAACCGATTCTTCGTGACCGCCGCGGCTTGTTCGCATATTCTAGAGT
>CAZEAN010000103.1:0-19799 GCA_964510225.1 uncultured Isosphaeraceae bacterium
CCGACGGGAGTGACGCCTCTCTCTCGGTGAAATTCAGTGATCGGTTGCTCCCCCTCGACGACGAGGACCGCACGGATGCAGGACCTTGATCGGGCTCTCGCCCGCCTCTATCAACAAGCCCCGGGGGTTGTTCCGCAACACGATCAGCCCCGAGAATCACGGCCCACGGGACCTTCGAAGACTAGTGGGCCGCCACCAGCCCCTCACTTCCAGATACCGAGAGCTAACACCGGAGTCTTCGACTGGCCTACTACCGTTCGACTCCTCGAACGCGACTACGGCGAACGGTTCGAGCAACTCGCCTCAAGCTTATTCGAGGCCCGTGATCGGATGGGGTTCCGCGTCCTCCTGATCACAAGCTGTCATCGGGCTGAGGGCCGCTCGACGTTGGTCCTGACCACGGCACGGGCGTTGGCTCGACGGCCGGGACGGACCCTCTTGATTGATGGCGATCTTACGGGTCCGATGCTTTCACGGCTCCTTGATTTACGTCCTCGGGTCGGACTGGACGACGTCGTCCTTCACGGTGAGCCAATTGGCAAAGCGATCATCGAATCGCCAGACGATCACCTCTTCGTACTCCCGCTCCGATCACCGGTACAGCGACCCCGTGAGTTTCTCTCAAGCGCGGGCTGGTCCTGTTTGATGGCTAAGCTCCGACGTGAATTCGACCTTGTCCTCATCGATGGCAGTCCGCTTTTTACAGGTCTCTCGGCTGCGGTCCTGCATCCCTCGGTCGATGCCGCCGTCCTCGTTCATCATCGGCGACTCACAAGCGAAAGATCGTTGCTCCAGGCTAGAGAAGTTCTCGAGGCCGGTGGGATCCCGCTCTTGGGCCTCGCCGAGACGTTCGTGGAGCGAGAATGAAGCTTCGCGTGATGTAATCGTAATTATTAGGGTCTGAGCGAACCTTTCGTCTCGAGTTTTGGGGCGTTCACTAATTGTGATTGGGCCCTCGGAGACGTCGGAGGAGGTCGAGAGTCCGTTGTACCAGGAGCACTTTGGACTCCAAAAACTCCCGTTCTCGGAAACGGTCGACCCTGGAGAGGCGATTACGCTTCCCTCTCGGGACGCGGCACGTCGACGTCTCCGTTATGGAATCGAGCAGGGTCAGGGCCCGGCAGCACTTCTCGGCGCGCCCGGCTCCGGTAAGACGCTGGTCGGAGCACTCCTGGCTCGTGAGTTAGGTTCGAGAACGGTCCACTTGACCTATCCGTTGCTTTCGACCGACGAGCTCCTTGCTTACCTTGCCGATGAACTCGACGGGATTGAAGGGCAACGGCGGTCTGCGAGTCCCAGCCTTCACCAAACGCTCGGAAGGCTCCGACGTCGACTCGCCGGTCCGGCGTTCCGCGGTCGCCCGCCCCTCTTGATTGTGGACGAGGCTCATCTGATCCCCGACCCCAACTGCTTCGAAGCGCTCCGGATGCTTCAAAACTTTAGTTCTGAGGGTCGGTCCCATTTGATGCTCTTGCTTGTCGGTGGTCCGGAACTCATCCTCCAGATTCCTCCCTCTCTCAACGACCGACTCACCACACGTTATGTACTCGGACCGCTCAGTTCGGATGAATCCGCCACCTACATAACCGGCCGGCTTGCGAATGCCGGTTGTTCCCAGCCGCTCTTCGATCAGGGTCAGCTTCAGCGACTCCACGAGCACGCCCAAGGCCTTCCGAGACGCCTCAATCGCATTGCCGACCTGTCCCTTCTGATTAGCTTCGCCGAAGGCCTGCCCCGCCCGAATGATTTTTGCATCGAAGTTGCACTTCGAGAAGCAACGCCTCGCCCAGGCCAAGTGCAATCGGGCATCGTCGCCTGAACTCATCGATGGCGATCCCTAACTCCTTCGGACATTTGATGATCCTGCGCAGTCGATTCTGAGTTCGACAGCGCAAGTCTCGGTCTGAGCGACGTCTTAGCTATTAGAGAGATCAAGAGAAAAGGATCCCTGAATCGCTCTGATAATGACGATTTCTTTTGTTTGGCAGATCACATTCATGATTTGCCCGCGTATTCTTCATAGAGGTTTCATAAACTTTAACCATCTGCACCCAGAAAGCAGAGGTGAATCATGTCTTGGAAGGAACGCCTCGGCCTCCTGGCCGATCCACAGTTGCATGTAGTATTGATCGTCGTTGCGTTGATCTTACTTTCCGTGAACCCCGTGGCGAATTACGCGAGCGTCGAAGTAGAGCGGCAGGTCACAGGGACGGTTTACACGATCGGGACCGGAATTCAGACCTTTTTCAACGGTTCAGAGATGGCGACGGCTCCGAACACAATCAGCCCGGAAGCTTCGCAGATCGCCTCAAGTACCGCGTTGGTCGAGCCCACGGGGCGGCTTCGGTAGCATTCTTATCAACTGGATCCGGTCTGAGATCGATCTGTTGGAATATCTCGGACGAGCCCTAGCGGCATCTACGCTAGTTGAACACCCTAACCAAGCGGACTCTCCGGTTGGGAGGGCGATTCGCTAGGGCTCCAAGTCCACTCATCATCTGTCAGTAATTTGCAGGATCTGAGACTCTAGTAGCTCTCACCCACTGCTAAGTCGACCACAATAAATACTCGTCAACTCGTAGAGATCCGGCCTCACGACTTGACGATCAGCAAGGCAGACGATAGCGTTGCCGATTATCCCGCTTTGTGTCTCATCTCACTTACGCGATCAATCAAAAATCTGATGTGCACGGCTGACATCAGTGGTTGATCATGGCCTGTGAAATTGAGTTCCAGGAAGGATCCGAAGGTGGGAAGAAAGCTCAAGGAGGAGTCGACCATGCCGATCCGAGATCGTCGGAATATTGAGGAACGTCGGGCAGGATCGCGAACGAAGGAGATGCTCCGGCTTGAGCCGCTTGAGGATCGTCAATTCCTTTCGACGGCTGCCGGAACGGCTCCCGATCTAGTCGCGGTCGGGTTTCAGAGTGCGACAACGGGAGACTGGGGTTCTCCGCTTAGGATTGTCGGCGACGTCGTGAACCAAGGGAACGCCGACGCCAGCGGCCCGTTCTCAGTTGATGTCTTCGTCTCAGTAAGCCCGACTCCGAATCTCGACGCGGTTAAGATCGATTCAATCTCGTTCCCCGACGGCCTGGGTGTGGGGGAATCGTTTACAATCGACCAAGAGGTCGATCTACCAGCTCTCCCGTTATCGGGAGTCGGAGCTGACGGAGCGATCCATCTCGGGCTCGTCGTTGACGCCAGTCGTGACGTCGCCGAGTTAAACGAGACCAATAATCTCGGCCAAGGGACCGGTCATGATTCATCCCTTGTTTTAATCGTCCCCAAAGTCCAAGCCGACCCGCAGCCGATTAGCTTCACTTTAGGACAGTCGACTGCCCTCTGGGGCGATACGGTTCCCCTAGAGCTAACCCTCGAAAACAACACTGCTGGGATGGCTCCTGGCTCGATTGTTCGAATTATGCTGACTCCCGTGGGCGCGGCCCCGGGGACCGGTTTCGATGTCACACTCGCTGGCGAGATCGAGCTCCCGGACGTCCTCCCCCATCAGCAACTCGGACCGATTCAAGGGACGGTCACCCTGCCCCCCGGACCTCCGACGGACTTCCCTGCAGCCGGGGAGTTCGTGGCCTGGGTTGTCACTGATGCGGAAAACGACATCAACCCACAGCTCCGTCCGTTAAACCTACGCGGTCAAGGGGTCGATTGGACCATCCTCGGGATTGCTATGGATCCGTCGGCTCCTCCCGATAACCCCAATGCGCCGAAGACCGACCTTGCCGTGGCAGATCTGCTGACACCAGGGACAACCCTCGCTTGGGGGTCCCGCTTCCAAGTTGCAGCGACCGTTTCAAACCCCTCCGAGATCGACTCACCGCCACTCCGGGCTCGATTCCTCCTTGGTGGCCCTAACGGCGAACTCAACAACGCATTGGTTCTTGGCTTCGCCGAACTCCCCGAGGGCTTAGCGGCTGGCGCCTCCACGACCATACATCAAGAGCTGAAACTTCCGGGGAACATCCCAGGCGTCAACCTCGGCGCGGGGCTCGGCCGGATCGTTCTCCAGGTTGATCCTGACAACGAAGTCGAAGAACTAACCGCCTCGAATAATTCGGCCTTTTCAGCACCGATGACTCTTGGCTTCCAAGCGCCCGAGCCACCCGGATTCGGCCAGAGTCCCGCACCAACCCCGAATCCTGAGCCAGCTCCCCAGCCCACAACTCCACCAACTCCTCCACCGACCCCGAGTCCGAGCGCACGAGCCGCGCGGATCCAGGAATTCCAACTCCGCCGCCAACAGCTTCAAGAAACCATGAGGGCGGCATTGGAAGAACGTCTCGCCCAGATGCGGATCCGCCGCGACCAACTCCGCGCAGGGCGTCCTGCCAATCCGATCCTTAGATTCAACAGCGGATCATCTTCCTAAACGATTCAATCAATCCGCATCAACGGGAGTACGGGGCCTCGGTTCCCGTACTCCCTGATCATCAATTCCCTCTGATTTCGGAAGAGAACCCCTACTCATCCGGATCTTCTGTGACAGCCATAAACTCCGTAGAGTTCCCCACTTCGTTTTACTTGGACTTGGTACTTGAGAAAAAACGCCATGAACTAGGCAATTTGTTGAAGTACGGCAATTCCATTGGCTATGCTTAGCGAGACGGCCATTCAGCAAGGCTTCTCGGTTCTTTCGTGAAGCTATTTGGTTTGGAGATGGCACCTCCGACGCCGTGGGAACGGCCTGATCACTCAGCGGAGTTGAGCGATCCTCCTTCGAGATTAAACTTCAGTGGACTGGCAGCTTCTGAGGAGAGCGCGGTATGCATGACGATCGTCGGACGACACCACCGATCAGGCCGACGACCGGGCCCGTTACTCCGGTCGAAGCGACTTTTGTCCCGGATCGTTATGAACCTAATTATCCTTATCCATTACTTGTGCTTCTCCACCGTCGCGGTGGCAATGAGCAGCAGTTGATTGAGTCAATGCCGACCATGAGCTGGCGCAATTATGTCGGCTTAAGCTTCCGAGGCCCCGAAGCACTGAGGCGAGATTCGGAGACGACTGGTTACCGTTGGGGCCAAGAATTTGGTCGACCGGGGCAACGGTCGGTCCACTCGGAGAGTACTCAACCATTACCGAATTCTGGCGTTGTGCTGCAGCAGATGATGGAGGGTAGTCTCACGGAGAGCGTGGACTCGATCGAGGAAACGGTCTTCGCCGGCATCCACCGGACGATGCGGAGCTTGCATGTCCACTCCGAGCGGATCTTTCTCGTTGGCGAGGGCGAAGGGGCAGCTGTTGCATTCCGACTTGGGCTCAGCCATCCAGATCGATTTGCTGGCGTCGTATCTCTGAATGGTTGGATCCCAGAAGGATTTCGACCCTTTGCTCGATGGCACGACTGTCGAAAGCTCCGCGTCTTGATGCTTCACGGCCTCTGGGCAACTAAGGCTCCGGTCGCTGAAGCGAACGCTACAGCAACGCTACTCAAGAATGCGGGGCTCTCTGTGACCCTTCGGACTTACCCCGCATCCAACCGGACAACGCGTCGGATGCTCTCCGACGCTGACTCTTGGCTGATCGAAGAGTGTGTCGCCGGCCAACGCTAACGCGGCGATCGGTAGGTTGTTGGAGATTGATTCCGGTCGCTCCCTGATTCTCACTTCTTCCTCACTCCCTGATCTCCTTTCGTCGGTGGCATCAGTCGGGGAATCGAGCGATGTCAATGGAACTTCGGGGATCCCCGCAATCTCGAACGGTAGCTCTCGGGCGACCTCGAGAATCGTTGCTTGGATATTTCGGAACATCTTCATATACCTCGGAATCAAGCCTGCTTGGTCGAGTTGTTGCGGTTCGCTTTCAATTTCAACATGCTCCCGGGCGATATGAGTCGCGTTGCCGCTGAAAAGATCCGAAGCACGAGATGCCTCCAATTCAGGGAGCGATTGGAGCCGTCTCCCGATCTGGACCAGATCTGACTTGGTTTGACCGAGTTCCGAGAGTGCTCTCTGGAGGCCTCGGTCACTCCGGATCGCCGAGAGGTCGAACTCTAATCCTGAGACTGCTCGTACGAATTCCCAGATCACCTCACGATGAGCAACGGTTTGCCGGACGCGATTCATAGGGCATCGAATCGAAGGCTTTCCTGCTCCATTTCTTCAAAAGCCTGTTCCGATTCTTGCATTGCCTCTTGCAATCTCCGATTGTTCTGAGCGTGCATCTCCGCGATCGGTAGTCTGGATACACCACGAACATCGACGCGGATCATCTCCATTATCCTTATCGTACCAAGCTATTGATGACATCTAGGTCGACCCAAAAACTATTCCCGGAGGCTGTAATCGGGACTTTCCACAGCGAAGTCTTGTCTCAATCGAAGCGGCCCAACGATCATCCCGAGCAACTCTCAGCTGATCCGCGTTGGGTCGCATCCTACTGAGAGATCGCCGCCTTGCCAACCATGCCTGCGTGCTCTCTTTGACCAATCTTGATGACTCGCGAACGAAACGGAAGCGTGCTAAAACAGAATTTGTCTATCGATCTTTCAGGGAATTGATCGAGACGTCTGGCGGCTTCGGAGAGAGACGATGCAACGCGCTTTCGGGTGCCCTGATTGTGGGACTCGAATTCAACTCCAACCCGGGACAGCTTCACGGCGGACCCAATGTACAGGGTGTGGTGCACTTGTCGAAGTACCCTTCTTGCCAAGGCACCAGAACACGCCCCAAGTTCCTCGCCGGAGGCGACGCCGTCGACGACTTCCGTGGCGGTCACTCCTCCTCCCCCTGCTCTTTTTGGCCCTTAGCTTGATTGGTTGGCGATTGTTCCGTTCCGAATCCCAGGCTCGACGACTGGATGAGTTCAACGCAGCCCGTTCGGAAGCGGAGCGTGCCGAATCGGAAGGGAGAACCGGTGCAGCGCTCCGAGCCCTCGAAGTCTGCCTGACCGTCGCATCAGATTCAGATCTACTTGACCAGTCCGAACGTGAATCGCTCCGCTTACGTCGTGATGCATTGGCGCAACTTGATCTTGAAGAACAGTTGGCGACGCTCTCCGAACTGAAGTCGGGAGAGGCGTTTGGGCGTGCCCAAACTCTCGATGCACGCGTCCTTGCCGACCCCGCGCTGAGTTCGTTCCGCGAGGCAACTTTGGAAGCACTCGGTGTTTACGGTCGTCATTGGCTCAAGGATCGGCTCGAAATCATTGGATCGATCGTCGAGACCGGTGATCGATCGGATGCTCTCCAAGAATTGGACCGTGTTTTCACCACCCTGGAGACCCTACCCCTGCCGATTGCCGAGCAACTGGTCCCGGCAGCGGATCGATTGGCAACCTGGATGGTCGCAACCGTCGGCGTCCGGATCGAGCCGGTAAATGTTAAGGAGAGGATACCCGACTTCGATCGCACGAATTATCAAAACAGTCTGATCCCAGCATTGGTTACGGAGTTAAAGAGGCGAGGTTATCTCACCGAACCGCCGGAGGCTCGATTCAAGGGACACTGGGAGCAGGCCCGCTTTGTCCTCCGAACCGAACTCACGGAGCGATTGGCAGGGTACTATCAACAATCCTCAAACCGAATGACCGCCATCAACCTGGATGCCCAGCTTATCGAGGCCGGGATCCGGACGGAGTGGCGGACGTCGATTGAAGCCCGATCGAAGCCCTCCACAATGGACCTCACTTCACTTGAGGCGAGCCGATTTGCAGTAAGTAATCCCAAACCAAATCACCAGTTCGAGGAGCGGCTCCACAAGAACGCTGAGGAGAATCTCATAAAGCGACTCCTTGAGAAGCTCCGGAGCCTTGGTCAGGCGCCCGAGGTCCGGGCGCCCTCGTTTGGCGAACTTGAGGTCTCCGATTAACTCTGTGCTGTTCCCAGAAGATTCGGGGGGAATCCCTTGGAGCCGTTCACTCGACTCCCAGGTTGGGGACGTCCGACGGTCGCGTCGACAACTTGTTTCACGCTTTCTCCGAGCCCTTTCTGGCGGATCCGTTCGACATGGGAGCGACAGGCGAACAGTGCTTCCACTACTACGGGATCCCACTGCTTCCCTGCGCCTTTCTCAAAGATCGTCGTGATCTTCTGAGGCGAAAGCTGATGTCGATAGGGGCGTGTACTCGACATCGCGTCGAAGGCATCCGCGACCGCCAGGATGCGACCGAGCATCGGGATCTCCATCCCCGAGAGCTTGTCCGGGTAGCCGGACCCATCATAGTTCTCGTGGTGTGACGCCACTCCCGGCAAGAGATGGTGGAGCTTCTTGAGATCGGCGAGAATCTCGACCCCGATTCGGACGTGCTCCTGAATCTCGCGGTACTCCTCCCTTGAGAGAGACCCGGGCTTCTGTAAGACCTCATCACGGACACCGATCTTCCCGACATCGTGAAGCAAACCGGCAAGATAGAGATCGCCCCGCTCATCCGCTGAGAGTCCGAGTGCCTCACCAAGTCGGACGGCAATCCGACCAACACGTTCAGAATGCCCGAGGGTATAGGGATCTTTGGCCTCAATCGCTGCAGTCAACGATCGGATCACTCCAAAGAGAAGCTCTTTGAGTTCGGCATAATGTCGGGCGTTACTGCGTTGGCTCGCAATCAAGTTGGCAATTGGCCTAAGGATTTTCGCTTCCTCAACCCCGAATTCACGATCCGCGACGGGGCTCGCCACCACAAGCCATCCTGAAGGTGAACTTGGATCAGAAGGAACAATCATCAACGAGCGGAGTCCAGGGAGGTCGTCGGTGTTGAGTACGGCCCAGTTGGCTTCATTGGCGTTGGGTTGGCGCGTTACCAATGACCGGAGAAGTTCTGACGTCAGCCCTTCGATTGTTCCTGCGAAAACAACATTCTCGCGGTGACTTCGGGGGACCCAACCAACCAACTCCACTCCGCTGGCCTGTCGGAGAGCCTCAGAAGCCCGACGTTGAAACCGCTCGGGAGGCTCTGACACTTGCAGTGCGCGGATAAGTCGATCCATCAGTGGCGTCTGCCAACGCTCTCCTTCCGACAAATCACCTGGACTTGTTGAAAAATCTCCCCGTTTTCTCCACGAGGAAATACTCGAAGTCCGGAGATCTTTCCACGCTTTCTTGATCGGAGTCCGGTCGATTCTAATCCAAGCAGTGGCCGATCCTGGGCCTGACTCTTCGAGACTGTTTAGCCGAACAATCCGCCAAATGTGATCGCGTGGCGCGCCCTCAGGCTCCCAGTCATAGGTCTGGATCGTTGTCCAATCGATCTTAGAACGAAGCTCCCCGGCTTCGGTTGAAGCAATCCAAGGTGTCGTCGACAAGCCCCTCCGTGCCACCCAGTGGTGCTCTTGGTTCAACCGAGATGCATCTTGGATCAGAATTCCGACCGAAGCGTCGTAGGCGTTGGATAAGGCTTCGGCGATTCCGAACGCCGCCGAGGACTCCACTTTGGAATCATAAGCCGGATCATTAGAAGACGAAGTAGATTGCATCCAATACTCCTTTCAACGCAACGTCAGAACCAACTGGCAACAAGGATCAGTGCAGCACTCCTGGATTGAGGTGATTGTGTTCGGATCAACAAACGATGGGCGTCCGGAGTGCAAGTTAAGGGTGCCAACTATCGAAACGACCTGATTGCGAACATCGTTTCATCTGTTTTCAGGGAGAGCCTCCGGGAAACCTAGAACTCGATTGGATCATCTGCAACTAACCCTCGCATCGAATCCACGACCCATTTCCAGATTCGGAACTAAAGTTTTGGAAGAGAGAGTAGCCACTCCCCAAGGGCCCTACCCTTCCCCCCACGTCATCCATTGAAGGTCTCGATCGATGGCTTCGACACAACCTCCTGGTCCCAATCTTGTTGGTCGATTCGATACCGAGGATGACGCATTCAACACGGCAGAAGGTGATTCCATCGATCGGCTGGAAGATGATTGGGTCCTCCGTCTCTCGATGAGTTCCGGAGATTCCTTAACGACACCCGAAGAAGTTGCACCGCACTCTCGAAAAAAAATGGGCAAGGATAGCCAAGGTCATCAACCCGACGAAATGGTAGGCTCGGTATACGAAGGTGACCTCTCAATCCACCTTTATGACAACCAAGAACGGGAGACTTCGACCCGATCGCCAAGAGAAGGATCGATCGTGGGCTCCAGGCCGGAACTCGATCATGCTGGAGCGCTGAGGCTCCCCGAAATCGGCGAAGAGATCGCTGGGTTCAGGATTTTGAGCGTCCTCGGTCGCGGAGCCTTTGCGTCGGTCTATCGCGCAGCCCAAATCGGACTCTCAAACCGACAGGTCGCCCTCAAGGTCGCAGCCAAAGCCATTGGTGAAGAATCGCAGATCCTGGCGAAGCTCCAGCACACCCACATCGTCCCAATTCACTCAGTCCATGAGGATCGGAGAACCGGACTCTGGTTGTTGTGCATGCCCTATCTCGGTGGTGCCGACCTCGCCACGATTCTCGAGAAAGCGACCGAGTCACACGACCAGACAATTGAACGCTCTGGTGTTGCGGGCGGGTATTCGTTGGTCGCCGCACTCGATAGGGCCTGCCGGCCGTCCAATCTGACGAACGAAGAGGGATTTGATCACGATGAATCCTTCGGTTCCAGCCGCGGGCGCGAGCAGATCGGTTTGCGGTCCTACCGGAGTTCGCCTCCCGGTTCGGTCACCCAGGTGAATTCAACCCTTGGGCGTTACTTTTCGAGACTCACGCAGTTCGGTAGGCCACGTTCGGAGGAGCTTGGGGAAGAACAAGAAGCGGATCGTGGACGTCCGTCGCGCCGGTTTCTGAAGAACGCATCATTTATTGATGCAGCAATTTGGATCACCGCGAGGCTTGCGGAAGGCCTCGAGCATGCTCATGCCCGAGGTCTTCTCCACCGCGACTTGAAGCCCTCGAACATTCTGATCACGGAAGACGGGACTCCGATGATTCTCGACTTCAACCTCTCGGCCGATACCGAACTCCGATCGAGTTCGGACGAAGTTGGGAAGCTTGGCGGAACCCTACCATACATGTCACCCGAGCATCTCGACGCCTTCCGGCCTGGGGGGACAACGCCATCAGAGGCAGTCGATCGACGTTCCGATATCTATTCCCTCGGGCTGATTCTCTTCGAGATGGTTGTCGGCCACTCCCCCTTCACCGAGCCTAACCCAGTACGCCCCACCCTCCGGCTCTTGCAGATGATGATCGACGAGCGGATTCGGAGAGTCCCCTCAGCGCGTGAGGAAAATCCGGAAGTGAGCTGGGGGTTAGAGTCGGTGATCCGGAAGAGCCTGGACCCCGACCCCGACCGCCGTTATCAGGACGCCGGTGAATTCGCTGAAGATCTCCGGAGGCTCTTGGAATCTCGTCCACTTCGGCATGCTCCCGAATTGAGCACTCGGGAAATCGTCGCCAAGTGGTTCCGGAGACATCCGGGACTGACCGGATCGACTTCGATCGCCCTGGTCTCGATTGCGCTGATCCTCGGTGGCGGCGTGACGACTGCCATTCTCCGTGAAAACCTCATTGTCGCCTCGGCCCAGTTACGTTTCCGGGAATTCCAGGAGCAATTCAACGAGATCCAGTTGAAGCTGAATACCTTCTCCCGAACCGGGAATCATCAGGACCAATCGATTCAGGACGGCCGACTGCTCGCACTTGAGGCGCTTCGGGATCTTGGGGTTGAATCAGCAGGGGCCGATTGGATCAAGACTCGCGCTCTCCGAGCACTTCCACCTCAAGAACAACAACTCCTTATCGAGGAAGTCGCCGAACTTCTTCAACTCGAAGCCCGCGCAGCTGTTGTCCAGGCTCATGATTTGCCCGAAGGCACGTATGCAAAGGCATTAGTCCGTGCCATCGAACGTCTCAACTTGATCGAAGAGTTCGATCCCAACCCGACCTCGGCATTGTTCCTCGAGCGTGCCCGCTACTACAACGGACTCGGGATGGCCGACGAAGCGGAAGCCGATCTTGAACAAGCTCGATCGATACCGATGACGACAGCGCGCGACTTCTACATGCTAGGTACGACCGCGCTCGCTGAGGGTGTGGTGGATCGGGCCGAGGAACTCCTTGACCACGCCACAGGACTCGCACCAGACCGTTATTGGTCCTGGTTTGCGCTTGGACTCTGTCATCTGAAGCAGAGAAGGTACGGTGCAGCAGTTGGTGACTTTAGCGTTTGTACCGTTCTCAACGACCAGGATCCCTGGGCCTTCGTAAACCGAGGTCTGGCGCTCGCGAAGGATGGGCGTCAGGCCGAGGCGAGCCGATCGTATGATCAAGCGATTAAGCTTGATGAGAATCTCCACGAAGCCCGGATCAACCGAGCACTCGTTCGACTCGAACTAGGCGACGCGAACGGGGCCGCTGATGACCTCCAGTGGGTCATCGATCACTCCCAATCCAACGAACCATCTTTCTTAGTGACTTGGGCCGAAACACTTGGTCGACTCGGTCGCGAATCAGAGGCAGAAGAATGGTTTCGCGAGTCGCTCGTACGTCGACCCGACGATGTCCTCATCCGGGTCGCTCGAGGCTTCTTTTACCTTGATTTAGATTCGGATCGGGCGCGAGCCGATCTTGATCACGCCCTCAGTCAAGATCCTGAAAATGCCCGTGCACATCTGGGGATGGCCCACCTAGTCAGATCAGAATCTACCGATGCTGCCCTCGACCACCTCGATCAGGCAATCGAATCTGACTCCAAGCTGATCGAAGCTTATGAACTCCGGGCTCTCATCCGCGCCAAACTCGGGAATCGGTCTGCCCTCAATGATCTCGAAACGCTCCGTAATTCACCAACTCCGCAACGCCTCTACAATGGTGCTTGTGTACTCTCGACCCTCTCGGAATCTGTCCAAGACCCGTCGCTCCACGAAGACGCCATTCACTGGCTCCGTCGCGCTCTCGAATCCGGATTCCCCATCGCCAGTATCCGTGACGACCCCGATCTTGAATCGATCCGAGCGCTCCGAGCCTATCGACGACTAATCAAAGAATACCAGCCATAAACAAACTCCTAATGACAATGGTATTCATTAAGAAGATCCATAGAAGTTTCTCAGAGCTGATCGATGGGGCTACTACTGATCTCAGAATACCATTCAGGGTTCAATCCGGACGAGAAGCTGAAGGGCTTGCACGATCCGATCGAAGCTTGCCGTCGACATCGACTCCGGTGCACGGATCCGGACCACTTTGCCTTCATCGCTCCCCCAGAGCTGAAGATCGATCCGGATCGGCGTTAGACTCTCCGACGCTGTCGTGCTCGCTCGTTCGGTACGTTGTGGTTCCGTCGGAAGGTCGTGCGGAGGCTTCGGTTGGGAATCGGCGGCTAGAATAGTAACGGGTGTTGAAGCCGCCGCCCGAAGTATCCCTTGTTGATCAAGCATTCCCACGAATCGAGCCGAATCGACGAATGCCTCCGCAGCGCCCTGCTTTGCCGACGAGGTTATCTGGTGGTGATGAAAGAGGAGGTTCGCTAAGGATTCAATCGGCGGGAGTGTCCGGCCTTGAAATCGTTCGAGAAGGTCGCTGTAGAGTGCTGGGCTGCTGAAGGCTTCAGCGTAAAGCGAAGGAAGCGTCCCCGCATCCACCGGATAGAGGATTCGCTTGGTGAGCCCGGTCAATCGATAGACATTTCCCTCCAAGACCAAGAGCCCGAACTGTCGGGCCGCACTTAAGCGGCTCGAAAAAGTCCGGGTCTTAATACTCTCGAACCCCATCGAGGTTGCGATCGCCTCCGCTGAGGTCCCGTCGAGGCCGTGATCATCGATTGCCTTCGCGAATTCTAGAGCCTCACCAAGCGAGGCACCCGGATATCTGGCGGATCGTTCCCGCTTCGGGCGTTCGGAGGGGGCAAGCGGATCAGGTGCATGCTCATCAACCATCGGTCCGAGCCTCAAGCAGGCCAGCCCGCTTCCGGAGCACAAGTAAGAACGCCAACAGACCAATGAAGCCCAGAGCTAATCCGAGACCCCAAATCCAGGATGCCAAAAAAATCGTCAGCAAAATTGTAAGAGGTGCCGCAATCAGCCCGAAGAGCCGCCAAGGTCGGAGTCGAAAGCTTAGCCGGAGGATCATCGCGAGGATCCGGAAACCGTCTTGAACGGCTCGGAGCTTACTTGATGTCCCGGCAATCCGCGGTCGATAGGGGACGGGGAATTCGAGGACGGGCAATCCCCGACCTTCGGCCTCGCCTGCGAGTTCGGTCTCAATTTCAAAACCGGACGATCGCAGCTGGACCGTTTTCATGAACTCCCTGGAGAAGACCCGGTATCCCGAAAGGAGGTCGGTCGTTCCAGGTCCAATCAAGGTCCGGAACGCGATCCCAATCACCCAATTACCGAATCCCCGAACCGGTGTCATCGCTCCTGAAGACTCGATCGGTCGACGTGTTCCGACGGACATCGCGGCTCGTCCCTCAAGGACGGCCGACAGCAATGGACCGACCACCTCGGCGGGATAGGTACCGTCGCCGTCGATCAGGATCACTGCATCCGAATCACTGAAAACCTCGAAAATCTGACGGACGACGAACCCCTTGCCTTGATCGGGAACCTCGATGACCCGTGCGCCGTGGTCCGTTGCAATCCGTCCGCTCTCGTCATTGGAGTTATTATTGAAGACGACGATCGAGGCGTCGGGCGTCGCGGTACGCCATTCATCAATGACAGCACCAATCGCCGCTGCCTCGTTGTAGCACGGGATCGCTACGACGACGCTCAATGAGTCGTCACTTTTCCATGGATTCAACGGCCGACCTGCCTCTAACAAACTGCTTCTGGTGTTCGGAACGACCACGTGTCCTGCCCTCTCACCTTTCTTATTGTTTCCCGAGGAGAGCTCCGAGGCAATCTCGGACTCTGAACCGACTTCAACTCTAAGAAGTAGTTGCTTGATCTGAAGTCCCGGAGGGTGCGATACGCTTCAGGACCTTTCCGGTCTGTAACTTAGCTCAAGTCGGAGTGATGCCAATTGAGTGGGGAAGCCTCCAAAATCTTGTCGGTTCGCGAAGGTTATGCCGCCTGGGCCTCGCAATATGATCATGATGGGAACCCCTTGATCGCGCTTGAAGGCCCAGCCCTCTTCGAGATGATTGACCCTGTCTTCGGGAAAACAGTTGTCGATCTGGGTGCTGGGACAGGACGCCATAGTCTTCCTATCGCAGAGGCTGGCGCCCGCGTCATCGGGATCGACAGTTCTCCCCAGATGCTCTGGATTGCGGCACAGAAAAGTGCTGGTCTCGGACCTCAAGCCCCTCTCTGGATGCAACTCGAATTACCTGCGCGGATTCCGATTGCTGATCGAAGTGTCGACGCCGTCATCTTCGGACTCGCCGCGGAACACATTCAAGCACTCGATCGCGTCCTCCAAGAAGTCGTCCGGATTCTTCGACCCGGTGGCTATTGCGTACTTTCGTCAATGCATCCCGACCAACTACTCGCAGGTCAATGCGCGCGATTTATCGATCCCGAAACCGGGATCAGGAGTCCGATCGTCACGATCCCTCGATCGATCGACGACTACCTCGACATCGGACGGAGCGTCGGCCTGACGCTTCAACTCCAAAAGTCGCTCGGAGTCGATGAAACGCTTGCCGCCCGATTGCCCCGTGCCCAACGTTATCTCGGCAAGAACCTCGGCTGGGTCGTCCGGTGGTCACTCGGAACGTAACAACCTACCCATGGATCGATTAAAGAACCGGAAGAGGAAACAATTTCAGAACTGTTTTCGGGCTCACGGGATGGATCTGGAGAAACCCTGTATCGTGACTGAAACTGGTCTGAGTCTTGAGGTGGAACCAAGCCATCTCGTTCGCTTTGAAGGAGGGCCGAGGATGAAACGGCTGATCTTGAGCATCGGGTTGATTGCAACAGGTCTGATCGTGGGTGGACTCGCCATCGGCCAGGAACGCGCTCAAGTACCATCAACGGCCGATCTGACCACTCCCGCTCCATCCCAGTCGGAAAACCAATGGAGTCCTCGGCGGACCGTTGAGGCCGATGGCAAGACTGTCCTTGTTGAGCTCTTTACCTCGCAGGGTTGCAACTATTGTCCGACAGCCCAAGAAGTTGTGCTGATGATGGCTGACCGAGGCTTTGAAACTGATCGGGTCATCCCGATCGCGTTCCACGTCGATTACTTCAATCGACCCTGGAAAGATCCCTTCTCATCAGCGCAATTTACCGAACGCGAACGAGCCTATAGTCGAGTCGCCAAGAAACGGGACCCAGCCGCAAAAAACCTGACCTTTACTCCGTTGCTGATGGTCGATGGCCGCTATCCAATGAGTGGCTATAGCCGTCGAGGGGTTAGGCAAGTCTGGCCTCCGTTCCAAGATCGGCTCGAACGTGCCTTAAAAGCCCCTGAAGATGTCGCACTCTCGCTGACGATCGAGAGCGCAATCGCGGCACCGAGCCATCGGTCGATCAGCGTTACGACCCTAGCGTTATCATCGCGGCTCTTGCACAAGACGATGCTTGTCGAAGTCGCGATCACTGAGGGGCCCCTAACGACCCACGTACCCTCCGGCGAAAATGCCGGCGCGACGCTTGTCGAACACAATATTGTTCGTGAAATCCGCTCAGAACGAGTGAGTCTCTCGCAGTCGGAGCCACTTACAATTGCGTTTGATCTGGAGCCGAACCCCTCCTGGAATCTCGACCAGACCGACGTCGTTGTCTTCATCCAAGATAACGAGACTGGTTACGTTTATCAGACATCAGCCATTTCTTGGAATCCTCGATCAACTGCGGTCAGCGCACGCTAATGCCGGCGGGTCTTGAGCAGCTCGGCTATTCCAGCGACTCCGAGAGTGTCTCTTCTTCTTCGCTGGCTCCGGTGCTGATCGCTTCGAATTCGATCAAGAAGGGGCACCCAGAGTACGGGAGTTCGGGAGCTTCACCGAAATTGAGGGCAACTTTCTCGGCTCCTGCAATCGTTACCAAAGAAGTCGCAATTTCCTCAAGGATCTCCTCCGAGTAACCAGGCCAGACTCTGACGATCTGGCCTTCTTGATCAATCAAGGCCGCATAAGCTGAATTCCAGACCTGATAATCTCTCACGATTTCAAGATCAGGATCGCAGAGGACTGGGAATGGTGTCTCCAGACGTTCAACCCAAGCTTGAGCAACCTCTGGATCACCGTCGATGATGCCGAGAAATGTGGCGTCATCGCCATATGCAGCAAAGAGGCGGTGATAGAACGGCTCGGCCGAAACACTGCAGGGGCACCCGTCTTGGATGAAGAGGATTAAGACAGGCTTATTACCGAAAATCGCGCTGGAATCGTAGATCTTCTGATCGTGACCCACCGTCTTAAATGCGGGTGCGCGACGGTCAGCCATGGCTTCGGTCACTTCTTCCATTTCGGGAGTGACCTGGTGCTCGTCGATCACGCCAAACACAATCGGGGGATCCTGAGAGCGGTTGCGAGGAAGTACGTCGGAACGGATCCAGAGAAAGCTGGCGCCAAATGCCAGAATCACTACGACGAAGAAGAGGACTGCTTTGTTCATTTGTTGAACTGTATCTTGTCAGGGTGAACTGTGGCTGAGAGAAGTAACGACCTCCTGAGTTCGCTCCTAAACTTATTGTAGGCAACACGAGTCGAGTCCTCGGACTTCGAGGTTTCTTAACCCCTCGATTATCCTGACAGCCGACTTAGAGGCGATCTTGGGCTCCTCTTAACCTTGTCGAGTGCGTTGAGGATCGCTTCGGCGACCTCTTCAGGGATGGTGACTGGAGCAGGAAGATCCACAATCTCGGCCGCAGCTTCCGAGAGCATCAGGTTGATTGCCGGAAGCCGTTGGCCGGGGAGAGCGTCCCCACCCGCGCGGAAGTCAGTCCGCACAGCGACAATGGGAATCCCCAGCGCAAATGCCAGGCCACACTCAAAGCAGGTCCCACTGTCCGGATCGGCGCCATCGAGGATCGCCACGATCACCTCGGCCGATCGGACTCCGTCGACGTCTAGCTGAAAGATCGGCCCTGCCTCGAGCCTTTCGAGTTCTTGGACCTCAGTCTGGGGTAAGAAGACCGAATGACCGTGATCCACCAGGATTCTCGCAATCATCGCGTTCCAGGTGCGTTCCGCTTGAGTAAAGAGCGGCCCCGCATAATAAAGCTGCATTGAGGGAACTCCCGATTGAGGCTAGGGATAGTTCTGATTTAGCTAATCGTAGGGAAATATTCAAATCAACCGATACTAACGGACGATCATCAAAAGGAATCGTGGAGATCGCTCGCTCGGCGCAGCCGCGGTCGTCAGGTGAGCACCTTTCGACTGGTGGGTCGTGGCGACCCCGGACCCGAGTCACGGGATCGCTTGAGCAAGACGCCCGAACTTTTGGTACCGGAAGGAGTCGAGACCATGCCCTTTTCTGCACGAATTGCGGTCGCACTGATCACGATCATTGTGGCATCCCCAGCGATTGCACAGTATCCAAATCACACGGGATGCGCAAGTTGTGGCACTGCCAACGCCATCCCGGTTGTCCGACACAAGAGTGGCCTCTTGAATCGGATCTTCAACCGTCGCGAAGTGACAATTCCGGCGGGACATCATGTCGACACCGGACGCGGGAATCTCCCCGGACCGGTTGCCAGTTGGACCGATTCCACACCCCGACCGCCAGCAATACCGTCGACTTCGGGAATCGAGGCCTATGCAGTCGCTCCTGGTCCGATGCCTGCACGATTGGCTGGCCGTCCTTCCGGCGTTGTCCGAGCTGGCTATCGGGGATCGATGCCCGACGTCTCGACCCCACAACCGATCGCTCCGATGTCGCCGATGATGCCAGGTGCCGTCCCTCCGGTCGGAATGTACCCCGATCCGTCGACTGCGGCCTGGCATCCCTCTGGTGTCGCCAACAGCGCACCCGCTCGACGTCGGGGGCCGTTGTCAACCATGCTCGGGACCTCGGGAATTAGTCGCTGGATCGAAGGTCGACGACTCCGTCGTGCATTCAAACGTTCGGCAATGACCGGGATGTATAATCCTAACCTCACAGAAGCTCCGTCGTGGGCAGTTCAACCTAGTTACTAATTCAAGCTCCCGCTGAACTCGAAATCTTCTGCACCTCGAAAATCGACGTAGTGGATCTTCTGAGCGAATCCCAAAAGCCCAGACCTAGAACGTGACTCCTGCGGGTGAGCGTCCTAAGCCTGGGCTCTTTTTTTTCATCACTTCGACGAATCATTTGAGTGAAACAACGAGTAAATTGAGCGAGCCAAAAGACGAAATTACCTCGAAACTGATCTTGACAACCGAAAAAACGTCGACGAGCAGCGGCCGAATTCACTTCAGCGCGGACTGGATCAGGGCCGATGCAATGGTGGAGACTCATGACGAGTCCCGCTCGGCTAAGGTCTGAGGTGTTCGGAGTCAGTCGATCACCGCAAGTCCTGTCTTGGAAGACAAAGCCGGGGGGGAAGCTCAGTTCGTGACGACTCAAGTCGACAACTTGATTGTAACGTCGATGGCGGCAGCCGCGCAGAGGATGGCGAGGGCTCGCTCGTCTCGCTTGGTTCCGGAACACTCCAGGAGGGAGACCGACCATGTTGACAAGGGATTGATCAATGCGAAACGGAACTCTGCGAGGCCTCGCGATGGTCCTAGCCATCTCGGGAATCCTCGGAACGAACGCGACTGCAGGCGTCATTTCTGACGTCGCTCCCTGGGTCCACACGATCCCTCGAGTGACCTACGCGAAGGACTTCCGGACTGGTGGAATTGCCTATGCACCGCCAATCCCCTATGGTCACTACGCAAGTGACCATCTTGGCGCTGCCCGCGGTACGCTCCTTGGCCATGATGGGGGGCTGAAGGGACTCATTGGGGGGCTAATGGG
>CAZEAN010000104.1:0-19651 GCA_964510225.1 uncultured Isosphaeraceae bacterium
TAGAATATGCGAACAAGCCGCGGCGGTCACGAAGAATCGGTTACAGTAGAACTAACAGGATGAGCTTCGTTCTCAAGCTCAGCTCGCAGATAGTACGCGTCTCCGGTATGAACCAACCACCGACCCTCGTTGGCAATCGCCACCCCACAATGACCAAGCGTATGGCCAAACAGCGGTAAGAGTCGAATGTCGATCTTGGGCGAGATGTTAACCGGACGCGAACCGATGCCATACCAATCCACCTCAGAGGATTCGCCATACGCGACCCATCTCGGTTCATGGGCTACCTGCGACAACGAGTAGCGCGGATTCCCCGAGGCCAGATTCGCTTTCTCTTCGACGGAGACATGCACTTTGGCGTTCGGGAAATCCGCCAAGCCTCCGATGTGGTCGGGATCGCAATGGGTCAGCACGATATCGGTAACGTCGCCCGCGTCGAGGCCCATCGTCTGCAGTTGGCGAACGGCAGTGAGTTCTGGGATGAAACGAAACCCGGCCGTTTGGATTGCTGCAGGTCCGATTCGTTCCTCGGGGGCATTGACGTCGTGAAGACCGATGCCGCTATCGACGAGGACGACCTCCTCGTCACTCCTGATCAGGATACAGTGACAACACGCCGGTGGCGAAGGCGGTGCATGAAGCCAACCGCAGTTCAGGTGAAGGGTTTGGAACCGCATAGACAGACGCCCTCCTCTCATCGAAGACCAAGCAACTTAAGTTTGGTCTCAGGGGATCAGTTGCTACGCCCGTCTCCATCTCTCGCACACCACCCCGGGCTTGCAGGCTAATCGTACCAATTCACATCGTAGATCTTAGAATCAGCGGCATCCATGACCCATCGCACTCAGTTGAGGAGGCGGCCTTTCGAAGACCGTGGGGATAGCAGCTTCATCGGGCACGCCTTGACGCAGCCAATTGATTACGATCTATCGATCACAACGATCACAAACGGGCAAGTCCTCAGATTCGATGGATCGGACCCGCTCGGGGGCACTTCAATGAATTGCCTCCTTAAATCGAGACTGAAGCATAGCAATTATCGTGCCCCGCAAACCGGAGCGTAGTAGACTCCTACTGGATCACCCATTGGTTGATCACCGTCCCCCCTTCCCGATTCGATTGGAGGCCAGACCTCCCGATCCAATCAGATCAGATCCGGTTCGATCGCACGCTTCATTACGAAACCAAGCGCCCCCTCTCGATCCCAACAACGAAGCCTCAGAAGGACAGGAGCAGTGACAGCGCCTCAAGAGCGACGCGCCGATCCTCGGCAGACGGCGCTGACTAATCACGTGGCACTCGAATGGTGGGAACAATCAACCACCAGGTCCATCGAGGGACAAATCGTTGATATCAGCAACGGTGGGGTCTTCGTGCAAACCGAGTCCCCCGAGAAGCCGTCGATCGGTCACGACGTCTTAATCCGAGTGGTCGAGCCGGCTTCGACCCCTTGGGTCAGCGGTCGGATCGCTCGTCACGATCAGTCAAATGGATTGGGAATCCAGTTTGGCAGACCCTGTCCCAAAGACGTCTTCCAGGCCGTTGTCCTCGGGATCGGCTTCGGAAACCTCCTCTCATGACGAGTCTCGGACAACCCTGAGCTGGAGAACTCGAGGCAACCGACGTTGATTAAACTCCGCTTCCACTTCTGACATACGCGATTTGGTCTCGTCCTCGGATTCCGCCAACGAAGCCCGCCAATCCCGATACTCTTGGCGGCGGACTCGCTCCAGATCCGCGCGAAGCCTCGAGGCTTCAAGAACGGTCGGGAACTCCGGTAAGGTGGTCAAATCAAGTCCATTCTCAAGTTCGCGACTCGAACACGCGGCAACTTCGGCAAGTTCTCCAGATTCATCAAATCCTGCAAGCAGCCGATAGTTCCCAGACTTAAGCCCGCTTACCTGGAGTCGGTACCGATTGAAACGATCGGAGACTCCTTCCAGTGCCAACGATTGCCGGTCCACTTCGGGGTCAAAAACCATCGGGAGCGGGGATCTCCAACGAAACCCGAGACCTTGATCACTGACCTGGAGAGACTCGACCTCTCCTTCAATGACCATCGATGCTTTCGCATCAATGGAGGCCTCGGCGACCAGACCGGGAACTTCCCAGGCTTCCAACAATGATTCCGCCATCAGCCAGTGGCCTGTTTTGTTGGGATGGACTGCATCGCTGGCGAGAAAAAAGCTGACCCGCTCGGCCCTCCGGCGCTGGAGATGCGCGTTCAAGACCCAGTGTGCATCAGCGACGACGTGCCCCTCCGTCCTCAGTTTCAAGAGCCAATGGCCGTAACGCGCCAGGACGTCGTCATAACGGCTGTAAGGATGGCGATAACCGTAGAAGATCGCCGCAGGGTCAGCGACCTGTCGTCGGTGGTCGTCGAATGGCGGTGGCGTGATGAAATGGACCGTGGCGCGAATCTCATCAGCTCGATCGATCAAGCGACGGACCCCGTCCCGGTAGGCCCGAAATCGTTCACGATCAAACGGGTGATAATTGCCATCATTCATCCCGAAGCAAGCAACGATCAGGTCCGGCGCCACCGATTTGACGTCACGATCGAACCGATCGTGGGCATCTGGCCTCCTCGGTGAGTGATCCGGCTCGCTTGTCCCGGAAATCGTCTCGCTGCTGATCCCCCGGTTCAAGACCTCAATGTCACGGTCCGGAAACCGGGTCATCAAGAAGAACTCGATATCAATGACATAGCCGCCAGACTGGGTAATACTATCGCCAAAAAAAACAACTCGATCCCCATCCTGAGGAGCGTCCGCTCCCTCAAGGCCGCCTGCGGGCAGGATCGAAATGATCCCGACCATCATCGCCGCTTGAACCAATCTCGACGCTGACACAATTAAGTCTCCTTCTGAAACTGGACAATCTTGATCGACCGAGATTGACGACTCTCCGAAAACCCGATAGGGATCGAAAAGTGGATCCATCGGATCCGATCTTCCGAACCTGCAATCGTCCGTCCTGCCGATCGGAACGCTTTGGCCACGCTCCCGGACTCGTCCATGAACCATCGAACGCGAGCCTCGGAATTAGTCTCGACCCCCGATCCTCGAGAGCAGGATACAGTCGAGTCGCCACGGCTCAACCAAGCGGTTTACCAGCAACGGCGGGTCCGGGTCCTCCAAGCACGACTTGCCGAGCGCGATCGGCTGGTCGAGCATCTTCGATCGGAACTCACGGAGCGATTCCTCCATTCGACCTGGCTCGATGGCGAAGTGCAACGCCGAGAGACCAAGATTGGGACTCTGGTAGCAGAACTCGAAACGCAATCAGCCCAGCTTCAGCACCTCCAGAACGAACTCCGCGAACGGGATCGGTCCGCCGCAGTCCGCTTCAGTCGGTTCCTCAACAAGCTCACCCGAGTCGCAACCATCCGACCTCGCAAACTGGTTCAGCAGCTCCGTCGACGCTTGGTGCAACTCAAGAGACCGTTCAACCACGCGACCTCCGCACTCAGTCCGTCTTTTCCAGATCCTTCTCCGGCTCCACCCGGAGCCACGACTACCGAACTCCCGAAAACGGAAGGGCCAACCGGGACGACTCGGAGAACGCACTCAGACCTTATTCAATTCTTGCGCCCAGAGCCCGATCCCTACCATCGATGGATCACGACATTAGAAAGCGAAGAGGCCATCCCGGATCCGGAACTCCTCAATCCGGCTCATGAAGCGATCCTCAGCGTTCCGATGACCATTGCCGTCGTTCTGGACGGAGTCGGCGCGTCAGCAACCGCACTTCAACGCTCACTCTTGAGCATCATCAATCAAGCCGAACCACCCACTGAGATCGTCGTGATCGGAGAACCGGAGGCTATCGGGCTTGTTGCTCGTGATCGGATCCGACTCATCGCAAGTTCCCCGGAGTCAAAGTCTGAGGTCCTTAATCAGGTCATCAGCAGACTCGACGCTGACTACGTTCTCTTCACGAATCATCAGTATCTACTCCCCTCCACGTTTGTTGAGCACTTGCTCACTTCTCTGAACAATCAAGCGACAGCCCCCGCTTTTCTCTACGTCGACGAAGATGAAATCGATGACGATGGTCGCCGTCGCGCGCCGATCTTTCGTTCCCCTTGGTCACCAGAGCAACTTCTGACCGACTGGTACACCGGACCGCTCTGTCTGGTCGATCGACTACTCGCGATCGAAGTCGGAGGAATCAAGGAGGCGGACCCGAAGATCTGGCTCTTCGACCTAGTTCTCCGACTCTCGGAGGCATCTTCGGACGTTAAGCACCTTCCCGGCGTCTTCTACCACCGACAGCGCATCCGAGAGTACACTTCGGATCGAAATTTCTTGGAAGAAACAGATATCGATGTCGATCTTGGATCTCAGCAGAAGGTCGTTAACGCAGCCCTGGAGCGTCGGGGGATCGATGCGGAGGTCATTCAGCCAACATGGGCAATCCAGCAAGGGCAGAATCGATTGGCGCTCCGCTTCCCTGATCGAGGCCCTCACGTTGCGATCCTGATCCCGACCCGCGATCGTCTCGACCTCCTCCGGCGTTGCATCTCATCCATTCGATCCAGGACTGACTACGAAAACTATCGACTCATCATTCTTGATCACCAAAGTGTCGAACCGGAAACCAGAGCTTACTTCGACGACGTCGTGAAGGATCCTCGGATCGTTGTCATTCCAGTCGGCGCCAAGACCAGCGGCTTCAATTATGCCGCGATCCATAACGAAGTGATCGAACATCTCGAGGAGAGCGTTCAGTACCTGCTCCTCCTCAACAACGATACGGAAGTCCGGACGCCCGGATGGCTCAGCACGCTGGTGGGCTACGTCCAGTTCCCTGGCGTCGGCGCTGTCGGGGCTCGGTTACTCTACGCTGATGGTCGGATCCAGCATGCCGGGATCAGTCGAAGCCTCGATGCCCGACTCCCAACCCATCTCCATCGAGGAGCTCCTTGGTGGCGGACGACTGAAGGTTCGTCATCGCCGCGGACCACCACCAACGTCGACGCCATTACAGCGGCCTGTATGCTGATCCGGCGCGACCTCTTTCGTGAACTCGGGGGGTTTGATCAGGTCTCGTTCGGAGTCGGCTACAATGATGTTGATCTCTGTGAACGGATCCAGAAACGAGGGCTCCGGATCGTCTATGCCGCCGAGGCCGAATTGCTTCATCTTGAAGGTGCCTCGCGAGGGCTCACCGATAGCCCGATTGAGGCATCTCGCTATCAAGATCTCTGGGGGGACTTCCCGAACCGCCATCAACACCCGATGGTCCGAGTCGACTCAGGAGAACCAGTAAGACCCCTTCGGAATCATCTCCGGGGCCTCGGACGATTCCGGGACCTCAGACCGCTTCTAGTGGTCGAAAGCGATCGGAGATCCGACGCGATTGGCATGGCGAGGCAACTTCATCGCTACCTCACCGCGTCACATCGGCTCGAGGTCGTTCTCGAGCTTCCTGATCGTCCTGACGGGCTCAATCCTCCTGATCCATCTGCCAGAGTCGCGGAACTTCTTGAGCGGATTGACCGCGACCGGATCAATCTCGTCCACGGGATCGGCGCTGGCGCCTTTGTCGCCATCAAGGCCGCGCAAGAGCACTCCCTCCCCTCACTCTGGAGCTTCCGCGAGTTCATCGATTTTCGAGAGGCTTACCAGGACCTTGACCAAGAGCATGCGCGGGTCGCACTCCAATCCGGCTCCGACGCCAACCTCGTCCTCTTTCCATCTGGAGCGGTCCGGAGTTGCTTCCACCCGTTAGCCTCGGGTTGGAACGCCGAGCTGATCCGGGAGGTTGAGCCACCAATCCCAGCGCCCGAAGACAGCAACACCGTCTTCGATGATCAAGAGACGGTCGGATCGATCCGATCGATCGCAGTGATCGCTGACGAAGCCGGAACAATCGAATTGGTAGCGGATGCGCTCTCATTATTAATCCCGGACCAACGCTTCAAGGTCTCCGGATTCATTCCACGCTTTCAATTCAGTCCCAGCACAACAGAAACTGGTGATCGACGGGTGGTCCGGTTCCATTCCGAACCGTCCTTCTACAAAGCAATCCGGCACGCCGACGCCTTCCTCTGTATCCCAGGCCGAGACTTGTTTCATCGGGCGCTCTCGGTTGCATTACAATCGCGAGTCCCCACGATTGCGACCGCGATCGACGGCTTGAATGAATACGCCCCATCCGGGAGCACACTCCTCATTGATCCGGAACTGGGTCTCGAACCACTCCGACGGACACTCCGTAAGATCTTGGAGATGACCAAAATCGAATCTGAGCAGGTCGAGCGTGGAGCTTCCGGGATCTCGCTCCTGGCGGATCCCGGTGCCTGGCTGGATCGATACTTCTTGCACTATCAGAATTGTTTAAAAAAGGCGACCTCACAACAACCTTCAGCTTAAAGTCGTATTCCGATCAGCGCTGTCAAGTGCTCTGACTTTTGACGAATCGACAGCTTTCCATGAGTACTGAGCCCATCGAAGTCATTGAAGCATCACTGAGTGACCGGATCGTGGCCAAGACAGCCGCGGTGGGGGTGATCGGCCTCGGTTATGTTGGCCTCCCCCTTGTCGAACTTTTCGCCGACGCTGGCTTTCCGGTGATCGGATTCGATACCGACCAGACCAAGGTCGATCGGCTTAATCGTGGCGAAAGCTACATCGGCCATGTTTCCTCGGAACGGGTCGAATTGATGGTGGAGTCGGGTCGGTTCGAAGCATCGAGTCGCTTTGATCGACTTCAAGAAGTCGACGCGATCCTGATCTGTGTCCCAACCCCTCTCGGGAATCATCGCGAGCCTGACCTCTCTGCGGTAATCAACACCGGGATCTCGATCTCGGAATCGCTACGACCAGGACAGCTAGTGGTCTTGGAGAGCACAACTTATCCCGGGACGACCCGAGACGTCCTCAGGCCAACACTGGAGCAAAGCGGCCTTCTACCGGGCCGTGACTTTCTCCTCGCCTATAGTCCCGAACGCGAAGACCCCGGGAATCCTAATCATTCGGCAGGCAAGATACCCAAAGTTGTCGGAGGATCGGACCCGGTGAGTGGCCGGGTCGCCTGTTTGCTCTACGGTGCGGTAGTTCCTCAGGTCGTCCCGGTCTCAAGTTGCGAGGTCGCGGAGGCCTGCAAGATTCTCGAGAACACCTACCGGGCTGTGAATATCGCCCTCGTGAACGAACTCAAGGTACTCTACGACCGGATGGGGATCGATGTCTGGGAGGTCATCAATGCGGCCAAGACCAAACCGTTCGGGTTTCAGGCATTCTACCCAGGGCCAGGACTCGGCGGACACTGCATCCCGATTGACCCTTTCTACTTGGCCTGGGCTGCAAGCTCCTATGGAATGCGGACTCGGTTCATCGAGTTAGCTGGTGAAATCAACACCTCCATGCCAGAATTTGTCGTTAGTAAAGTTGTCGATGCACTGAATGATCGTCGACTCGCTGCCAACGGGAGCCGGGTCACGATCCTCGGGATGGCGTACAAGAAGGACGTTGATGACCCCCGTGAGTCACCTGCCCTCGAATTGTGGAGCCAGCTTCAGTCCAAAGGTGCCGTGGTTTCCTATCACGACCCCTTAATCCCGATCCTCCCACCGATGAGGCATTATCCTCATCTCCAGGGTGCAAGCATTACGCTGACCGAAGAGTGGCTCCAAAGCCAAGATTGCGTCTTAATCGCCACCGATCACAGCTCGTACGACTGGAACTGGATCGTGGCTCACGCTCCGTTAGTCGTTGACACTCGGAACGCAACCGCAAACGTCAGGGAGCACCGCGATCGAATTGTGCAGGCATAGTCCAAGCCAGCTGATCTCGATCTTAATTCTCCTTTGGAGTCATCGAGGAGATCCGGAGTGTGCCGTCGAAGTGTGCCGTCGCGAGGCGGAGGCCGTCGGGATGGAGGTCGAGATCGCGCGATGAGTTCGGGAGCTTTAGGCTGTGGAACTCTTTGGTCTCCCCGGGGTTCCAAAAAAGGATGTAGCCGCCAGCGCCGCCGCCTGAGGTCCCAATAATGGTCCCCGATGGATGAAAGGCAACTCCCCAACAGACCCCTCGATTCGCCGCACTCCATTCGTGCGTCGTGATGATCTCGGCAAGGTCCCAGTCAAAAACTAGGACGACTGGATTCCCGACCCCAGCGAAGGCATTGGTAACCTTGGTGATCCCTGCACAGGCAAGCCGGGTCCCATCCTGATTGAACCGCATCGCGCGGGCGCCACCGATGTCGGCTCGGAAGCCTTTGTCATAAATGTAGAGCGCCTCCGCTTTCAGTTGGTTCAGCTCTCCCCCAGTGTTGGCGTCCCAGATCCGCAAGCCCCCTTTGAGGTCGCAGGAGACCAGTCGATCACCGCCGGGATGAAAAGCGACCGCATAGACGTGACAGTCGTGCCCTTCGCAAATCTGCTTTAATTCCCCGGTCTCGGCATCAAAGATCTTCACAACGTGATCATGTCCACAGGTCGCTATCTGTTGTTGATCAGGGCTGAGGTCAACTGATCGGATCCACCCTTGATGGGCCTCAATATTCCAGCGGAGCCTCGGTGTTCCTTCGCTGAGATCCCAACTTAGGAGTCTGTCGGCGAAGTCGGCCGAGAACAGCCGGGTCCCATCCTTGCTGAAGCTTAATGCCCGGACCCAGCTCTCATGACCCTCGAGTGGGACTTGTTCTTCAGTCTCAAGGTTCCAGAGCCGGATCGTGTTATCCTGTGCCCCAGCGGCAACCCAGCGACCTGATGGATCGAACCGACAGGAGACCAATGGGCTCTTGTTTTCAAGTTGCCACTGATCCGTAATCCGGGTCGCCTTGGGATCAAATCGGGGATCGATGCCGTTGGCGGGTTGCTCTTGCTGCAACGGTCCTGAAACACTCCGAGGAGTCATTGTCGGCGCTCCATCGTTAGCGGGCCTCGGCTGCTCTTTACTCGTTACAATACGAAGCCTTGGATCCCCAAAACAAGGGGATGTTTAACAAACCGACGCTTAATCACAAGAGCACTAATTTAATGAATTCATGCTTTTTAGCAATCTTGTTCCTGCTCACAGGTCTGACGGGTTCCCAAGAGGAGGGGGATCCTCGGACGATCGGGGCAGCAACCGAGGGGATGAAGCGATCCGATGGCTTCCTCCCATTTTACTGGGATGAATCGGAAGGGAAGCTCTTCCTCGAAATCGACCGATTCGACCAGGAATTCCTCTACCAGACGTCATTGGTCACGGGGGTCGGCTCGAATCCAATCGGGCTTGATCGGGGCCAACTGGGCGCATCTCACGTCGTTGAGTTCCGTAAGATCGGCCCCAAAGTCCTCCTCGTCGCCACCAATCAACGTTATACGGCGGTTTCCGATAATCCTGCGGAACGACGAGCCGTTGAAGAATCGTTCGCCGAATCGGTCCTCTATGGATTCGAGGTGATCGCAACTGAGGACGAGCGGGTTCTGGTCGATGCGACCGAGTTTGTCGTTCGGGATGCCCACGGAATTGGTCCGACGTTGAGTGCAACGGGGCAAGGAAACTACAGCTTTGATCGATCACGGAGCGCAGTCTATCTGAAGAGTTCACGAGCCTTTCCCCAGAACACGGAGCTTGAAGCTCTCCTGACCCTGACGATCCCGGCCAATCCGGGACGATTGGTCCGACAGACGACTCCCGATCCCACCGCCGTAAGCCTCCGGCAGCGGATCTCCCTGATCGAGCTTCCTTCAATCGAAGGTGATGACGCCTATCAACCGCGCAACTCTGACCCGCGGGTTGGCTACTTCACCATAGATCTCGCTGACTACGCTCAGCCGATTGCTTCTCCGATCGAGACGCAGTTAATCGCCCGTCATCGCTTGGTGAAACAAGATCCGGACGCCAACAGGTCGGAGCCAGTTGAACCGATCGTCTACTATGTTGATCCTGGTGCACCGGAGCCGATCCGGTCTGCTCTTGTCGAAGGCGCTTCGTGGTGGAACGAAGCGTTCGAAGCGGCAGGGTTTATCGATGCATTCCGTGTTGAGATTCTTCCTGATGACGCGGACCCCATGGACGTTCGCTACAACATGATCCACTGGGTCCACCGCTCGACGCGTGGCTGGTCATACGGCTCTAGCGTTATCGATCCTCGGACCGGGGAAATCCTTAAGGGGAACGTCACCTTGGGCTCACTCCGAGTCCGACAAGACTACATGATTGGATCAAACCTTAGTGTCGATCCAACAAACGGAACGGGCGAGTATAACGACTGTGAGTGCGGCCTCTTTCCGATCGCCGACTCCCTAACCGACTTCGATCCTGAAACCGATCCCGAAACCATGGCCTTAGCGCGGATCCGACAGCTCTCTGCCCACGAAGTCGGCCACACCCTCGGCCTCGCCCATAACTTTGCTGCGAGTACCTTCGGCCGAGCTTCCGTGATGGATTATCCCGCCCCACTGGTTCGAATTACCGATGATGATCAGATCGATCTTGCCAATGCTTACGATGTCGGGATCGGAGAGTACGACAAGTTCGCAATTGAATAC
Source organism: uncultured Isosphaeraceae bacterium (assembly GCA_964510225.1). Lineage (GTDB taxonomy): Bacteria > Planctomycetota > Planctomycetia > Isosphaerales > Isosphaeraceae > CAZEAN01. Next base: position 10,490 of record CAZEAN010000104.1, read on the forward strand.
GGTTATCGTGAGTTCCAGGATCCCGAAGATGAGTCAGAGGCCCTGAAGACGATCATTGAAGACGGAATCGACGCGGGAATTCTCTACCTCTCTGATGGTGATGCCCGTCCTGCAGGTGCTGCGCATCCGCTCGCCAATCTCTGGGACAACGGGAGCGATCCGATCAGCGCGCTCCGACACGAACTCCGGGTCCGGGAGCTTGCCCTGGAACGGTTCAGTCCTGAGATCCTTGATGCTGGAACTCCGCTCGGGATGCTCGGGATCAAGCTTGTCCCGCTCTTCCTCCATCACCGGTACCAGGTCACCGCAACGGCCAAGACAATTGGCGGCGTCCGTTATACGTACAGCGTTCAAACAAATGATGGCCCCTCACCTGCTCTTGTCTTCGAAATCGAGCCCGTCGATCGGCAGCGCGAGGCGTTATCAGTCCTCCTCGAAACAACCGACCCCAGGTTCCTTCAACTCCCGGATCGACTCTTGGATTGGATCCCACCAGTCCCAAATGGTGCACTTGGGGTCCGCGACGAACCATTCGGCAGCCAGACAAGTCCGATCCTCGATCCCATTACCATCGCGGTGACCGGGGCCGACCTGACGATCTCCGCCTTGATTCAGCCAGAACGGATCGGCCGGCTCATTGACTTTCATAGCCGCGATCGATCAAACCTCGGATTTGAAGAGGTCCTCGATCGTCTGATCGCACAAGTCTTTGCCCCAGTGCCGTCGAATCCGAGGCAACTCGGGACAATCAGCAGGGCAATCCAGTCCTTGTTGGTCACCCGGCTCTTGGAATTGGGAGGGAATAACTCTGCGAGTGCTGAATCGAGGGCGATTGTCGTCGATCGCCTCCGGAAGCTCCGTCGGAGCCTCGCGATCCCAGGCGGAAACCTCGCCCATCGTCAGTTCTTGATCGATGAGATCGAGCAGTTCCTCGAACGTCCGGCGCCAACCCGGAGGCCACTGGAGACCCCCGAGCTACCACCGGGTGACCCGATCGGGAATTGAGTCTGATTCGACTACTTTGTGATGATCAACGGCTTCCGCTTCGATCGCTCGTAAAGATCACGCCAGCGGTCGGAGCCGTCGTCGGGGAGAACGCGGGTCATCGCACCATCGACGAAGTAAGGATAGGTCCCACGCTGTCCTTGGGTCAGCATGAAATTGACCCGTCCGTTGTTCGCTGTGTAGGCAATCGTGCCATCGGGCCAAGTCGTCTCGATCAAGCGTTCGGGATCGGGACGGGCCTCAGGCTTCTCGACGCGGTACTTGGCGATCTTCTCGCGGTCGAGTTCGAATCCGAGTCCAGGAACATTCGGGACAGCGGCAGTCCCGTCCTCGACCGCAATACTCTTGGTCAGCACATAATCGTCGAAGAGTTGGTGGCAGTTCACGGCGGGCCAGACTGCTTGCTCCAGAACACCACCGAAGTGGAGCGAGTAGGCCGCCGTGATTTCCGATCCAACGAGTTGAAGCCAGAACGGCTTCTCAGCCATCGCCGTTACCGCACCAATCTGTAGGAGTCGCGAGGCACCGCCGCCGACAACGAAGCCGTCGCAGACCTCTTCCTTGAATGCCGTCATCGGCTTCGGGCTTCCATAGTGCATTGCGATCGGAACTCGCGTTGCCTTCCGGATCGCCTGGTTTCCTTCAATGTCGCTCTGAGGGATCGGGGTTTCATAGATCCCGACTTGGGGGATCTTCTCAAGCTTCGTGAGGATCGGGATACCACGTGCCGCATCAAGGAGGGTGTCGTTGAAATCGAGGTCGATCTTAAACGACTCTGGAACGACGGCAGCCGCCGCTTCGACCTGTTCAAAGACGTCAAACCAAGGCCGCCCTTTGGTCTTAAAAGCGGTGTAGCCGAGGTCGCGGGCATCGGCGCACTCCAGGGCAAGATCTTCGGGGGAGAGTTCGATATCCCACCAGGAGAGCGGGGTCCGTTCGTGGACCTGTTGGCCAAGGAGTCGGTGGATCGGAACCTCAAAGGCGCGGGCAACAGCGTCAAACAACGCCATCTGAAGGCCGGCGCCGAGTGAATCGTCCCAGAGAAGTTCAATCGCGTTCCGGCCTTGAGCGCGCTCGACGTCGGAGTCATCCGTCGCGCCCCAGGTGTAGTAAAGCATCGTTTCGCCGAAACCCGAGACTCCACAATCGAGAGTGACCTCAGCGATCTCGAGGTAGCGCCAGTGCGGAAGTTCACGAGCCATGTTTCGAGCCGGGACTGCTCGATACGGGAGCTTCACCGTCGTCCGTTCAATCGACTCGATCGTAAGACCGCCCGGTAGTTTCGGATGACTTGAAGTGCTAAGCGGAGCTGGACCGGCCGCAATCGCCTCTCGTGGAGAAGAAGCCACCGCGAGGGCCCCGGCGAGGGCGCCGATTCCACTGCTTTTGATCAAGTCGCGACGATGCATGAACACGCTCCCGTTCTCGGTACGTTCAGGATAAAGAACACTGGTGACTGACTTCTGCATGATGGCTTCGGACGCGTCTTGTCCTGGATTAGCGGAGGATCATCATCATCCGAGGGGTCCGGAGTTCCATCAGTGCGTTCGGATCAATCGATGGTTTCGTTGCTTGGGTCGAGATGTTAAAGAGGGCACTCGAGAAGCTAAAAGGCTTCACGTAACGAATCACCTTGTGTGGTCCTTCGGCTCCACTCAGTGACTTCGCTTGGAGGATCGCATCTTCGAGGTAGCCGAGTTCGTCGATCAGATTCCGTTCCAGGGCTTCTGCCGAAGTAAAGACCTGCCCTTCTGCCACACGGCCGACCTCGGACATCGAAATCCCTCGACCGCTGGCAACCACTTCAAGAAATCGCTCGTAGGATTGGTCCACCATCTCCTGGAACCGTTCCAGTTCCCTCGGCTCAAACGGTTCAAACGGTGAGCCCATATTCTTCCATTCGCCTGCCGTGATTGCCTCGAAGTCAACGCCGACTTTGTCCAAGAGACCGGAGGCATTCGGAAGTTCCAAGATGACGCCGATCGATCCCGTCGTCGTGGTTGGTTCGGCGAAAATCCGGTCTGCAGGCGCGGCCACATAGTAACCACCCGATGCGGCAAACCCACCCATTGAGACCACAATCGGCTTCCCGGCGTTCTTGAGGAGGATCAGTTCGCGCCAGATCTGGTCCGACCCCGTGACCGTCCCTCCCGGGCTATCGACTCGGAGAACAACCGCCTTCACTCGTTGATCGTCACGCGCGGCACGGATCTGCCTGACAGCGTAGTTCACCGTATCGAGCGCGATTAAACCGGTCACCCGAACGACTGCGATCTTGTCGGCTCCGGGATTCCAACTCCCCGCGACATACTCTTCCGTAAGCCCGACCGGCCCACGTTGGCTCGATTGATTGATGAAGTACCAACCATTGAGCAAGATCGAGGCCACAAAGATCAGGCTGAGGAGTCGTGGTAGGCAGCCAGTCCGCGGCCTCCGGAGCTTCGATTCGCGGGAGGATAATGAGGCAGCTTTTGAGTTATCCTGTTCGTTCATTGGGTTAGCGCCGAATCGTCCTTGGGCTCTCGATCCCTGAAAAGTCACATCATAGTCGGCTCTCGACTCAAGTGCTATGATCCATCGAGAGAGCGGTCGCGTCTCGGTCTATTAGCCAATCAGGTTGGGGAATTCCAAGGAACGATACGCGAATTCCGGATCGAAACAGGCGACGATCAGCCCTCATGGGCGCTCCTTTCAACATCGGAGAGCCCTCAACGACGAGCGGTTGAAGGGAGAACGACATCACTGCAGGGACTTGCGTTTACCGACGTGGCGAAGCCGACAAGCTCGAAGCGATGCCCCGCGCAGCTTGGATCGATCCCAACGCAACAACCTGAATCAAGCTTCTGAAATCGGAAGGTCAGATTTCCATCACGGGATTGGTCACCAAGTCCAAGACTCGGCATGAGCGTTGTTTATCATGGCAGGACACTATGTTCGGATTGATCGTACCGGCCGCCGGACAATCGCGCCGCTTCGGTGACCAGAACCGAAAAAAGATTGTTCATAAAATTGCTGGCGAAGCGATTTGGATCCGCGCGATCAGACCATTCCGTACGCGTCAAGACCTCGGACAGATCTTGCTTGCGGTTGCCAAAGAGGATCGCCCCCAGTTCGAATCGGAGTACGCCGACGTCCTCCAATCGCTCAACATTTCGCTCGTGATCGGTGGAGCAGAACGGGTTGACACCGTCTCCAAATGCCTGGATCAACTCAAGGGGGATGTCGAGTATGTCGCGGTCCATGACGCAGCACGCCCCTTTCCTTCTCCCGCGTTGATTGATGCTGTTTTCGAGGCCGCAAAGCGTGACGGAGCCGCGATCCCGGGGATCCCAATTGCTGACACGATTAAGAAAACGGACGACGACGGCTGGATCCTAGAAACAGTCCCACGCGCTGGTCTGATGGCGGTGCAAACTCCGCAGGCGTTTCGTGTCGACCTCCTTAGGAACGCTCACGCCAATCGACCGAACCTGAAGACAACGATTACGGATGACGCCCAACTTGTCGAAGCGCTCGGGCACCGCTGCCGGGTCGTCCTTGGATCGCCATTTAACCTGAAGATCACCACACAATCAGATCTAAGAATCGCAGCATCGATCGACCAGATAATCAGATCATCGTCGACTTGAGCTGCTGACGAATTACTTGCTCAACCGAGGTGGATCGCCAAAGTGTTCTCTAATGATCGGGCGGAGCGCCTCTGCCCAAGTTTGGTAGCCAGGCTCGGCGAGGTGGAGATAATCGGGTTGGACAACCCGGGTCATTAGGCCGTCATCATCGAGCAATAGATTACCGAATTCGAGATACATAACCCGAGGGCGATCGCTGAGCAGCTTGAGTTGACGATTGAGGAGTTCGATCCGGGTGTCGGGGACTTCGCGATCGACAGCTTGCTCACGACGTGAAGGATCGAGCCGAGGCAAGAGCCCGTTCAAAACGATCCAGGAGTCTGGTGTGCGCCGCCGGATCGTCGCGATCACTTCCGCGACTCCGTCGACAATTTCGTCCGGCTCGTCGATTCCGAGATTGTTCGTCCCGATCATGAGGACAATGAGTCGAGGCTTGATCCGGTCGAGTTCGCCGTGTTGGAGTCGCCAGAGGAGATGCTCGATCCGATCACTACCGACCCCAAAATTGGCAGCTCTTAACGGGGAATATTCTCGATTCCAGATCGCGAGCCCGTCACCGTCTTGCGGCGTCCGTGCGGTCCCTAACCAACCAGCCGTAATCGAGTCGCCCAGGAAGAGCAACTCGACGCCCCCCCGACGCGCAATCCCGACGTTCTGAACATGACTCTGTAACCAATCGGCTTCACGAGCACGATCCGACGGAATGGTTGGCCCCCTGGGCCGATCCGATGCAACGACCTGGACCCGAAAGCTCGCAAGCGCCATGAGATAACCAAGTCCTGCCAACGTTCCGAGGCTGAACAACGCAACCGCGATCCGACGAAACTGGAGAGACAGTCGGGGACTCACTCGAGCGATTCTCCAAGAGCAACAGGAACTGTCGAGGTCTGGCAGGTGGTGGCTGGCGAACGATGGGTAACTGACTTAAGATCCGAGGGCACAAACCTGTCCACTACATTGTCCTGCTCGATTGAGCGCGCGACCTCTCCCGGAGACTCCAGCTATGCACGCGATCATGACTCTTGCACTTCTGATCAACGCCGGCTCCGCCGAGCCTACGGTCACTCAGGGTTGGGAATCCCTTTTCGATGGCTCTTCGATGAACGGTTGGGAGATGATCAAGCTGAATCCTTCAAGCGAAAGCTCCTGGACGTTAGAAGAGGGCGTTCTGGTTGGTCGTGGCCAGCCCTCGATGCTCTACAGCCCGAAGGGTAACTACACGAATTTCCGCTTCAAGGCTGAGATCTGGATCAACGACGGCGGGAACTCCGGGATGTACTTCCGATCATCCAAGGGCCCCTCGTTTACGGGTGGTTACGAAGCACAGATTAACAGCAACCACCGCGATCCAATCAAGACCGGTTCGATCTACACCCGCGTTCACGTTTACGAAGAGCTGGTTCCTCCCGAAACCTGGTTCACTCAAGAGGTCGAGGTCCGCGACCGTGAATACCGAGGCCAGACCGTGACCTCGATCGTCGTGAAGGTCAATGATAAAGTCCTCTATGAGTTGCTCGATTACCAACGGCAGTACGAAGAAGGTTACTTTGCGTTCCAGCAGCATGATCCCGGTAGCATCGTTAAAATCCGGTCGGTCGAAGTCATGGAGCTTGATTGATTCCGAGAATTGAGGCTTGGACCAACCGGTTCGAAGTGAGTAAAGTGTGAAGCTATCGACAAACAGAATCGGCTTCACCATCAGATCCGAGGCTCGGAACACCCTCCCCTCTCCTCCGAGCCTCGATCGGCTGGGTCGATTCCTTTGAGAAGATTAGATCCTCCTCAACGACGATCTTGAAAGATCGGGCATGGTCTGCGGCCACTCCCCACCCTGGCCGTCGGATTCCACCCCCGACTGGAGCATCAAACCGTGTTTGAGTCATTCCACGATCTCTTATTTAACTACCTCAACGTGATCAACGGCGTACTCTGGCATGAGTACGTCCTCTACACGCTTTTGGGGGTCGGCCTCTTATTCACACTCTGGAGCGGTTTCTGCCAATACCGTGCCTTGACTCATGGAACCGAGGTCATTCGAGGGAAATACGACGACAAGAATGACCCGGGGGCCATTAATCACTTCCAAGCACTCTCAGCCGCACTCTCGGCGACGGTCGGGCTCGGGAATTTTGGGGGGGTTGCGGTCGCGATCTCGATCGGGGGACCAGGCGCGGTCTTCTGGATGTGGATGGTCGGTATCGTCGGGATGGCCTTGAAACTCACCGAGGTCACCCTCTCGATGCTCTACCGAAATACGGATGATCCCGATAACCCGCACGGCGGCCCAATGTGGGTCGCTCAGAAGGGTTTCCAGAAAATGGGCCTAGGGGCACTCGGCTCTACAATCGGTGCAATCTTCTGCGTCACCCTCCTGATCTCGACCGTGACCGGTGGCAACATGTTCCAGTCCTGGAATGTCGCCGACGTCACTCAGAGCGAGTTCGGGCTCGAGCAGTGGATCACTGGGGTGATCTTGGCCGGCATTGTCGCCGTCGTCATTATCGGTGGGATTAAGCGGATCGGGGCGGTTGCAGGACGTCTTGTACCGTTTATGTGTGTCACTTACCTGGTTGCGGCACTTGTAGTCCTGGCATTAAACATCGGCCAAGTTCCGGAAATGCTAATCATGATTGTCAAGTCGGCATTTAACCCGACCGAAGCCCAAGGGGCATTCCTCGGGGGAACCTTCGCCGGCGCCATTAGTTGGGGGATGAAGCGGGCACTCTTCTCGAGTGAGGCGGGACAAGGCTCCTCACCGATCGCCCACTCGGCTGCCAAAACCGACGAGCCCGTCCGTGAAGGGGTGGTCGCTGGTTTAGAGCCTTTCGTCGACACGATCGTTGTCTGCACCTTGACCTCGCTCGTGATCCTAAGCTCGGGCGCCTGGAACCGAAACTCGAACGGGGTCTTTGACCAGGTCGATTTCGTCGAGGTCGCAGAACAAGAAGACGGTTCGCTTGTAGAGACTGTAGGGACTGGCAATTGGTTGGCCAAAACGGACGACCTTCCCCTCGATGCCGAGACCCGAGATCAAGGGTGGGCACGCGGTCCCGATCGTGCCTTCTTAGTAGCACAGGTGGTCACTGAGGAGGGTGGAACGCCCAGTCCTGGACGAATCTCGGGGACCATCGAGGCCGCACCAGAAGGTAATTCAGCCGAGGATGATCCCGCTTCAACAACTTATCCAGTCACCTGGACCCCGATTGCGAGTGTCGAGAAACCGGTGATCAAAGCCCTAGACTCGGGTGGCTACGCTGTCTTCCGGACCTACACGGGAGCTTCCTTAACCAGCCACGCCTTCAATCGAGTCTTGCCAGGGTTAGGGACCTACCTCGTCGTATTTGCATCCTGGCTCTTCGCGATCTCTACGATGATCTCTTGGAGCTACTACGGCGAACAAGGGGTAATCTACCTCTTCGGGGATCGGTCCGTGATTCCCTATAAGATCATCTACTGTTTGCTGATCGTCGCCGCGGCCTTGCCACAGCTCATTAGCACTGAAACCGAGCTCGATATCTTGACCACACTCGGGACCGGTGTGATGCTCTGGGCAAACATCCCGATCATGCTGATCTTCGGCTCACAAGGGATGCGGGCCTATCATGACTACTTCAAACGAATGAAGGCTGAATCTGCGGCTAGATCATCCAAGGAGACCGCATAACGAATCAGGCGTCAATCCAACCGAAGGAACCGATGCAAGAAGCGGAATCTGACAGCATTCAACCCGTTACTTCACCACCGGCAGGGATCTCTCGACTTACACTTTTCTGTATAGTCGCCGGGACCCTGCTCGTACTCTCCGCTGTCGCGTTCTTCGAGATGTTCGCCACTTACAATTTCGCCTGGTGGTTCTATGTACTACTCGCGGCGCCGGCCTGCATCCTACTCTTACTGCGGTTCCGGCTCCGTGAGCTTCCTCTCCGACTTCTCGCTTGCAGCCTGATTTGCTTCTTTGCGGCGACCCTCTACAACGATGGCTTCGACCCCCGTCGCAAACAGTTCCTCCGAGACCTCGACACCATCAAGTTGGGGATGAGCGAGTCCGAAGTCCGTCGGATCATGGGGGACTATTCCGAAGGAACCGGCTGGAACTTCCCCGCTGCAAACGGTCCCGCCCAGGAACTGACGATCCAGGACTCCATCGTCTTTCGCCACAACGACTCGGCCGACTGGGGTATCGTCACCTTCAAGGACGGACTCGTCTCGAACGTACAATTCTCCCCAGATTGATCCGGTGCCGACTCCCCACGCTCATATCTTTCAGTTCTCCACCAGTCGGCGACCCAGCTTGTAGGGTTGGTCCGTGACCCACTCCTCATCATCTCTTTACACTTTCGTCTCGCAACGCATCACGCGTCTCATTTGAAGGATGTCACGTCTTCGCCAGGCTGTGATTTCTCCCACGCTGGCGAGGAAGGCAGGGACACGATACGCTAAACTTGCGATTAATGTTGTCTCTCCGTGCAGCGATTCGAGAGGTTGAGCGTTCTATTGAGTAGTTGGGGCAACTTGGCCTCGGGGAGGT
>CAZEAN010000105.1:0-19616 GCA_964510225.1 uncultured Isosphaeraceae bacterium
GTTGGTTGATCAGGAATCGTGCACCAACCCATGTAGAGATTGCCGAGAGAACGTAAAACCCAATAGCAACCCAGAGAAAGCGATCGAAACCAAGGACAAGCGAGAAGTTTTCAGAGAGGCCGCCCACAACGATCCCTGCAATGTTGGACCCCAAGGCAACATCAGGACGTTCCCGGTCTCGAAAACTGATCGCGAAGACAACGCCTGCGAAGAAAATCGGGAGGAAGACGACTCCAGTGGACACCAGGATCCTCAAGAATCCTGGAATCCCCAGGTAGGTCTCGAGCGGTACAAGGACATTCGCAAGCAAGGCGACGAGTAGTCCAACGTAGAACGGGCTCAGGCGTTTCGGCTTCGTGACAATGACAAAGACGTTCGCGCACAAGACCATTACCAGAATCGCACCGAAGACGATCGAGTTCACTGCCCAGGTCGCTCCGAACAAGAGCGCCATGTGGACGACCCCTTTTGTCTCCAAGAGCATAAATCCGGCGCCGAGGAAGAACATCTGGGCATCAATCCGGAGGCTTCGAGACGGCCTCGCGAGAAGCAAGAGACCAAGCGAAAGGACAGCGACGATCGCAATCCCCCGAAGATTCAGCGCTGGGATCGCCCTGTTCTTGAGGTAGAGAAAAGGCCAAGCGTCGGTGGGAACCTGAGCAGTTCCGGATGAAACTACCTGTGCCGGTCGGAGGATGTCACCTCCATCCGAGAGTGAGACAAATTCCCCTTCGACGAGTCCTGACTCTGGATCCCGGTTCCGGACCAGTCCTCTTCCTTGTTCAAATTGTTCCCAGGCAGCTTCTAACGAAGCGTTGGGGCCGTTGCTCGCCATCAGAAAGGTGATATGCCCCATCGGTTCATCGGCATCGATGGTCTCTTGAGGAGGGAGTGTCATAACCAACGGCTCTTGCCCGAATGTCTCCTCAATCATCTGGTCGATCCGGTCGATCACCCAACCCTGCCGATAGTAGTTGTAGGCGGCGAAAATACCACCAGGTTTTAATCGTGCCTTGATATCTTTGATCGCTTGTTCGGTGAATAAGAAGCTCTCGAGACGGAGGCTGGAATATCCGGAGTGCAGGACCAAGGAATCGACCAGTGCGTAAACAATTAGGTCGTACTTCTTGTCAGTTGTCCGGAGAAAGCCCCGACCATCGGTCAGATGAACTCGGACGCGACGGTCGTTGTACGGTTGGTTAGGATGATCACGGACCCCGAGTTCAAACAATGCAGGGTCGATTTCGACTGCATCGACTTCAGTGGCACCGGCTCGGAGTGCGGCGCTGACGTCATTTCCAGAACCGGCACCGATAATCAAGACATCCTGAAGAGGTTGTTCACTACTCACGGTCCCAATCAAGTGCGGTAAGGGGTATTCGGTACCAACCTTGGAAAGATCAACCATTTGTTGATGACCGATATTGTTAGTTTCGATCAATCTGTTTTTCGCGCGGTACTCGACCTTGTAGTAGGGAGACCAAATGGTTTCGACTTGTTCTCCCGCTCCAAAGCCCGAGAGCGCTGCTAAGTAGATAACCCCGACGAGTGAGGCTACTTGCAACGGATTTCGTTTTGGCAAGAGGCAGAGAAAGAGCCCCGCGCTGATTGCAAACCAAAGCAAGGGCGTGGTCTGAAACCACGAAGCGATACCGAAACCGACAATTCCACCCAAGCTCCCGATAATGTCGGCCGAGTAGGCAGAAACACGTGAGGGGATCGCGTTAAACTGCTTTCCCATCACTTGGCCGATTCCGACGAAGATCAAAGCGATCAGCACAAAGAAGAGCCCGGCCAGTACCTCGATCGGGACGACTAATGCGGAAGGATCACGCGAGAGGTACTCTGTCCCAAAATAGACCTGTTGCGGTGAGCCCTGCCCTCCTACTTCGACCATGATCTGTCCGCTTGACCGATGTGAATCCAAGACAAATTGTCCCAAGGCCATCGAAACCAGTAGGACCGGCAGGGTGAGCAATCCGTAGTTTCTAGCCGATCGAGCAACCAACAAGCCAACAGAGAGCCCAAGGAAGCTCGCCATCAGAACAAGGTTGGTGAAGAAAGTTAGAAACACAACCGTCGCGCCGAACCATCGAATACAAGCTAACTCGAGGAACAAGGCGACGAAACTGATCAAACCAAGTTGGAGATAGGCACTTCCACGCTCGATCCGAGGGAATGACAACGGAGCCTGTAAGTCACTCAGTCTCATGATATTGATTAAGGGCTGTTTGATTGGAGCGTGTCGAAGAGGCGGCTCGACTACGGTTCAGAAGTTGAACATCTCAGGGGGACTCTTCGGTATCGTCCTTGGAATCGGGGCCGGCAAGCTGACTCGTCTCCTGATCGTTCACTGCACTTTCCTCGACATCAACCGTCATTGTCTCAACGCGGACCATCCGGATCCGGGTCGGCTCAGCTTGTACGACGATCAGTCGATGGTTGCCGAGGACAATGTCGTCTCCAATCGTCGCGAGACGACCGAGTTGCTCCAAGATAAGGCCGCCAGTCGTCTCGGACTCGATCTCCTTGGGAACTGCCACACCACACTGCTGTGCAAGTTGATCAACTGGGCATGACGCATCAACTTCAAATGCACCATTTTCAAGTGTTTCGATCAGTGGCGATTCGTGGTCAAACTCATCCTCAATGGGCCCAACAAGTTCTTCGAGGACGTTCTCGAGCGTGACCATCCCAACGACGCTCCCGTATTCGTCTAGGAGCATCGCCAAGTGAACTCGGTTCCGCTGAAACTCTCTCAGAAGGTGATCAAGACGGCGAGACTCGGGCAAGAATGGCACTTTCCGAACGATCTTCCGGAGGTCGGGGCGCTCATCACCGGTCGCACTCGACCGGAACAAGTCTTTCACGTGAATCATCCCGATCACGTTGGTGAGGTCGTCTTCACAGAGTGGATACCGAGTGTGTCCACCCCGTCGCGCCATCCTCATATTCTCTTCGTAACTTCGGTGCAGACTCAGGTAGACGATATCTGGGCGCGGGATCATCACCCGTTTGGCCGTCTTTTCTTCGAGGTTCAAGACGTTTTCGATCATCTTTCGTTCGTCGCCCGTCAGATGCCCTTTCTCTGTGCTTTCGATCAAGATTTGTCGGAGCTCTTCTTCGGTATGGGCCACTTCCTCGGAATCGATTCCCCCCTGCCCCAGCAATTTTAGGATCAAGTCACTGAATGTGTTCAGCAGCCAGATCACCGGGAAGAAAAGATAATAGAACCCAACGAGTGGCGGCGCAGTAATCAACGCGACGGGCTTTGCCGATCGAATCGCGAGGCTCTTCGGGACGAGCTCACCTAAGGCGATGTGGAGAAAGGTGACAAGAAGAAACGAGAGTCCAGGGATGATCGGAAGAGGTTTCCCTTGAACCACGAGTGCATCACCAGGAAGACCGACCATCTCCAGGAGATGTTCGATGAGGGGGGTCACCGAATCTTCGATCACAAACCCGAGTCCGAGGCTCGCTAGTGTGATGCCAACTTGGGATGCCGAAATATACGCATCCAAGTGATCAAGTGCATTCCGGGTGACTCGTGCCGCCCAGCTCCCCTTTTGCACGAGTCCATCGACCTGACTGCCCCGGACCTTGACCAGCGCAAACTCCGCCGCCACGAAGAACGCATTGGCAAAGAGTAGACCGACCACGATAAAGAATTCAGAGATGCCCATCCTGGAGCCGCCCGAAAGGGTCGGCGCTTAATGCCAGCCGACCAACTCAACGAGACCGCTGGCGACCGCCGCCAAGGAACGAAGCATTGAGCCTTATCGGTTGATCAAAATCGACTGCTATCCTAACTCATCAGGCGTCAGACCGCACCGGGTTTCTTCATCTCTCGGTTTCAACGAATTCCATCGTTGACAGCGTTGGATCGGTTCGCCCAAGATGTGACCTAACTCATCATCCAAACGGGTCGGTAAGAACACGATCTTAGTTCAACACGGAACGGAGACGATCATCGATGATTGCTCGGAACGGAACTCCTACGATCTCTTTACGATGGCCGATCTTGGCGCTTTCCTCGTCCCTGCTCGTTGTCTTCATCAACCAGCCTTCGATCGCGAATCCAGACGATGAGGTGCCCCTCGCGCGGTTTGCGCCCTCAGATGATGTCGTGTTTTATCTCGAGTGTGAGGGAGTCGACCAGCATCGCGAGGCTTGGGAAGCGACCGCTACATACGAGTTACTTCACCAAACGCCCCTCGGTGAAGTCTTGAATGATCTAGCGCACCAAGTGCTCGATCGAGCCTTCGAAGTGGACCCAACAAATCTAAACATATCAAAATTAATTGAGTTCGAACCTGAAGAGTTGTTAGGGGCTGCAGATTACTTGATGCGTCAAGGCTTCTTGATCGGGTTGTATGGTGACGTCGATCAAAACCCTCTTGGTCTATTCATCTTCCGGGGTGCCGCGGCCCCGGACGCCGACCCGTTCGTCAAGAAAGCTGTCGCCGCAGCTCGTGACAACATGAGTGATGCAGGAAGAGGAAGAACCGTCACCCAGAGTGGTCGAACTATCCTAATTGAAGTCAACAATGGATTTGGCATTTGGAATGAAGGTGACGATGTTATCTTCACTAATAGGATCGATGACGTCATTGCGACGATTGATCAACAGAGACAGAGCCTTGCCGATGATGTAAACCGGAACGGTCTCGGAACCGCAGATAACACGACAACCCCATTGATCCGAGCGTTCATTGATATCGAGCGGCTTCCTCCGATGCCAGACGAGATGACGACACTCGGACTCGACGGACTCGAGAGAATCGAAATCACGATGGGATTCGAAGGGGAGGCGCTACGGAGCGAGCTCCGAGCGATCGCGCCGAGTCCCCGACGAGGCCTTCTGAAGCTGATCGATCAACCAACATTCGATCTCAATGCGTTGCCACCACTCCCTGAATCACTCACTGGATTCTCAGTCCTCTCGATCGACTTCCTGAAGTCGTATCAAGAACTCCGAAGTACGATCGGAGAAGTGGATCCGAATGGTCGCGCTCAGCTCGATAGCATTGCTCAACTGTTTAAGCAACTTAGAATCGACTTCGAATCGGACATCCTCGGTGCGATCGGACCTCGACTTGCACTCCATTTCCGCCCCGAGCTTGGCGACGAGATGGACCTTGCTCCGTTCCTTCCACGCAATGCGATTGCTCCTGGGATGGAAGGGATGCTGGAGCCGATCTATCGGCCAGTTGGTTCATTCACGATGATCGCTGAAATCCGCGATCGGCCCGCGCTGGCGAATGCCTTGGAGCAATTGGTCACGATCGCCAACGAGACCCTCCGCCAGATGGCCCAACAAGGCGGTCCGCCCCTCACGATCCAAAAACAAGGGACCGAGTTTCCGATCTATAGCCTCACGATCCCGGAGGGCATGTTGCCCGAGGGGACGCTCGAGAATTTCGAGCCGACGATCATCCTCGGGCGTTCGAATCTCGTCTTCGCGAGCAACCCTGGGCTCGCCCGTTCGGCTGGCGGCAAGTGGGTTGCGACGGGCGACTTCGAGCCAGTCGTCGACTCACTTTCCGATGGATTGATCTTTCTCAATGTCAGTGATTCACGAGAATCGACAGCGGCGTTAATCGAGAATTTCCCACAGTTGTTGCGTTTGCTCGATCAACTTTTAGAGTCGCTCGCAACTCAGCCAAACCAGAGCCTCTCTGAACTTGCTCTTGCGATCGACCAGTCCAAACTCCCTGACGTTGACACGGTTAATGAGATCCTTTTCCCAAGCACATATTCAATCAATGTTGATATCAAAGGGGTCAGTTTTATTGCACGGGAACCGACGCCGAGCTTTGTATCTCCTCCTTCTGGAGTCGCAATAGCACTGATTCTTCCAGCAGTCCAGTCAGCGCGTGAGGCAGCCCGTCGTGCCCAGTCGATTAATAATCTCAAACAAATCGGCCTTGCGTTTCACAATTATCATGATGCCCATGGCCATTTCCCGGGAGCTATCTGCGACGAGGACGGGAAGCCTCTCTTGAGCTGGCGCGTTGCGATTCTCCCTTTTATTGGACAAGAGAGGCTCTACAACCAATTCCGGCTCGATGAGCCCTGGAATAGCTCCTACAACGAGAAGCTTCTTGAGCAGATCCCTCAAGTCTATGTCCATCCATCACTTCCGAATAAATCGTTGACCTATTACCGCACGACAAAGGGACCAGGTGGGTTCTTCGGAGAGGGAGCTGCTGACGAGACAACGATCTGGGAAATCCGTGACGGCACAAGTAACACCATTATGGCGTTCGAGGCAGGCGAAAGTGTCGAATGGACGAAACCGTCCACCATCAACATCGAAGTCGGTCGTAATGCCAACCTTCCGCCCACCAACAAATCCTTCAGCGGTGGCTTTAACGCCCTCTTTGCTGATGGCTCCGTCCGGTTTATCAAGAACACAATTAACCTTCAGGTCCTCCGAGCGATCTTCACGCCAAGTGGTGGCGAGGTTGTCTCCCTCGATCGCTTCTGAGAGCGTGTCTTGGAGTTAGTCAGTTGCGGACACGAGCGAGCTGTCTGATCATTACAAGAGTGAGGGTCAAGTAAATCATCGCCTCACTCAATCGCAAATTCCGCTCGTCATCCTTGCTGTGGCTGCGATAGCGACCGAGCTAACCGAACCGCCGCTCCACAATCCAACTCTGGACAACAACGCGAATCCTCGGGTTGGCTTAGGAAAGGAGTGGGCGTTCGAACCACCCTTGACTGTCGCTGAGGACAGTAACCTCGACGATCTGTTCCTCGTGGGACATCGGTATGACGAGTCTCGTTTTTCGTCATATCGCAGGGGATGCAAGGGAGTCGTAGAGCTTTTTGTCGATTCTATGAATTCGAGAACACCCTCTCAGATTCGTTATGTCAACTATGCTATGATCGGGATTGACTCAGACACGGACTGTTCCATCCCTCCGACGAGATCCTAACTATGCCACCTCTCAGCACGAAGATTCACTTGGACATGTACAACCATGGTGTAAAGGCTTTGTCATTTCAGAGTCGGTTGAAGAAAGCCTTTTCAATCTTGGCTGGTCGCGGTGTGATCTATGGAATGGAATGGGGAGATCCTGATCACGTTGCACCTTTGAAGTACATCCGAGATCGCTTCTTAACGCCATACCTTAAACCAGAGACTACTATCGCAGAAATCGGTACAGGTGGAGGCCGATGGACGCAATACATGTTAGATTCCAAGCACATTTATGCAATCGATTATCATAAAGAAATTCTCGATGGGTTAAAAAAAGCATTCAGAAATGTCGATAAAATTACTTATATTGTAAACAATGGTGACGATTTTCCCGGTATTCCCGACCATTCGATCGATTTTCTGTTCTCGTTTGGGACCTTCGTTCACCTCGAGAATGACATCATCGATCGTTACCTCAAGAATATGGTCCGTGTTTTGAAATCCGACGCAAATGTGGTCCTTCAGTTTGCTGATAAATCAAAACCGATGGCAGCGAACAATCCTGATTTTGGTGACAATCAACCGGAAACCATGGCAAAGCTCATTCGAGACAACGGCTTCACCATTTACGATGAAGACAATAAAACTCTCTGGCACAGTGGCGTCGTCCGATTTGGACTTGCTCCTGCCTCGGACTAATCACCACCCTAATTGATCATTTCTTCACCTCTTACTTATAAACAATCCCTCTTAGGACCCCTTGTTGGGGCCCAGCCACTGTGCTCGCTGAGGCTGAATGTACAGCGAGCCCAAAACATTTGAAAAATCTATTCCAATGAAATCCAATCATCAGTACTGCGGATTTAAGAGGGACCGCCAGTAAATGATGGACCATTCTCGCCAAAAAAACGCGCATTTCTTCAGCAGAGAATCATAATAAATTCATAACCCTTTCGGTATTAAGACTATGATATCTAGGACTGCACTTTCGGACTCTATTCAAATCTCGAGGAAGCAACGTGGTACCAGCAACCTATTATGATTCTCGTCGTGGCTTTACGCTGATTGAATTGCTCGTGGTGATTGCAATTATCGGCGTCCTGATCGCCCTTTTGCTGCCTGCCGTTCAAGCTGCTCGAGAAGCAGCTCGGCGTACTCAATGCACCAACAACATGAAACAAATCGGGATTGGGTTGCATAACGTCCACGATACCTTCGGCTCTTTCCCTCCGAGCATTATTGTTTCCGACTGGACCATTGCTAACGTCCCTGGTGCCGACGGGATCGAACCTTGTCCGAGAGGTTATGACGCTATTTTTTGTGATTCCCAATTAAATGTTAATTCTTGGACCATCTACATTCTGCCGCATATCGAGCAGCAGAACCTTTATGATTCGTTCAACTTCCAATTGCTTTGGAATGGCTTCGAAAATCAAACCGTCGTTTCGACTCGGATCGCGACTTTCCTCTGCCCCTCAACACCAGAAGAAGCCAACTTTGATTCGGTCAACTTCTTCGGTCAGTCGATCGAAGTTGCCCCTGGCGACTATTCGGTAGATGATGGAATTGGGACTGGAATTGGTCCGGATGGGCTTGGTCTTGTGAACGCAGTCAGTCCTCCGCTTACTGGAGCATTATTCCTGCAACGACTCACCAAGATTGGCGACATCAAGGATGGAACATCCAACACGTTCTTGGTAACAGAAGACGCAGGACGACCTACCCGATACCTCAAGGGTGGTGCTGTTGATTCAACTCGGACCACAAGCGGTGCTGCATGGGCTGACTTTGAAGCTGAGTTCTACACCCACGGCTATACCTCTGATGGCTCATCTTCTCCCGGTCCTTGCCACACGAACTGCAACAATAATAACGAAGTCTACTCTTTCCACCCCGGCGGTGCACACCACCTCTTCGCTGATGGCAGTGTCCATTTCATCAAGGAAACGACTGATATGCAGGTTTTCGCGAACCTTCTCTCACACCAAGGTCGCGAAGTCATCTCTGCGGACGAGTATTGATCTTCTTGCTTGAATTGTTGTTGAGTCTGGGAAAATGCAGCTCGGACTACCAGACTCAACAACAGTCAAAATCAAAATACATCAACTCACCATTTTCAAGATCGGGATCGGCAGAACAAATGTCAAAACGATTGATTTTTTTGAGTGTTCTTTGTGCCATGATTGTCGGCTGTAACAGTGGCAAGGTCCGAACCTTCCCTGTTGAGGGGAAAGTTCTTTGCAACGGAGAGCCTTTAGCTGGCGCTCTCGTTATGTTCCATCCCATCGAAGAGATCCCCGAAATTGTGACCCCTAATGCATCCGTCCAGGAGGATGGAACTTTCCGACTCACAACGTATACCTCTGAGGACGGTGCTCCCGCAGGTGATTATGTCGTCACGATTTACTGGGTCCCCCCAGGCGGCGGCGCTGAGGAGGATCGTGGTCTTTTGTCCCAATCGACCGAGACTGGCCCTGCAATTGATCCAACCGGCGGTCGTTATAAGGACAAGGAATCATCCGAACTCCGTGCCACCGTTGAGCCAACTGAGAACACTCTGGAACCTTTTGTACTCGAAAGTCCCCAAGGCTAAAACTTGCGAATTCATCAAGTTTCCCGTTTGTGTTCTCGCAGGTTTAGACACTAACCGATTCGTGGATCCTCGGGGCAGGTGTTCTGCCCTGAATGGTTTCGGTATTATTAGTTCGGTTAGGACCCGGTAGTACGGTTCGTTTAGAGCATGTCCTCCAAAGTCGGGATCATCCTATGCCTTGGATCCCTCATCTGATGATCTTGGACGACGATCCGAGGGTACTCGAATCGCTTGTCCCGGGGTTTGTTGAAGCACTCGGACGCAGCTTTGCAGAATCCGACACAGTCATCAACCTCTTGCGTCCGAATTTCCAACCAACCAGTACGGCAGAAGAGACTCGTCGGGAGCCAGTCCGTATCAAGCTCTCGGCTCATGGCTTCGAAAGCCGCCGAATTCAATCGTATCGGTCAAAGTCGCCACATGAGGTCCATCTCCATCTCGTCCGCGAACGTGGTGGAAATTTTGATCTCGCCCGTCGACTCTTGAATCAACAACTCTTCACCGTGGTTGTCTCCGACCAACGGTTCTCCGATGATGCTGGCGGCCAGCGCGCTGGTCGACTCTTTATCGACGAAGCGTCGCGGGTTCATCCTGAACTCGTCGGTCTGCTCTACTCGGCCTATCCCAAGCCGGACGACTTCCCCGCGGAGCGGTTTATCCGGAAAACAGCGACTGCAGTTGATGGTCTCGTTGACCAGGTCGTCCAGGGGCTTGAGCGTGTCCATGAGGTTCCCGCAATCCATGGGTTTGCTCACGCCATCGGAACCTCGGGGATTGTCTACCAGTCACTCGAATTCGGTCGGGTACTTGCCGAACTTTATGACCTCGCCCGACTCATCGGCTCAGATCGCGAGCAACCCCGGATAGGACGTCCCCGACGTCCGCTCGCCTGCCTCTTGATCGATGGCGAGAGCGGGACCGGCAAGCGTGGATTGACCGAGCTTTTCCACGCTGCTTCCGATCGCCGCGACGAACCGCTCGTGGTCGCCTCCTGCAGCGAGCTGACCAATGAAACCCTCCTGCGGAGCACCCTGTTTGGACACAAGCGCGGTGCCTTTACGGATGCGAAGGAAGATCGAGCCGGGCTGGTCCGAACAGCGGGTCGAGGGATTGTTCTCCTCGACGACTTACATCGGCTTCCGCCCCCCTGCTCCGCAATTCTGCACTCGTTCCTCGAAGACGGCGAGTTCGGTCGACTCGGCGAAGAGGAACGCCGCGAACGGGCCGAAGGGATCGCAGTTTTGACCGTTGAAACCGGACCTTGGCGCGAGCGACGTGACGCCGACGAACTCCCGTTGGCCTTCCTCGCCCGGGTCGAACGCCTGATGGTCGAGGTCCCGCCGCTCCGAGCACGTCCCGACGATATCGAAGCCCAGGCCAAGGCGTTGATCCGCGATCTCGGAAGCGAGCTTGGGGTCGACTTGGAACTCAGCAAGGATGCGGTTGAAGGGCTCCGCGAACTCCCCTTCGACGAAAGTAACAGTCGCGAGCTTCGTAACGTGATCGAGCGAGTGATCTACCGGCACTATCGTGAAGCTGACGAAATCCACTGGTCACAGATCGAGCCACTCATCGAATCAAGGAAGTCAAAGAGTATTAGCGCTCGTGCGGCAGCCCCAATTCAACCCGAAAGCGGATCCCCAACACCTGCATTGAACGACTGGCAGCGGAGGCTCCGGAAGCTTGCCTGCAAGTTGATCGTCAGAGAACGGGACCTCGATCCGGATCAGGCGGAAGAACAGGTCAATGCCCTTTTCGATCATGTCTTCCCCAGCCTCTGGGAACAGCTCCAAGAGAGTCGCCTGATCCCGAGTAGCGCGGAAGATCGCGTCCCGTTGCCCCTCTGGGAGAACCTCTGGCGCTGTTTTTCGGTGAGTTGGCTTGGAGGTCCTTCTCCCGCCGAGAAAGACCTCGGGATCCCGGCCAATACACTCCGCCAATGGATCAATGATCGTGAGTCAAAGTAGGTCAGCATTGGATCGGGCGGTCGCCCTATACTTCCTGGCTCGTCCGGCCCCGTTCCCGATTCCGACCGATCAATGCCTTGCGGGGTTCATCGACGCGAAGGAGACGATTCCGGAACCGATCTCCCGACTCGATGAGCTTCAAGATCCGAGTCGCCGCTCGTGCTGTCGCCCCTGGGGTAGCAACTCGATCTCGGAGCGTTGCCAATTCCTCGCTGACCGTAACTCGGGACGACGAGTCGTTGAGCCATTGAACTAGTTGTTCAGCGATCGAGGATCGGTCTTCCGAGGTCGCGAATTCGGGCATGATTTCCCGACCTGCAAGCAGATTGACGATTCCCATGTAGGGCACATTGGCAAGCCGATGTGCGAGCCAGAGATGCAAGGCTCCCGCGCGATAGACGACTACGGTCGGGAGCGCCTCGGCCATCAATTCGAGACCGACGGAGCCCGAAACTGCACAACTGACATCTCCGAGCTTGATCAATTCTGGAGTCTTACCAGCATAAAGTTCGATTTGTGAGGTCACTTTCTGATCAAGTTGCTTATTCAATTCAGCGCAGAGTGATCGGTGTTTTTCATGAAGTGCGGCGACGACGAATCGCGCTTCGGGTATCTTGGCGGCAACTCTGGCTGCGGTCGCCACCATCAACGGGTAGTTGCGTTCGACTTCTTGTGTCCTGGAACCAGGCAAGAGAGCAACAACCGGTCGGGTTCCCTTATCGAAATCGGCAATAAATTGTTCGTCAAGGCGACGTTCCGAGATCTCATCGAAGTAAGGGTGTCCGATGAATTCAGCCTGAGGAACATTGCGCTCGTGATACCAGCCCTCTTCGAACTCCATCGAGCAGAGGACGAGATCGAGATCGCGTCGGACCTTCTTGACCCGACCTGAACGCCAAGCCCAGATCTGGGGAGGGACGAAAAAGACGGTTGGGATCCCTCGACGCTTTGCCATCCGGGCGATCCAGAAATTGAACCCGGGGTAATCGATCAAGACAACGACATCGGGCCGCTCGTCGCGAAAGTAACGGTCGGCTTGCAAGACCAGCTTTACAAATACATGAAGATTCAAGAGAACGCGAACGATCCACATCACCGCGAGGTCGACCAGCGGATAGAGGAGTTGCGCACCTTCGGCGTGCATCCGAGGCCCACCAAAGCCAACAAACTCCGCTTTGGGTTCCTGATCACGGATTGCCGCGATCAGATTGGCGGCGTGTAGATCGCCACTTGGCTCTCCGGTGGAGAGGAAAATCTTCATGACGTGCCCCCGCGTCCCTGCGAGCTCTGAACCTGTTGATCAAACCAACGTAACCCGGTTGTTTTCGGTTTAAAGACAATAACAGGGCGTCCGGAATCCGTGAATTCGAACTCCTCGAACCCGTCCAACTCTCAAGGAATAACAACAATTGCTGCAGCTAAGGAAACGTCATCAGCTGTAAATCTGGCCAAAAGCGCTGACTAATGGGAACTTCTGGCGGGGATTATACCGAGGACTCTGGAACTCGCCGATTCGTGGGGTAATGCAAGCCACTTACGGTTCGCAACGGCACGGAGTTGAATCAACAGTTATCTGGAGCATTGGTCGAGTCATTTGACAGTCGCGCTTGGAGCTGCCGCCATACGCTTGGATGGCTGTTCATCAACGAGTCCTTCTACAGGTCGAATCTTGACTCGAAAGCAGTGACTGATGTCCGTCAACTACGTTGCCAGTTACGATCGGGATCAGTGGAATGGGCACGGATACGCGGTCCTCTGATCCCGATCCTGCTCTACGACTCCTGCACACTAAATCGATCGTGAGGCAAGAAGATTCCCGTCGAGCCCCCGGGCGGGAATCGTAAGTTCGCTACGACGTGGTGGATCCTGATCCGCCGCGGCCAACTGGGTGAGACCGCCGATGCACGCAACGCCCTCGAAGGCCTCTGCGCGATCTACTGGTATCCAGTCTATGCATTCATTCGCGGCCAAAGACGGACCGTTGCCCTCGATTTGATGCAAGGTTCCTTTGCCGAACTCTTGCGTCGCCAGAACCTTCAGAAGGATGACCCAGCCCGAGGACAATTCCGCACGTTACATTTGAAGTGCTGTACTAACGAACTCATCAACCAGAACCAGCGTCGAAAACCTCCTGGACTAGGGCCCAGGTCATCTCGATGACTCGCCAAGACGCGGAAGGGCGATATGACTGCGAGCCAGCGCTCGAGCTGACACCGATCGTAACCGTTCCGCGGAATTCATTGAATCCTCCAACCATCTTGAAGCTAACGAGTTGAGAAAACCTGCAAACCAGTGGATCCATGACCAGAACTAAGCTGCAACGCTATCTAAAAGCAAGAGTTACGTCATAAGCCAGCGAATTCGGCTGAGTGGTCACTTCAATTCGAACCTCGAAGTGTCTCGGTCGAGTCTTCGTCGAGACCAAGTTCTTGGAGTCTTCGGTGGAGACGTGCTCGCGAGATATGAAGGAGTTTCGCCGCAAGCGATTTGTTCCCTTTCGACTCGACGATCGCGCGTTCAAGGAGCTTCCGTTCGAGCCGTTCTAAGCTCTCGTCCAGCGAGAAGGATTCCATTTCTAATACCCGAGGCGGCAGATAGGTTGCCCCCGTCTTGTCAAATAGGGCTCGTGGCAATGAGTTGACTCCAAGCAACGGTCCGTCTGATGTCCGATGTGCCTGCGCCACGACTGTCGAGAGTTCCTGGAGGTTACCCGGCCAATCATATCGATTCATCACATCAAGGGCTTCGGTCTCGAATCCAAACCGAGGTTCCCCCGTCCGACGATTCTCTCGCTCCAAGAAGTGCTGCGCGAAGATCGGAAGTTCTTCAAGCCGATCGCGAAGTGGCGCCAACTGAATGACAAACCCAGTGAGCTGATAGTAGAGGTCGTCACGGAGTTGACCACGCCGTCGTGCTTCGGAAGGATCAATCGTTGAGGTTGCGATGATCTGAGGTCGGATACCCGATCCCGCAATGACACGCGCCAGTTGGAGTTGGAGATCCATGGAGATCCCCGTCAACTCCAGCAGGAGGAGTGTTTGATTGGGCCGAACCGCTAATCCCTGTTCAGCCTCCGGTTCGCCACGCGCCGAGACCCGAAAAAACTCAAGCGCGAGTTCTCGGGGCGGCAACGCTCGGCAATCGATCTCGATCAAATCGGCGGCATCTGAAGCATCCCGACGTCTTCCGATGATTCGGCCGAAATGACGTTTTCCAGTTCCAGGCTCGCCGACTAGCATAATCGGGAGATTGATTGCGCTTGCAGCTTCAAGTTGGGCGAGATTCCGTTGGTGGGCGGGCCCACTTCCGATCAGGGCCTCACCACCAAAACGCTCCCGGCTTTCCTCTTGGATCCGCCAGAGTTCAGTCCGGAGCCGGGACGATTCTGAGGTCGGAACAATCCGCGAAGGAGCCCCGCGGCGGACCAACCCGAGGATGAAGAAGAGGTCGTCCTCACCTTCGCGGTAGTTCGGCCAAAAGATAACCTCGTCAAGTACATTGCGGCCAGGCTCGGCTCGCCCGGGTAGACTGATCGCCAAGACTCTGCCTTCAGCGACTTCCGGTGGAGGTATCAGGCGGCTAGTCCAATCCCACTCTGATCTTGACTCGGTCGTCGGCTGAGAGTCCGACCGATCCGGGATCAGCGTTCCGAGATGATTCCCAACAACCTCGGTCGACTGCAGCCCCGTGAATCGCTCCCAGGCGGGATTCACGTAGAGAATTTTATTGTCGACACTTAAGATAAAGGCCGGGACTGATGATTGCTGTACGAGGGTGTCGAGGCGACGCGGGCCCCTCGGCCTCGAGGTCCCCATTATGATGCGATCCTGAGCAAAAGCACGAACATCTGATTGGTTTGCCTAACGGAAGAGAATTCAACCACAGAGTCGCTCTAGAGACAATTGTCTGAAACTTAGGAAAACCGACTCCAGGACCAGATCACCTGGCCAAGGATTGCCGAGCTTCCTCCCTCCGCCTCCGATTCTCGAGGCTCGAGGGCCAACGTCGCAACTCCAGGAATATTGCGATTTGGCTTCAGGATCAAGTGTCGACCACTTACTTCCAGCCATCGGATCATCACGCGATCCTCAAGACGGACCGCGACCATCCGGCCCTCCAAGTGGTCCGGGTTTCGGAGAGATCGATCGATTGCCACGATCGAGCCGGCCGGAAGAATCGGATGCATCGCATCATCCTCGAGCTTCACGGCAACGGTCGATCCCGGGTTCGGCAACCAGTGCCGAAAGATCATGACTGCATCAGGAGAGTCATCTGTCGATGCCGTCGGACGCTCAAATTCGGAGCCCAATGAGTTAAGATCAATCAGCCGGACAGCGACGAACTCTCGGGCAAGCGGCTGGCCCATTTCGACCATCGGATCAGCTTGATCGCCTGATTCCAGCTTTTCTAAGCCGCGACGGATCAGATCCTGTGCGCTTAAATCGGCAAGGAGCTTATCTTCGAGATGTCGGCGGTACTTGGTTCCCTCACCCGTCAGCAACCAAACAGGATTGCTCCCGGTCTGATCGATAAAGGCGAGGAGGATTTCGGCTGGAACTGTAACTCCTGTCTCGTAGTTATACCAAGTCCGTGCAGGGAGATTGAGGCGTCGGGCAAGTTCGGGGCCGCCATGTTCACCGAAGACATCCTGCCTGATTTCCCTGAGCCGATGGGAGAGCGCCGACTTCAGTTTCAGACGATGTTGAGATGTTTTCTTTCGTGCCAAAGTCTTGCCCCTAAGCTGCTACGCTCTTGGAGGTTCTGGAGATACGGAGCAGAATCAGTCCGGAGACAACTGATCCCAAATTGGATCAAGTCAACGACGATTCTAAGGTGTTGTCCGCAGTTTAATCGAGCTTCGGTGGGTGGAAGCAGAGTTGAAGTCTGGGCGGTTGTAGGAAACCGCATAATTCCGCGTTCGGCTCAATTATGGTAAGCCAATCACGGCGTCGATATGTTATTTATCGCATCTGGCAATTCGGTGGACTAGGCCTTTTGAGCCATTTCTTGGTATTTAAGTCCAGCATTTCGTCTCACTGTGGTAATTTGGCAACCTTGTGCTGATTGAATGCAATCGAGAAACGTTCCATGTTGACCTCGGAATGAGATCAGGTTGAATCCGGAAAGCACCACTGAGTTGGTGTGTTAAGTTAAGTCAAATAGAAGGAAACCCAACGCCCGTTTGAACCTGGAAGACATCTGTTCAACTTGTTCGCCCTACACGACTTGTGAACCGAGTTGGTGCACTTGGCAGATTGGCATATGACATAGGTCGTGGGCGGTGTTGGATCCTCAACGATTGAACCAAAACCGAGGTCAAGTGGTTGCACGTCGTCAATGGATCACTAGTTTTTAGCAATTCACGTTGCGAAAATTGCGAAAAAGCCTGGACGAGCAGCGCTGCGTGTTCCTACAATCCGGTTGCTTCAATTATCCTAGGGTTTCACTGATGACGGCTCCCACAAAAAATTCTTATAACGACCTCAGCTCGCTCGATCGCGATCTCTTCGACACGATCCGTAAGCATAGTCGTCTTAGTGTTCTCGAAATGGCGAGTGAACTTGGTGTCACCTCGACCGCGGTTCGAAACCGCCTAACGCGACTTGTTAGCGCCGGGTTAATCCAACGAAGTCGCGAACAAGAAGGTGGGCGAGGTAGGCCCAAATTTGTTTACGAACCGACTCCCTCAGCTCTCCGGACCGTGGGACAAAATTATGCCGACCTTGCGCTCGCACTCTGGGACGAATTGATTCGGTCTGTCGAAGATCGGAAACCCCGTCGTCATCTCTTTGTCCGGGTGATTGATCGTCTCGCTGATCTTTATCGACCAGATGTTGATGCTGAACAGTGGCACGTTCGCTTAAAACAGCTCGGAAATGCACTTCACGGTCGTGGTATCGAGATAGAAGTTGCAACACGAGATGATTCGGAGCTACCCGTCCTTGAGCTGCACTCTTGCCCCTATTTCGAACTCGCGGAATCTGATCGTGCAATTTGCGCGTTGGAGCGAAAAATGTTCGAAAAAGTTCTCGGCCGTTCTCTCCGTCTCAGCAATTGTCGCCTCGATGGTCATCGATCGTGTGATTTCGAAGCGAAACCATCTTATTTTGACGACTCACAAACCACCACAACGGCTTCCTGAAGTCCATTCAAGCAAACCGTTTCAAAAGCATTACCCAAGGTCTCTTTTCTAACCCGTTGACGCTGCACGCGTTTCGAGGATTCGAGGAAGTATGAGTGACGTTCTTGCCATCTCCGATCTCCATGTGAGTGTTGGTGGTCAACCAATTCTCCGAGGGGTCACGTTGAACATCCGCCGTGGTGAGATCCATGCTCTAATGGGACCAAACGGTTCCGGTAAGAGCACTCTGAGTTATGCCTTGATGGGTCACCCTGGATATGAAGTGACCAAAGGCTCGGCGAAACTCGATGATCAAGACCTACTGGAGTTGGAGGCTGACGAGCGTGCTAAGGCCGGAATGTTTCTCGCGTTCCAATATCCAACATCAATCCCAGGTGTCACGGTCGCAAACTTTCTCCGACATGCGGTAACCAACATCCGAAACCCTGACCGCAAGGAAGGTGAAGAACTCATCCCAATGCGTGAGTTCCGTAAGGAATTACGTGCAACGATGGATGACCTCGGGATGTCAACTGACTTCGCGCGACGTTATCTCAATGAAGGCTTCTCTGGGGGCGAAAAGAAACGAGCGGAAGTGCTTCAACTCGCGATGCTCAAACCGTCGTTCGCGATCCTCGATGAGACTGATAGTGGCCTCGATATTGATGCCGTCCGGATCGTCTCCGAGGGAGTGAATCGGGTGGCGGGTCGCGAGCAGACCGGGATTCTCGTAATCACTCACTATCAGCGAATTCTTACCTACATTAAGCCCCAATTCGTTCATATCCTCTTCGGAGGGCGAATTGTCGAAAGCGGTGGTCCCGAATTAGTGGATCAATTAGAGCGGGAAGGATACGACTGGGTCCGTGCCAAGTACCCGGAAGCGGCACAAGCTGAAGATGAATTGGAAGAACAAGCGAGCACTTCCTCCGCCTCCTTCTAATGGCCCCCTCGCTTCCGTAGTCATTTCACGGACACTCAAGGCTGAATCATTCGTTTCATCCGATCGATTATCGATATATTCCAAAGGAATCGATACCACCATGGCGTCCGATCTCAATACCCAAGTTCAAGGCATCAAGGACGACTACAAGTATGGCTTCCGAGACTCGGATGCTAACTACCACTTCAAGAGTCAAAAAGGGCTCAGTGAAGCGGTCGTCAATCAGATCTCCGAGATGAAGTACGAGCCGGACTGGATGCGACAGATCCGACTCAAGGCTCTTGAGGTCTTCCGGCAGAAGCCAACGCCGACTTGGGGTGGCAATCTTCTCGATCTCAACTATGAAGACATCTATTACTTCATGAAAGCGTCTGATCGTCAAGGACGATCATGGGACGATGTTCCCGCTGACATTAAGCGGACTTTTGATCGTCTCGGGATTCCTGAGGCTGAGAAGAAATTCTTGGCTGGTGTTGGTGCACAGTATGAATCAGAAGTGGTTTATCACAGTCTCCGCGAAGATCTCCAGGAAAAAGGGGTCATCTTCGTTGACACCGATACCGCTCTCCGAGAGTATCCCGACCTCATCCGCGAGCACTTCGGAACCGTCATCCCGCTCGACGATAACAAGTTTGCGGCCTTGAACACTGCCGTCTGGTCAGGTGGTTCATTCGTCTACATCCCGGCAGGCGTTAAGGTCGACATCCCGCTTCAGGCTTACTTCCGGATCAATGCCGAGAACATGGGTCAGTTCGAGCGTACCTTGATCATCGTCGAGGAAGGTGCTCAGGTACATTATGTTGAAGGCTGTACAGCCCCGATCTACACGACTGAGAGCCTCCACTCGGCGGTGGTAGAAATTATCGTCAAGAAGGGTGGCCGGTGCCGTTATACCACGATTCAGAACTGGGCCAACAATATCTACAACCTCGTGACCAAGCGAGCTGTTGCAGAAGAAGATGCCCTCATGGAATGGATCGACGGTAATCTGGGCAGTCGTCTCACGATGAAATATCCCGCCGTCCACATGCGGGGACAAGGTGCTCCAGGCAAGATAATTAAGAAGC
>CAZEAN010000106.1:0-19346 GCA_964510225.1 uncultured Isosphaeraceae bacterium
TGGCCGGCTGGCATTGGCTGGCGTTCCTAGGACTTCTGCTCGCAAGAATGCATGGGAAAAGTCCATAACAGGCTCTAGGCGTTACCTCTCCTCCGAGCCAGTCCAGGCAGCGCCACCGAGTCGGGCTTATCGACTACGGAAATTTGTCCGCAAGCATCGCAGCGGGGTGATCGCGGCGAGCTTAGTCTTCGCAGCGCTCCTAGTTGGCATTGCGGGAACGACCTGGGGGTACGTTCGGTCCGAACAAGCTCGTACCTCTGAGGCAGAACGGGGCAAAGAACGCGATGCGGCCAACGACGAACTCAAATATCAGTTAGGCATCAGCGATTTTCGCCTCGCAGTCGCTGCCTATGACAATGCGAACGTCAAGCTGACCTCGGAGAAACTGGCTGATGTTCCCCCGGCACAACGTGGCTGGGAATGGGATTATCTGAAACGGCAAACCCAAGGCTTGTTCACTCTTTATGGACACACGTCCACCGTGAATAGCGTGGCGTTCAGTCCAGACGGTCGACGCGTCATTACAAGAAGTCGAGACAATACAGTGAAAGTCTGGGATGGGCGAACAGGGTGTGAACTTGAAGAAACGTCAAATCCTCCAGCAAAAACTTCGAGCCGCTTTAGTCCAGATGGAAGGTGGTTCGCCCACGTTGTCGGAAACAGGGTCGAGCTGATTGACCTCCAACTGGATGAGGAGGAACTAGAATATCGTCGGTTCCTCACGCGGCCGAGGCCCGATCGCTACCGGGAAGGCTATGAGGAGGCCAAAGCCGCCGGTAACGAGTTCGCGACCAAGTTCTATGCAAACCTTCTCGGGCTCAGTGATGAGGAGAGAAATTAGCAAATCAAGTCTCGGAGGCAGCGTCTGCTGACTGGATCGAATCTGGACATCGATCGACCTGCTCGCTTCTGTCGCCCCGGTGTGACGATCGATCCTGTGCGCGGATAAAGTGGGCAAACCGAACCAATGATCAGTTAAATTTAGCTAGCGCTCCCGACTAAAGATTGCGTAATCACAAACTGATTCAATTTACACCAAAACTCCAGCGAGTCGCTCGGTTTCTTTCCCAATCCCAGACTGCGAGATAGAATACCCGAGAGTGCATCCGACTATGCCTGAGGTGACCATCAATGCCAATCGCCGCTGTTGATCCGATCGTCAGACGACTCCGAGAAGCGGAGGGTTACCTCGAACTCGGGCTCCCGGAGAAAGCACTTGAGATTCTTCAGTCGAGGAAAGACTGGGCCTCTGTTCAGTTTGAAGCTAGTTACCTCACCGGCGAGGTCTATCGGGCACTCGAAGATTATCGGCAAGCCATCCCTGCACTCGAACACGCCGCAAAACTGCGGTCAGGCGATGTTCATGTCGCACTTGCCCTCGGGTGGTGCTACAAGCGCAGCAACAAACTCGCCGAGGCGATTGATGTTCTCGAACGCGCCAGCGAGTTGCATCCTGATGTCCCGCTCTTGCCCTACAACCTCGCCTGCTACTGGAGCCTTGCCGGGAACGCGGAAAAGAGCCTCCAAGCCTTAGGCCAAGCTATCAAACTTGCCCCCGGGATCCAGACACTTACCACGGAAGAGCCCGACTTCGATCCGATCAGGGACCTCGCCGAATTCCACCTCTTAATTAAACGCGAATTCGGTGAAGGCTGACCATCGCTCGCTGTTGGAATGGACCTCAGACGTCAGAGGGTAGGGGATGATGGCCTACCCTCGGCCGTCTGGAATCAGCGGGAGCAGACTCTAAGCTCCCACTTTTTGTTTTTCAGCTTAGCGACCGCCACGACGACTCGTACCGCCACCACGACCTTGAGATGGTTCGATTTTAATCAGATTGAAGTCGAAAGGCGTTCCCCGGAGTTTGCGGAACTTGTTCAATTGTTGACTACTAAGGGCTTTGCCAATTTCTTTCAGGGCCTCTTGTTCCGCCGATTCGCGCTGGCGTGTTAAAGAATCGAATTGTGGCTGAAACTCGGGACTGATCTGAAAGCCGCGTCCTCGTCCTGAGTTATTCTCATTTTCGCCTTCGCCGCTATTCTCTTGCTCCCGCTCCTGAGCACGTTGGGCGTCACGCATCTGGCGGAAGAGTTGCATCCTCGCTTGACCAGATTGACGATTCTGCTGCTCAAGCTGCTGCAAGACCTGTTCGATGAGGACATGCTGCTCCGGCGTCATATTTAAAAGCTCACGGATCGCCGGCTCCGTAATGGCCATCGGCCCCTTAGCTTGGAGAATGATCTCACTGAGGCGACGATATTGGTCACGAGTCAAGATTTGTCCAAGGGCTTGTTGGGTTTCGTATTCAGATTGCTGGCGGAGCTGGTTAAACATTGCCGACATTTGCCCTCGGTCGAAACCACCGCCAGGGCCACCTCGTCCCCCACGGTTCCTGACCTGGTCGCGCAGTTGTTCGAAACCGCGCCGTCGATTGGAATCAATCTGCTCACTGACACGCTCGAGTTGCTGAACCTTCTCTTCAGAAATCCGGAGTTCTTCTTGGACTGCAGGTTGTTTTAAAAGCCAGATCGGCCCATCGCGTTCGACTCTTTCAGCGACGTCTTCGGGATCAACCGGCTCAGTCGCTTCGGCATCGGCCGATTGCTCATCCGTGTCGTCCGATTCCTTCGACTCTTCAGAAGAAGGCTGGGGTTGATTTGTTGAAGTGGCGGGGCGACTTGTATCGCCAAGATTCCGACGGACCTGGGCCTTAGATTCCGAAGAGTCGACCCCGAGATAGGTCAACACGAACACAATCGTCAAGAAGGGGAGTCGAAGTAGCCTGAGGGTCATCGCCGTTCTCCTTGAGGAGTCTTGAGGTTACTGAATCATTACGTGGGCGAGGGGGGACACATCAATCCGCTCCCCCGAATGATTGCAGTGATAACAAGAGTTTAGGCGACATCCGGGTACGCTTGGGAGAGTAATTCTGTGATTCGGAAGTTTGTTATGCTTCGTCCCCCTCAAGTCGAATGAGCGCAGATCAGTCCTGATCCGCCCGTGGTGGTTCGATCGCCATTATTGGATACGTCGCTCCGTCGGGAGTCGAATCAACGTGTTGATCAATCGAACGATGGTTCCAGAGCCAGATCCCCAGAAGGAGCATCGCAGAGATCGTCGCGAGACGAACTGTCGCGCGATAGACGCTGAAGCGACGGTTCGAGCGGGGAGAACCGGGATCTTGGAACGACGTCGCCCGACGTTGGAGCGCGGCAATACTGCTGATCGCGGCATGGTGGATTAACAAGAGCAGGAGAAAGCCCATGCCATGCTCTAGCCAAGTCTGCCAGGAGACTGTCGGCAGTGACTTCACCACTCGGTCCGCCACTGCAAGTGGTGCATCGGGCTCGAAAACAACGATCGCAAGTCGCCTTGCATCGCCCTGAACGCCATCAGAGACACGGACCACGACGGAGAGCGGTTCCCGAGTGCTCGATCCCGATAACGGTGTCCCTTGGATCACGCCTGACTCGGCATCGAAGACGAGACCATCGGGCAAGAGTCCGTCAAGTGACCACGAAAACGGTCCCGGCGAACCACTCGTGGCGATCGCTAACTCATAGGGTCGCCCGGCAATCGCGTCCGGCAAGCGTTCCGGACTCACAATCAAGAGAGGGGCCGTTTCTGATTCAAGACTTGGCGTTGAGTTCGCTAACTCCTGATCCAGACTCTCCGTTGCCTTGGGCAAGAGGGCCATGATCACCATCGCCAAGAGCAGAATAAAGAGTAAGGCCCCGGTGAGCTTCGTCACAACGACTGCAACGAACGAGTCTTCCCCCGATCCGCCAAACTCAAGCACCGAGTGACCGTTACCTCGACCGCGTCGCATGATTTCTCTCTACCTCCTGGATTTCGGACCTCGACTCCTTCCTCGACACAACGCTTTAGGCAGCGTCCGACAAATCATCCGAGGTCTTCCCGCCCAGCGCCGTATCCTTAAACATTTTCCGGACAATATTCCGGTAGAGAGCATTGCTTTGTTCCATGCTCACATGAAGGAGATCAAGGGCGTCCTTGAGGCTGGAGAGTGTCCGTGTGAGCTGTTCCTGACTTGCACGATTTGAGCGTTCGAATGCCGAGGTCCACTGCTCTGAGAGTGACT
This sequence comes from uncultured Isosphaeraceae bacterium, assembly GCA_964510225.1. Lineage (GTDB taxonomy): Bacteria > Planctomycetota > Planctomycetia > Isosphaerales > Isosphaeraceae > CAZEAN01. The sequence goes on from CAZEAN010000106.1 coordinate 4,103, forward strand.
CCACGGCAACAGTGGTCCGCTCAAGACCGCGGCGGATCGGATCCAGTTGAGGACTGAGGTCGGCACCAGCCTCTAAACCGGCCTCGATCCGTGCCGTCGTTGTGACCAACCGCCGGAGGAGTTCGTTCGACTCGCCGACCGCGCCCAGATCGTCGGCGATCCTAGCCATTGTTTCTGTCCCCCGACGGAGATCATCGATCGAATTCGGTAATCGGTCCACCGCTTCAGCGAATCGATTCACCGAAGGGCCGAAGCCCGCCCCCAATTGGGCTTGGAGGGTCGCCACTAAATCGTCACGGAGTCGATCGAGCTGCGAACCGAGTGCTTCTGCAGGTGACTCTGGATCACCAAGTGCGGGTAGCACATGCTCAACCACCCAGGCATCAACCCGCGCGAGATGATCCTCCGCCATCCGATAGACAACCGTCTGAGCAAACATCAGGGCTCCACTCAGAAAGAGGGCGAGCAACGTACTGTCGAAGGCGATCTGCAAGGCATGAGTAACGCCTGTGAGGTTACTCAGAAACCCGTCTAGATCCTTTACCATCGGCAATGCGATACTAATATTCATTAGTGCATGGCTAATACCTTCCACAGTGCCAATAAATCCAATCACCGGGAGCAAGTACAAGATGTACTTTGTCAGGGTGAAACGACCAGCAGTTCGCTCCTGATCGAGTCCCGAGAGTTCTCGGTTCAACTCCATCAGTGGGCCGATCCCTGGCCTACTCTCCCCTTGAGTATGTCCGTCGAGTTGCCGGAGACGGCTCGGTAGCACTCTGTTGTCCTCGGGACGAACTCGATCACCTCGGAGGACCTGGTCGAGCAGTTCCGTCGCATTCCGAAAGGCGGCCTCGTCGCGCCGTTGTCGATGCCAGGCAGAAATCAGCATCACAACCGCCCAACTATAGATTGCTGTCCCCGCGTACTGGTGCCACCCGCGATCGAACATCAAGGTCGGATTGAGGAACATCAAGGCAACCGGAAATGCCAATGCCACAATCAGGAGAAAAATGGCACCCGAGGCACGTAATCCCACTCGGGCATCCGATCGATCGACGGTTCCACTGGACATTGCCGACGGCCCTCCTGGCCTTTCCTATCTCACTCCTTGAGGTTGCAGAGCGCACCTCACCGACCAACAGGTCTCATCGGCAAAATCCCTCAACGATCTTCAACCCTACTGAACTGTTCCGCGCTCCTCGGCGTTGCCACAAAGCGACTCAGAGGTGAACGCTCAAGATCGGAGGACAATGGGTCGGCACAAAATTGTCAGGAAAAAGAGCGGAAGTTGACGGACAGTCGCAGAAACTGACCTAGTCTTCTAGCGGACCTGACGAGTACCGCTCGATCAGGAAGCCGGCCTGGGGTGACGGAAGCCCAGCACGAACCGGGAGCAACACGGATCCACGCTTGGAGTTCCAAGCATCATTGGCACGATTGCCAAACCGTTTTTTCTAAGGGAGAGACTCCGAGATGAAAACCCTTTACACACGATTTGCCGATTTCCTCCGGAATGAAGACGGGCCGACTGCCGTTGAGTACGCGATTATGGTCGCGTTGGTTGCCGTCGGGATCATTACCGCGGTAACGGCATTGGGTGGTGGGATCAGCGGTACCTTCAACGACGTCAACTCTTCACTGCCGAGTGGTACCGACACTGACAATACCCAATAAGCCATGGCCGTGCTCTCGCAACGGCTTATCGAAGCTACCAAAACTCCTGCCCCGGATATCAACATAATTTCCGGGTCGGGATTTTTTATTATTACAACAGTCACGTATGAAATATAGCAATTTAATCTTGGACCGAAATAATGTTCGATATGACCTAAGGTTCTCAGAGCTTTCAAAAAGGACTTAAGTGAACTAGGTCGATTCGATCGGCAGAGACCACAACTCAGGGAGCGACGACAATGGTGACAGAGCTGATGCCATCAGCGGCCGTCTGGTTAGTAATCGGCGTCCTCATCGAAGCAGCGATCATCGACGGTCGGAGCCTGAAGGTACCCAACTGGTTGACCTTTCACTTCGCGTTCGGCGGTCTGGCGTTCTGGAGCTGGATCAGCGGCTGGGAAGGATTGGGGATGGCAACACTCGGATTGATCGTTGGTCTCGGGTTGTTGTTGCCACTCCATCTCATTGGCGGGATGGGCGGTGGCGATGTCAAGCTTCTTGCCGCGGTCGGCGCCTGGGTTGGTGCCGAGATCACCCTTGGAGCCTTCGCTGCTTCCGCCGTGGTCGGTGGACTGATGGCAATCGGAATGATCGCCGTTCGGGGCCCCAGTTGGCGACATCACGCCCAAGAGTTCGCCGCCATCAGCAAAGAGATTGTCACGGTCCGGAACCCTGATCAACTTTCGGCATCCGCCGCGATCCGAAAACCGAAGGCGTTGCTCCTCCCCTACGGAATTCCACTTGCGATTGGATCGATCATCTACTTCCTCTACATCGGCCTGATTTTCTAGGGCAGATCAGACCAGCCAACTATCCTGCCGTGAATCAAAGGCAACTGACTCGATCTGGAGGAACGAGACCATGCATCCCAAAGTGATCGTGCTCCTTGGAATGGCCGTCCTCTGTGCAATCGGCGCGATGTTCGGGGTCCGCCAGCTCCTCAAGCAACCAAATGGCCCCCAGATCAAGATGCAGAAGATCCTTGTCGCGAAACAGGAAATCCGGGTGGAGGAAACAGTCACTGCCGAGATGATCGTAGCCAAAGAGATCCCTGCCGATCTGGTTCCGGAAGATGCACTCGATGATCACGAATTGGTCCTAGGTCGATGGTCCAAAGTCAAGATTCTCGCAGGAGACGTGATCACGGACGCAAAGCTCGCCGAGAAAGGGACTCCGACTGGGCTCCTGGCGCGAATCACACCAGGCAAGCGTGCGGCGTCCATCCGGGTTGATGAGCGGAGCGGGGTCTCAGGATTCATCTTGCCCGGTTACCACGTCGACATCATCCAAAACCGTCCGTCCGAAGAGGGGGGGGCCATCGTTTTGCTTGAGGATGTCCTCGTCCTTGCCTCCGGCGGGGCGATTGATAGCCCCGAGGAGAGCCGTTCCATCGAAGCCCGTACGGTGACGGTAGAGGTGACTCCGGAGGAAGCCCAGGTTCTCTCTACAGCGATTAATCGGGGCAACCTCACGCTAACACTCCGAGGGTTCGATGACCACGAACGGCTCCTAGAGTTCGAAGAGCGGCAAGACTCTGCGCTCACTCTTGATGATCCCGCGACCACTGATGATTCTGCCCCCTCGAAAGAACCCGAGGCCCCACCTTCGTTGGACAGAGTGATTCTCCCGCAGCTGCTCACTCCCAGGCCGGAATCTGTTGTGGCAGCCTCCCAAACCACTGCAGCACGACCACCACGGTTTATGGTCTTCTCAGGAAGGAATCCCCCCAAAACGACAGAACTTGCTACTGCGATAGCGGCATCGAACCGACAACCGGAGTCCCGATCCAACCATGATCTTATCAACAAGATTCCGGAGGAGTTCTTGCAAGAACGCCGACCCTTTCGACTCGATCAAGAGGTGGAACAGAGGGAACTCTGGCCAAGAACCTCTCAATCGAGAGAGACCAAGAACGACTCCTAGATTCAAACCCCTGTAGTCATGGCCATGACGAAAACACGACGACTTCTACTGATCGATCCCAACCCCACAACCAGAGCGAGCCTGGAAGCGACAATCGTTCAGGTTGATGATGTGCACTTGATTGGGTTCTGTGCGGCTTATGACGAGGCAGTTCAGGATGCAACAAGTTCCTCGGCAGAACTCGCGATGGTCGTCCTCGACTCCAATCCCGCCAAGGCCTTTGAACTCCTCCACCAACTGCATCTCAAGTCCCCTCAGCTCTCGTTGCTCCCAGCAAGTACGACCCGAGACGGTGAGACCATCCTGAAGGCACTTCGGGCGGGGGCCCACGAGTTCCTCCCTCTTCCCTGCGACGCACAAGAGCTATCGGAAGCTGCCCGACGACTCCTCCCCGATTCGGTTCGAGTCGGGGAGTGCCTTGGGAAAATAGTGACGATCATCGGCGCTGCCGGTGGCGTTGGTTGCACCACACTTGCAGTCAACCTCGCCTGTGCCCTCGCAGAGTATCCCCAATATTCTGTTGCCTTGGTTGATCTTGATCTGCTCCTCGGTTCGATCAGCACCTTGCTCGATGTACTCCCCGAACAATCGATTGCCGACGTCGCCTCCGATATCGATCGTTACGACGAAACATTACTCCGGCGTGCTTTGCATCGGCACTCGACCGGTGTCCACGTTCTCCCTGCACCAACTACCATCGACGACGTTGCTCGGGTCGAGCCTGAGGCCGCCCGACAGGCACTCGACCTGCTGAAGGGTGCCTTCGATTTCGTCATTGTGGATACGAGTAAGGGATTCCAGGCGACTGACCTACTGGCAATCGAGATGTCCGATGAACTGCTCCTCGTCGCGCAGCTTGAGGTCTGTGGTCTCCGGAATAGCGCTCGGTTGATGCAAGTCTTGCGACAAATCGACGGCATCACTGACCGTGTCCGCGTGATAATTAACCGGGTCGGTTCCGACGTCACCTTGATCAGTCTCAAGAAGGCGGAGGAAACCCTCGGCGCACCAATCGCTTGGAACCTACCAAACGCTTCAGAACTAGTCTCGGCTTCCAGGGCCAAGGGGGCTCCCCTCAGCGCGATGAACGCAAACGCCAAGATCGTTCGGTCGATCCAGGAAATCGCCAACTCTTACATTCCCGAGGATGATCGTCGTGCCGAACCAAAGCGTCGCAAGAAACGATTCGCCAACCTGTTCGCATAGTGAAAAAATTTATACATAAAGAAGGACACGATTGATGTTCAAAGGATTTGGAGCAAGCCCACTTGGCAAGAAGAACTCTGGTGGGGTCGCTACGGCCGAACCGGTTAGCCGACCGAACCAAGGGACTGAGCTAACTCCTACCGAGGCTAAGGAAGCAAACAAGCCACCCCCGCCGCCTCCGGATCCGACACCGAAGCAGGAAAAGGAATACAAGCCCGACCCAGCCGAAGCCAAGTTTGAGGAAATAAAGCGGAAGATTCATGGGCAGCTTGTCGATCGTCTGGACTTTAACCAGATCAACGAGCTTGACCCAAAGACCGTGAGGGACGAAGTCAAGGCCGTCATCGGCGTCCTACTCGAAGAAGAGAACCCGCTCCTGAATCGGACCGAGCGGCAACGGCTCGTTGCCGAAATCCTCGACGAGACTTTTGGGCTAGGCCCCCTCGAAGTCCTCCTCAAGGAAGAGGGAATCGGCGACATCATGATCAACGGTCCCAAGCATGTTTTCATCGAAAAGAAAGGCCGAATCGATCGGTCGAGTATTGTGTTCCGCGACGATGATCACTTGCTTCAGGTCATCGACCGGATCGTCTCCAGGATTGGCAGACGGGTTGACGAAAGTTCTCCAATGGTTGACGCCCGACTCGAGGATGGTTCCCGAGTCAATGCCATCATCCCGCCATTGGCCCTCGACGGCCCAGTTCTCACGATCCGGATGTTCGGATCAAAACCATTAACGCAGCATGACCTGATCCGCTTCGGTGCCTTTACTCCTGAAATGCTGATGCTGATGGAGTCGTCCATGAAGGCGCGCTTGAACATCATCATCAGCGGCGGAACTGGCTCCGGGAAGACCACACTGCTTAACACCCTTTCAAGCTTCATTCAGAACGATCACCGGATCATCACGATCGAAGACGCCGCCGAGCTTCGACTTCAGCAAGAGCACGTCGTCCGCCTTGAGACGAGGCCACCAAACGTCGAAGGAAAGGGAGCTGTAACCGCAACCGATCTGGTCAAGAACGCCCTCCGGATGCGGCCCGACCGGATCATTATTGGTGAGTGTCGGGGTGCCGAAACGCTCGACATGATTCAAGCGATGAACACCGGCCACGAAGGATCAATGACCACCGTCCATGCAAACAACCCTCGTGATGCCATGAGTCGGTTGGAAACGATGATCAGTATGGCCGGACTTGAACTCCCGATCCGTGCCCTCCGTCAACAATTCGCCTCGGCAGTCGACCTGATTATTCAGGCAAACCGACTCCAAGGTGGTCCTAGAAAAGTCACAAGCATTACGGAAGTCATTGGAATGGAAGGTGATACAATCATCATGCAAGAAATATTCAAGTTTGAGCAAGTCGGGATTGACAATGAAGGCAAGGCCTATGGTCACTTTCACTCCACAGGACTCCGGCCGACCTTTGCTGATCGACTCGACGCCGCTGGCTGTCCGTTACCACCAGAATTGTTCAAACAACGAATTCTTCAGTGAGTTTCTCTGGATCCAATCAAGACGTGAGGAGATCGAGCGAGTGCAGAGGAGGTTCTTGTGGACAGCGTGACGTTGGTCATGATCTTGGTGGGTGCCGCGACGGCATTCATAGTATTCGGTATCATCTCGGTCTTGATGAAGCAGCCGGGAGCCGCCGCCGAGCAGCGGCTTGATGTACTGACCCACGGCAAACAGAGTCAAGCACGGAAACGCTTGGTAGACTCGTTGCTCCGGCCACCTTCCATGGATCCAAAGAACTTTGCAACTCTTGAACATTATCTTCCAAGCGCAGAAAAACTCAAACAACTCTTTGATCATTCTGATGTAAGCATTAGCTTTAAAACCTACTTGATTATCATGGCAATCCTCGGGGTGACCGGCCTCGTGGTGGGCATTTTCTTCTTGCCACCCTACTTGGCACCGGTCTCCGGAGGGATCGCGGGAGCCCTTCCCATTGTCGTCCTCAAGATGCGCAAGGAGAAGCGGATCCAGCAGTTTATGGAAGCGATGCCCGAAGCAGTCGAACTGCTCGGCCGCGCTCTCCGCGCCGGTCATGGGCTGGCCTCTGGGATGCAGCTTGTTTCACAAGAAATGAAGGGGGCACTTGCCGAGGAATTTCGACGCGTTTTTGAAGAGCAAAACTACGGAATCCCCGTCGACGAAGCACTCCGTGGTCTCGCTGAACGGATCCCGACGATGGATGTCCGGTTCCTCGTGACCGCAATTATTATCCAACGTCAGACGGGTGGCGATCTCGCGGAGATCCTCGACAAGATCGGCCGTTTGATCCGAGAACGCTTCGAACTCAAGGGACAGGTCAAGGCCTTAACGGCCGAAGGCCGACTCTCAGGGGCGGTCTTGATGGCACTACCGCCTGGCATCTTGGCGTTCCTTGCAGCAACAAATCCCACCTATGTCATGCCGTTGATCAATACCGAACTCGGCACCAAACTCTTGGGTATCACCGTTGTCTTTCAGATCCTCGGGGCGTTAGCGATCAAGAAAATCGTTGCCATCAAGGTATAGGGTTCATGAGTCACATCTTCTGTCTTGGTCTTTCGCGATCAATCGTTCTTCGTTCCGAATTCATGAGCGATTCTCATGCCTACAATAACTGAGTTAGGTAATCCCACGTTCCTCGTACCGGTGGCATGCTTCCTCACTGTTCTGCTTGGAGGTTGGGCCTTATTGACTCTTCTCGTGAGCCGAACCGAAGAGGCCGAATACCGACTCTCACGACTGATTCAACACACTGTAGAGCAACGGGCGGCTCGTCGGGTCCAGAAGGAGGATCAACGACTCCAAGACAAGGTTGCCGAGGTCGCGGCACGGCTCGCGGGGGCGGCTCAGCCCAAGAACGAAGCCGAGCTCTCCAAGATCCGGGTCCTCCTCCTCAATGCAGGGTTCCGGAACCAGAATGCGGTGAAGATCTTCCTCGGATTTAAAGTCTCACTGCTCTTAGTCGCTTTAGTGGTCTCGATTCCACCCGCAATTAGCCATTTTGGGGCAACTATCCAAGGACTCTTCGCAATCTTGTTAGCGACTGCAGTTGGCTACTACCTTCCTGGGATCATCGTTAGCTCCCGGAAGACCAAACGACAACAAGCGATCTTTCTCGGCCTTCCAGACGCACTCGACCTGATGGTGGTCTGTGTCGAGGCAGGGCTTGGTTTCGATGCAGCAGTCCGTCGGGTGACGACCGAACTCCGAGACTCCTGCCCAATCCTCTGCGATGAATTCGAGATCGTTAACTTTCAGATCCAGATGGGACGTCCTCGTCGGGAAGCTCTCCGTGATCTTGGGATCCGGACCGGCGTCGACGATGTCCGTTCACTGGCTGCAGTGATCATCCAGGCCGAGAAATTCGGCTCGAGCATCGGCCAAGCCCTCCGAGTCCAATCGGATGCGATGAGGCTCCGACGACGACAGCTCGCCGAAGAAAAAGCAGCGAAGACTGCCGTCAAGATCATGATCCCCCTGGTTCTCTTTATTTTTCCAGGGGTCTTTATCGTCCTTGTCGGCCCTGCGGCGATCAGCATCATGAACACAATTCTCAAATAAACATAATACTGAATTATTGGCCAACTCACCACTGATGATCAGATTGCTCTCATGTGGACACAATCACCCAAGAATCGGCTTCCGAATCGCCCGAAGCAATGGATCAGACCAATGCTGATGGGGTCTCTGATTCTCCTGAGCATCCCTTTTTTGATCGATTCTGGCCGAATAATCTGGGCTCAATGGCAAAACCTCGATGGACCAAGGAGGCTCGTGAAAACCCCCGCCTTTGACTTCACCGCTGACCTGGCATCGGACGTTGCCCGTGACCTCCGAGCATTGATCCGGCCGATCTGGCAGAGAAAATGGTCCAAGGTGACAATTTTAGGGGCCCTTGTAACTGCGGCTGCGTTCGGTTTTTGGCTCCTGAACATCCGAACGACCACACGTTAGAGCGTCACCGAACCATCTCCTGTACAAACCAAGCTCCCAGTATAACCTCTCAGGCAACCGCGCGATCTGACGCTGCTTTGAGCGCAGCCAAGGCACGCTCCGCAGCTTCGCGGCCATTACGAATGCAGTCGGGCACACCGACACCACTAAACGCATTACCCGTCACAACCAGGCCCTGATGCGACTTCACTCGTTCATGAATCGACGCAACGCGATCAAGATGACCGAGGGTGTACTGGGGCATCGCACGCTGATGACGGGCGGTCCGTGCCAAGATGGGTTCACCACGGATCCCAAGCAATTGGCTCACTTCACGAATCGCGATCGCCTGCAACTCTTGGTCCTCGAGGTGAAAAAGGTGGGGTTGCAACGCCCCTCCCATGAAGACCCGGAGCAAGGCAAATCCTTCGGGCGCTCGATCAGGAAACTTCACACTCAAGAACGAAACTGCCAGAATCTCCCGACGCTCAATCGCCGGTACAACTAAACCGAAACCATCGAGCGGATGGGTGATCCGGTTCCGTGGGTACGCCAGTTGGACAATAGCCGATGAGGCGTAGGGGATGGAGCGAAGCCCTAACGCAAGAGCCGGATCGAAACCATCGACCAATCGCGCTGAGACATGAGCCTCTGTCGCAAGAATCACCGCCTGTGCGTCGATCGAGCCACCATTAAGCAACTCAATCCGCCAGGCATTCTGGTCTGCAGTCCGACTCACGCGGCGGACGTTGATCCCAGTCCTGATCAGTCCCGCCGGTAACGCCTCGGCGATTGACTGAGGAAGCTGGTCCATACCATCGTCAAGGCTCTGGAAGAGATGATAACGAGCCCCGGAAGCATCAGAAGAACGCATCTCTTCAGCCCGTTGTTGCCGGAGTGCAGCACGAATCAAGCTCCCATGTTCCTGCTCCATTTTCTGGAACTGCGGAAGCGCTGCCTTCAAACTAAGTTCTTGAGGATCAGCGGTGTAAATTCCACCGACAAGTGGTTGCACGAGCCGTTCCAAGGCCTCGCGACCGAACCGACGCCTGACGAAGGATCCAAGGCTTTCGTCTGATTCATCTCGCCGTTTCGGGATCAACAGATCCATTAAGATCCGAAGCTTACCCGGCCAGGAAATAATTGGGGTCGATAGCAGCGGTCGAAGCTTCCGGGGCGCCATCAGGACAAAGCCTTCGGGAACTGGGACCGGTCGTCCCTGACGAACCACGAAGGATCGTCGGTATCGTTGATCAGTTCCAATTAACCGATCTCCGATCCCAAGCTCATGACAAAGTTCCAGAGCCTCTGGCTTATTAGTAATGAACGAATCAGCGCCCCCTTCGAGCGTGAATCCGTCGATTCGATCAGTCCAAATCGCGCCGCCGACCCGCTCTTGTGCTTCCAATAAGACAACGCCGATCGGTATCCGAGACTCCCGGGTGGCTTTGACGAGGTGGTATGCCGTCGAGAGACCTGTAAGGCCACCTCCGACCACCACAATCTGGCCGTTGGGCCGACCTGATTCACAACTTGAGACTTCTGGAAGCATTCCGATCACGATCAATAGCTCAGGGTTGGCGCAAGACGATATGAAACGAAAAACATCGCCGGAGTTGGGGTTCGAAACCGAGTAACCGAGCAAAGCCGACATTAACATGGTATAGCACTGTTAGATCCGGCTCGGCAAGTATCATCGAGATCGAGAATCCGAACGGAATGCTCAGATTTGGTCAAAGCTGATGATCTCGCCACCATCTCTGGTGCTAAGCTTTCGGTAGACGCCGGGATCCCCCACAGCGGGCCACTCCGTGACTGGGATCCGGTGGTAATTTCCGGTATCGATCGAGTCGTTGAGGAACCGGACCGAACCATCTCCGAAGAGGAAGTTGGCGCCACCGGGGTGTTGGCTTCGGAAACCGAACTGACCTGACTCCAGTGTCGCTGGATTTGCCAACCAATCCTTGCACCAGTACCCAGCGATCTGGTGCACCTGCTGTGTGCAGGCAACCGGAGTATCCGGAGATCGAAGACCCGCATTGAGTCGAGGGGCCGTGGTGCCGATCCCAACGAATCTCGTTGTCCGCTTGCCAGCTCGACTGCTGTACCAAGACGGACGTTGCCAGAAATTGAAGAAGGGTTCACGATCGTCGACGAATCGAGAAGATTCGCCGATAAAGATAGTGTTACTCGTACCGTCTCTGATGTCAGGAAGCGTTACCCTCGTATCCCAAGAGAAAGCGCCGTCGCTGGGGATCATGATTGGGAACGGGCCGTTGGGTGACGACGGAGGGCAACCGAACCAGGAGCGGAGGGTGTCCGTCGTACCAAAATTCATCGCGTACGAACCTGGGGTGTACGGAGAGAGCCGATCTGCGGTAGATCCAGAATCTTGTGTTCGCTGTGAGTCAGAGGGGCAAATAAAAGTATCGACAAATTGTCCGAGTCCCGTCATCTGTTGCATCCCCGGGAGGACTCCATACTGTCGCTCCGGGTTCTCGCCGCCCGACTGACCGGCCGCAAAAACAAAGTTGATCGAGTCATACATGTTTTGCTGTTCGAGGAACGGCAGCATCAAACTAAAGGCGCCGTGAAGTCGGTCTTGGCCATCATTGTTACATCGGACAATTGCATCGGATTCTCGGAAGCGGATCACGCTGGGGAAGGCCCCAATGACTTCGTGGTAGTTGTGGATCGCGATGCCCATCTGCTTGAGGTTGTTCGTACAATCCACCCGGTTTGCGGCTTCACGCGCAGCTTGAACCGCCGGCAGCAACAACGCAATTAGGATTCCGATGAGAGCGATGACGACCAGGAGTTCAATCAGTGTGAAGCCGGATCGGAGTTCAGCATGCTTCGACATCGATTCATTCTCCAAGAAGATGCATTAGTAAGAAAAAAAGAAAGACTGACTACTACGCTGTCACCCCATCGGAGCCAACACCACGCAGAGAAACGTGGTCGGCGTGCGCTCGGGGCGTTGCTTGCAACGGACAATTCATCTCGCAGCTGAAACGACGAGAAGATTTAAGAATCAGTAACGCATGAACCAAAAAGGGTCTCTTCTGCGCTACAGGTTGAGCGTACCCCGATCCGGCTATTTTTGGCAAGCGCCCAACCCTGACCTTCGGCAACCCAATTCAGCAGTTCTCAAGGGTGATTTGATCCTTGAAAGGAGTGATCCGATCGCCCTACGTAAAGGGGCTTGACTTGAAGCGATCTGGGCGATCGGATGTCTGGTGTCGATCCTCAGAACCCTGATTCAGATTCGCACCGGGAATCGCGAGTCCGAGGTGGAGTAGGGGATCTTCCCCAGTGGAGTTACGTCGATGGCCTATTGGCTTTTCAAGTCGGAAGCCTCCTGCTTTTCGTACGACGATCTGGTTGCATCACCGGGACGCTCGACCGGCTGGGACGGCATCCGGAACTACCAGGCAAGGAACATGCTCCGTGATCAGGTCAAGAAGGGTGACCTGATCCTCTTCTATCACTCCAACGCCAATCCGTCAGGGATCGCGGGGATCGCCGAGGTCACGGAAGAAGCCCATCCCGACCCCACCGCCTTTATTTCCTCCGAAAAGCACTATGACCCCAAAAGCGACCCTGACAATCCCACCTGGTTCCAAGTCACGGTTCGGGCAGTCCAGCCGATCGAGCCCTTGCTCGGACTCCCGGATCTGAGAAAGGAACCCCGATTGGAAGGACTGGAGCTGCTCCGCAAAGGGAGCCGCCTTTCAGTCCATCCCGTCTCGGCAGAGCACTGGTCGGTGATCCAAGAACTCGCGGGGTTGGATTCGGCAAGCGCGACGTCGGCCACAACATCCAAGCCGAAACGTCCGACTCGAAAGAAGACGGTCTCATAAGTCAACACAATTGAATCAAAGGATCTCTATCGATGACTCGAATTGAGCACTTCGCGATCTTTGCGGCGGATCTCCATCGCCTGAAGGACTTCTACGAAAAGGCGTTCGGCCTCCGTGTCGTTCTTGATAACAGCAAGGCACCGATCCCCGGCTTCTTCCTCGCTGATGATGCTGGGGTGGCGATTGAAATCATCGGGCGCCCCGAATCCGTCCCTCCTGCCGAGACTCGCTACGTCTGCCATATTGCATTCCACGTCGACAACATCGACGCCACCCGAACAGCGCTCGAAGCCGCCGGGATCACCTTCGAAACCGACTCCGCCGTCAGTAACGACGCCATGACCACTTACTTTTTCAACGACCCCGAGGGTAACCGCCTCCAGATCGTCCACCGCAACAAGCCGTTGAGCGGTTAAGGGCGTCATCGAATCTGGTATGATTTGGGTTCTGATCTGTGGGCAAGATCCATGTCATCTAGATTTGCAGAGAATCCCCATGCCATTCGTTGAAGCGTTAACGCTCGGTGTCGGGACGGGTATTGCGAAGGCGATTCTGAAGGGTTGGCTCAAGGAATTCCCAATCGCCGATGCGGCTTGGTCGAGCTTCCTCGACGTCTTGAGTGGCCAAGCGAAGGATCTTCTCGCGGCGCGGAGGGGTGCGCGGCAGTTCGAAGAGATCGCGGAACGAGTCGCGCAGAATCTCTCGGAGGTGGTGGAGGCGGAGGGAGCGGAACTGGCGGAGGATCGCCGCAAAGCGGTGATCGAGGCAGCCAATCAGATTGTCGATGGCTCGAAGATCAATGCCAACTTGGTCACCGAGCATGCCTTGGAGCCGGAGAAAATCACGGAGTGGTTCCTGGGGCAACCCGCGCGGGAACAGTTCACTGATCCAGCACAGGACTTCAACGAGGCGGAGAAACGACTCTACCAGCGGATCATCTCCGAGTCGTCGCAGTACATCGTGGACATTGCGTCGCAGCTTCCGTCGTTCACGGAGAAGTCGTTTGCAGCGGTACTGCAGAATGAGGCACTGATCCTTCAGAAGGCGGATTTGATCCTCGCTGAAGTACGTCGGATCCGAGAAGAATCGCGTAGTGAAAGCGCCTCAGAGGCTGTGTTCGAACAAAACTATCGTAGGGCGGTGGTACGGCGGCTCGATCAACTCTACCTCTTTGGAGTAGACCTCGCTGCGACCAGCAAGCGGTATCGGCTCAGTGTGGCGTATGTCACGTTATCGGTGGAGCGTACGGTTCAGGATGGCCACCAGCTTGAGTCAAGTCAGAGGACTGAAGGTGAGGATGAAGAGGAGGGAGGAGATAACCATGAGACGGTACCCGTAGACGAAGCGCTGGCGACAAGTCCTCGGCTCTTTATTCGAGGTCCAGCAGGCTCGGGGAAAACGACACTGCTGCAGTGGACGGCGGTGATGGCGGCCTCTGGGGAGTTGCAAGGGAACCTGGCACGATTGAATGAGCTGGTCCCGTTTTTCATCCGGCTCCGTGACTTTGCAGAGAGAAAACTGCCGTCGCCGCAAGAGCTGCCCAAGCTGATTTCAAGTGCCCTATCCGACCCGGTCGCCGATATCTGGGTCAGAAATCGACTCGAAACGGGCAATGCCATTGTCCTGGTCGACGGCCTTGATGAGTTGGCCGAAGAACGACGGGACGAGGTACGCCACTGGTTAGCGGACCTGATCGATCAGTTCCAAGAGACACGTTTCATCGTCAGTTCACGTCCTCACGGTGCGCCAAGAGACTGGCTGGCATCGCTTCAGTTTCGCGATGCCGAACTCCAAGAAATGTCCCGAGACGATATTCAATCATTCATTACGCATTGGCATGAAGCCGTGCGGGAAGGACTGCAGGAGCAAGAAGAGAAGGATGAACTGAATGAGTTGGAGGGGAATCTCAAGGAGAAGATCCGTTTGAACCGAGCGGTGCATCGGCTCGCCACCAGCCCGCTGTTGTGTGCCTTGATCTGTGCGTTGCATCGTGATCGCAAGAAAGAACTGCCGGCAGATCGAGTTGAACTCTACAACACCTGTATCGACATGTTCTTGCGCAGGGATCTTGAGCGGAAAATCACCCTAGAGGATTATCCGGAACTTACCAAGACCCAGAAGCTCGCTCTCTTGGAAGAGTTCGCGCTGTGGATGATTCGGAGTGGTTTGACTAGCGTCGAGCAAGCCAAGGTAGACAACCGACTCGGCAGGCAGCTTGGCCAGTTACAGCACATTGATGAGAAAACCACCGGTAAGGGTGTTCGCAAACTGTTCGTGGAACGGAGTGGGATTCTGCGGCAACCGATGACAGGCTGGATTGACTTCCCCCATCGGACCTTCCAAGAGTTCCTGGCCGCCAAAGCTGCCCTCGATGATGGAGCAGTTGAAGAACTGGTGCACAATGCGCATCAGGAGCAATGGCGCGAGGTGGTAATCCTGGCTGCCGGACTGGCACGACCTCGCGACGCATCAGAATTACTTGGGGGTTTAATGCAACGGGGTGACGACGAGGAATCGGCACGTCATCAGTTGCATTTACTCGCAGCCGCCTGCTTGGAAACGGTGGTACGGTTACCCGAGGATTCGAAATGGGGTGAACTTATCAGCGAGCGACTCAAGAAGATCGTCCCGCCCAAGAATATGA
>CAZEAN010000107.1:0-19271 GCA_964510225.1 uncultured Isosphaeraceae bacterium
ATGAGGACCCGGCGTTCCAGGGACTCGGGCCGAGGGATATCGATTGATTCCCAGTCGGTCTGGAACCGTTTTGCGAACGCATCGGCATAAGGGATCAAGGTCCGCTGGCGTCGTTTCGAAAACGACTCACGTTCCTTCTCTTGATCTTGAGCGAGTTTGTCTAAATAAATGCGACGGTCATCACTGGTACGGCCAAGCTTATCCACAACACCGACAGATCGAGAGGCGTCCTTAACATGAACGACCGGCCCGCTGTAGGCGGGTGCGATCTTGATTGCCGTATGCTTGGCGCTGGTGGTTGCTCCGCCAATCAGCAAGGGAACCTTAAACTCCTGCCGGTCCATTTCCTTCGCAACATGGACCATTTCATCGAGGCTTGGCGTGATCAGTCCCGAGAGTCCGATGACATCGACACCGTGGGTCCGGGCCGCGTCGAGGATCTTTTCGGCCGGACACATTACGCCGAGATCGATCACCTCATAGTCGTTACACCCCAGGACGACCCCGACAATGTTCTTGCCGATATCGTGGACGTCCCCCTTCACGGTTGCCATTAAGATCTTCCCCCGTGAGGTGGTGCCGGCCGCAGCTTTTTCAGCTTCCATGAACGGGGTTAGGTAGGCGACAGCCTTCTTCATCACCCGGGCACTTTTGACGACTTGGGGGAGGAACATCTTCCCTGCGCCAAAGAGATCGCCGACGGTGTTCATGCCCTCCATCAGCGGGCCTTCGATTACCTTCAACGGTGAACCGAGAGCGACTCGGGCTTCTTCGGCATCTTCCTCGATGTAGTCGACAATCCCCTTGATCAGGGCATGTTCCATCCGAGCTTCAATGGGGCCTTCCCGCCAGGAGAGGTCCTGTTTGGTTGCTTTCTTCCCCTGGTCCTTTACCGACTCGGCAAACTCGGTGAGCTGATCAGCGGCATCAGGGTGACGGTTGAGGAGGACATCCTCCACCTTCTCACGGAGTTCGGCCGGGATCTCCTCGTAGACCTCGAGCTGTGTGGGGTTCACGATCCCCATGTCGAGCCCAGCATTGATTGCGTGGTACAGGAAGGCGGCGTTCATGGCCTCTCGGACGGTGTTATTCCCTCGGTACGAGAAGGAGACGTTACTGACACCACCAGAGGTCTTGCAGAGAGGAAGTTGCTTCTTTAACTCCCGGACAGCTTCGATAAACTCGACTGCATAGTTGTTGTGCTCCTCGATCCCCGTTCCGACCGTCAGGATGTTGGTATCGAAGATGATGTCCTCGGGCTGGAAACCAGCCTTCTCGGTCAAGAGCTTGTAGGCCCGTCGGCAGATCTCAACCTTGTTGTCCTTCTCCACCGCCTGGCCGACTTCATCGAACGCCATCACGACGACCGCCGCACCGTAGCGATGAACGATCCGGGCCTGCTCCAGGAACTTCTCTTCCCCCTCTTTCAGACTGATCGAGTTAACGATCGCTTTACCTTGAACACACTTTAAACCGGCTTCAATGACCATGAAGTCCGAGCTATCGATCATCACCGGGACTTTGGCGATGTCTGGTTCGGCGGAGAGGAGATTGAGGAACCGGGTCATCGCCTTCGGACCGTCGATCAGGCCCTCGTCCATGTTGATATCGAGGACGTTGGCACCTCCTTCGACCTGGTCACGCGCGATGGCGAGCGCTTCCTCGTAGTTTTCTTCGCGGATCAGGCGGGCAAAGCGCCGGGAACCGGTGATGTTTGTCCGTTCCCCGATCATGAGAAAGTTAGTTTCGGGGCGGATCGTCAACGGTTCCTGGCCGCTGAGGCTCGTCCAATGTGTCGAGGGTGGAGCCGTCCGAGGTGCGGCTTCTTCGACTGCCATGGCGATCTGTCGGATGTATTCAGGTGTTGTCCCGCAGCAACCGCCTATGATGTTGATCCAACGATTCTGACCAAACTCACCAATCACTTCGGCCATCCGCTCGGGCGGATCGTCGAAGTTGCCGAAGCCGTCCGGCATCCCGGCGTTGGGATGGCAACTGATCGACGTATTGGCAATCTTTGAAAGCGATTCGAGATAGGGACGGAGGTCATTGGCACCCAAGGCGCAGTTGATCCCGACCGAGAGTAGATCCATGTGAGAGACGGAATACCAGAAGGCTTCGATCGTTTGGCCGGAGAGGGTCCGTCCGCTCTTGTCCGTGATTGTCCCCGAGACCATGATCGGGAGCCGGAGATGATTCTTTTCGAAGAATTGATCGATTGCGAACAGACAGGCCTTCATGTTGAGGGTGTCGAAGCTGGTCTCAGCGAAGAGAATGTCGACGCCGCCTTCGACCAACCCTCGGATCTGCTCGGTGTAGGCAGCGACGAGATCATCGAAGCCGACGGAACGATAACCAGGATCCTCAACTTTGGGGGAGATCGAAGCTGTTTTATCGGTTGGTCCGATTGATCCAGCGACAAACCGGGGTTTTGCGGGGTTGAGCGCCGTGAATTCGTCGGCTGCCTCCCGAGCGACAGAGGCCGCAGCCCGATTGATCTCAACACAGATGTCTTCCAAGCCGTAGTTTGCCATCGTCAGCCGATTTGCAACGAACGTATTCGTCTCGATGATGTCGGCACCGGCATCAAGGTATGCCCGATGAATCTCCCCGATCACATGGGGCTTGGTGATCGAGAGCAAGTCGTTGCAGCCTTGCAGATCTTTGTGATGATCGCGGAACTCCTCGCCTCGATAATCAGGCTCAGTGAGTCGGTAGTTCTGGACCATCGTCCCCATCGCGCCATCGAGGATCAGGACGCGCTGCTTCATCAATTCCTTGATTGTTTCGGTCGTTTCGATGGCATCGGCTCGTGACATGTCTGGAGTGTTCCTTACTAATCGCTGCGGAAATTGCCGCGTGGCGGTCTGATCCGGTTCGTGGCAGCCCCAATGAGGATTGATTGAAATCGGGCTGGAACGCGATCAGCCTGACAATGGAAGGCGGATTAATGATGGGGTTCGAGGCTTTCGACCGGTGGTCGAGTGCCACCAAAGCGTGGTCGTTATGTCAAGGATCGTTCTGATAGCTTATTCATGTTGTATTTTGGCCGATTTGGCTAAGGGGCGTCAACGTGGGCTCCCGTCCCAGGGACGGATCTTGAAGAAGATGGCTAGGAGAAGATAGGTCCAAGCGAAGGCTTGGACCAACGGCGAAGGCATGAACCGTGACCGAGGTCGGTTCTGAAGAATCCGCTGCGCGACCTTCGGGCAGAGGTGATGACGCCAACGCACGATCGGTCCGGTGCGACCACAATCAAGACAATGATACTGGATCAGCCAAGGCGAGAATCCGAGGGCTGCAACCAACGCCGTCAAGAGAATCAGTTGCGGATAAATCAAGACATCGGAATTAAGCATAAATCCGAGGGAGATTACCCAGAGTACCAAGATCAACCCGCTCGGGTTCAGCAGGATCAACCGGTAGCGACCAGGGAAAATGACAGGCGGGAGCCGTTCGGGGCTTGTTGCCGGTCGGAACTCTGGATCAGTGTGTAACGGGGTTGATTCCGAAGCCATCACTATTCTATTCCAAGAAGTTCATTCCGAAAGGTTACCCCTCACCGATTGCGCTCAGAGTCTCTCGTTACTTTACAGCAGATCGACCTCGGCGGAGAATCAGGACGATTTGCGTACGATCATTGATCTCCGAATCCATCGAGGCTGTTTCGACGTGCATCAAGAAGCGATTCGCAAGGCCGGTGTCCTCATTGAAGCCCTAGGGTACATACGCAAATTCCACGCCAGATTTAGTGTGATCAAGCTGGGCGGGTCGGTGATGGAAGATCCGGAGAGCCTCCAAGCACTCCTGGTCGACGTGGTCTTTATGCAGACGGTCGGGATGCGTCCGGTGATTGTGCACGGCGGCGGCAAGGCGATCTCTGCCTCGATGAAGCGAGCGGGGCTTGAAGCTCGGTTTGTACAAGGTCGACGCTACACCGACCAACCGACTCTCGAGATCGTCTCGGAGGTCCTGATCGACGGTGTCAACGCCGACATCGTTCGTCATATCCAGAAGTATGGCGGCCGCGCTGCGGGGCTTCATCCCAAAACAACCTGCTGCTTGTCGGGCCGTCCCTTGACGTTGAAGGGGGAGGACGGAGAACCGCTAGACCTCGGTCGGGTCGGTGAGGTTCGTCATGTTGATGTGAGGACCATTGAGAACCTCTGCATCGCAGGGATCGTCCCTGTGCTCCCTTCCTTAGCGATTGACCAGTCGGATGGTGGCACACTCAATATCAATGCCGATACAGCGGCCTCGGCGGTTGCGCGCCACCTCCACGCCGAGAAGCTCGTCTTCCTCACCGACACGCCGGGAATCCTCCGAGACCAGCATGACCCCGCAAGCCTCCTCGAAAGCCTCACGCCTGATGATTGCCGGACGTTGATCCAGGAGGGTGTCATCGCGCACGGGATGATTCCCAAAGTCGACGCCTGCCTCGAAAGTCTGACTGCCGGAGTCCGCAAGGTCCACATCGTTGATGGCCGCCTCCCCCACGCCCTTCTTCTCGAAATCTTTACTGATCGCGGTATCGGGACGGAAATCGCGCCGGCAACGCACCCTTCGTAACCTCTTTGGGGGACCGTGTGCGACCCAACCTGTGGGAGGTTGATTTTAATCAACACGTGAATTGACTGACATGGTTCCCTGGGGCGATTGAGTCTGTATAATCCGATACGGATTTGGCAGCAACCTCCTCCGTGGATCCTCCCGGGGTTGTCGAATCGACACCAATCCAATACCACACTACACGACCTCACGTTGATGGGACCTTCAGCGATGCATTCAGGCAAATGGCGATTCCTGTTCTGCGGCTTCCTGGTTGTCAGCGGCACGATGCTGGTCGGCAACGCAGAGGCGGATGTCATCAGCTTCACCAAGGTTGCTGACACCGACACCGTGGTGCCCGGCTCCGGCAGCGGGACGTTCAACTTTTTCAGTACTTCAGCCGTGATTCGCGGCACCAATGTCGCCTTCAGGGGCTCCGACGCAAACTTTGACGAGGGTATTTACCTGTTCGAGAACGGGGTGCTCTCGGAAGTTGCCTTTACCGGTGACATGGTGCCGGATTTACCAGGCTTCACCTTCAATGGCTTCGACAGCGAATTGTCCTTAGAAGGCTCGACGGTTGCTTTCGAAGGTTTCATTGACGATGGGACGTTCGACGAGGAGGTTGTGATCACCGCCACCGGAGGGGTGCTGACCAACCGCGCTGATACGGTCAACACCATCAACCCGGCCACGGGCGAAGTCTTCGAGTTTGTCAATGAGCCGTCGATTTTCAACGGGGCGGTAGCCTTTCAGGGAGGAGGTGTGGATCAAGAAGGAATCTACACCGACGCCAGCGGTTCGCTTGTGACCTTGATCGAAAATGGTACTGCCGCACCGGGCCTGGCAGGTTTTGAAATCGTAGATTTAGAAACCGAATTAGCCTTCAAGGGCAACATCGCTGTTCAAGCGGACATCGAAGATCCAATCAACAACATCTTCGGCGATCAACTGTTACTGCTCTCGCCTGATGGGTCGATGATCTCGGAGATCGCCAACACCATCAACACCATCAGCCCGACCGATGGTGCCGTCTTCGATGCGCTCTTCGAGTTCACAGTTGATGGTGATTTGGTGGCCTTTGGTGCGGGTAACGCCGATGGCACCCAGGGGATTTACACCAACATCGGCGGTGGCCTCAACGTTGTTGCCGACGAGACGACTGCCGTGCCTGATCAGATCGGCGAGGTCTTCACGAGCTTTGACAGAGACGAGGTATCAATCGATGGCAATCGGATCGTCTTCGAGGCCAATTTTGACGATGGTGGCGAGACCGGAATCTACCTCTGGAACGATGGGTTCCTGAAACGAATCCTCGACACCACGCAGATGCTCGATGGCAAAGTGATCAGCGATCTCGACGTCTTGACCGACAGCGCCGTGAGCGGTCTGAACGTTGCCTTTAGTGTGAGTTTTGATGATGGTTCACAGGGGATCTACTTCGCGACCGTTGTTCCTGAGCCAGCAACGATGATTGTCGCGGCTCAAGGTTTGTTGATTGCCGGTGGTGGTGCCTGGCTGTACCGCCGCCGTCGTCGCCAGAGCTGATCGGCCAGCATGCATTCCTTAAAAGATCGGTAGATCAAGTTTAGCTCTTGCCATCATGCGTAGTACATGGTGGTGAGAGCTTGTTTTATCTTGCTGATACTTACGACTACATTGAATCGAGCGTTAATTTGATATCAACGTTCCCACAACGGTATTCAATGCAAGGAGACTTCTGCGGTATCGGATTAAGGAAGCAAGATACTGACGAACCACTTCATTGTAATCGCGTTGGGCATTGAGGAACGCAATGGCATCGATCTCGGCAGCTTCGAAGAGAAGTAAGCTGTCTTCAATGATGGATTCGGAAACGGGTAGTATCTCGTTTTCGATGGCGTCAATCGATTGTCTTGCCACCACGAATTCGCGATAGGCGTCTTGGACTTCAAGCGCAATTCGTCGTTTGAGGGCTTCCAGCTCCATCTGGGTTTGGGCTGCGTTTACTTCTGCCCGTTCGATGTTCCCCTGATTGCGGTCGAAGACCGGTAGCGGAATCGTCAGCCCGATGGCCCAGGAGGTCGCTGGACCCTCTGCGGCAACATCCGACTCCTGGAACGTGTATGGTTGGTAGAGCAAGAACAGATCTTCAAAGCGATTCGCCCTTGCCAACCTCAGGTCAGCCTGAGCAAGCTCGATGGCGAGTTGAAACGCTCGGAGATCTGGCCGGTACAGATACGCTGCACCGACGAGTTGCTCAAGATCGGGTATCTCTTGCTCTGGAACTCGGAGACTCGCTCGAAGCTGGAGCGTTTCGGATTGGCCTGGAGGCAAGTTAAGTAACAAGCTGATGTTCCGAGTCGCACGCTGAAGCGATTCCTGAGCATCAGCCAACGCGAGCTCCGACGATTGCAGTTGAATCCGGGTCCGATTCACATCGACGCGAGTGAGTAGTCCTTGACGGTAAAGCGATTCCGACTTTGCCACGACTTCCTCAAGTCCCTCGATCGAAGTCTCGGAAAAACGGACGACTTCGCGTGCTGCGAGGAAATCGACAAACGCACTGTAGAAACGGTCAATCTGCTGGCGGACAAATTCTCGATACTGTGCTTCTCGGACCAGTCGAGTCTTCTCCGCGCTACTGAGCCTGGCGTGCCGTTTCCCTGAAAAGTCGATCGGGTAGGTAATATTCAAGTCGTATTGAGTTGGCCCCCCAGGATGGGTTTCGGTGAAACTACCGTAGGGAATCAACTGCGCATCAGCAAAGAGGATTGGATTCGGTCGTAATCCGGCTGTCACAATATCGGCGTCGGCCAGGTCGAGTTCGAACGCAGCAGCCCGGAGGTCGAGATTGTTGCGGACCAAAGTGACTAATGACTCGTGAAGAGTCAGCCCCACAGCTCCTTCCTCTTCTGGCTCCCGAGGAAGTGTCAAGGCGCCATACAAGGGGAGTTCGACTTCTGGAAGTTCTGGAGGAGGAATGAGGCTCGCATCGGCGAGTCCGCCGGAGGTTGGCGGTCGAAATGTTGTGTAGGGGACCCGAGGTGTTGAAGGTCCGGGGCGACTTCCTTGAATCCCCGTCGGGATCCGCTCCAATGATAGACCGCTCGACCCGGGCACGCTGCCAAGTGACGACGCATTCTCGCCAATGGCGTCCAGAGGCGATAGACTCTGCTGCGCTCCGAGATCTCCCACAATGACGGCAGTCAAAAGGATGCTCGATACGAGTGCATGAACTGCTCGACACTTCCACATTGGGAGATCTCATTAAAGCGAGGGATCTCTTGGGTCAGTACAAGCGGTATTTTCGGAGGTTGTCGTCGCATCCTAAACAATCGGCACAACGAAGCAGGTAGATCCAGTTGATCCACGAACTACTTTCGGTTCATATTGACGTGCCGTTGAGTCCCGAGGGGAGAGAGCGATCAGGATTGCAGAAGGCGTAAAGGTCTGAAGATGCCAACCAACGTAACTCGCATTGGGCTTTTTTTTCTCCGAGGCTTAGGCTTCCTGCTTGTCGTTGGTCTGGTCGCGGTGTTCCTCTTCCCTCAATCTAGGAACTTATACACCGGGGAAGCGAGACCCGTGAGTGGAAGCGCCAACGGCCCCTCGCAGATGTTGGACTCGTCCGAAGCAGCCGAACCTTCAAATCGAGTTAAATTGGCCCCAGAAGAGCTTGCTGTCTCAGGAATCCGTACCGCCCCCGTGGAGAGAGTTCCAATCAGCGAGACAGTCACGATTTCCGGTACGGTGGAGGCTGATCCCAATCACCAAGTCGAGATTCGACCGAGAGTCATCGGGGTGATTCGTTCTGTTGCTGTTGAGTTGGGCGACCAGGTTAATGCCGGTGATCATCTAGTCACGCTCGACAGCGTTGAGGTGGGGAATCTCAGGCTCGACTACAACGAACACGTCCGTAACGTCGCTCTCAAAGAGACGGAGTTGGAGTGGGAGAATACAGTTGCGGAGAATGTGGAAGCGCTAAGCAAGAGCCTGGTTGACGGAGAAACCATAGACTTAAAGTCGATCGAGGAGAGTTTCGAAGGAAAGCCGATCGGTGACGAACGTGCGATGCTCCTCGCTGCGTTCGCCGACCTCGAAGCAGCCCGACTCGAAGAAGTCCGCTTGTCGAATCTTGTTTCGAACGAGATTCTGGGGAAGCCGAAGGCGCAGCTTGCTCAACAACTACGGATTGCCGCCCAAGCCAAGTTTGACGCGGCTCTTGAGCAAATCCGCTACGAAGCGCGACGGAATCGCCGTGTTGCCGAACTCGGGCTCCTGCAATCAAAAGCCGATCTCAGGACGGTTAGTCAGCGGCTCGCGATTCTTGGGATCCGGGTTGATAATCGAGAGAGCCAGGAATGGCTGTCCACATCGGATCCTTCGAGAATCGCGCAGCAAGATCTGACCGCCTATTCCCTGTCGAGCCCGATTTCAGGAACGATTGTCGCCACGAGCGCTGTTCCGAGCCACCGCGTATCTCCCTCGGACCGATTGATGAAGATCGTGGACATGTCTCAACTTCATGTCGACGCCTATATTCCTGAGTCACTCTTCGGATATCTTCCCGAACAAGGAGAGGAACTCGAGTTCACTGCTGGTGCTTATCCGTCGCGGAGGTTTCAGGCAACGGTCCACTCCGTGGGTGCCGAGATCGATCCGGAGACGAGAACCGTATCGATCCACAGTGAGTTCTCGGATCCCGACCAACTCTTGCGACTCGGGATGTATGTGACGATCCGATTAACCGATCGGAATGAGGTCTCGGTCTTGGGCGTCCCCGCTTCCGCCGTCGTTCAGATCGACGGGAAGCGAGGAGTTTTTGTACGATCTGACGAACCTAACTCGTTTGAATTTAGGCTTGTTACCCTGGGAGATTATTCAGGGGATTTCCGAGCGGTTCGATCAGGACTCGAAGAACATCAGGAAGTGGTTGTCGAAGGCGCGTTTCTCCTCAAGAGTGAACTCGTTCTGCAAAACGAGCCGGAGGAAGAGTAGGCGACGATGCTCGAGTCCCTAATCTCTGCGGTTCTCCGGAATCGATTTCTCGTACTTGCATTGACGGGGTTCATGGCTGGGCTCGGAGTCTACACTGCGCTCCGACTCCCGATCGATGCCGTCCCTGATCTGACTAATGTGCAAGTCCAGGTCATTACCGAGGCGCCCGGATTAAGCCCTCTAGAGGTCGAGTCGCTACTCTCCTTTTCGGTGGAAGGGGCCTTGAGTGGCCTCCCTGATGTGGAAGAGATCCGGTCGGTCTCCAAGTTCGGGATCTCCGTGGTCACGGTAGTCTTTGAAGAGAACACGGATATCCTCAGAGCCCGACAGCTCGTTAGTGAGCGGCTTCCTGCTGCCGAAGCGGCGATTCCGATCGGCTATGGCACACCGATCCTTGGCCCAATCTCCACAGCACTCGGGGAGGTCTATCAGTTCCAGATCAAGGGGGACCAGTACAGTCCGATGGAGCTTCGGACCATCCTCGACTGGTTCGTCGCTCCGAATCTCAGGACGGTACCAGGAGTCACCGAGATCAACTCTCATGGTGGGTTTCTCAAGACCTACCAGGTCACGACCGATCCTGACCGGCTCGTCGCCTACGACCTGACCCTGGCGGACGTTTTCGAGACAATCCGCGCCAATAATGCCAATGTGGGCGGTGGTTATATCGTCCGTGAAGGGGAGACAAGTTATATCCGAGGTGAGAGTCAAGTCGGCGCACTTGAGGACATCGCAGCGATTGTCATCGAAGAGCGCGAGAATGTCCCGATTACGGTCGCCGATGTGGCGACAGTGGAACTCGCACCGATGATCCGGGGCGGCCTTGTCACCGGGAACGGTGAGGGTGAGATCGTTACTGGCCTTGTGATGATGTACATCGGTGGGAACTCACGGGAGGTTGTCGGTCGGGTCAAGGAAGAGTTAGATCGGCTCGCGCGGACTCTACCGGAAGGGGTGACCATCGAGCCGCTCTACGATCGTTCGCACTTGATTGATCAAACACTCGGTACAGTGCGTGATAACCTCTTCCTGGGTGGCGCCTTGGTGATGGTTGTGTTGCTCCTGCTGCTCGGAAACCTTCGAGGTGGGCTCATTGTTGCGTCAGCGATTCCGCTGTCGATGCTTTTTGCCTCGAACATGATGCTCGCGACAGGGGTCACCGCGAGCCTCATGAGTCTCGGAGCGATCGATTTCGGTCTGATCGTCGACTCCAGCGTGATTATGGTCGAGAACTGTGTGCGACGGCTCGGAAGCGAAAGCGGAACCCGTTCGAAGTTGGCAATCATTCGGGACGCCGCCCTCGAAGTCCGTAAGCCAACACTCTTCGGTGAGATGATCATCATGATCGTCTACATCCCGATTTTGACCCTCCAGGGAACCGAAGGAAAACTCTTCCGTCCAATGGCGGCGACGGTGATCTTCGCCCTCTTGGGATCGATGATCCTCTCGGTCACGTTGATGCCTGCGCTGGCGTCGCTTTTTTTTAAGGAAGGGATCAAAGAACGGGAAGTTTGGGTGATGCGGATCCTCAAATCTTGCTACAAACCGCTCTTGGATCGCTCGATGAAGTCGCCACGGATTGTCTCTCTGCTTGCGATTGGACTCATTGTCGTCAGCATCCCGATTGCGCTTGGTCTCGGTGGCGAGTTCATGCCGCGCTTGAACGAAGGCGACATCCTCATCGAAGCCGTCCGGATCCCCTCTGCCTCGTTAGACGGGGCGGTCTTGATCTCCACCCAGATTGAAGACGTGGTCAAGGAATTCCCGGAGGTCAGAGTCGTCTACTCCAAGACGGGGCGGCCGGAAATCGCCAACGACGTGATGGGTGTCCATCAGACCGACGTCTGGGTCCTCCTCAAACCCCAAGCTGAGTGGCGTGACGGGCTGTCTCGTGATGACCTAATCGCTGAGATGGAAGAAGCGTTAGGTCAACATGTCCCTGGGGTCGGCTTTGGATTCAGTCAGCCGATCGAGATGCGTGTCAACGAACTGGTTGCCGGTGTGAAAAGTGATGTTGCTGCACTCCTTTACGGTCCGGACCTCGATATCCTTCGCCAAAAATCGATCGAAATCGAACGTGTCCTCGCCACGATTGACGGTGCCGAAGATGTCCGAGCGCCTTCGACCGGAACCTTGCCGATGCTCCAGGTTCAAGTCAGGCGAGAACAGTTGGCGCGTTATGGAATTAAAGCTTCCGCCGTCCTCGATGCGGTGAGTTCACTCGGAGGTGTCGACGTCGGCACTGTCTTCGAAGAAAACGCACGATTTCCGATTCGAGTCAGGATTTCTGAGAGCTGGCGAAATGATCCTCTTGCGATCGGTCGGATCCGTGTCTCAGATCCAAAGGGTCGTCCAATTCCCATCAATGAACTGGCGGATATCCGTTTCGAAGAGGGCCCGAGTGAGGTCGAACGCGAAAATGTGCAGCGTCGGGCTGTGATCTCCGCGAATGTCCGAGGTCGTGATCTCGCTGGATTCGTCGCCGAGGCGGAACAGCGTGTGGCGGAACAGGTTCTCCTTCCACCTGGTTATGTTGTCCGTTGGGGTGGCCAGTTCGAACACCTGCGGACTGCTTCAAGACGATTGCTTGTTGTCGTCCCACTCGCGTTGCTCCTGATTCTTTTGTTGCTCTATACCTCGCTGGGATCGTGGCGTCTTACAGTTCTGATTGCGTTTGCGCTACCCGTTGCGGCGACAGGAGGAGTCATGATTCTGGCACTCCGAGGTCTCCCGTTCTCGATCTCGGCGGGAGTCGGCTTCATCGCCTTGTTCGGCGTTGCGGTACTGAACGGGCTAGTTTGGGTGAACGCCGCTGAGCACCTCCGACTTGAAGGCAAGTCACTCACTGACGCATCACGGCAAGCATCGGTGACGAGATTGAGGCCAATTCTGATGACGGCTCTCACAGACGGCATTGGTTTCTTACCGATGGCGCTTGCTACATCGCCCGGCGCGGAGATCCAGCGACCTCTGGCAACGGTGGTGATCGGTGGCCTGATCACTTCCACAGCCCTCACGACGCTCGTCCTCCCTGCCATTTATCCTTGGTTCGTTACGGCACTCGATCCAACTGAATCTACCCGCCGAGCCGATCCAGCTGCTGTTCACCTGTCGTAATGGTCTTCGTTCGCATAACACGAGTGGCGCAGTTCCGAGATGCTTTGATTGATTCTGTTATGGCGGAATTCAAAACGTGAGGATCAAGAGATCACCTAGTTTCGCTGCTCTACCTGAATAGTTTGCGGATGTGACGATGCGCGGCTAACATGAGTTGCAAGTCAGTCGAGAAGCAACTCCCCTTCAATTACGCACCTCTGTTCCTCTTGGAGATTCGCAACGATGACTCGACGATTCTTCTCGGGCTCCCTTCTTTGCAGCCTGATCCTGCTGGCGATGATGCTGGCCTCTCCACGACATGCCCACGGACAGATGGAAGTTACCAAGTTGTCGTGGCTGATCCCGAGCGAGGCCAATGCGGTGACACTCGTTCGTGCCGAGGAAATGCTCGACACACCAATTGCACTGCGTGAGTTCATTCAAGATGAGGAAAGTCGCGCGGATAGCCCGCTCTCGAACATCAATCCCGATGCTAAGTATGTAATTTTCGCTGCTCAGATCGATCTGATCGAGACCCAGTTGCCGAATTGGGAAATGGCGTTGGTCGAGCTGAACGATACCGTCACTCCCGATGCGATTGCCGATGCCGAAGGGGGAGCGCTCGATACCTCTTCTGGCTCCCCGATTGTCTTCTCACCCCGAGGGCTCTTCTACGTACCGTTCGGAGAGCAGACCGTTGGGATCTACACGCCGACCGATCGCCAAGCTGTCCTCCGATGGGCAAACTCCGCCAAGCGTCGGAGTGATCTCGTCGTCTCGGAATACCTCAGCAGTGGAATCCGTGCCTTTCAGGGCGGCGAAGAGCAGTTCGTGATGCTGCTTGATATGTCTTATCTGTTTTCCCCATCGTTGTTGAAGCCCCACGTCGCTCGAGCAACGGCGATCGACATCAAGGTCGATGACATTGATGCCATCGCGCAAACATTGGCAAGCGTTCAGGGGATGACTTTTAAGGTGAAAGCGGACACCCGACTCTACGGTTGGCTCCGCTTTGACTTCGCCGAATCGGCCAGACCACTCGAACGCGTGGCGAAGAATCTCCTCATCGAGATCCTCGGCTCCATTGGCGCTGAGTCGGACAACTTCAAATCCTGGGGGATCGCTGTTGAGGAGAATTCAGTCACCCTCCGAGGTCCGATGACTTCAGACATGATGCGGAAGATCGTGAGCGTTGTGGAACTGCCGACCAACTCTGCAGACGGCACGGGGATCGCTTCAGACGATGAACCGACTTCTCCCGGTGAAATCAGTGTCCGAAAGACGAAGCACTACTACACCTCGATCGAGACGATCCTCGACGATCTGAAGGACAAGTCGAAGGATCAACGAACCACACGACTTTGGTCAGCCCGATTCGCCGACAAAATTGACCATATGCCGATCCTCGGTGTCGATCCCGAGATGCTCCAGTTCGGCCAAGACCTATCGATCACCCTCCGAAACATCTCGAATCGTGCGCTCGCAGCTAAACTGAACGTCAGCCAGCGTCGGACCACTGAAGCTCAGGTGGTCGGTGGCGGAATAGGCTTCGGCCGCTTCGGTTACGGTGGCGGTTGGGGTGGCGGGTTCTATGGCTATGGGTATGGCGTGGGCACTGGTGGCGTCCAAGGAACGTCCGAATTCGCAATGCAGAATATCACCCGACAGGAAGTGACCTCTGCTGTCCGTGATCAAGCCGCCGTCTGGACCGAAATCGAGAACCAACTCGGAAAACTCCGTCGTGAACTCACGATGAAGTATGGCGTCGAATTCTAACTGATGAACGTTTGCTTCCCCAAACTCCCTGGTTCACAAGGTCCGTTCGAAGAGGACCTTGTGAATCAAGTCGGGATGCTCAGACCAAAGCTTCCGGAGCTCGATCTCTGATTGCTCCATTCCCGAGCGACTCCGGAGCACAAAAAGGATCCTGGCGAACGGCGTCCGGCCCACAATTGCGCCCGCAAATTCCTTTTGGTCCGCAATCAGCGAGGTCGATTCCCAGAGCGACCGGAGTTCTTGATAAGCAGTCTCGATCTTGGCCGCGATCCGATCAGCATGCTCCCGGAGTTCGGGATGATAAGCAATAATCTCGTCCTGTTCACCAGTTAAAATCAATGGAACGAGATATTTAGGATTGAAGAGATTGCTCTCGCCCACGGCATGATGTGCATCCAGATAGGTCCGAGTCTTGATTTTGAACCGAAGGTTGCGGTCGTCTCGGAGAACGAGCCCCTCGAAGGTCGGGTCCTCTCGCTCTTGTTGAAGAAGGTAGTCGCTGACCTCAGCCATCGACCGAAACTCAAAGCGCTCTGGTTGTCTGAGATCGAGCCGCGCTGCTTCGTCATCAACGGCCCTGATACTGAGTTCTTCAGTCGTCTGGGGATCAAAGACCGAGAGGAGGAAGGCGATCGCTCTCGGATAAACCCGGACCACTTTCAAAAAAGGGGAACACAGCTCGAAAAGATAAGTCCACTTAGGATTGAACTGATCGAGGTCGATTCCGATCGCTTCCTGGAAATGCTCGATCCAAGTTTGGTCCGAGAAGCTGACCTTGGCGGTCCCGAAGCTCCCTGAGGTGTTGAGGAACCATGTTCCCCGGTAGTTGTAAAGAATCACCAGCGAGCCGTCTTCCTTCGACTGGCACCAGCACTGGTTCCAATGGAAACTCGCAAACGCCTCCAGATCTTCGCCGGCATTGAAAAAGCGATCGAAGGGTTTGGCAACGAGATCCCAGCTCTCCGCCTCCAAGACGATCCCCCGGCATTCACGGACAATCGGATCGTCTTTGGGAGCGTTAGCTTGATACTTGAATCCAATGAGGGGGAGCTTTGGGTGACGGTAGGATCCGATGCCACGCTCCGTTTTGAGCGCCTCCATCGAGCCTCCGTTCTGAAGATACTCCTGGATTTTGAGCATCGCGGACTCACAGGATCGTTTTCTCGGTTGATAGTCGGTTTGGAGTATACCTAGCGATGATCTTTCACTTGCAGGCTTTGCTCCCGATCCTCGTCGCCAGTGCGATTATGCTGGCGAGCGAGCCTAGTGGAGAGCGTACTCCCTCATTTGAGAATGATCCAGCCTGGATCGGGATTCGGAATCGTCTCTTGCCTGACGAGTTACCCATCACGCGACAGAGCTTCGGTTATCGGCGCAGCAATCTCGCCGGTGGTACAGCTCCCGGTGAGATTGGGGGGCGAGTCGAACGTTCGGTAACACCGGCACGCTATGCCAAGGTGATCTCCCCGCGATCGCTTGACGATGTCCTGGAGGCGGAAGGGACCTTTGCGGTTACCGAGGCCGAAGGCGGTAGTGGTGTCTTAATCGGTTGGTTCAATGACAAGTCACGCAACTGGCGGACGCCAAACTCACTCTGCTTCCGGATCGACGGTAACGGCGGCAAGTATTGGGTCTTCTTCGAATACGGCACACAAAATGGCCTCACCGGGAGTGGTGTAACGTTCGAAGGTGAGCGCTATCAGACCACGACCACTGAACCATTCCTTGCCGACGGCACTCCTCATCGTTGGAAGCTCCGATACGACCCGACAGCGAATTCGTGTCTCGGTGAGATTGTCTTTACTCTCGATGGTGATGATCATCGAGCCCCGCTGAGTCCTGGTCATCGGGCCGATGGCGCCCTCTTCGATCGGTTTGGGCTCTTGAACATGATGGTCGCCGGTGAAGGGCTTACTGTCCTGCTCGACGATCTCGTGATCGATGGTGCTCTCCATCAGTTCGACCATGATCCGGGTTGGGAACGTAAGGGGTGCGAAGCAGAATTCGAGGACCCGTACGAACGTCCGCTCCACAACTTTGGTTACACCACGGAGCGTTCCCTCGGAGGTGGTCCGGGATCCATTGGTGGAGTGATCTGGCGTGACGAGGGCCCAGCGTCTTATGCCGATGAAGTTGGGCCGCTGGACCTCGATCATCCGCTTCTCGCTTCGGGGCGTCTTGTTCTCGATGCTGCCTCGGCAGACAGTGGCGTCTATCTCGGTTGGTTTAATGCCGACTCACGCGATCCCAGGGATCCTCCCGAACATGAAGCACCACCCCGGAACATTCTAGCATTGATGATCGAAGGCCCAAGCCGTGTCGGTCACTACATTCGGCCTGCCTACCGCCTCGCTGACGGGAGGGGAACTGCACTTGCCGAGGGGCCTGTCCTGAAGCCAGATGGCCGGGTTCACTCATGGTCACTGCAATACGACCCTGAAGCGAATGACCATGAGGGAGCAATCACGGCTGTCATCGACGGTGATGCTCAGGTCTTTAAACTCCCTCACGGACACCGTGATCGTGGTGCTTCGTTCAATCGGTTTGGCCTCTTCAATATTCGGACTGGAGGCCATTTTGTGGAACTCTATCTCGACCAACTGAGCTACACAGCAACGGCCGAGGCGCCTTGAAGTCAATCCAGGCTCGATCGGTTGGTGCCTCGGTCGTGAGTTCAAATCCGTTCTCAGCGGACGATCACGGCGTCAAGCGTTGCTTTGATTTCGCGTAGTTCACCATCCCGGATCAGCGAGACCGTGATCTCATCGTTCGGTCGATGGAGTTCGACTTCGGTGAGAAGCTCGCCGACACTCGAGACGGGGACACCGTCGATCGCCACGATGATGTCGGCCGACTCGGGAACGATCTCTTGCTTTCGATACGGCCCGTATTCGGTGATCCGAACTTTGATCGGCTCAATCCCGGCGCGGTCGGCAGCACTCCCTCGTTCAACTCCAAGGACCAAGAGCCCCCCGTCTAACACATGGACGCGGGTAATTCCGAGGCTGGCACGCTCGACGTAACCCTGTTCAATCAAAGGCCGGAGGAGTCGTTTGATGGTATTGATCGGGACGGCGAACCCGATTCCGGCCGATTGGCCCACTTGGCTGTAGATCGCCGTATTCATCCCAATAACTTCGCCCCGTCCGTTGAGCAGTGGGCCTCCCGAATTCCCCGGGTTGATCGCGGCGTCGGTCTGAATGATCCCTCGGATCATCCTGCCATTCTTCGCTTCAAGCGAACGGTCGAGACTACTGATGATTCCGGTGGTCAGAGTCCGCTCCAGGCCGAATGGATTCCCTACCGCCAGGACCTTCAAACCGACCTTGAGTCCTTGACTTTCGCCCAACGAAACCGGAACCAGTAGTGATTCAGGGGTACTCACTTTGAGGACGGCGACATCATTACTTGGGTCGCTGCCGACGACCTCCGCATCGACGATCCTGCCGTCGAAGAAGCCGACTTGGACGACATCGGCGTTTTCGATGACGTGATGATTGGTGAGGATATGCCCTTCGCGGTCGATCACAAACCCAGAGCCGGACCCACTGATTTCTGAATCTCGGAAGAAGCCGTGGACAGTTGCCGAGGTCGAGACATTAACCACGCTCCGGTTCACCGCCTCATAAATCAAGACGTTTGCATCTTGATCGGAAATGGGGGCATCATCATCTTCAGTCGGAGCCGGGAGCGGTGGTTTTACTGCTTCGATCGATGCAGGTAGGGTCACCAATTGCCGATCGTTGGGCTTTTGGTTCTGAAGCTCTCGGAGCGAGTCAAGGAGACCTCTGCTCGTCTCTCGGTCGCCGCCAAAGATGAAGCTGGCAACAATTAAGGTGACCACTGCCGTGATCAGATGGGGAATCACTGTTTTGAGGGTCGAACTCATCGTCAAGAATCCTAGGCTGAAGGCTTAAGCTTCCTCGAACACCGATCGATGGCACTTTTGTGCCCAGCATTCGCATAAAGGAAGGAGTCTGCAGGGGTGGCTATTGCTTGTGCAACCCCTCGAATCATTCTATCGTCACATCGACCCGACTCGGCAACCAGACGTCTCTCGGATCGTCGCGTCGTGGGCTTCCGAACTAAAGGGAACCGCTCGTGGGCATCACATCAAACCCTGCAACTAATCCGTCTGAGATCACTCCAGGCTTCAGGAATTCTCAGGAGGAGTCGGGACGAGCACGAACGGCCCGACACTGGGCGCTCACCACATTCGCGGTCCTCTTCGCGATCCATCTCTTTGACTTCCTCGATCGTTGGGCGTTGTCGGGGGTCTTGAAGCGGATACAGGACGACCTGGGGATCTCTGACTTCTTGGCGGGGACCCTCAATTCCTGGTTCTTG
The DNA here is from genome assembly GCA_964510225.1 of uncultured Isosphaeraceae bacterium. Taxonomy (GTDB): domain Bacteria; phylum Planctomycetota; class Planctomycetia; order Isosphaerales; family Isosphaeraceae; genus CAZEAN01. The sequence continues at coordinate 18,748 of CAZEAN010000107.1, forward strand.
GTGACGCTTTGTTTTATCGGCCCGTTCATGGGCTGGGCTGGTGACCGGATGAAGCGAATGCGACTCTTGGCGATCGGAATTGGCCTCTGGAGCATCGCGACCGTCGGAACGGGTCTCGTCCAGAATTACAGTCAACTGACAATCGCGCGTTGCATCCTCGGAATCGGCGAAGGGACCTACGGGGTCCTCGCACCGACGATCCTGGCCGACCTCTTTCGTCGCGAGGTTCGATCCCGAGTGATGTCCGCCTTTTATATGGCGATTCCGTTGGGTTATGCCCTCGGGGTTTTCGGATCAGCTTGGATTGCACGGACGAGCATCGACCTGCTTGCCGGGACCTCGCTTGAGCCCTGGTCCGGGTGGCGGATGGCGTTCTTTGTGGTCGGATTCCCGGGGATCCTGGCGACAATCGCGGTCTTGTTTCTCCCGGAACCAGTTCGGGGGGGGAGCGATCTCGAGGTCGCGACCGCCTCTGATCAATCCGGGCCCGGAGTTGACAAACCGAAAGGGGATCCAATCGTGAA
>CAZEAN010000108.1:0-19249 GCA_964510225.1 uncultured Isosphaeraceae bacterium
CAGAGACTAGCGGGGTGAGTCCCAACAATAATCCCCGCCCTTGAGCGCCCGGCCTCCTCGACTCTCCTCAGTAGAGCTCGCGAGGAGGATGAGATAGTCCGAGCCCCGTGGAAACGCGGGGGATCCTCGAATCCCTTGGTTGCAGGTTCGAATCCTGCGGGCCGCATCGGACGATTCGAACGCAATGCTGAGCTTAGTTTGATCGTCCGAATTCTCGACTGCTCCGGAAGTCTTCTAGGGTCGGAACGTGTCCGATGTCGACTATTTATCCTCTCGTCGATCCAGAGCCTCATCCCGACCCGGAACCGCCAGATCAATCTTTTCAGACCGATGCTCCTACGGAGCGGCGTCAGAGGACGGAAAGCCGCCGGCGGAGTCCCAGATCACCGGTTGAGACGGGTCCAACAGAAGTCGCTTCCCGAGTGAGGGATCGTTCTTGGCCCTGGTGGCTCGTACTCTTCGGACTCCTCGGGATCCATCTACTGCTCTCGGTCGGATCGCAAGGTAGCTGGTCGCAGATCACGAGTGAGTGGCCGATCGCTTTTCATGATCACCCGATGCACTTCCACAATGCCGTTGCGTCTCAGACCTTCCTCCGAGAGCACCGGATGACTGCCGGGTATGATCCCTATTTTATGGCAGGATACCCCAAGAGCGTCATTTCTGACCCTTCAGGAACGGTGATTGAGTGTTTCGTCGCCCTTTTTCCGAGGAAGCACGCTGCATTTGCATATAAGCTTTTCTTGCTGATTGCCATGGGGTCACTCCCGCTCTGGATCGCAATTGCGACTGCACTTTGGGGCGGGAAGATTGATGCGGTCGTCGCGGGCACGCTCCTCTTCTTGATTTACCTATGGGTCGATTTCCCGCTTCAGTATGCGGGATTCGGGATGACAAGCTTCCTGTTGATGGTCCCATTCGGTGCGCTCTCGCTCCGTCTGATCGACCTCTATGTGCACCGTGGTGGATACACACGTTGGCTTTATGCGGTCCTCGGTTCGGTCATGGTTGTGTTTCTCCATCCGCTTAGTGTTTTTACGGTAGCGCCGGCGGCCGCCCTTGCCTCATTGGGCGCGATGATCCAAGCACAGAGGGATCACTTAGGCTTCTCGATTTCGAGGACTGTGGGCCTCTTCCTGATCCCGGTTCTCACGATCCTCCTCAATGCCTTTTGGTGGATTCCCGCCCTCTGGTTCTACGAAGGCCGCGACTCCCGTGGTCTCGGATTCTTCCACCCTGAACCAGTCCTTGATCGAGTCGGTCAAATCTTCGGCCTTGCTGAACCAGCGCAGCACCCGATCCAGGCGTTCCTCCTCGGAGCGGGTTTGATTGGACTCGTCGTGAGCACAGGGCAGCGTAATAGTGGAAAACTTGCACTCGGAGCGTACATCGGAGCCGGTTTGTTCTGGGGATACGCCGCGGGTGCTTTCCGGAGTCTCGATCCATTTGAACCGGGCCGGAATACTTATGTCGTTTATACAGGGGCATCGATTGCGGTAGGGTTAGGTTTCGGTCTGCTAAGGTCCAAACTCAAGACCGGAAACCCCCGGATTGATCGGATTGTTGTCCTTAGCCTATTGGTGATCGGCCTCCGATATTTTGGAGCCGATCTTTCTCGAGCGGTTCAAGCCCGGATTGGTCGCTCGCTCATCCCCGTCCTCACGACCGTCGAAGAAGATGGCTCGCCAATTACCCTCCGATTCCCAAAGAACGAGGCGCAACCCTTTCTGAGTAGCGCACCGACGAACGAACTCAACTGGTTGGTTGAAGAGATCCAATCCAATTTCGGACCGGGTGACCGGATTTTCTATGAGGAAGGCGGCGCATCCACCGACCGACTCCCCGACCTTTTTCGGGGACGCCGTTTTGGGGGACTGCTCCCCACCTTAACCGGAGTCGAAGTGATCGGTGGGCCCTTCTTGCATGTCCCGATCCGAGAAAACTACGCACAAATCGGGATGGGCAAGCTTTTGGATGATGAGGATTGGAATTCCGAGTCCTTTGATAATGCGGCGCGGCTTTATGGTCCCTCCGGAATCGTTTGCTGGTCTCCGGGAGCCCGAGAGTTCATCGGGGCAAACCCGGAACAATTCCAAGTGCTCAGCACCTTGGGCCCACTTCAGATTGTCCGAGTGCTCGCTGAAGGGGGGAAGACGATCCAAGGGGATGCCGAGGTCAAAGGATCGTTTGGACGGTTGGAAGTCATCCCAGAGGTTGGTGAAGACGTTGACGAATTGATTATCCTCCGCTATCACTTCGTTCCTGGCCTTCGTACGGATCCACCAGTCGCGCTCCAACCAGTTGAAGTTGCGGGAGATCCCGTTCCAATGATTGGTCTACCCAGTTCGTCAGGTCCGATCGTGATTGAGTGGGAAGGGGTAGAGCCCATTCGAGCGGAACGTTGAACCGAGCTACGGTACGAAGAGCCAACGACCGCTAAAAGCCAGACGTCCCTAGGTTGCGATCCAAGGAAGGAGCGTGCCGTGGCCCTGACAGTAGAGCCGGAACCCACGACAATCGACCATGACCAACCTAAGCGGGTTGCCGTCTGGGTCACGTTCCTCGTTGCGCTTGTTGCTTGCTCAATTCCGTTTGGACTCAAGGCCGCGAAAGAAAAAAGTGCGATCGTCCGCTGGCTCAAACAGATTCAAGATCTTCCTAAAGGTGTGAATATTTGGAACGACTACATGTTCCCGAATCCACCGATATTCTCTTTGTCACTCTATCCACTTACGGAGATGCACCCCGTTGCGGCGGCCGTCGTTTGGTACTTTTTGAAGGCAGCCTTAGTGGTCCTTGTGGTACTCGCCTGTCTGAAACTTGGCCGCACAGAGGGATTAACGCGGCCAGTGCCGTCGTGGGCCTTGCTCGCGATTATCCTGATCGGATTTCGACCAATCTTGGGCGATCTTCATCACGGAAACAACAACATCATTATCCTTTCGCTTGTCGTAGGCGCTCTTTACTCTTGGACTCGGGGATTCGATGTACTTGCGGGGCTCTGTCTCGCACTTGCGATCAGTTATAAGGTTACCCCAGCTCTCTTTGTCCCCTATTTTTTGTACAAGCGTTCGTGGCGGATGGTCGGCGCCACATTCTTAGGACTCGGGATTTTCCTGGTGATTATTCCTGGGATTGTTTTGGGCCCCGGGTTCAATGGGGAGTGTTTTTACTGGTGGTGGCATCGGATGCTCCGCCCCTTTGTGATGGATAATCAAGTTGGATCCCTTGAGATCAATCAATCGATGCCAGGCGTCTTGACTCGGCTGGTGGTGGAGCAATCGGGGCAAGGTCGCTATTCCCCAGAGTCGGGCCGCAATCTGATCGCGCTTAATCCGGACTTCGTTGTCTCGGCGATTAAACTGCTCTCCGTCGGCTTCGTGGCACTTCTGGGTTGGCTCTGCCGGACCGACCCCCGGAATCGTCGCGACCCTCGGTTCCTCGGCGAATTCAGCCTTGTCACTCTCACGATGCTGATCGTCTCGGAAAGAAGTTGGAAGCATCATTATGTCACGATTCTACTTCCGTTGACCTACCTGACCTTCCGACTCTGGGCATATCAAGGGTCGAGAATCCGGAGATTTGTTATCGGCGGCAGTCTTGGGCTCGCTGCGCTGCTGATGCTCTCGACATCAAGTGAAATCGGACGCTTCTTTGCAGACGGCAAAGGACATGATCTTGCGCAGTATTACGGTATGTTCTTTTGGGCGGGGATACTCCTCTATTTGCCGACCGCTTGGATTCTTCGGACCGAGTTAGGCAAGTCGGGGCAAGAGAAGAACGAGCCTCGCCTGCAAGTAAATCAACAAGGTCCTCACTTTTCCGAGTCCCATTGGCAGGAGTGGAAGGAGCAGCACAGGATCGACACCGCGGATTCGTCGGAATCAAGGTTGAATAGCGGCTCTTCGGGTTCGGTCACTTGATCATTGATTGAAGTTGAGATCCGTGTGTCACTCTCAACCTTGACACTGAGCTTCTCCCGGATCTCTTGATTCGGGAGTCCTAACAACGGTGGAGAGACTGCGGATTCAAAATTGAAAGGGATGCCATACGACGGCTGTCAATTTCGTATACTAGATGTTGCGAAATTCTTGCACCGAACTTGATCACGATACAACGTCAGCACCTCCCTTAGCTCAATCATGCACATCCTCGACATTTTTGCTGCAGACAAAACGACATTCAGCTTCGAGTTCTTCCCGCCCAAGACCCCTCAGGCGTCCACAGAGCTGTTTCACTCCATCGAATCGCTCCAAGAACTTCAACCTTCGTTTGTCTCGGTAACCTACGGAGCTGGTGGCTCAACTCGCGATCGAACGCGTGACCTGATTGAGCGGATTCAAGCAGAGACGGATCTGACGGCAGTCTCCCATCTGACTTCGGTCTGCCATACACAGGAGGAACTCTCTGAGATCCTGACGCGGTATGCCGAGGCGGGTATCGAGAACATCCTTGCACTCCGAGGTGACCCACCCCGGAATATTGAAAATTACGATCGAGCCAATGACGCATTTCAATATGCCTCTGAGCTGGTCGACTTTGTACGATCTCACCCAAGGCAACCCGACCCTCGAGGATTTGGGATTGGAGTCGCTGGGTTTCCTGAAGGGCACCCGGCGACTCCCAACCGTCTTGACGAGATGGACAACCTAAAGCGAAAGGTTGACGCAGGGGCTCATTACATTTGCACGCAGCTTTTTTTTGATAACCGCGACTTTTACGACTTTCGTGAACGCTGCGAACTCGCTGGAATCGAGATTCCGATTCTTGCCGGAATCATGCCGGTGCTCTCCAGGAAGGGGATGGCCAAGATGGCAGACCTCGCCCTTGGCGCCCGATTCCCCGCTCGGCTAACCCGAGCTGTTGATCGCTCTTCGGATCCGGAAGACCCCGATTCCATTGCTCAGATCGGTATCCATTGGGCGACTGAGCAGTGCCTCGATCTTCTCGATCATCAAGTTCGTGGCATTCACTTCTATACGCTGAATAAGAGCACGGCGACTCGTCGGATTTTTGAAAATCTTGGAGTCAGGAACGCAGTCGATCTCCGCGCCGCAACCTAGAATTGAGGGCTCAATGATTCGAGTCAGCCTCCTGCTAGGTCCTCGGCTTTGAACGGCGGACCTGACGCGTTAGAGGTCCTGCTTTCGGCTTCGTGTTGGGTTTTGGGCCAAGTCCGTTCGGATTGGGGCTCGGGCGACAAGCGCTTGGGTCGTCACCCTCATTTCTGACCATTGCGAGAGCTTCTTTAACCGTTGACCCAATGTTGAAGAATGGTTCAAGTCCGCTCAAGCGGAGAGACTCTAAGACGAAGTCTTCAAGCTCGGCGAGAACAAATCGGCCCCCTTGTTGTTTCACTACTTCCGAAAGATTCTTAAGAACGGCAAATGCTGAAGTTCCAGCGAATGAGACGCCTTTAAAATCGGCAATTAAATGGTTCTCGAAGCATTCGCGATCCCGCTCTTGATATTGAGTCCGGAGCATTTTGACCAATTCGGCGTCAAGTCTGAATGAGTCCCAGAATTCGCCGATCATAATCCCATTCTGTTCCCTGATTTTTAGGAACGAGAGTGTTTTACCGCGTTTCAACGTCGACGCCTCCATCATTGGATCAACGGCAATTGGAATGGGTTGGATCACGCTCTTGCGTGGCGCGGAGGGTTTACGGAGTCGGGACGGTCAGATTAAGGAAGTTTGACCGTTTTGCGATAAATCGAGATTTTCCAAGTTGTTGAGATTGGTTTCGTGATGGGAAGCCTAAGCAAGGCTTTGCTCTAGACGTATAAAATCTTTGAGGCTTGCGCGAGGTGCGAACGTAGGAAGGAAGATGATGTAGAGAAGTGGTAACGTGACGAGAGGCCACCTTGTCGACCCTTAGCATACACCTACAATCACTTCCGCTCAATTACCTGCAGATCTTAACTTTTGCGGTGTCATCTGCGTCACGTAAAAGACGTTGAATCAGATATCTTTATTTTTCATTACTTGGAATTACTTTATCAATCTAGAGGTCCAATTCGAGAACGTACATTGCCATCGGAGTCCAAGCAGCAAGGTAAAGCGGGAATCTGCCGACTTTTTCCACTACCGAATGTTGTCCTATTTCCGCACGCTGTCTTACCGCTCCACCTCTTCGAGCCTAGATATCGCCAAATGATGGAAGATGCGATCGAGTCTGATTATCAGTTTGCCATGGTGAAGATGATGCCAGAAGTTGAGGGTGAGTCACTCAAATCTCCACCAATTGAGTCTGGAGCATGTTTAGGAAAAATTCACGATTACCGTCGTCTTGAAGATGGACGGTTTAATCTCCTGTTGGTCGGGGTGCAACGGATCAGGATTATCGAAGAACTCCCGCTCCGTCGGCTTTACAGAGAGGCTCGATTCGACCCCATCGAGGACATTCTCCCGACCTCGGACGAGCCCATCAAATCGCAACTCTTTGAAGCTTATGAAAGTCTTCGTCTTCACTTAGGAATGGCTGAGGATGACATTGTTTCATTATATCGTCAGAACCCTCCGCTGACCGTCTTCCTCGATTTGATGAGTCATGGACTTGGGATTCCGGTATCAGTTAAACAAGAATTACTTGAAGATCCTTGTGTTCAATCACGGGCACTCCGATTACTCAAACTTTTGGACGAACAAAATCCGGGATCGAACTCCGTCCGGGTTCCGTTCCCGCCTCCATTTAGTAACAATTGACGGACTAAGCATGGACTGTAGAAAGTCCACAGCTTTGTAGGTGATGCGGTAGCTCAACGGCTAACCACCTCCCAGGCATCTTCATTCAAACAAGCAAATCAACACGACGCACGGATACTCGTTTGAACCGACTTGAATCAACGATGGTATCGACAACCCCTGATCTCGAGCGGATTCGTGCTGCGGTCCGTGAAATACTGCTTGCGATTGGTGACGATCCTGACCGGGACGGTTTGATCGACACGCCAGATCGGGTTGCTCGCATGTACGCTGAGGTTTTCTCTGGGTTGCATCAGGATCCTGCGGCCCATCTCGACCGCGCGTTTCAGGAAAAATACGACGAAATGGTGATGGTCCGCGATCTTGCATTTTCGAGCTTCTGTGAGCACCACCTTTTACCCTTTACAGGTAAGGCTCACGTCGCTTATCTGCCATCGGGGAGTGTTGTGGGACTCTCGAAGATTGGCCGCGTAATTGATGTACTAGCGAAGCGTCCACAACTTCAGGAACGCCTCACCGAACAGATTGCCGACCTCCTGATGGAGAAACTCCAAGCGCAAGGAGTTGCCGTCGTCGTCGAAGCTGTACATTCATGCATGACCATCCGAGGGGTACAAAAACCTGGGAGCAGTTGCGTCACGAGTGCGATGCGTGGTTCTTTTCGTGAGAGTGTCGCGACTCGAATGGAATTGCTATCGTTGATGGGTAATTCGTCCAAATCTCACTAACTATTTCTTTGATCACTGATCTCGACCAATTTTACATTGATCGGGTCATCAAACCATTCAATGTGCCTGGATGTCTCTGCCCTCGCAGCGAGTCTTGAGATCGCGCATTTTGGAGGACCTCAAAGGTCTCCATGTTCGGGACCTCGAATTTGGGGCATTCGATCGCAACTCTTATGCCACCGACGGGAGTATTCAACAGGTCGAACCTCTCGGTGTGATTGCACCTCGGTCAATACGCGATCTTAAAAGTGTCGTCCAGTATGCGCGGGAGCACCGGATTACACTTCACCCTCGAGGCGGTGGAACCAATCGACTTGGCTCAGCGATAGGACCGGGATTTGTGCTCGACATGAGCCGCCACTTTCGACGTCTCCAGATAATCGAGGGAGACACGGTCGAAGTTCAGCCGGGCTTGGTTGTTAATGAACTAAACGAAGCCTTGCTGCCTCGAGGAAAGTGCCTCTGGACGGATCTCCCTCGATTGTGGAGCCGGACCGTAGGTGGCGTCCTCTGTACAGCGCAGATCAGTCGGTTCCGCAATCTCGAGTCACCAATCGACGATCCCCTAGTCGCAGCGGATGTACTCTTATCGGATGGTTCCGAAATCCGGCTCTCGACGACCACCGTTGATCCCACGCTGGTTGGGTCGTCTAGCGAACAGAGCGCAGAACGACTCGCCAGTCGTGTCCGTCGTTTTATTCGGGCTGATCAACACCAAGAGCAGCCTCGATGGGAGCGTGAGCTTGTCGATCAACAACGAGTTCATCTCCACCGACTCCTCCTCGGTACGCTTGGGACGATGGGGATTCTTACCCGGGTGAAGCTTCGGCTAAGGGATCAACCCCGAGCAATCCGATCCCTCCTAATCCCATTCCGACGACTTTACGATGCTGCTGCGGCGGTCTCCGATTGCTCTCTCGAAGGTGTTTCGCGGTGTGAGTTGATTGATGGTCGAACCCTTCTTCTGGCGCGTGAATACGGTCGACTTTGGACAGATTCGATTCCGAAGGACGCCGGAGGAGCACTCTTCGTTGACTTCCAAGGTGAAGATCATCGGGTTCTCTCCGCTCGCTCGCGAGCTCTCCTCCAGCGGCTCCGAAAATCGAGATCTTTGAGTTTTCCGACACCCGAATTCACCAGGAAGCAGGACACGGAGGCCCTCTGGAATCTCACACGATTTACCGAAGCGCGATTGATGTCTGTCCAAGGTTGTCGGAAACCAGTCGACCTTTATCCCCTCCTTTTCGGTAGCGCCAAGGTCTGGCCGGAGCTAGTTGACGAACTCCTCGCAATTGGTCGTCGACACAATCTAGACTGGTCAATCCAGGGTTCATTGACCACGCACGAGATTACTGCACGGCCCTTTCTTGATCTCAACGATCCTGAAGATCGATCACTCGCCGAAGTTCTCCAAGAAGAATTAAGAACCCTCAACAACAGAGCTGAGCTACGCACAGAGCTTGCTCATGGGCATGTTAGCGAACTCGATTTCGCTGAACGAGAGAAAGCTCGACAGACGCGATATCAAGCACTGAAAGGTCTTCTGGATCCTTCAGAACTGGTCAATCCAGGGATCAACCCTTGGAACATTGTTGAACATCCGAATGGGACAATTCGATCGTCGGGGCTTGACAGTAAAATTCCAGTGGAATCGAGACATCTCCCTGTAATCTCAACAAGGATTCTCAACAATGTGGAAGAACTCGTACAAAACTCCACACATTGTAACGGTTGCGGCGACTGCAAAACGCTCGATCCTATCTTCCGGATTTGCCCGAGTTTCCGCTCCTCACGGTCAGAGAACGAATCACCACGGTCGAAAGCGAATTTCGTCCGGCAGATTGCAACCGGTGCGATCCCTCCCGAGCTTTGGGGGAGTGAGGCAGGTCGAAGAGCAGCAGACTCTTGTATTCATTGTCGACTCTGTGCTCAAGAATGTCCCTCAGGTGTGGATGTTTCCACTCTGATGGTCGAGGCCAAAGCGGCCTACGTCGCAACGCACGGGTTAAGCCCGCGTGAGTGGTTTCTGGCCCGGATCGATACCTGGTCTCGGCTCGTGGCTCGATTTCCTTTTCTCTGGAACTCAGTCCGGCGTCAGGGTCGAGCCAGATGGCTTCTTGAAAAGGTTACGGGGCTTTCAAGGCACCGCGTTCTGCCGAGCGTCCAGTACCGGACCTTTCTGAGTCGCGCAGAGAGTCTTGGGCTCTCGGTACCAAGACCAGATCGCAAAGGCCCTCGGGTCCTTTACTTCCTCGATACCGTAGCGAATGCGTTTGATCCGATGGTTGCCGAATCGACCGTTGCGGTATTAAGGCATTGTGGGATCAGTGTCTATGTACCGACTCGACAACGGGGTAGTGGTATGGCCTATCTTTCGGTCGGTGATATCGAGGGAGCCCGCGAACTCGCCAAGCACAATATCCGGATCTTGGGAAATGCTGTCCGAGACGGATATACCATTGTTTGTTCCGAACCCACGGCAGCCTTGATGCTCCGCGACGATTACCTACGGCTTACCGATGACCTCGATGCCGAGCTAGTGAGCGCGAACACGATGGATCTCGGACAATATCTCCTCGGCCTCCGCGACCGAGGCCTCTTGCCGACCCCTCGGATGGCGATCAATGCTCGCGTCGGTTACCACCTACCCTGTCACCTTCGCGCTTTAGAAATCGGGATGCCGGGGTTTGAACTCCTCCGGTCGATCCCGGATCTCAGCCTCGAACACATTGATCGCGGATGCTCGGGGATGGCTGGAGTGTTTGGCCTCTCGAAGACTAACTTCCGCACTTCCCTTCGGATGGGAAAAGGGCTCCGGAGCCGACTGCGAGGCTCTGACCTCGATCTCGGTGCGTCCGAGTGCTCGGCCTGTCGGATGCAGATGGCCCAGGGGATCTCGAAGCAATCCTTGCATCCGATCACGCTTTTGGCTGCGGGTTTTGCGTTGCTTCCCCAATCTGGGACGACGTTGAAGGAGCCGATCGGCCGTCGAGACCTCTTTGGCCACTAGCAATCCGAGAAGTTTCTGCAGACCAGCACACGAAACTTGGGTTGAGCTGGGCTTGACCAGTGGCACCTCAGTCGTTAGGTTTCTCATCGATTTCGAGCCTCGTGCCCGAATTGCCCAGCCGAGTTCTTCGAATCAGACTCCCCCGACTGCTTCGGCCCTGGCTTCGGGCGTTTCACAAAATCAACGGCTCGTCGCCAGGAAGGATCATCCTTCCGACGATTCGGACCGCTGGTTGATAGATCGCCTCATCCAAGATACTCGAGCCGTCGGTATCGACTTGGTGAACGATCGGGTCGTAGGTAGGGGGAGAGTCGCTGTGCATGGTCGTATCAAGACCGTTGGTTTCGGCCCGACTCGAATCATCTGCCTCGTTGTGCTGTTGCTGACGCCGATGCCGGGTTTGTTTGCCAGCGATGCTCCAGTCGAGTTGCATGGCAACGGAGATGTTGTCCTCGCGGCCGATCAGATTTCGGTCTGGGAAGACGACAACGACCGTTGGATCCGACTTGAGGGACACGCGACGATCTACCGCAATGAATCCGGGTATCAAGCACAAGTCGGGCTCGTCCGGAGCCGTGGTACTGCGGAAGGCGGTCGAGATCAGCGTCTCGTTCTTGAGATCTATCTCGAAGGGCTCTACGAGGTTGGTCCTATGTTCGAGGGATCGATCCCCGAGACGATCCGTCTCCAAGCGAACGCGCGCCGCATTGACATCAAGCCACCGTTGAATGGAAGCTCTGTGATCTTTTTCAAGGGGAGACCTCCCCGAGGACCACTGATCGATTGGGCTTTTCGAGAAGAACAGCAGCACTCAACGCCAAGTCCTCTACAATCGGAGCGTGTCAGAGCGGTTGTTCTTGAAAGCCAAACGAATACTCAGCAGCCACGAGTAGACGACAGTTTTCAGCCCACATTCTTCCAAGGAGATGAGTCGGGATTGGGTCCTCGACTCGCGCTCCCAGCGGTCCCGACGCCGTACCCGGATATCGTCCCCTCTGCTCCTCCACCAGCGCAAGGCGCAGCGGATCCCTCTCCTGTACGGTTCCAGGAAGATGACCTGAGTGGATTCCCGGGGGGAGAACTCCCGAGGATGCCGAGACTCCCAGACGGTTTCCAAGATTTCCCAGACTTGCTGCCACCGGACGATCTTGCACCAGACGATCTCGCACCACTGCCAGATGTCCGCGATCCTTCGATTCCGAGTGAGCTTCCGACCGAGCCGTCTGAGCCGCCTCCGAGTAGCAGTTATGATCCAGGGCAACTGAGCGAGATCCCAATCATCCCAGGGACGCAGCGAGTCGTTCGCTTCTTCTTCTTGGATCGTCCCGAAAACCGATCGATCGATCGATTTCCTCCCCTGAATCCGGGGGACCCGTTCGTTTTTATTCTCAAAGGTAAGGTCAATATCACCGTCGATGACGATCGATTTGGGGTTCTCGATGCCGTCGCGGATAACGTCGTCATCTGGAAGGGTGGGGATGGCAGTACGAACGCGAATCTTGACGGTCCCCAGTCGGTAGATGAATCGTTCGAAATGTACCTCGAAGGTAATGTTGAAATCCTCAGGGACAAGAAGGAGCTAGTCGGGGAACAGGACCGTTCCCGGGCGAATGCGCGGAGGTTCTACGTCGATCTCCGGACGCAACGCTTCCTCGGTCTCGACGCCGAACTAGAGCAATATGCACCCGGTTTACTAGCACCGCTTCGGACCACGGCGGACTCGATCACCCAGTACCGTGACTTCGTCCGAGGGCCGGACGGTCAGATCGTCCGTGATGAGCGCGGACGGGCACAGCTCGGGCTCGCGACGATCCGCGCACAGAACGCTGTCACGACAGGAAGTCGATTCGCCGATCCGGGCTATCGGATTCGGAGTCGAACGATTGACTTCTTCGAACTCCCACCCGATCGTCAGCGATCACGGCTGCGCCAGCGGATCTTGGATCCCCTCGGGACTTCGTCGGCCAACCAAACGTTTCTCGTAGACGCGCGACGGAACCTGTTCTTTCTGGGACCGATTCCGACCTTCTTCTGGCCTCGCTATTTGACCACGACCGAAGACATCAGTCCTCCGCTTGAGCAGATCTCCTTCCGGACCAACAACCTCTTTGGGCAAATGATCTTAACGGACTGGGATATTTTCAAGTTGCTAGCCATCCAGAAACCTTCGAATGTGGATGACTGGAATCTTGACGTTGATTACCTCAGTGACCGCGGCGTTGCTGTGGGAAGTGAATTCGGCTATTTCGGAGTCGATTTCTCCGAAGAAGTCTTTGGGATTGATCTAGCGCCCGGCATTACATCGAATTACTTTGGTTATTTTGATTTGTACGGAATTAATGACAATGGACTTGATAATCTCGGCGAAGGCCCCGCCGTGGTCACCAATGGACCTCCCGGAGCAATGGCATTACGGAGTTCCGTTCCACCGTTCCAAGACTTCCGGGGGCGCCTCCTCTTTCGTCATATGCAGTCATTGCTCCCCGACGATGCAGATCCGCTCGATGATTTCCGCGTCCAACTCGAAGCCGCCTACATCTCAGATCGACGCTTCCTCGAACAGTATTTCAAAAGACTCTCAGACTCTGGACTTGATCAACAGACTCGGATCTTCGCGATCCGACAGTGGCGTAATCGCGCAGTGACTGGTTTGCTGGAGGCCAACCTCCACGACTGGTACACCGACTCACAGTGGTTACCCAAGCTCGACTATTACCGGCTTGGGGGCGCACCGTTGGGGCTCGGACGGTTCATTTCTTACTCACAGCACAGCGGTGTCAGCTTCGCGAACACCCACACTGCAGTCGAAACGAACGATCCAGATCTCTTCGCCTTTCTTCCCTATGACCCAATTAGCGCGACAAGTGGCCCGTTCCGGACCGGTCGGATTTTCACGAACCATCAAGTAGACGTTCCCATTAATCTTCGATTCCTCCGCGTGACCCCTTATGTGCAAGGACAGCTCATCGGTTGGGATAACCAATATGATGCAGCATTACCTTCCTTGGGCTTCGTCCCCGGCCTGAGTCAGGCTGATTACATCCGAGGGACACAAGGTTCGACCGTCGGTCGTGCATGGGGTGCTTACGGTGTCCGTGCTGACGTCTCCTTGACAGCGTACTTTCGTAATGTCGAGAGTGATCTTTTCAATGTTCATGGACTGGCTCACAAGATCAATCTCTCGGCGAACTACCGGGATGCCTACTCGACGCTCGACTTAGAGCGCATTGGGGTACAAGATGATCTTGATGACAACACCTATGAATTCACTCGGCGCTACTTTGCACTTACGGGTTTTGGTCTGGGGGTCCTCCCTGCCCAGTACAGTCCGCTTTTACTCACCCTGAGACGCGGGAGTTCTCCGATCACGGGGAGCACCGACGTCCAGGACCGGATTGAGACCTTGCGTTTTGGGGTCAGCCAGCGACTCCAAACTAAACGAGGTCCGGCGGACTCCCGTCGGATCATCGACTACATGGTGATGGACGTCTCGACAAACTTCTATCCCGATCCGAGTCGAGACAACTTCGGCAGTCCCTTCGGCCTGACCCAGTATCAGTACGAGTGGTTTGTTGGTGACCGAACGAGTATCGTTTCGGACGGACTTTTCGAGTTTTTCGACATCGAAGGAGATATCCTCGGCGATGAACCCGAACGAAACGGCGTCCGTGTCATTTCGGCTGGCGTCAACTTTAATCGACCTCCGCGCGGACAGCTCTTCCTGGGCTACACGATTCTCAATTCAGGTCCGATCAGCACATCTGCTCTCAATGCGAGCACTGGCTATTGGTTGAGTCCCAAGTGGTACGGAACTTTCGGAGGACTCTACGACTTCGGGGAAGGGCTCCTGATCAGTACCTCGTTTTCACTCACGCGGATCGGAGCCGACTTCCTCACCACGGTCGGACTTAACTTCACTCCGCTTCAGGACAACGTCTCGTTCGTCTTCGAGTTGGTCCCGCGCTTTAGTCCGCAGACCCGGTTCGGTTCGGCTGGCGGGGTGCCCTACCGTTCCGATCTCCGATTCGCTCCTCCTATCATTCAATAACTATGGGTCTTATGATTTCGCATGAGAAGGAATCGGACACCGATCTACCGACAGTCGATGATGCGCCCCAATGGCGGACGGGAGACACCTCGCTCTGGTCCAAAGTCCGGTCGGGATCCCGAGGGCTCCAGCGTGCGATCCAAACGAATTCGAGCTACTTCGCCCATGCATATCGGGGATTCCTGATCATACTCTCTGGAGCGATCTTAGGAATTTCTCCGATCGGGTGGTGTTTCTTGACGATTGCCGCTGCCCTCGTTCTGACATCAGAGCTGTTCCACACCGCGATTGAAGCCATCGCTGCGTCAGTTGCAACAGAATCGAATCCCCAGCTTCGAGACGCCCGAGAGATTGCCTCGGGAGCGGTTCTTGTTGCGTCAGTCACTTCGGCGGTCATCACGATTACAGTCTTAGTCACCCGCCTCGGCGTCTTACTGGACTGGTGAAAGCGCAAGTGGGAGTCACCAAGTTCGATCAACGAACGATTATCCTTAACGATAGAGAAGGATCGGTTCCCGTCGGTCCTGGAATTCAGCGAGTTCCGCCTCCCAGAGCCGTTGTAAGGTGCCGAGCAAGTCGCGGAGATCTACTCCAGGATCTCTGATCACTGGTTCGATTAACACCCGATCTCGGTCGGAGCCGAACAAGAGATCAATCGCAAGGCGATCTTCGACGAACTCGTAGGCTTCCTTCCTCCACTGAAAGTGTTCGGGGGCAAATCGGGCGAGTTCCACGATGAGACCGACGTAGGCTAAGACGGACGAAAACGCGGTTGGATCGATCAGGTGGACTGCTGCTCCATAACAAATCTCGCCTGCATGTTTTTGGAACATCGGCCGGAACGAACAAGGCCGTATGCGGAATCCCTGTCCCTCGGTCTCCCCAAGAGCAAAGTCTGGCCTCCAGTCTGTCAGCCAAGGAGCACCGAATTGGAGAAACGGTCGGGTTGTTCCTCGACCTTCTGATAGATTGGTGCCCTCAAGTAAACAGCCCCCGGGATAGACCCAGGCTGTCTCAAGGGTCGGCATGTTTGGGGAAGGAGGAACCCAAATAAGTTTTGTATCGACAGCAGTAACGTTTCTCGTCAGCCCTTGACACTTAACGACTTCTAAATCCAAGTCGAGTGAGCACTCTTGTCGAGCAAATTCTGCGATCTCTCCGATCGTCAGTCCATGGCGAATTGGAATCGGGAGTGCCCCAACGAAGCTCTCAAAACCCTCCTTGACGAGAGGACCTTCCAATTTTTCTCCGCCCAGCGGATTAGGTCGATCAAGAACCAAGACCCCGACACCTCGGGCGGCACAGACTTCCATCAGGTAATACATGGTCGCGGCGTAGGTGTAGTAGCGTGCACCGACATCTTGGAGATCGACCACGACGAGATCGAGACCGTCAAGCTGCTCTGGTTCGGGACGGAGGCTTTCGAGTCGATCACCATAGAGACTGACCACGGGCAACTTCGTCTGCTGGTCATCGAGTTCATGGACCGACTCCATGTCTTGAGCCTCGCCTCGGATCCCGTGCTCAGGGCCGAAAAGGCGGACGAGGTCGACATCTCGGGCTCCATTGAGCAAATCAATCGCGTGGTGGAATTGTGCGGTCAAACTGCTCTGATGTCCGAGGAGCCCTACTCGACGGCCGCGGAGACGTTTGAAGGACTCCGACGCGAGTACTTCTAAGCCAGTCTTAATCTCTGCTACTGCCATCCGTTAATCGCTCCACTCGCAATCCGGATTGCGCCCGAGACGGGCGTTTCCACCGTCTGGATCGGTCCGAACTCCTGGGCAAGTGTCTCTTTGATCCGTTGACGGACTTGAAGCGCGCTGAGAAGAAGTCCGCCCGCCAGCGCAAGCGGGGTGCATTCCAACTGAAGATGAAGCTGCGCTCGGGTGCATTGAGCAAGTTGGATGAGTTGATCGGTGGCCGGTTCCACGACTTGTGCAACCAGTTCAGGATCATCCTCAGCGCATTCCATGACGATCCTAGCAAGTCCACCGATTCGCGCTCGGTCCCATTCCTCGGAGGAATACAACGTGGAGACGATCCCGGCTGGTTCAGCAACACCGAGCGCATCCTTCAGCCGAGCATCGAGGAGGCTGGATGAGGGTGCCTTTGCGCGTCCGTCGAGTCGTTGCATGACGAGCCGGAGCGCATCGAGGGCAATGCGATAGCCCGAACCTTCGTCACCAATCAATGGTCCCCATCCTCCGACTCGGACCAGGTCTCCCGAGCTTGAGCGTCCGATGGCGATCGATCCAGTTCCTGCGATCAACGCCACTCCCACCCCATCCGGAGTCCCCGCAGCGAGGACTAGCTCAGCGTCCGTCACGTTGATCCACGACTCGGCCCAGGATTCCTTAGTTACCCACGCGTTGAGGATTGCTTGGTCATCGGCTCGCGCGAAGCCGGCAAGTCCAAAACAAGCGCGGCCGACAGGAGTTTGTCGTTTGCCATAATCCAACCAAGCCGCAGAGATCGCGGTGTTTAGGGACGCTCGAGCCCGATCGAATCCGATGGACTTCGGATTAGAGGGACCAGCACGCCCTTTGCCCAGAACGTTGCCTGATTTGTCAGCAATCCAGGCTATTGTTGAGGTGCCGCCACCATCGATTCCAAGAACTAATTCACTCATGATGAGTGGTGATCCTTGAGTCCGGCATCGATCGCGGGTCGGACCTGGCCGTTGTGCTCTCGAAGTAACACTTCGGCGGTCTCGAGGGGTACCTTGGCAAGTGCCATCACGAGGGCCGGCTTCAAGTGACCCTCTGTCGAGTTCAAGAACTCCGCAGCTCTCTGATCGTCGATCCCCGCTTCCTCCCGAAGGATCCTCCGGCTCCGGATCCTTAGTTTTTCATTTGTTGGTTGAAGATCAATCATACGATTACCGTATGTCTTCCCAATCAGAATCATCGCCCCCGTGGTGATCATGTTTAGGACGAGCTTGGTCGCAGTACCTGCCTTCAGTCGAGTAGAGCCCGCGATAACTTCGGGACCGACAAGAAGTGCGATTTCGAGGTCTGCTGCTGAGCCAAGCGGCGTGACTTGGTTACAGGTGATCCCGACGGTGTAAGCGTTTGATCGCCGGGCTGCCTCAATCGCTCCGAGTACGTAGGGGGTCCGTCCAGAACTGGCGATTCCGACTACGGTGTCCTCCGAGCCGACGTCCAGGGCATTGAGATCGCGGGCTCCGTCCTCAGGATGATCTTCGGCACCTTCGATTGCCCTCGTCAGCGCCTCCCGGCCACCTGCGATGAGCCCAACAACCTGTTCGGGGGGAGATCCAAAAGTCGGGGGACACTCCGACGCATCGAGAACTCCAAGCCTCCCAGAAGTCCCGGCACCGACATAGATCAGCCGTCTTCCCTTTCGGAAACTCTCCGCGACTCGGTTCAATGCGACTGAAATCGATTGAGAAGCACGGGCAACTGCTTCAAGCACCTGTTGATCCTGACGACACATCAATCCGACGATGCCATCAGCATCAAGCTGGTCGATCGCTTCCGAGTCAGGATTCCGAGCTTCGGTAGTCAGGTTGTCTTCGAGAGCCATTAATGAGTTGCCCATCGCTCTGGATGATGTCGACCGGACGAAGGTCCACAGTTTTCCATCGATGATGTTCGATCTGTCAAGTATTCAATCATTCGATGATGTTCGATCTGTCAAGTATTCAATCATTGGTCGCGGACGTTGTATTCAAGTTTCCAGCGGGCGGCACTTCGGGTCGCTTGGCACCAAAGATCCAGCGTTCCAATTTCTGTGACGTGACTGAGGAGATGGATGGGGACCATCGCCCCCGATTCACCTTCGGCCTCATCAAGTCTGGTGACCAGGGGCGTCAACTCTTGTAGCTCATCGGGGAGCCAACGATCGAGGAGAGTCCCGACCTTGTCTTGGCGACGAACATTGGATGACAAGAATCGGAATTCGACTGATTCACCGACATAAAGGCCGAGTTCGGAACCTGGGACCTCGGATTGGGTTCCCTCTTCCATCCCCATCGGTACGACACAAAGTGCTTTGATCGGCGGCGGGATCCCTGGGACCGCAGGTGCTGAACCCTCGATCCCGACGTAGTAGGAACGCGCGACCCCGCCTCGGATCCGGATCCCCGAACCTCGACGAACGATCCCGTAGTAGGCTGAGCCGAGTGCGACTGCTTGATCAAGTTGGTCCGCATCAAGCGCTCCGACTGATTGGTCTGACCAGCGTGTGAGCAACTCTGTGATCCGTGCCCGTAAAGCAGACGCTTGAAAGACACCGCCGTTAAAGAGAACGACTTTTGGAAGAGATGATTCGTTTTCAATGTCGATGGAGTCAGATTGTCTGTTCAGAAAGTGGGCGAGGTGTTTTGTGATCGCCGGGTCGGTGGCGTAGGGGAGACCAATCTCGGCGAGACCGAGACGTCGCCCCTTGATCGGTTCTTCCTTGATCTCACAGGGAGGGAAAAAGCCATTCAAGATCACGGTCTCAAGTTCGATCCGAGTCAACTTGGTTTTGAGGGAACCACCGATGACCCGGGAACCACGACCTAAGACCGTGACGGTCGCTTCCTGGAGGTTGGGATCGGAGAGGAGGGCTTCTTTCGCGTTCCGAGCTGAATAAACAAGGCCGAGTTGTCGGGTCGGGTCAAGCCCCTCCATGCCACCCGGAATCTTTGCGGCGACGGCATAAGCGAGGGCGAGATCCATGTTGTCGCCCCCAAGAAGGATGTGCTCGCAGACGGCGATACGATTTAATGTTAGATCACCGTCAGCCTCG
>CAZEAN010000109.1:0-18886 GCA_964510225.1 uncultured Isosphaeraceae bacterium
GATAGCTCAGAGACACCCCGGAGTCGAGCAACACAACCTGACCAGGGTACAACGGCTCTCGGTCTCCTGAAACCGATTACAGTAGCTGTGGCAGTATCTTAGAGTTCGATTTGGATCAGTCCGGAGGAATCACATTTACGAGATAACTGGCAACCCTTACGATCTCCGAATGCTGTAATAGACTCCGTTTTTTGGACCCTGTTGTCAATTGAGCTATTCATTGAGGTCCACACTTTCACGGTCTCGGTGCCACGAGTTAGAAAGAAATTCTCCTCCACGTCCAGTGCGACCAACTGCGACATCATCGCCGCAAATGAATCCTAGGACTCCGTCAACTCACGCTACCCTTGAAGTCGAAGAAAGCTTAACATCCAACATGGTCCATTAAACGAGGTCCATTACACTCTCTTCGGACTCTGATTCCAACGCGATGCGAGCCTAAGATCCAGCGGCGGAAAGATCGGTTGTTGGAATCAGAGGGGGTCCGGAAGAGGCAATATCAATCAGATTCGGTCACCAGGAGTTGCCGATGTTCAGCCTTCATCAAGGATTGCTCGGTTTGTTGATTGCCGTTGGGGTATTGGTTGGAACTGGAACAGCGGCACTTGCACAAGTAAGTCCGGAAGAGTCCGCGACTCAGGTCAAGGTTGCCGAGGGGTTAGCAGCAACGCTATGGGCTGCGGAGCCGTTGGTCGTCAACCCGACCACGATTGACATCGACTCCAAAGGACGTGTTTGGGTGACCGAGGGGCTAAATTATCGATTAACCAAGGCCCGCAACCAGGAGTTCACCCGGATCGGCGAATCGGACAAGATCAAGATCCTCGAGGACACAGACAACAACGGCACGGCCGACAAGATGACCGTCTTCGCCGAGGGAATCTATCCAGTCCCGATGGGGATTGCAGTAGAAGAACATTACGACCTCGATGGGAACTACAGGGGCTGCAAAGTCTATGTCGGCAATAGTCCGAACTTGATGGTCTTCGAGGATACCGACGGGGACGACAAGGCCGATCTCCGCTATCCCCTCCTCACCGGTTTCGGTGGTATCGACTCTGATCACGGGGTCCATGGTGTTGTGCTTGGACTCGACGGCAAGCTCTACTTCACTCACGGCGACGGTTGTTGTTCGGTTCAGCCGGACAACACTGAGCGGACCCAGAACTTTATCGTAACCGATGAATCAGGACGGACAGTCTCATCGGACCAACTCGCAAACACCCTCCGCGTGAATCGGGACGGGACGCAATTCGAAGTCATCGCCGATCGCCAGAGAAATAACTACGAAACCTCTCTCAATTCGTTCGGCAATATCTTCACGTCAGACAATGATGACGACGGTAACCGAGGGTGTCGAATCATCTGGGTGATGGACGGTGGTACCTATGGCTATCGGACCCCCGGTAGCCCCAGGCACTGGGGCGAAGAAGTACCGGGGAATGTTCCGAAGCTGGTGGGGACGGGTAACGGAAGCCCTTGTGGTGTCATGGTCTACGAGGGAGGGCTTCTCCCTGAGGAATATTTTGGGGCAGTCTTGGAAGCCGAAGCTGGGACCCGGCAGATCAATTTCTTTCCGATCACTCGGCAAGGTGCCTCGTTCCGCACCAATTATCAAGTCCTGATGTCGAGCGATGATCCTTGGTTCCGGCCCGTTGATGTCACCGCCGCCCCCGACGGTTCGTTAATGGTCGCGGACTGGTACGATGCCGGGGTCGGCGGGCATGCTTTCCGCGATCAGACCACAGGACGGATCTATCGCGTCGCTCCCCAAGGTGCGGAGCCAACAACCCCATCCCCAGACTTCGGGACCGTCGAAGGCTTGATCGAGGGGCTGAAGTCTCCAAACGTCGCCACGCAAGATGCTGCTCGGCGTGGTCTCTTGGCTCAGGGAATTGATGCCGATCCCGCGCTGGTCCAGCTTTATCAATCGGACGAACCGGTCTTCCGGGCACGTGCGCTCTGGGTCTTGAATGATCTCCGCGGTGATGAATTCCCAGCGCGGCATTCGTTGGAGGACCATGACCCGAAGATCCGTGAGCAAGCGGTCCGGATGCTTGGCCGCGACCTCAGCCGCGAAGGGAAGGTCGAGTTGGCCGACGGTGCAAGCTTCGGCGATCCAGCGGCAATCGATCATCTCGATGTCCTACTCCCGATGGCAAACGACCCCGACCCCGGGGTCCGTCGTGAGTTGATCTTGGCATTTCGCTACCTCCCGACGGAGAAGGTTGGAGAGGCACTCCGGACTCTTACCGCAGCCTGGGATGGTCAGGATCGTTGGTACTTAGAAGCCCTGAGACTCGGACTCCGGGATCGAGAGCCGGAATACATCGATGGACTATTCTCAGAAGAGAATCTTTTCGGCGACCTAGATCTTAAGGAAATGGCACTCTCGACCGACGTTGCCCTCCCACCTTACTTCCCGGTCGATCGAAACGAAGCTTATCTCTCAGTCAACGACTCGATGCCGCCCGCGAACGCTCTCAGCAAGTCCCTCGGCTTGATGTGGGTTTTGCAGCGACCTGAAGCACTTCCCGCACTCACCAAGCTTGTTCCAAAACTTGTCACCCCTGATCTTCTCCAAGCCGCGACCGACATCTGGACGCAGATCGATGATCCTCAGGGTGCGAACGCCTTGGCCGATCTCCTGCTCACCAGTGACGATCCGGTCCTCAATCGGCAAGTCTTGACAACACTTGCGCGACGGCTCGAGAGCAACTGGAAGGCAGCCGGTGCGTTTGAGGAGGTCCGAGCCGCGATCGCGAGAGCGATTGAAGATCCGCTGACCCGGCCAGAAGCAATCAAGGCCGCTGCAGCTTCAGGGGCACCTCGATTCACGGGATTATTCCTCCAGTTCGCCCAAGACGAAGAGGAGACCGTCCCGGTTCGAGTCGCTGCGGTCGAGGCTCTCGGCGCTCTCAAGCCTGAGTTCGCACGTGAAGTTCTGGAAGCAATGGTGGAGCGGGCTAAATTGCGGTCGAGTTCCGATCCGGTCAGCGAAGCCGCCTTGGCGACCTTACCCGCGCTCGGGGTGGATCGGCGATCGATGGTCGAGATCACGACGGACTCGAACTACCCGCTCGGACTACGCCGTGAGGCACTCCGCGCGGCGACTCAACAGGCAAGGACGGCTCAGCAACTCCTGGATCTCGCCGAAAATGGGCTGCTTCCCGACGAACTGAAGAGTGAAGCGACGACGATCCTGCACGTCCATCCGAACAGTAGGGTGCGTGACCGTGCTCGGCAGCTTCTTTCGCTCGGCGCACTCGGGAATCGCGAGTTGCCACCGTTCTATGAACTGATCCGCCTCGAAGGCGATCCCGATCGCGGCCGCGAGGTCTTCGCGAATGTCGGTAATGCAACTTGTGCAAGTTGCCACCGGGTCCAAGGCCGAGGTCAGTGGGTCGGCCCCGACCTCTCCACGATCGGCACCAAATATGGCAAGGATGCACTCCTTCGATCGATCCTGAGCCCCAGCGAGGCGATCGGCTATAACTACCGGAGCCTTGTCGTCGCCCTCGATGACGGTCGTGTCGTCACCGGGCTTCCCGTCGTCGACACCGCTGACCAGCTCGTCCTCAAGACAGCAGAAGGGGAGCGGTTGGTGATCGAACCACTCGCTGTCGAAGCCCGGCAGATGAGCGACCTCTCCCTGATGCCCGAGGGACTAGCGCATGCCATGACGAACGAGCAGATCGCTGACCTGCTCGCTTTCTTGAGCACACTGGAAAAGCCGGTGAGCATCATCGGCGAATTCCGAGCGGCAGGACCACTTATGAGACCCAGGACAGAGGGGCCAATCGACCCGGGCGTTCCTCTCGAAGACCTGTCCGGTGATGACTATCCGTGGCGTCGGGTCCGCGCGGATGCCGAAGGTCGGGTGGAATTCAGCACCATCGCCGGCAGCGCAGAGCGAGGCGAACTCTATCTCCACACCCCAGTCTTTGCTCCGGTAGAGCTGGAAGCGAAACTTGTACTTGATACCCGCGCCAACGGATTGAGCGTCTGGCTCGATGGGAAACCGATCGAGGTCCCGGATCCGTCGGATGATGATCCGACTCGAGAAGCTCACCTGACGCTTCAACGAGGTGACCACAATCTTATCATCAAGCTCCCGATGAGCAGTTCTGCTGCGATCGTCGCAACCCTTGTGGCCGATCTCCCCCTCCAATTTCGGAGCGAAGGGAGCATGAAGATCTCTACACGCTAACTAGGCAAACGCATTGGCAAGCCCCGACAAATTAAACCGTCTTCTAATCATCAGATGATTGTTTAAGTCAATCGGATTTTAAGGATGAAGATTAAGACACCCCGAGTAGGAGAAAGCTCTCGCGACTCGGGGTGTCTCCAAGGGGAATCCTTTCCCCTGTGTTGCCCCAAATCATTGGAGCTAGTTCGAGGGAGCCATGGCTCTTGGACTGATTATCGTGGCGATCGGTCTCGCTGCCGTCAAGAAAAAACTTCAGTTCAACAGACACTCTTGAGATTATTTGTGCCAGATCGGGCGACAAAACTCCCGGTTAGAACGAGAGCTAAGCGCTATAATAAGCTCTAGCGATTCGGGTGCTTACGGATGATTCGGCTCTCGCGGATTACAGCGATCTACGGTTTGGTCGGTTGAAATTCCAGAATCCAATCATTGTTTTCTGGAGTCTGGAAAACGGCCTCGGTGTCAGATCTCGATGCCGGCTCGGCGGGGATGTATTCGCCGCTTCTTGGGTTGAACCAACGCGCGGTTGCGTCTTCAAGTAGTCCGACTTGCACTCGGATTCCTCCGCCGGATGGACTGTAGATGATCGCCCGAGAGCGGTCGAGAGTCTGGGAAGCCGCGATGAATCGGCCTGGATCCCTTAATCCCGGTTGGTCCGTGATCAGCTCGGGCGCAGGTCGGAGTTGTTCCCAGGGACCAAAGGTCTCGAAGTAGCGTCGGAGGATCGCCATGCTCTCGACACCTGGGGTCTCTAGAGCAGTCTCCCAAGTGTCAACGGTACCAATATTGCCGTGATTTTCAGCCGGTCCGGGTACGTCATTCCAGACCCATGTCGCATTATGTCCGAAGGTGACGCCAGCGGTCGGTGCAACAAGGAGGGACCAATAGGACGCTCTCCGAACATGGTAATCGTTGAAGGTCGTTTCGCTATGATAAGAAGGGTGCGTTTCGTAATTCGGCTCAAGATTGATGATCGGGAGCGGGGGTTCTTCCGAAAGAGGTTGCGCAGGAGGTCCCGTAGTGAGCCATCGGAGGTGATCATCGTTGTCGCCATGGCCCGATTGATAACCGATGAAGTCATACCAGGGCTCCGACGGATAGATTTGACCGACCCAGGACTGCCCTGAGGGATGAAGAGTCGCCAATCGTCCCCGATCATTCGAGTCATCGACCCCGAAGACACCGCGTCCGATAGCCTTCCAGCGTTCGATCTCGTCCGGTTTGGTGTAACGACCATCGCCGCCGAGAAGCCAGACCACCTGGTAGGCGCCGTAGCGAGCGACCTCGTAGCGTGCGAGCCGGATCGCTTCGTCGATCGGGAGAAGTCGTCCTGGATCAGAATCAGTCAACGCCCAGAGGAGGATGGGGGCCGCGATCATCCCTCGATCGTTGATCGCTCGGATCAGGGGATCACGTTTTTGGTAGAATTCCGGGTTGATCCTCATCGCGTCGACCCCGTCGAACGCTCGATCCTCAAGAACTTCACGACCACCACGCCATTGCGTTGTGACAAATTGAATAACTGAGAATCCCTGAGTACTCCGCGTTTGCAGGTAGCGGTCCCAATCCTCAGGTTGAGCACGCAAGACGCCGTTCCAGGCCGTGTCACCGAGCCAGAAGAACGGAGTGCCATCAGCGGATATGATGAATCGTCGATTATCAGAGAGGCGGAGCGGCCCATGGACCATGATCGGATTCTTCCCGCGGTAGGGTTCGGCTTGAAAGCTCCCCTCCTTCTCATGAAGGCCTTCAATAACTGGATCGCTCCGAGTTCCCCAGGTCCAGCTGCCGATTTCTGAGGGACTGAATCGAACCCGCCAAGTCCGTTCACCATCCCAGAATCCATCGACCTCTGTCGACGCACCCGAAGGCGACTCGAAGGTGACCTTTAACTCCAGATCACGGAACGGATCTGCCAATTTGGCTTGAGCTGTTAGGGTTGCTTCAAAGACGCCATGAACGGGAACACGATCTTGGGCATTCGTCGGTCGGCAGTGGCCCGTCCCGAGGAGACTGAGACCAAACCAGGCACCGAAGATGATCCAACGCATCCGACCCTCCGTTATTTGTTACCCTAGGGTCTTTCAGATTCAATCTGGTTTAGATTGTCGAGTCATTGTGGGTCCCGACACTCTGTGAGACTACGCCGCGCCCAATCGGGTCGCAAGAGGATGGGAACGTCTAACAGTTCGAAGAACGGCGTCCGATGATCAAGGTTCGGACAAATCAGGGCAGGGGATCCGGCGCCAGGGATTTTTGAAGTATCGAGGAACACTGAGTCAACTGTCCAAATCGGTGAGTCAGGGGTAGGATAGATGAATCTTGAGGAACGAGCCCGAGGTTGATCCTGCTCCCCGAGCGATCCAATCATCGTCCCCCATCATTCGATTCCGCCGTGATTGCAACGAATCGCCTCCTGTGTTGCACGAAGGCAAAAGAAGATTGTCGATGCTCAACACCAGATTGAAAGAGTATGTGACCACCCGGCTGCTTCCCCGAGTCCAAATGCCCGCGCAGTACGTCGGGGGGGAGCTCCATAGTATTCAGAAAGATCACGCCGAGTGTCGGGGAACCGTCGGCATCGCATTCCCCGATACTTATTCAATGGGGATGAGCCACCACGGTCTTCAGGTCTTATACAACATCATGAACCAGGAGGGCTGGGCCTGCGAGCGGGTTTTCACGCCACTGCCAGACTTCGAAGGCGAACTCCGAAGTCATGAGCTACCTCTCTATACACTTGAAACATTTACACCACTTAAAGACCTGGACTTGATCGGTTTCACACTCCAATACGAAATCTCCTACTCGAACATTCTGACGATGCTCGACCTTGGAGGAATCCCTCTTGAGGCGGAGAATCGGGGTGATGACGATACACTTGTGGTCGCGGGTGGACCTGGTGCACAAAATCCGGAGCTAATTGCCCCCTTTATCGATCTTTTTGTACTTGGTGATGGAGAGCCTAGCTTCCCTCTCGTCGCTGAGCGTTGGAAAGCAATGCAAGGGACCGGGCTCAGTCGTAATGAAAAACTCGCAAGAATCGCGAGCGAGGTTACATGGGCCTACGTCCCTCGGTTTTATCAACCGATCTACAACGAAGATGGGATCCAAGTAGAGATTGTGAGGACCCGTGACGACGTACCGAGCCAGATCCGGCAGTGTGTCTCCGCCGATCTGGACACCACACCGCTCCCGACCAAGCCGGTGGTCCCGTATGTTCAGACCGCGCACGACCGGATTGCGATCGAGATTATGCGTGGTTGCCCTTGGCAGTGCCGGTTCTGTCAGAGCACGACAATCAAGAGGCCGCTCCGGTACCGGAAGGTCGAAACGATTGTGGAGAACGCCCTAGAGACCTACAGGAACACAGGGTACGACGAGATTAGCTTGCTCTCACTCTCAACGAGTGACTACCCAAAGTTCGAGGAGTTGGTCACCCGGATGAGTGAGGTCTTCTCCCCTTTGGGTGTCACGATCTCACTCCCAAGCCTCCGGATTACGGAGATGCTCAAAAAGATCCCCGCCCTCTTGGAAGAGGGTCGGAGGGGAGGCTTGACCCTAGCGCCTGAAGTCGCCCGGGACGACATGCGTGAACAGATCCGGAAGCCAATTAACAATCAAGACCTTTACGATGGTTGTCGCGAGGCATTTCGGCGCGGTTGGAAACGGGTCAAGCTTTACTTTATGTGTGGCCTCCCCGGAGAACGGCCAGTCGATCTCGATGGAATTGTCGAGATGTCCGAGACAATCGCACGGATCGGCAAAGAAGAGACCGGACGATTTGCTGAGGTCACAGCGAGTGTCTCGAACTTTGTTCCAAAGCCAGCGACACCATACCAGTGGAACGGCATGCAGCACCGTTCTTACTTCAAATGGGCTCATAAATATCTGCGGTCCAAGGTCTCGCTCCGCTCGGTTCGGATCAAATGCCATGACATCGAGACGAGCATGCTCGAAGGAGTAATGACTCGGGGCGACCGCCGATTGGCCCCAGCGATCGTCGAGGCTTGGCGTCGAGGCGCTCGGCTCGATGCTTGGACCGAGTACTTCCAGCCGGAACTATGGCGGCAGACGTTCGAGGATCTTGGCGTTGATCTCGATTTCTACGTCCACAGGACTCGGGGAATCGACGAAGTTTTGCCCTGGGATCACCTCCACATCAAGAAGGGGCGACCGTATCTCGCCAAAGAACAAGGGCGTTCTGTGGTCCAGTTAGAGGCGATGGCTGGGGCATCGTAAGCTCAACTCCATCCCTTGCACCAAACTTACTTCATTTCTGCACTTCGTTTCTCGATCAGATTTAGTCAACTCTCATGAGTCGTGCCAAGGCTACCCGAACCGAGGTCCGTATTGCCTGGATCGCTTTGGTCGCGGGATTGGTCTGGACCGTCCTCATACGACTCCCATTGATTCTCCACGCAGAACAACACCTCGATAGTGATCTTGCGGTTGATGGCTTGGTCTTGATCGATTCACTCGGAGGTCAGTGGCGTTGGCATTATCCGGGGACACCTCACATCGGGATCGCCCCGGTCTTGCTTTCCCTCGGACAGGGACTGTTGCTCGGTCCGACTGCAGAGGCGCTCGTCAGCGGTGGTACTGTCGCCTGGATCTTCGTGATCGTCACGATCTTTTGTCTCTGCTGGCGACTCGGTGGTCCGTCGATGGCCTCCTGGTCACTGATCCCTCTCGTGTTTTCGAATGTCGGCCTCACGTGGCTCTCGAGTCGGATTACGGGGGGGCACCTTCTGGCGGTTGCCTGGCATGCTGCTGCGCTCTGGGGATTTCATGCTTGCCTGACACGAACCAGGTTTGGATTCGTTTTCCTCCTTGGTCTCTGGTGTGGTCTCGGTTGGTGGCACGACTCGATTTTCCTCTTCTCGATCCTTGGAATTGGGCTCGCGAGTGCGGTCCGCTGGTGGTCGAATTGGGAGAATTCGGGGGCCTTCTTGATCCTTCTCACGTTTCTCCTCGGGCTCGTACCGGGGATTACGATGAAACAGTATGGAACGCAGTCAGATCCTCACAACGCTTATGGATCACAATTTGAAACCGTGTTGGATGCCTCGATTCTCCAAGAGCATAGTGCTATTTATGCGGGGCTCTGCGTACCAAGATTGGTGAGCGGGCATACGTTCCCCAGACTCGTTGCAGAACCGTCGAGGATCGATCCGATCGGTCGACCGATCGGGCCGGTAGACCTTGTTGACTCGCCGAGCGGACTCGATCGGGCCGCGACAATGCTCGGTATCGGAATCTTTGTGTTGGGGGTTCTCAGAGTCGCTTGGAAGTCTCTCGCTGGCTGGAGTGTTCGACCTGAAAGCGCGACTTGTTTGGCGATGTTGGGAACATTTGGGTTAGTCAGTCTTGCCTTTGTAGTGAACCGAAATATCTATAATTCTGACAATTACCGTTATCTCGTGTTTGGGATCCTCCCATTCGCGGTTGGGTTTGGACTCCTCTCTCAACAACTGGCCCGCGTTCCTCGCGTTGGGATTCTGATGACTTCGGGAATTGCCTTAATTTTCGCGGTGGTCTTCACCTGGGACCTTGCGCGATGGTACCAGGGGCTGGGCTGGCTCAAGACTGAAGTGCCCGAGAACAAGGACCTCGCCTTGATCGAAGCCGAACGAGCCGGAGCAACACACCTCTTTGGTGATTACTGGGTGGTGTATCGAGCGAGTTTTTTGAGCGGTGGCACCTTGGTTGGTGTCCCCTATCCGACCTTCCCGAACCGATTCCAGGATTGGTCCGAGGGTTTGGGTGTGGACCAAGGAGGGTTACTGATTCTCGAGCGTCGGAAGAACTGGCAGCCTATGCTCCGTGCCAGTTGGGAACAAGCCCAGCGAGACCCTCGAGAGTGGAATCAACTCACGATTATGTTCCCAGAGCCAATTCCTGGAGCGCCTTGAGCTGTGTCCTCCACCCCGAAAGATAAAAGTGCAGAGTCGACTAGAGGCGATCATCCGTTACCGTCACCGCGAGCCTTCGGCCTCGGCGATCTGATTGCGTTGACGATCTGGACAGTTGCGCTTGGGTTGTTTTTCCGCGATGTCCTCCTCTTTCGAGGAGCACTATTTTACTTCGACATCACCGAGATTAACCTCCCGTACCGCGACTTTTTTGCTGATGAATTGAAGGCGGGGCGGTTCTCGATGTGGTTTCCAGGGCTTCATTGTGGAATGCCCCTCTACAGCGAGAGCCAGGCCGGTTATCTTCACCCACTCAAGTATCTCTTTTATCCGTGGTTAGAGACCTGGCAAGCGTTTGGACTCGATACGGTTGCGTCTGTCTGGCTGACTGGATTAGCCACTTACGGCTGGCTCCGTCGCCACGTAGGAGCAGTAGGTGCCCTCACAGGGGCTTCTCTCTTCGGTCTCAGTGGTTTTGTTTGGGCGCATTTGATCCACACCAGCATGATCAACGCCCTCATCAGCGTCCCGTTGGCGTTTTGGGCGTTGGAGTGTTGCTGGGACGGCGGGCGACTCCGTGGAATAGCGCTTGGTGGACTTGCAATGGCTTCCCAAGTTTTCGCGGGACACCTGCAAGACTTCCTCCTCACAGGAATCGGGCTCCTCTTGTATGGCCTTTATCGCTCAGTGACTGAGCGGGGAATAGGGAAGCGTTTGTTCGGGATCGGTGCAGCGTCCGGGATTATTTGTCTCGGAGTCTTGCTCTCGGCGATTCAATGGATCCCGTCGAAGGAACTGCTCGATCGGTCACCGAGAGCAGAGGGGCTTACTTGGGAGGAATTGACGTACGGCTCTTGGCATCCCGAGCTTCTCCCGACGCTCTTAGTCCGAGAGGCGTACGGAACTCGGGCCCGCGATACCGATTGGATGGACGGTTTCTACCCGTACCATGAAATGAACACCTATATGGGGATTCTAGGGCTAGGCCTCGCTGTACTGGGATTCGTCGGGCGATTGGATCGCTGGGTGGCGTTCTGGATCCTCTTCGGAAGCGTCGGTGGTCTTTTAATGCTCGGGCGATACACCGCGCTCATGGACTACGCACAGGAGATCCCAGTCATTGGAAGCTCTCGGATCCCGGTCCGCTTTCATCTCTGGGTCTCGATGGCGGTTGCTGCGCTCGCTGCCGTCGGAGTCGACCGACTTGCACGTCAGGGCGATCTCCGACTCAGGCCCGCCTTAGTTGTCATTGCCGCGTTGGTCGTGCTTTCGCTACCGATTCTCTTTCTTGTCTACGGCCCGGTCTGGCAGGAACCCGATCGCTGGCCGAGGGAGTATCATCAGCTCCGCTATCAATGGCTCGGTAGTGAATTCATCATCGCCAGCCTCCGAGGAGTTCTCCTGGCGGTGATCGGTTCGATTTGCGTCGTGATCGCGAAACGGACCCAAGGAACTCGACGGACGATCGCGGCTTCGATGCTTCCGGGATTGATTATCGTCGAGCTTCTGAGTGCACATGGAGAGGACGTCCCGACCGTCGATCCTTCGTATTGGACCGAACCACCGCCGAGTGCTGTTGTCATCGCGAGCGATCCCACACATGGACGAGTCTTCGGACTTGGTCGCTTTTCCGCAGGCGAGCCAGGTTATGCGTCAGTGCCAATCGACTTTCCCGCCTCACGAGATACCCTCGCTTGGAGCCTGGCGCCCGTCTTTGAGCTTCGGTCCTTGATGGGGGCGACGCCCATGATTCCGACGCGCTGGAAGCAGTTTATGGATGCGACTGCTACATCCGACGCTCGTTTTGCCATCTCCGCGACCACACACGCTCTTACAGGCTATCCTGGCCAGTTTCCCGGTTGGGAACCTCCTGAGAAACTCGGGACGGCGTACGTCCATCGGATCCCCGATCCAGAATTGAGGGTCCGGCTGATGGGGCAGCCAGTTTACGCTGCGGACCAGCGCGAGGCCGTCCGGTTACTCCGACGCCTTGGACCGGAGATCCGTGACCGTCTCGTAGTGGAAGACCCCAATCGACCGCTCGATCCGAACACGATCGCGACCGGGAGCGCAACAATCGTCGAAGAATTGCCTGACTTTCTCCGGATCAGGACTGAATCGACTGGAGCCTCCTATCTCGTTGTCGCCGATGGTTTTGATCCCGGGTGGTCAGCGACGATAGACGGCGAACCCGCGGCGATCCATCCTGCTTTTGTTCACTTTCGGGCGCTTTATCTCCCGGAAGGGAGGCACGAGGTCGTCTTCCATTATCTCCCCGCCGGATTCAAACTTGGTTCCCTCATCACGGCTGCTGGGGTGCTCCTCTTCTTGGGATTTCTTCTTTACCCCCGACGGATTGCTGAGCTAGATCCAACCCACAAGAGGCTCCAGTGGCCCCAATGGTGGCCTTCGGTGCCGATCGGAATCGCCATCCTCGTTGTTGCTCTCTCGGCGTTGAAGGTTGGGTCGGATGGGTTAAGTCTCCATCCACGTTGGGAAGGGAGCTGGCATACCTTCACCTGGGGAGCCGGCTTGGAAGCGATGCAACGCGAGCCGATCGTCCCTGACCAGTGAGTGAAGCACCAGGAGGGTTTCACTAGGGATCCAGACTCAGGTCTTGGCGACACTGAGCTTTCGTTTCACGACTGACCGCATCAGTTCTTCGTCGGCGTCGTTCCCTGTGAAGTGCTTGTACTGCAATGCTGCCTGACTCACGAACATGTCGACGCCAGATGCCGTCTTACAGTCACGTTCGCGTGCAAGCTTGAGGAACATCGTATTCTCAGGATGGTAGACGGTATCGAAGACCAGCATCCCCGGCCGGAATGCAGCAGGGGGTACTGGTGTGTCATCGAGATGTGGATACATTCCGACTGGCGTCGCATTAATCAAGATGTCGCAGGGTGTTCCCGCACGCTGTGCCCAGGAGCCATGTCGACAACCGACGTCGGCCGCGACTTCCGCCGCTCGGTCTTCATGACGATTCATCAACGTGACCGCTGACCCTCGTTGGACCAAACCAGCGGCGATCGACCGCGCAACACCTCCAGCCCCAATGATCACAACGTGTTTGTCAATCAGTGGACTCAGATCGTCATGCGCACGGCCTCCCAATGCATCTTCGAGGACGTCGAGGGCTGCATGATAGTCTGTGTTGTAACCGGTCCACGAGTTCTTCTCAGAGATCAGCGTATTGCAAGCGCGGACGCGCTCGACTGCACCATCAGCGAGCTTGAGGAGCCGGACGGCTTCTTCCTTATGCGGGATTGTCACACTGAGCCCCTTCCAGTCCATCCACATGATCGCGTCGAGTGATTGTTTGAGTTTCTCTTTGGGGATCAAGAGCGGCACATAAATTTTATTGAGCTTTTGCTTGATGAAACAGGCGTTATGGACTGTTGGGCTCAGGCTCTGGGCGATTGGGTCGCCGATGACACCGTAGAGTTCGGTCTCGGCATTAATCCGATCGTAGCCGTAGTCATCCCGGAGTTCAGAGAAGGAGAGCATTCCGGGAGCGAAGGTCCGTTCGGGGTTGAATCCAGCGTAGGTAAAAGGAGCGCCGTACTTTCGGTTCACAACGCGCGTAAAAACACCGAGTGGCCCCATCGCGATCCCGATTGTTGGCGTCTTGGTTGAAGCCCGTTGACTTACCTCGAGGACCCGAGAGGCATCGCCGACCGAACGCGCCAGCGTCGCCACTTTGATCACATCAGGATCAGCTCGAAGTGCCTCTCCGACGATTTCTTCCAGATTATCCGGCGTTTCTTGAAAGTTGTGGTAGCTAATAATCCGTTTGGTCTTGCCGTAACGCGGGATCGAATGGGCAATGTCAACTTCAACGTCGATATAGTCAACGCCCGCAACGATTGCCTCGCGGATGATCATCCGCCGTTTATCCTCAGTCCCTCGGAAGAGGCCCCCGTCGATGGTCCGTCGGAGCGTGAAGACGATTGGGGTGAGCCGCTTTTCGAGGATCCGTTTTAGGTCGATTTCGCTTCGGAGACAATCGATCCGGAGTTCGACCAATTCGGCACCGGCCTCCGCCGCTTCCTTCCATTCTTCCAGTAGAGTCCGATGGCGTCCGCGCCCGATCGTGACACAAATCATTGGTAACCCACCTCTTCCACGGATCTCCGAGTGACGACCTCATCTACAACAAGATTGCCTCTTTCAGAGTACGGAAGCAACCAATGGTTCGATAGGGATTAAGAGCGAGTCGAGAACTTGGGAAATAGAGATTGGCCGCGATGGACCCTTGCGCTCTCTAGATCCGCCCAAATTGCTTCTCCAATTCTTCCTTGGTAAACACGAGGACAGTCGGTCTTCCGTGTGGACAGTGATGCGAGTCACGGACAAGATGGCGACGGCTCAGAAGTGCATCGATTTCTTCCAAAGTCAATCGTTGATTCGCTTTGATCGCGGCCTTGCAGGCGATCATACTAATCACATCAGAGAGGACTTGCGCTGGTTCTAGTGGAAGGGGTTGGGACTCCAATTGGTCGGCGAGATCTTCGAGGAGCCGTGCTGGAGAAATCGCGCCCAGCATCGCGGGGACGCTCTGGACCACGACTCCACCCTCTTCTTCGGTGATTTCGACCCCGACCTTGTTCAGGGCCTCACGACGTTCCAGGACGGCAGCCTTAGCTGATGGACTGATCGAGACTGGCTCGGGGACCAGGAGCCGCTGCGATTCGACCCCGCCTCGCTCGATCCTCATCCGGAGCTCTTCAAAAAGAATTCGTTCATGAAGCGCATGCTGGTCAATGACGACCATTCCTTCATCCGTTTCGGCGATCAGATAAGTGTCATGAACCTGGATCGCACGAGTCGGGAGTTCGAGCGCGGTCTTAGGTTGAGCCGCTGATTCGAAGACATTCGAGTTACTCTCGGAGAATGGCTCCTCCGAACTCGATTTAGCGTTGGATTGAGTCTGATCTCCCAAAGAGTCTGGACCGAACTCGCTGAACTCCGTGTTTCCGGAGGAGCCCAACTTTGCCGGGAGCGCTTTCGCCCACTCGGGTTCGCTGCTCCGATCGAAGGTGCTGAAGTTGGTTGCAGAATTGGTCGGAGGTACCGCGGGTTCAAACCAAGAGGCTACCTGTCGGCGATCGTCTGGTGAGGACGGTCCTTTAACCGGATCTACCTTTGTCGTTTGAAGCGATGCACTTATTGATTCCAGATGATTTGCTGAGGGCATTGACGGATGATCCGCCGCTGCATTTGCCTGGAGGCGGTTATGAAGATCACTGTTGAGAAAGCTCTGGCGGACCGTCGAGAGCAGTTGTCGATAAATCCGCTGCGAGTCCCGGAAGCGGACTTCAATCTTGGTCGGATGCACGTTGACATCGACTTCTTCAGAGGGCAAATCCAGATGCAAGAATGCGATCGGTTGTCGGCCGACCATCAGGAGCCCTCGGTAGGCTTCGCTGAGCGCATGGCCAAGCGACCGATCACGGACATAGCGGTTCCCAACGAAAAGATACTGGCCCTTGCTGCTGGAACGGCTTTGGGAAGGGTGAGCAACGTAGCCCCAAAGGTGGATTCCATCGATCTCGCTCTCGACCCAGAGCAAGGAATCAGCGAGTTCATGTCCGAAAAAAACGCCGACTCGTTCCTTGATTCCAGTAACTGGTGGGAGGTCGTGAATGATCTTTGAGCCCGATCGGTAGGTGAGGTGAACGGTCGGATGCGCCAGAGCGATCCGAGTGAAGATCTCGGCGACATGCCCGGCTTCGGTGGTGTCGGTTTTCAAGAATGTCCGACGGACTGGCGTATTGAAGAATAGGTTCCGGACCTCCATGACGGTGCCAATCGGGCAACCGCAGTCGACCAGAGGCGTTGCTTTACCTGCTTCAATGGAGATCTCCGCACCGATTGGATCGTCGACTGTCCTGCTCTGACAGCGGACTCGGGAGACTTCCGCGATCGCGGCGAGTGCCTCGCCCCTGAATCCGAGCGTCCTGACCTGAATCAGATCGCGCGCGGATTCCAGTTTGCTCGTCGCATGAGGCCGAAACGCGATCGGGAGATCATCGCGACTGATTCCAGCGCCATTGTCGGCGACCCGAACAAGGTCTTTGCCACCGCGCTCGACGGTGAGTTCCACTCGGGTCGCTGCAGCGTCAATCGCATTTTCAAGGAGTTCTTTAACGACGCTCGCTGGTCGTTCCACCACTTCGCCAGCAGCGATTTGATTGATCACCTCGGCGGGCAACTCGCGGATCTGGCCCATCGGATCGCTCCGGACTGTCGTGATCGTTCGCTGGTGGGGTGTCGTCGGTTGAAGGGCGCTTGGCTTGCGATCGATTAGAGGGAGATCTGATATTCTTTAATTTTACGGTAGAGAGTACGCTCACCGATACCGAGGAGCTTCGCCGCTTCTTCACGATTTCCGTTACTGAGGCGGAGGGCTTCGGCAACATAGTAGGCTTCAACCTCGTTCATTGGTCGACCGATCAATTGTGACGCCCCTGTCTGCTGCAAGGTTTCACCGGCAGCGGTCTGGAGGTCTTCGTCAGTAATGTCATCTGGACCGAGTTTGCCATCGGTATCGATCACCATCATGCTTTCGATCACATTACGGAGTTGACGCACATTGCCCGGCCAGGAATAGCTCATCAGGAGCTTCCGGACCTCCGGAGTGACTGAAGGCACCGGTCGCCCTAGCTTCTCTGCAAATTCAGGAAGAAACGCAGCGATGAGGAGCGGGATGTCCTCGCGACGCTCACGGAGCGGAGGAAGTTTGACAGAGATCACCTTGATCCGGTGGTAGAAATCTTGTCGAAATGTCCCCTCTTTGATCGCCTCGTTCAGGTCCCGATTTGTTGCGGAAACGAGTCGGACATTGACATGGACCGGCTCGTTCGAGCCCATCTTCATAATCTCGCCCGACTCAAGGACCCGTAAGAGTTTGACCTGAGTCGAAGCGGGAATGTCCCCGATCTCGTCGAGGAAAAGAGTTCCCCCGTTCGCATGTTCGATTAAGCCTTTGCGCTCACGATCTGCCCCGGTGAAAGCCCCTTTCAAATGACCGAAGAGTTCGGACTCCAAGATCGCGTCACTGAGAGCGGCACAATTGAGCGGGACGAAGGGCTTGTTCTGTCGGGGGCTGTTATTGTGGATCGATTTCGCGACCAGTTCCTTACCCGTCCCGCTCTCACCGGTGATCAGGACGGAGGCTGAGGTCGGGGCGATCTGCCGGAGCTTGTCGACAACGGCTTTCATTTGTGGGCTATTGCCGATCACTCCTTCGAAGCCGAATCGCTCTTGGAGCTGCTTCTGCAGCGACAGATTCTCACGTGCGAGGAGTTGAAGCTTCGACGCTTTATCGACTACTTCGCGGATTTCGTTAATGTCGAGCGGCTTTGTCAGATAAGTCGCCGCCCCGCCCTGCATCGCCCGGACCGCTGTCTGGATCGTCCCATGCCCTGTGAGGATCACCACCTCAGAGCTTTCCGGGAGTTCTTCCTTGGCTTTCCGGAGGACATCGAGGCCACCGATCGGTTCCATCACAAGATCGGTGATGACGATGTCGAAGTTTTGTTCTTCGATCAGGCGGAGTGCCTCACGTCCTCCGACGGCAACCGTGCAATCGTAGCCAACGCGGCGGAGACTTTCCGAGACGGCCGTGGCATGGGGTTCATCATCATCAACGACAAGAACGCGGATCTGAGGGTCCATCAGCGTGCGCTCGATTCAGGGCCGTCGGGTCTCGGAGCCTTCTTGCTGAGGGCAGGGGAGGTGGATCGTAAACTGGGTTCCCTTGCCCGGGAGACTCTGGACGTCGACCCGACCTCCGTGGGCTTCAACGATCCGACGGGTGATCGGGAGCCCGAGCCCACTTCCCCGCGATCGAGTGGTAAAATATGGCTCAAAGATTCTAGAGAGCGATTCGGGAGGAATACCGGTACCGGTGTCTGCAATATCGATGGCGATCGATTCGGGTTCGCGACGGGTCCGAAGAATTAATTCACCACCATCGGGCATTGAATACTGCGCATTTCTAATCAGGTTGAGAAGCGCTTGCTTGAAACTATCGACATGAAGCGGTAGCGGGGGCAAATCTGTAGCAAGCTGGAGACGTGTCAGAATCTGGTTTGCCATCGACGCCGGTTCACAAAAATCGCGGATGTCCTCAATAACGAGATTAATGTCACTAATCGAGAGCGGTAACGATCCAGCGCGGATAAACCGGAGAAAATCATCAAGGAGATCCTCGAGCCGCTGACTTTCTTTCCGTGCGGCTTCGAGCCGTCGGACTGTCCGGTTCTTCTCGCGATGATCAGGAGCGGCTTGAAGGTCTTCTGCAATCAGATCGAGGTTCAGTTTGATTGTCGAAAGCGGATTGCGGATTTCGTGCGCCAACGCACCCGCCAATTGCGCAATTTCGAGGTCATCCTGAACGCGTGCGTTTTGGCCCCCCTCCGAAAGCACAACAGGATTGTTGGCTTTCGAGTCCACGTAAGATGTCGATGAAGCCGGATGACCCGGTTGCGGTTCGGTCGTGGTAGAGGAGTTGTCCATCAATGGTCTCCTCGATCGTCAGGGGAGCCGATTGGGGTCGAGAAGGCCTCCAGCGGACCTTGAATGGAAGCTGGAATCGGAGCGATTTGATCAACGGGACCGATCTCGATCTCGATCACGGTCTCGGTTCCGAGGAGGACCGCTGGAGCGGCGACCCCCGCCGCTTCCACCGCCTCCACCCCCACTCCCACCACGGCCACCGCGATCCCCGCGATCGTTCGAGCCACCGTTTCCTCCT
>CAZEAN010000110.1:0-18710 GCA_964510225.1 uncultured Isosphaeraceae bacterium
ACTCATCGAAAGTACGAACCTGGGGGATTAGCTCAGCTGGGAGAGCGATTGCATGGCATGCAATAGGTCAGGGGTTCGAGTCCCCTATCCTCCACTCCCTTCTCCTGAACCAACATTTCTCAGGACTATTCTCTAATCTCCCCGTCGGAATTGTGATCGCAGTACCGCTGATCGACAACGAGGGATAACCCCGTCGTTTACTCAGTTGTTTGATTTGTCCTGGAATCGCCCCTACGAACGTTCGTCGCGAGCTATTGGCCGATGACAGGGTCGATAGTCCTTTATCGCTTACGCTTACCTTGCTGGAGGCTGGGTTGATGTCAGGCCAGAAGAAGGCCAGTACTCCCGTCCGGATTATTGGTAGTAGAGAATTACACCAGAATCTACCCTCAATTTTAAACGAGCTCCAAAATGACGAAGTCCGCTATGTGTTGACGGTTCATGGTAAGCCTCGAGCGGTCCTCGTCGGCGCCATCCCATTCCTACAAATCGCTTCCGAACGCGCTCATCCGAGTGAAACACTTGTAGAGCTTCAACTCAGCGCACTGATGGGAAGCGATCTCGATGAGATTACGCAAGGGTCAGGGGCGTCAAATCCAACGAATCATGATGGCGGCGTTACCGATAACCAAGAAGCGCCCGACTAATCTGATCTAAGCAACGCAACTCCATCGTGATGGGCAACGGCTCCTTGGTGGTAGACGATTAGGGGTCTCCCGCGAAGACGTTTCCGGGAAATGATTGATCCATTAATTCGTTCGCCAACGCCTCCAAATCGGCGCGGTTTTGAAGAGGAGCGAGTCTTGGATCACCCGCAAGCCGAGATCCGTCACTCCAGCCCAGTTCGACTGCGCGGGAGAGAATCTCCATCACCTCGTTAGCGACCGCAATCCGAGAAAGTGACGAACCCGTTTCCGCCTCAGGGATCAACGGTATACAGAGTGCGAGCTGACCCGCCGCCCTGTAGAGTTCGACGGGATTATCCTCCCAGAGCACGACCCGGCTCCGCTCGACTTCGACCGCTTCTTCGACTCGTCCTAACTCTCGAAGACAAGCTGCAAGTTCCCCAAGACTGAGGGAACAATTTAGTCGCGATTCAGCAGACTCGATTCCTCGGACGATCAAGTCACGATACATTTCGGCTGAAGACCGGAAGCTCTCGGCCGCTTCGTCGAAATCCTCGGCATCATGGAGCAACTCGCCGAGCGTAAACCGAGTGAGAGCAAGACGGACTCGATGTCGAGGGATCTCGGGCTGGAGCCTTATGAGGGCTTCGAACGCTTCGATCGAGCGACGGCTCGCGATAATCCCCTCTGTCGTTCGATTGAGGTCTTTGGCGATGATCCCGAGCATCGCGGCACTCCGAGCGAGGCGATCCCAGGAGTTGACAAACTTGGGTTGGAGCTCAGCTAACGATGCCGACAACTGAACGGCTTGTTTGATTCTTGCCAATGCTTGATCAAACTCTTGGTTGACAAAGAAAGCCGTCGCGAGGTTGCCCAATCCGTTAGAGAGATCACTCTGATAGCCGATGACCTCGGGCCGATCCTCAACGAGACGTTCATAGAGACCGACAGACCGTCGCAAGAAGTCAGTTGCCTCCGAAAAACGACCAGAGGTCAGCAGGACGGCACCAAGATTACTTAAGCTCCGCGCCAGACCTTCCCGGTAATCGACGGATGCTGGGTCTTCCTGACGGAGTTCCTCAAAACGCGCGATCGACGTTTCGATTGACTCAATCGCCTCCCGAGGTTGATTCGTCTTCCGGAGGGCTTCGCCGAGGTTGCTAAGCCCAGTTGCAATCCCTTTCTGGGCTTCGATGTTCTCAGGATCAAGTTCGAGAGTTTTCTGAAATCCTTCCACGGTCGCTCGAAACACCGGAACTGCTTCCGCTGGTTGGTCAAGCCGCGCCAAAACGATTCCCAAGTTATTCCGGCTCTTGGCCTGGCCAATCAGGTAATCAACCGACTCGGGAGTCTTCTCAAGC
This sequence comes from uncultured Isosphaeraceae bacterium, assembly GCA_964510225.1. Lineage (GTDB taxonomy): Bacteria > Planctomycetota > Planctomycetia > Isosphaerales > Isosphaeraceae > CAZEAN01. The sequence goes on from CAZEAN010000110.1 coordinate 1,988, forward strand.
AAGCGTCCAAAGTTCTCGATCGCCGCGAGCGACTGTGCTCGTGATTCGGCAAGGCGGCCGAGAATCCTGAGGGTTTCAGCGAGGCCCATTTGGCCTTGAGCAAGCAAATAGCGCTCACGATCACTCACGTTTTGTTTCGATTCAATCTCTTGGGTGAGCTGCTCATAGAACTGTTGGGGTTTCTCAAGAAGACTCTCACGGAGCTGTTCCGAGAGCTGGCCTTGTGACAGCACTTCCGCACTGACACCGCTGTAGTAATCCTCAATCGATTGCATGGCCAGGTCGAGTCGATCGTCCGCGAGCGCGTTCGCTTCCTCAAGATCAAGCGCGTAGGCAGCACGCTCTTTGGCGTAGTTGGCCTCACGACGCCAGATAATCGTCAAGGCGATCAATCCGATCAAGACGATCGCTAATGCCGTCGTTGCCAACGTCCTGTGCTTGCGGACCCAGCGCCAGAGCCTGACATACAACGGATCGGGATACGCCAACACGGGTTCATCGTTGAGGAACTGCTCGACTTCGAGGGCAAGTTCGGAGGGATTGGAGTACCGCTCTTCTGGTTTCAGGGCCAATGCCTTCAGGGCAATGGCGCCGAGGGCAGGAGGTACTCGAGGCGCTAAGACCTTCGGCGACGTAATCTCACCTTTCCGGACTTTGAGGAGCGTATCTCTACGATTCGAGCGTTTCACAGGGGGTGCATTCGTCAGAATCGTGTAGAGAATGCCTCCGAGGCCGTAAACGTCGGTAGCAGGTCCGAGATCATCGAGTCGTCCTTCTGCTTGTTCTGGACTCATATAAGAAGCGGTACCAAGGATCGCTCCAGCTTGTGTTGGATCGAGATCACTTCCCGAAGTCGGCACAAACGTCGCTGAGTCTTCGGTCGACGTATCGCTAAGTCCAGAATCGGCCCCTGGCTTGCCGAGCGGTTTGGCAAGCCCCCAGTCAATAAGCAAGGTCTCACCATACTGCCCAAGCATCACGTTACTTGGCTTGAGGTCACGATGAAGAATCCCTCGAGAATGGGCATAGGCAATCGCATTGCAAATATCGATGAACCGTCGGAGCAGCCCACGGAGCTGGAGAATGTAGCTCGTGGGGTCAAGTGAGGGACTTTGTTCGTGAAACCTTGCAACGGCTTCCTTCAGTGTTTCTCCTTCAATGAGTCGCATGGCATAGTAAGGGCGGCCATCCTGATACACACCGAGTCCGTAGACGGGGACGATCCCCGGATGCTCGAGATTACCGTTGATCTCCGCCTCTTGAATGAACCGGGCGCGATGGTTCTCGCTTTCGAGGTGGCGTCGCTGGATCTCCTTTAGTGCAACACGGCGCCCGAGCTCGAGATCTTGAGCGACGAAGACATCACCTAGGCCCCCGCTCGCGTGCTGGTTCAGGACTCGGAATCGTTGACCTGTTACTGGGCGTCCTGCTGTCTCGAAAGAACCAGACTCCGTTCCTTTGCTCTTCTGTTGTACACTGATTGTCGAAAGCCCTGCTCGATCATCGGTGTCCTCAGTTGTTGATTCAGCAAGTGCTACGATCGATTCATGTAGTTCTGAAAGTGACGAGAGAGCGACGAGAGAGCGGACGGGATCGCCACCGTGCGCTTCGATCTGACGATTGACCAACTGCTCAAGCACACTGATATCAGCTTCTTGTAAGGCTCCCTGCTGAACCAAAATCGCACCGATTGAACTCGACGCGCTCAATCTCGGCTCATCAAGTGCTTTAATCAATTGTTCTTGCGTAATGAGCTGACACTGGACTGCGCACACTCCGAGAAGCACATCTCGTTTCGACCATATCGTAGCCATCGACTCGTTCCTATACAGAAGCCAGATCTGTTGCGATGCAACCCTTGAACTAATCGTATCAAAGGTAGGACACCAGGTCGTCAGATTACTTTAACTTAGACGTGCCGTAATCTCATCGAGTTCGTGCTTATCCTGGCTTCTGCAACTAAGAACCACGAAATCCAGTCCACAATCGTGAACTAAATCAAAACCTACGGCTTTACTCATCCTTGAATGATCGCAAGGAGCGGAGGCACTGCCGTGATCTTGCAAGGATAAAGGGGAGCTTAGGATCCTCGGGGTGCTTCTGCATCAAATCCTGACTGGTCAAGATGGAGCGTTCCAGTGCTTCAATCGCTTCCGAAGGGTGACCATTGGCACTCAGTGCTATTCCCATCGTCGACAGACTAAGCGCGAAGCCCTCTTGGTTCTCCAGAACGTCGGGATCAGCCTCGATGAGCTTCTCAAAGCCATCAACAGCGATCTTCGACTTCTGGAGTGCAACTTCATCCTGACCAAGTCGCTGAGAGATCCGTGCCAGGCTAAGTTCTCCCGTGGCGCGAAGGAATAGCTCGCGAGGTGTCGGCGATCCGGTTTCAGAGAGACCCTCGATCAACTTTTCGAAAAATCCCTGAGGCTCTTTCAAGAGTTGCTTCTGAACCTCCTTGGTTTGTTCATCTGCTGAATCCAGTGCAACCTCAACTGTCTCAAAGCATTGATCCATTGAAGTTATCGCTAAGTTGAGGCGTTGTTGCGCTAATTCCCTCGCCTGGTCGGTCAATCGATGAGCCTCGTGAAGTTCAGCGTTCTTCTGAGCGACCACAAAGGTTGCCACCGAAAACCCGAGGGTAGCGACCACGAGGATTTGGGCACAGATGATACTGATCATCCGGTGGGTCCGGATCCATCGGAACAACCGAGTAATCCAGGGGTCAGGGGCTGCAGAGATCGCTTGATCTGCAAGAAAATGCTCAAGGTCCTGCGCGAGATCGATAGCCGACTGGTATCGATCCTCGGGCTTGAAGGCCATCGCCTTCAGCGTGATCGCTTCCAGTGCTTTCGGGATCGAGGAAAGCAGCGACCGTGGTCTCGTAATCTCACCACGTCCGACTTTCTCCAGGATTTCCTTCACACTTCGACCCGTGACTGGGGGATCTCCAGTCAGAAGGTTGGAGAGCGTCGCCCCGAGCGAGTAGATATCGGTTGTCGGCCCCAGTTCTGCCAATCGGCCCTCGGCCTGTTCGGGACTCATCATCGCTGGAGTCCCCAGCACGGTCCCCACCGATGTCGCTTCCAAGAGGTCACTGGCCTTCGGCCTGAAGAGCAGAGGGTCATCGGGGCTGATCTCGGTCTCAACCCTTTCAGTGCTACCGATTGGTTTCGCTAGCCCCCAATCGATGATCAGCGTTTCACCATAGTTTCCAAGCATGATGTTGCTGGGCTTGAGATCACGATGCAGGACCCCTCGAGAGTGGGCGTAAGCAATCGCGTGGCAGACGTCGATCAAACGGTTGAGCAGTTCACGGAGTTCGAGGCTCGTCTTCGAGAAGTCGCGCGAGGAACGCTGCTGGTGGAACCGATCGATCGTCTCCTTCAAGCTCTCCCCTTGAATGAACCGCATTGCATAGAAAGGGCGACCGTCCTCCGAGGTGCCGAGGCTGTAGATCGGCACGATGTTGGGATGTTCGAGGTTGCCATTGATCTCTGCTTCGAGGAGGAATCGACTCCGGACGTTGGTGCTCAATGAGTGTTCCGTCCGGATCTCCTTGAGCGCGACATCACGTCCTAATTCCCGGTCCCGCGCAACGAAGATCTCTCCAATGCCACCCTTCGCATGGGGCCGGAGGATCTCAAACCGACGGTCCGAATAACCGAAGACGCGATCGGAGCCCGCCTCAGGTTCAGACCCCCGAGTCCTCTCAATTGTCGATGCAGTCTCGGAGTATGTCAGAGGACTCGTCTCAGGGCCAGGTCGCCCCTCATGCAAGAGTTGGTCATTGGGGAGCGTCTCGAACCGGGTCTCGATCCCAATGGTGCTTAGATCTGTCGGAGCCCGAGTCGTCAATCCACGCAATTCAAAATCTTCGGCAACGATCCGTTCTAAAACAGCTAGCTGATCCGGCTGGAGTGCACCTTGATCCACCAAGAATTGTTCGATCGGTGTTTCCCGATCGTCGAGCCAGCTCGTGATCCCCGATCGGAATTGGGACGTCGTAATGAAATTGAGCCGCAACGCGACCAAGCCCGTTACCAGCTTTTCTTCCCAATCAGCGACTATCATCTATCAATACCTTGATCATGTTAGTCTTCCGAGTTCCCCTCTGACGAGAAGCTTAGTTCAGAATCCACCGCGTTAGGGCTCCGAAGACGAAGAATTTCGACTCCAAGCTCATCACCAGCGCAACCTCATCCTAGGGGATTCCCTCTCGACTACACTAGAAGCTAAGGAATTCCCCAAGAGAAGTACGAGACCGGTGACTGCCGGGATCAACCTTCCAAGAGGTAGACACCCTACTCCCACTAAGTACGTTGGTGGGCTGACTACCTTCATGTGCTGGGTCAACCATGGATTACAGCGAGTCAAGTTCGGCTACTTATTGAGTGGTCGCCTCATCAACTCGCATCATCCCAGTGCCAACCCTCTGAGAGTGAGCACGACTCTGGTGAAAGAGTCTCTCGATTCCCAACGACCAACAATGAGCCGGGAGTTGACCACCTCCAAGGGCCAAGTTAGCTTCGAGGTTGTGAGTACTCCTGCGGTCGATCGGTCTCAGACTCTTGATCGCCCCGACCGCGCCCGATCAGGAATCGAAATGGCTCGAACGACTTCCAAACTCAAGATTGCTCGGATTGACTGCTTCAAAGATGATGCACGTGAGGCGATCGCCAACCTCCGTAATCAACTAAGCCCTCGGGGAGATATTGTAAGTCCCCAAGGCAAGAAGCGGACCATTGAGGCGTTCGGAGAGCCGTTAACCCCTCAACAAGTGGTCGAACGGATTGCAGCCGACGTCCAGCTCCGTGGCCTCGACGCAGTCCTCGATTACACCAAAAGGCTCGACGGAGCTGACCTTGACTCGTCGACGGTCGCTGTCAGTGCTGAAGAAATGGCGGAGGCCGCCGCCAACGCCGACCCAGAATACCTTGGGACGATCCGGCGGATCCGTGACAACATCCTCGCGTTTCAATCGGGAATCCTGATGAGGGACGCCCAGATGCGTCCCGCACCTGGCGTCGACCTGGTCCTCCGCTACCGACCACTCCGACGGATTGGGGTTTGTGTCCCCGGAGGTGCAGCGGCGTATCCTTCCTCGCTCCTGATGACAGTCGTCCCCGCACAGGCAGCCGGCGTACAACAGATTGCCGTTGTTGTCCCGCCGACACCGTTCGGTGGCTATAACACCGATCTCCTCGCCGCTTGCCAGGTTCTTGGAGTCCAGGAAGTTTACCGGATCGGTGGAGCCCAGGCGGTCGCGGCGTTAGCCTATGGAGTGGAAGGGATCGAGCAAGTTGACAAAATTGTCGGGCCCGGAAATCTCTTCGTGGCACTTGCGAAACGGCTCGTCTATGGTGAGGTCGATATCGATAGCATCGCCGGGCCGAGCGAAGTGGTCTTGATCGCCGACTGGACCGCCGATCCCAACTATGTTGCTGCCGATCTAATCAGTCAGGCGGAACACGCTCCCGGTTCCAGTGTCCTGATTACGTGGGAACGCGGACTCATCGACCAGGTCGCTCAAGCGCTCGAAACGCAGCTTACGCAACTCAGCCGGGGCGATCTGGCACGAGAGAGCCTTGAGGCTTTTGGCGCACTCATCTTGGTCCGGGACGAGGCTGAGGCGATCAGTTTGACCAACTTAATGGCACCCGAACATCTTCATGTGTCAACATCCGATTCACAACGACACGCCGATCAACTGTTGAACGCCGGCGCGATTTTCTTGGGGCACCTGACCCCTGTCGCTATCGGTGATTACGCCGCAGGGCCGTCACATGTGTTACCGACCGGCGGGACGGCTCGATGGGCTTCTGGGCTCTCCTCGAATGACTTCCTCAAACGATCAAGCTTGATCCAGATCGACCGACAAGGACTCGAACGATTCGCCCCCGATGTCCGCCTCCTTGCCGATAAAGAAGGGTTAACCGCGCATCGATACAGCGTTGATGTTCGGCTCGATTAAAGTGTTAGTTCCCAGCGCGGCATGAATCGAGAGCTTGCCTTGCACAGAGCCTCTTTTTGTCAACAACTCAGGCTTTTCAAAATCATTAAAATCCCAGATAAATGAATATTACGATTCGTGCTGCAGACGCAGACGACGCCGAAACAATCGTGGGGTTGATCCGCGAACTGGCAGAATATGAGCGACTCCTGGACGAAGCAAAGGCCACTCCCGACGACATCCGACGTAATCTTTTCGGCGATCGCCCGTACGCAGAGTCATTGATTGCCGAGGCAGAGGGACGCCCCGTGGGATTTGCCCTGTTCTTCCATACCTTTTCAACCTTCCGAGGTCAGCCAGGGATTTACCTCGAAGATCTCTTCGTGAAACCAGCGTTCCGAGGGCGTGGGATCGGTAAAGCACTCCTGAGTGCACTTGCGCAACGTGCCGTCACCCGTGGTTGTGGTCGCTTAGAGTGGTCGGTGCTCAATTGGAACGAGCCAGCGATTGGGTTCTACAAGGCACTCGGCGCCCGACCAATGGACGAGTGGACGGTCTATCGGGTTGATGACGAAGCCCTCCAACGTCTCGCCGATCAATCGCCTTAAGTGTTGTCTTATCAACAATAGTGACCGAGAAGAGTATCCTCAGCATGAGCTTCCCCAGATTTCAGCCACATATTGACGCATTAAGCGGCTACGTTCCCGGTGAGCAACCGCGGAATCTTGGCCAGATTATCAAACTTAACACAAATGAGAATCCTTATCCACCATCACCTCGGGTCGCTGAAGCAATCGCCGACGCATTGAGTGATGGACGATTAGCCCGCTATCCCGACCCAACAGGTACGGCGTTCCGGGAAGCGGTCGCCCGTCGTCACGGGATTACGCCGGAGATGGTTCTCGCAGGGAATGGATCAGACGACTGTCTTACAATTCTCAACCGAGCCTTCGCCGGTCCAGGTGAACAGATTGCCTACCCGACACCAAGTTATGTCTTATATCGAACTTTGGCACGAATCCAGAACGCCGAACCGATTGAAATCCCTTTCGACGATGATTGGTCATTAACCTCCGATACTTTTGCTGCCACCTCAGCGAAGCTTGCGTTTCTGGCAAACCCGAATAGCCCCTCGGGGACTGTCCTCTCACCAGATCAGGTCGCGGATCTCGCCTTCCGATTCAAAGGCGCTTTTGTCGTCGATGAAGCGTATGCCGATTTTGCCAAGGACAACTGTATTCGGTTAGTGAACGAACTCCCCAATCTGATGGTGACTAGGACATTGAGCAAAGGGTACAGTCTCGCGGGGCTCCGGATTGGTTACTTGATCGCACGACCTGAGGTGGTAGCGGGTCTAAACAAAGTCAAAGATTCTTACAACTGTGATACGTTAAGCCTGCTTGGTGGTGCAGCAGCGCTAGATGATGTTGATTGGTTCACCGAGATGCGCAAAAAAGTACTCCGAACCCGGGAACGACTGACCGACGGAGTCCGAGCGCTCGGCTACAGCGTTCCCACCAGTCACGGCAATTTTGTCTGGTGTCAGGATGGTCCCTCTGCTCGTGCAGTATTCGAAGCACTCAAGGAGCGCCAGATTTTTGTTCGACTGATGAGTTATCCCGGTCGCCCCGAGGGCCTCCGACTCAGCGTCGGCACTGATCCGCAAGTTGACCTGCTTCTCAGTGCCCTCGGAGAAATCGTCAGAAGCCTCTAAGCGAGTGGCATGGCTCTTCATCTGATTAATAAATTACCAATCGCATCTCTTGAGCATTTAGACCTGCTCGACCCAGGCCTCAGCTTCCGTCATCGCTTGGTTCATACTCTGCTCTACTTCCTGCCGGTAATGTTCGATGGTGGTCCGATCTGCATCAGACGGCACCGTGATTGGTTTCGGAGTCACGCAGCACGCGGGCTGGAACGGCCGAGGGACAGCGAACCGATCCCAACTTTGGGCACGCCAAGGTCGTTTAAAAGCCATCCCTGCACCAACAATGGGCCAACCGATTCGACTTGCAAGATAGATTAGGCCCTGATGGACATGACGCCGCGGGCCCCGAGGACCGTCGGGAGTCACACAGAGATTCCCGTGTTGGATACGTCCCAGCATCTCCCGGAGCGCTCGGGCACCACCTCGGGTGGTCGATCCCCGGACAACGCCAAAGCCAAGCTGCTTTACAATCCGTGTAATGTACTCGCCGTCGCGGTGGTCGCTGATCAAGATCTGCATCTCGGGCCATGCCCAGTAGTAAGCTGGAAACAGCATCACTTCATGAAAGAACGCATAAATGTAGCGATTACCAAGACGTCGCGCGACCTCCGGATTGACCATCGGGTCTTCATATCGAAAGTGAAACTGGTTGGTTCCTACGAGCCGGCGAACCGAGAACGCTCCTAGACTCCCAACCGTAGCAAACAAGACCGGGTGCTGGATCTTCATCGGCTGAGCCTCCCTGCGTAGCCTCGATTTCTGCCAAACATGATCAGAATCATTGTCACCAGCCAAGAATCATATCGGACCCTAACCAAATCGAGCGATCTTGCCCAGAGATAGTTTTTGTTCTTGGAAAATCCGGACATCACGAAAAAAGCACATTCGTGCCACATACCAAAATTAGAGGAAAAACCCAATAAAGCTTATCAAATGTCTGAATAACTTAAGATTTGATAAGAATCAACAAAGTAGATAATCAAAAAAGCTGCACGCCGACTTCGGTTCAACGTGCAGCTAGAATTCGGTTCTGAATGCCGGTTACAAATAGCGCAATCAATCATCCGTTGACAATGTAACGTAATCGTATGCACCACTAGGCTTGAGAATGATCAACGTCAACGCGTCTTGTTGGAGAGCCATCTGCCCGAGCATTCTCGGATCTGTGATGGACCGTCTACGCTGATCAACCACAACCCTGGTAATAATGTCGCCAGCTTCAACACCCGCCTTTGCGGCAGGAGAATCTTCCGCGACCTCCTGGACATAGATTCCTTCGACTTCTTCATCAAGACCATAGCGATCGACAAGCTCTGGCGTGATTGCAGAAACGACGAGGCCGTAGTCTGCAATCGAGACGATTTCAAGTCGACGACCGGGACCACGGGGATCACCGACGCTTGCGAGGAGTTCGGTATCCATTGGCTCCAGGGTCACTTGAGTCGTCCGAGTCTGACCGTCACGAAGGTAGGTCAGCGAGTAAGATTGATTAGGCTGACTCCTCGAAACGTCGAAACGGAAATCGGGAGAACTGGTCACGGGGCGATCTCTAAACCCGATGATGATGTCACCAGCCTTCAGCCCAGCCTCATCAGCGGGCCCGTCTCGGAGAACGTCGGCAACAAAGATTCCGACACGTCCCTCGGGGATCCCGCGGGCCTCCGCCTCTTCAGTGGGGACTTGACTAATCCGGACCCCAAGTTGAGCACGCTGTACTTCGCCAGACTCGATGATCGCGTCGGCAACGTAGGTCGCGAGGTCGATTGGAATCGCAAAGCCAACTCCTGCATTGGAACGGCTCTGAGTCGCAATCGCCGAGTTGATCCCGATCACCCGACCTTGAATGTCCACCAAAGGACCACCCGAGTTCCCCGGGTTGATGGCGGCATCCGTCTGGATGAAGTCTTCGTAACCATTCTGTCCGAGAATTCCAACGGTCGTTCGGTGTGTCGCGGAAATGATCCCCGCAGTGACCGTCTGTTGAAGTCCAAACGGAGAACCAATTGCCATCACCCATTGGCCAACCTTCAGATCTTCACTACTACCAATTGCTACCGGAGTGACCTGACGATTGGACACTTTTACTACGGCGAGGTCAGTTTGGGGATCAAGCCCTACAACCTCGGCGGGGAGGACAGTCCCATCGGCAAAGGTCACCTCAATGGCACCATCACGTGCGTTCTCAACCACATGGTTGTTCGTGAGAATATGCCCTTCTCGGTCGTAAACCACTCCGGATCCACTACCGACAATCGTCTGTTGTGGCTCGAATCGGAATCCTTCCGGAAGTCTGTTCCCGAACTCGCGGAAGAAGCGTTCAAAATCTTCTGGAGTCATTGGCTGACCGTTCGGCCCTCGGAATCCGCCTCCCGCGCCGGTTCGGACACGTTGCGTTGTGATCTGGACAACGGAGGGACCGACGAACTCAGCGACGGCTTCGAATGCAGATGAGAGAGTCCGGGCTTCACGGATCCCTTCTTGAGGAATCGGTGTCTCCTGGGGAGCTGCGGGGAGCATCCGCGACCATTGTGAGCCAACCAAGGCAATGACCGCGACGGCTAGCGCAACCCACGAAATGACTTCACGCTTCATCGTAACGTACACTCCTCTTTGAAATTCTCTCTGAAGTCGTCGAGCAGACCGATTTAAAAATTGGACGGGATGACCTTCAACTAGTCATCGATGATCAAGCTGACTCTTCAGATCGCTGTCTCTCAATACGATGGAATTCTCATGAAAGTTTCGACTCTTCCGACACCATTCACGGAATCTATAGAGAAATTCGGATTGCTGAAGAGGTTATTTTTCGGATACTCTGAACCATTCTAGACGAAATCGGCGGTTACGTCTTTCGTTATTGCTAGGATTGGTTGCGATTTCCGATGAACCGAGGGAGCCGAGTGCGTGGTTTTGATCCCCGAGACCAATCTCCAGAAGCACTTCTTTATTTAGCGTCAAGTCGTTCCGTTTCGGAGGGAGGAGCTCGGCGACTTCTCAAGGCGATTCTGGGGTTCGGAATCCATGAGCCGACTCGCTGGACACGCGAGTTTCAAGTAGCGGGCCGTCTTATTGAGGATTGGCCGCCATTACGACGACTGGAACTCATCCGAGTTGACTCTTCCCCCGTCGACGGATTCCAAAAGCTACTCTTGCAAACCGAAGACCATCTAGAGGTCGAAACAGTCTTGATTCCGCTCCAGAAAGAGGGAGCGGTTAGCCTCTGTCTCTCGAGTCAGGTCGGCTGCGCGATGGGCTGCACCTTTTGTGCCACCTCCCGGATGCCCAAGCGACGAAACCTGGAGACTTGGGAGATCGTCGACCAATGGATTCAAGCGCGCGAGATCGTCCAATCGCAGGGACGTCGGGTGACCGGAACCGTTTTCATGGGGATGGGCGAGCCGTTCCTGAACTATGACCGGGTTATGACCGCGATTGAACTACTCCGTTCGCCCTTTGGTGGCTCCCTCGCCGCGAAGTCGATGACAGTGAGCACAGTCGGGTTGGTCCCCGAAATCGACCGGTTCACGCGAGAGGAACGCCGAGTCCGGCTTGCGATTAGCCTTGGGGCACCGACAGACGAAAAACGCGCGGTCGTGGTTCCGATTGCGGCGAGAACTCCCATCAGCGAGGTGATGGCGGCGGCAAAACGTCATGGTCAATCTCGGCAGGGGCGTGTGATGCTGACCTATGTCTGCATCTCAGGGTTCAATGTGGGTCCGGAAGATGCCCAGGCCCTCGCCGAATTGGTAGGCGAGACACCAGTTCAACTTCACCTGATCGATGTCACCGATCCCACCGGGCGGTTCCAGCCGCCCGGCCCCGAAGAGCTGCATCGATTCCGGGACGCGTTGACTAAACACCTCGGCCAACCGGTGATCCGGCGCTATTCTGGGGGCGCTGACATCCAAGCAGCCTGCGGGACGCTCGCAGGTCGCAAGATACCTTCAGTATCGTCGGAACCTCAGAATCCAGTCACATCACTTCGGATCTTATCTTAAGAATCGTTGTTGGAGCCGTTGGGTGAGGCTTTGGATCCTGCTCTGCGGTTCCCGACCGTCATCGAGCGGCAGACCGCCAACGCGAATCACCGGGTCGGTAAACGTCCCCGTAATCTCAAGCCTTAACAGATCATCCGGACTGAGGCCGAGTTCGGCCAAGAGTGCCACGGCTTGGGGGTCGAACTGCCGACCCATCCACTCTTGGTCAAGCTGATACCTCATCCGGCCATCAAACAAGGCACCACCACGAAGGACAATCGCCGTCCCCCCAAGTTCAAGTCGTAGCGCAGAACTGAGGATCGCGCGATCCTCAATCTTGAAGGCGCTCCGGAGCGTCCCGATCTTTCCGTAGCCCGTTAATGGCAGGACCCGAGCGAGATCATTGAGAAGGGATGAGCCATCGAGGCGGATCGGGTCAACCTTCAAGGTCCCTCGGCCGGTAACGGTGTCCCAGAACGACCCCGAAGTCGGACCACCCCCGGCCAATTCGAGTTCAAGATCGAGTCGACCGTCCACCGAATGCTCTGCGCCGGGGAGGAATGGAAGAAGATAACGCAAGAGCCCGAGTTCGTTCGTGAGATGGACTTTATCGAGGTTGAGGTGACCCGAGAAGCTCGGCGCGTCGCCACGCTCAATCGCAGCACTGAGCGCAAATTGGCCGCCACTTTCTAGGGCGCCCTCGAGACGATCAATCAGAATCGTCCCCTCTTCGACTGCTCCTAATCCTTGTAATTCTTGGACGACGATGGCGGTCGTGGACTGTTCATCGATGATCGCAATCCGTCCTTCTTCGATCATGAACCGAACGCGGTCCTTACTGTCGGCCATATCGTCGGCCGTCGCTGTAAGCTCAAGCTTTCTCGGAACATCGGTCGTTGACGATTGCTTGAGAAAGAAGAGTGGTGGCAGTGATTCGCCTTCACGACGGACAAGCCTCAAGTCGAGTCCACGGAGGGAGACCCGGCCTGGAACGGCGTGACCGATGAACAACTCCCCGAGGCTGAGGTCGATTTCGACCCGCTCGGCACTGACCCAAGACCCCGCTGCAACTCCTTCCGCGTCCGAGTCCCAGAGGCTCACGCCTTGGACCTTGATCCCACCAAGAGGGCCGATCCAGACCGCATCAACCGACGCAGGACAGCCAGTGGCTGCTTCAAGTTTCTCTTCAATTATTAGGCGGAGATGCTCGGTCGGTATGAGGAGCAGGACCGCCCCCCAGAAGATCGGCGGTAGCAGGAGAAGTCCGAGCCATCGATACCGACGGTTCCGTTTCCGCGCAGTGCGACCAGGCATCCGTCGCCTCTCCTCTCGCGAGGTGGTATCCCGCTTTTGAGCCCTAAATCGCGCGGACCCTAACCGATGCCCGCTCACTTCGCAACGCGAACTTAGTTCATGATCCCCTTGAGATCGTTAAATCCGACGATTCAAGTTTTCGTCTGGATCTGCACCAGCTAGCGCGGCCCACAACGACGGATGTCTAATACCCTGATCCTTTGTCGGTCGCGCTGCGAGGACCCACGCGACAAAGGCTCTATCGCCATTTTATCGCTTTGAATTCAACAAATCTAATTGAATTTTAACTGAATCAAGCTGCTTGGAGAGCTGTGCAATCGACTGCGTTAGATGTTGTTTGATGCTTCTCTCCATTTCATTTAGTCTCGCTTCGTGAACCTCAAGATCATCAGAAAGACTTTCATAGTTTAGTTGATGAGATCTGTGAACCTTATTGATAACATCGTGAAACTCAGCTAACTCCCGAGTTAATTGCGCTGTCCGTGCGATCTGCTCGAGACGTTTTTCCGATTGCGAACCCACTGGCCCAGCAACTTGCTGCTGTGCAGTATTGGGGACACTCAAGACCATGTTCTTCCTTGGGTCACTTGAGCGGCCGTTGGGCATCTTAAACTCCTCAAACCAATCGGTGTTGATTGTTCTGGAGTCAATAGTGGCAACCTTGTTTGTTATAGGCGGATCATCTCAGGTCTGGTAGTCGCGAGATCGTGAAGAGATCGACTCAAGAGGAGGCAACCACGCATCTTGGTCACGAATCGAGCGGGCTGCGGACACCGAAGGGGCCGGTCTGCAGGACATGGGTATAGATCATGGTCGTTCGGACGTCAGAGTGTCCGAGAAGTTCCTGGACGGTCCGGATATCGGTTCCGGATTCGAGCAAATGGGTGGCGAAGCTGTGTCGGAAGGTGTGGCAACTGGCGGGCTTGCTGATCTTCGCGAGGCGAACTGCTTTCGTCACCGCCTTCTGCAAGCCAGATTCGGAGAGGTGGTGACGTCGGACGATGTTCGATCGAGGATCGATGCCGCACTTAGAGGCTGGGAAAACGTATTGCCAACCGATGCTCCGGTCGGCGTTTGGGTATTTCTTCGCCAGCGAATGTGGAAGATAAACTCGGCCGTGCCCGTTGGCGAGGTCGGATTCATGCAAGGCTTGAGCATGTTCGATCTGTCGTCGGAGCGGATCGGTGAGTGAGTTTGGAAGCAGTGTTGTCCGATCCTTTTGGCCTTTACCGTCACGAATCACCAGATGCCGTTGGTCGAAATCAACATCCTTGATCCTGAGTCGAGCACATTCGAGGAGTCGGAGCCCCGCGCCATAGAGCAGACTCGCCATCAACCACTTCTCACCTGTGAGATGAGCCAGCACACGACGAACCTCTTCGCGAGTCAGCACGACCGGCAACCGCTCCGGCCGCTTTGCCCGAACCGCCGACCCAAGTTCCTCTAATGGCCGCTTAAGCACGACTTTGTAGAGGAACAAGAGTGCATTGAGCGCCTGGTTTTGAGTTGACGCTGCGACGTCGCGTTCCACAGCGAGGTATGTTAAGAAGTCCCTGACTTCCTGCTCACCCATCGTTTCCGGATGCCGTTTCTGATGGAAGAGGATGAACTTCTTGATCCAATCCACATACGCATCCTCCGTCCTGATGCTGTAATGACAGACCCTGACCGCCTCTCTGACCCGATCCAATAGCTTCGCCACCTTCGCACGCCCCCGATTTTCCAGCTATCTGACGACGCTCTTGCAATTCTAGAACGATTACATCAGAATCAAGTCCACTGTTCAAATTAGATGGATCAACTTCTGTGTTGTAACACAGAACATTGTCCGTCTACACACTGTTGGGCAGATCAGAAGTGAAACAAGGAGGGGAGCGTTCATGACTCAGCGCAAGCAGATTGTGCCGGTGGGCGTGCGCGACGACTTCAGGTTACTGCGCGGCGTCGTGGAACATGAAGACAACCTCATCAATCATCGGTTTACGTGGCTGATTGTTGCGGAGGCGTTCTTGCTTGCGGCCTGTGTGTCTGACGACACGTACCCGATGCCAGTTGTCATCGCCGGCCTTGCCTCGACCGCGCTGACCTATGCGAGCCTTATGGCGGCAGTACGAGCACTGGAAGATCTGGGCAAACAAGTAGGCAATACCTTCGAGGGCAACTATCCTCACCTGATGTCGACTACACGGCGCCACTGGCTCGGCCTTGTCGGGCCACTTGGTGTCCCGGTCGTGTTTCTCGGCATCTGGTTGTGGGCGCTTCTATGGGGGCCGCGCTGACTGCCCAACAAGGCGATGCACCTGACGGCGCTTCGCGCCGCAGGTGATCGCCAAGGCGTTAGGCGGCTCATGGACACAGCCTTCCACGTAGCCGGTGACCCGGAGACTCTGCTAGCGACGCTCTTCCCGATCGACGGCGATGGGTTCATCCGCTTTGGCTTCTCGGCGCGCAGCCGGGGGCCGAGCGATCGCAGCGATCTCCTCGATGGGTCGGTCGAGATCGTCGACTATCTGATGGAGGGCTTCGTCACTTATCTGTTGTCGGTCGAACGAGCAAGCGATGGCATCCGCCTCATCGTCCGAAAGACCGGGACCAATCGCGATGAGCACGTCGACTGGTTTGTCGAGAAGTACATCACCTCGCAGGGGCTGGCGGTGACCAAAGGCCCCGCCTAACCTCGCGCTGCAGCGGACCCCGGCCGCCGCGGCTGGCTTGTGGGCGTGCGATCGGTTACTAACGGCGGCCGGGTCCGCTGAGCTTGGGCGTTAGGTTGCAAAAACAGACATAGGAGAAATATCGAAGCAATGGCGAAATACGAAGAAAACGGCCATACCATTTACCATGGTGATGCCTTAGATGTATTGCGAAGCGAAATACCAAGCGAGTCCGTAGATTTGGTATTCGTTGACCCTCCGTACAATATCGGAAAGAAATTTTCCAATTTTCATGATAAATGGTTTTCCGATCTTGAATATGCGAAATGGGCCTATCAGTGGATTGATGAATGCATAAGAATTCTAAAACCGACAGGCACGATGTACTTGATGACAAGTACACAAGCCATGCCCTACTTTGATCTATATGTGAGAGAAAAGATTACAATTCTCACTAGAATTATTTGGTCTTACGATAGCTCTGGTGTTCAGGCCAAGAAATATTATGGCTCTATGTATGAGCCAATCCTGCACTGTGTGAAGGACAGAAATTTTTACTGCTTCAATGCGGACGATATACTCGTTGAGGCGAAGACTGGCGCAAAACGGAAACTAATCGACTATAGGGGCGAAGTGCCAAAACCATATAATACGAAGAAAGTGCCCGGTAATGTCTGGGACTTTCCGAGAGTACGCTATCGAATGGATGAATACGAAGAACATCCATCTCAAAAACCAGAAGCCTTACTGGAAAGAATTATTCGCGCTAGTAGTTGTGAAGGAGATATAGTGCTTGACCCTTTCGCTGGCACATTTACAACGGCGGCTGTTGCCAAAACTCTTGGCAGAAAAAGCGTCAGCATTGAAGCGCAAGATGAATATCTGAAGATTGGCTTACGTCGCGTGCTTGGAATGAAAGAACATTCTGGCGAAAAACTAGAAGCCGTAAAAAAGAACACAAAAGTAAAAAACGGTCGCGGGGTAAAGAACGTAGATAAGACGGGAGATCTTTTTAGTGTCAATTCATGAACATGACTTCACCGAAGAAATTGTTTCCATCCTTGATCGCAACACAAAAGGAAAAGGTGAAGAAATACTAAACAAATGCGAAATCATC
>CAZEAN010000111.1:0-18524 GCA_964510225.1 uncultured Isosphaeraceae bacterium
GGGCGAGGTCGCGGTCGCGGGTAACTGATTGAATGAACTTACTGTAAGTATACCCCAAAAAATCGCCGGAGAAGGATGGGGAATCTGCTGTTTTGAGACGCCAAGATTGCGGTGCTAACAGTGTTGTCGGTAAGGCTGGATTGTGCCGCCAAAGGGCCGTGTTCAAGAGATTGATCCAGAGACTCGGGGGGTGGTGTTGTACAGCGTGACCGAGTGCTTCACTGTGCCGTAAGAACAAGCCATCGATCGCTTCCTGCCATTCCTGCTCGTTACCTTCCTTCGGTGCTAGCATCGTTTTGCGATCGGCCGTTAAACGGGGTGCAGCTTCACCCCGTAAGTCGATCCAGACACGTGCTCCCACCGCCGCGGCCACACCAAGCCGGGCTCGTGCCACTTTACTGTCTTGCACATACATGCCACGTTCGATGACATCCGTACGAAGCTTGTCCTCCAATTGAGGCTCTACAAACGATGCCAGTTCATCTTGGCGGCACAACCCACGTTCTACAGGAGGATTGAGCGGTAACGCTGAACCCTCTGGAAAGTTGTATGGAAAGCAGAGGCGGATTCGGCTCCCCGTCGCTTTATCCTCCCAGTCATGAACACCCCACTTTGGTGTTCCAATCGCCGCTGCGGGACAGTCCCATTCCGCCGCCTTCTCGACCACAGCATTCCGGTCGATGGGAAGTAAGGTGTCGAGGTGGAAGCGATGATCGATCCGTGTCGTATTGCCTCGCTCAAGCTGGTTGTCGATTGTCATCGGTTCTTGGGCCACATCAATGGGATACCGCGGCCACACCACATGACAACCAGCGACGAACGGTGGGTCGATCACCCTGTCCGCTGGTTTGTACTCATCTTTTTCGGATTCAGAATAGCCAAAGTGCTTTCGTAACCCCGGCACAAACGCCTTCGCATTGTGATCCAGGCTAAACTCCGATTTCAGAAACAAGGTAATCTCTGTCCCTTGATGCTCCAACGTTCCTTTCCTAAGCCAAAAGAGACTGCCCGGACCGGAGATGGTGACGTCGCGATGTTTAGAATTATGATCGTCCTCCTGTACACCCCCTGGTCTGGTCCGCACTTCAAGACGATCGGCAATCATAAAGCAAGACAGGATGCCAATACCGAACATCGAGATCGGTGAAGTGTTCAAACCAGAGGCTTTGAGTGACGCCTTTTCCTGATGATAGTCGGGACTGCGATAGTAGCTCTTGCCGATCTGGGTGAAGTAATTCTCAATCACCTTCTCCGTCATACCGACGCCATTGTCCCGCACCCGCAAGAAGTCTTGACCTGACTTCTCATCATGGCCCCACTCGACCGTGACACGGAGTTCTTCTTCATCGCCGTCGATCCTCCGCAGGCGATCGACAGGCTCACGAACCCCTTCCCCTTTGGCGTCCATTTTCAGTCGAAGGTCGCGCAGTTCTAAGGCATCGAGCGAGTTTTGCAGTAGTTCTCGGATGCAGAGACCAGGGTCACCGTACAAGGTCTCGCCCATGAGCAACTGCTGAATCTCATCCTGATCAAGCTTGAACTCAATGTTCTTGTATACATAAATCGGATTCTGGGGCCAGCCAACGGGACGAATGACCGGTTCCACAACGCGCGGCAGATGAATTTGATAATGCTCGCCTTGGTTACTCAACAGTTTCGTTTGGTGGCGGTGCTCCTCCTCCACACCACGGACTTCCCGATCAATCATGGCAACGAAGTCGCGAATGCTCTTCTCAATGACCGGATGAGGACACTGGGACGCGAAATACTTCAGTTCAGGATTGGTGGCGTCAACGTCGAGCTCCCAACTCGTAATGTAGCGGTGTTTAGTCCACTCTTGCAGGCTCACCTTATTATCGATGCCAATGTGCTTGAACAAGATCCTTGGCGTCCGGCTGGCATCGAAGTCCATGATGTCGGCCAGCCGGAGCAGCAGCGCCGGAAACGCGAGGTTCGTCTTATCGACCATGAATCCGGGGTGAGTGTCGTTTGGGGCCATAAATTCCCAGCGCAACCAATCAACGCTCTGGCCGTGACTCGCCCCGATCAAGACCAGCCAGTCTTGGTAGTTGACACTGCCGAAGTAGAAGAGATCGGCCTTGCCCGGTGTTCTCGGAACTAAGCCCGCATTGACTAGTTGTTCATAGTCAGGATTATCATCGGGCGCCTTCATGGCCTCGAGCCACCCATTGACCCGGCTCCTGCTCACGTTGGGTTCGGCATGAGTTGTCCGGATGTATTCGGACAGGATGTGGGCCTCAATCTCGGTCACACGTTGTTGATCGCTTGGGTCGTTCGACTTCTTGAGCCGCTTGATCTGACGGACCTCTTCACCGAATCGATCGCGGAAGCGGAGATAAGCCAACCGCTGGGATGAGTCACCCTGGGGATCCTTGATCTTCTGGTATTCCTCGGCCGTTAGTGCCATGCCGAGGTCATGCGTATAAGCGGCCAGAATACAGAGCGCACATTCGAGCGGTTCGAGCTGTTCCATCACCTCATCGGGGGTCAACACGTCCATCAACGTGAGCACATTCCGAATGTGTGTATCATCATGCAACGTATATTGAGGCAGATAGCGATCGACCAGCTTCAGAATGAACTGGGAGTGACCAACGACGGCGCCTACATTCCCGATCAATTGCTCGATGGCATTTTTGCGCCCAGCTTTTAATTCACTCTCAATCAGCTTAAGACGCTTCCAAAACCGCGAATCCCTAAAGCACTCAAGCTCGCCAAGCTTAGGACGGGTTAATTCAGATCCAGTTGTTTGTTCTGGTGCCATCGATCTCGTTACTCAAGATTAAGGTGGGTTATCGCGTTCATATCAGAACGATGGTTTCAGTGTCTGTATCGCATACAGATAACTGGACCATATCGTGGCGACACCAAGATCGTCCACAATATGGTTCACAAGTCATTCTACTGCTTACTCTTCACCGGTAAAACGCTTGAGGAGCGCCTCGGGGGCGGCGGCGTACTCGAGCGGTTCCATCGCGTAACTGGCGCGGCCTTGGCTGAGGGAACGGACATCGGTGGAGTAGCCGAACATCTGTTCGAGTGGGGCTTTGGCTTCGACGACCCAGAGCTTGCCACGTTGGTAGGTTTTCTCGATCAAAGCGCGGCGGCTGGTGAGATCGCCGGTGACATTGCCGAGGAAGTCTTCGGGAGTGACCACCTCTACCTTCATGATCGGTTCCAAGAGGACGGCCCCGGCCTGGTCAACCGCTTTCCGGAAGGCGTCGGTGGCAGCGAATCCAAAGGCAAGATCGTTGCTCACTTCATCAAGTGAGTCACCGTCCACCACCGTCACTTTGAGGTCGACCAAGGGGTTGCCCGTGATCCCACCCCCTTTTGATTCTTCCCGGATCGCTTGCTCAATCGCTGTCACAAACTCAGGAGGAACATCAGAAGGTTTCGCCTTGTTAAGGAACCGGAGCGTGGGGCCTCCCTTGGGCTGGGTCTCGGGTTCGAGGTCGATCTTGAGCTTTGCGAAGAGTTCGTTGCCGGTCCCGGTTTGTCGGACGCATTGGCCCGCCACCGCCTTCACCGGGTTCTTCACGGTCTCCCGATAACTGACCCGAGGCTTTCCGACCCGGACCTCCAGCTTCATGTCCCGGAGCATCCGATTCTTGATGATCTCGAGGTGGAGTTCACCCATCCCGGAGATCAAGGTCTCGCCCGTGTCTTCATCAAACTTGTAAGTGAAGGTCGGATCTTCGCGGGCAAGAGAAGCAAGCGCCGCGGCGAGCTTGTTCTTGTCGGCCGAACTCATCGGTTCGATCGACATACTAATAACTGTTTCGGGAAATTCGATCTTTTCAAAGAGGACGGGATGAGCTGCATCGCAGAGGGTGTCCCCCGTCACCGATTCCTTCAAGCCGAGGACCCCGACAATATCACCGGCGGGAGCCTGATCGATCTGCTCACGATCATCGGCGCGGATCCGGTACAGTCGCGAGCAGTTTTCTTTCTTGTTCTTACCCGGATTGAACGGCCTGGTGTTGGCCTTCAACGAGCCAGAATAGACGCGGACGAAGGAAAGATCACCATGGGCATCATGGACGATCTTGAAGACGAGCCCCGCGAACGGCGCCTTGACATCGGTCGTCCGTTCGACCTCCTCACCCGACTTCGGATGGAGTCCCTTGACGGGTGGCATGTCGAGCGGGCTTGGCAAGTACGCAACAACAGCATCAAGAAGTCGTTGCACACCGACATATTTATAGCTTGAACCACAGAGGACCGGTTGGGCAGCACCGGTCAAGGTGGCGCGACGGATCGCCTTCCGAATCGAGTCCGGTGCGAGTGGCTCACCTTCCAACGACGCCATATATTCTTCGGCAAACTCCTCGTCGAGTTCGCTAAGCGAGTCGAGCATCCGCTCACGCCACTCATCGAACTGATCGCGGAGTTCATCGGGGATTTCGGACTCGGTTACAGTCGAGCCCAGATCCTCGGTCTTATAGTAAAGTGCCTTTTGTTCAATAAGATCAATCAATCCTTGGAATTGACCGATCGATCCTTCTGGTCCAGCACCGATCGGGAGCATCAGTGGAATCGGGGTTCCTTGAAGTCGTTCCCTGATTTCTTCGAAGACACGGTGAAATTCAGCGCCGATCCGGTCCATCTTGTTGATGAAACAGATCCGAGGGACATGGTACTTGTCCGCCTGTCTCCAGACGGTCTCGCTCTGCGCTTCAACCCCTTCGACCGCCGAGAAGATGACGACGGCTCCATCGAGAACCCGCAGTGATCGCTCGACTTCGGCGGTGAAATCGACGTGTCCAGGGGTGTCAATGATGTTGATTGTGATCGGCTTGTCGTGTCGATCTTTCCAATGGCAGGAAATAGCCGCCGCGACGATCGTGATGCCGCGTTCGCGTTCTTCGGGATCAAAGTCGGTCGTAGTGTTTCCTTTGTCGACGTCACCCATCCGATGGATTTCGCCGGTGTAATACAAGACTCGTTCGGTGGTCGTCGTCTTGCCGGCGTCGATATGAGCAACAATCCCGATGTTGCGGATCGAGGCCAGCGGACTAGATGGGCCGTCATTCTCCATAGCCAACCGTCCTTCGCAATGCGTCGCTTCGAAATGCCTGGCGAGTTATTCTCTCTCTATCTTACTCTTAGAGATCACTAGCTTACACCATCGTGTGCCAGGCGACCCAGGGGAGGGGTCAAGTCGACTTTCCCGATCTTGCCTACCCTAGGCAATGGTAGACTCAGGATGGTTCACTGCATGGAGCAGATTTCTGACGAGGCCCACCTTAAGTGAATCCAGTTTATGATTGAGCCCCCTCAAACCCTCTGCCTGCATTGTCAGCAATGCCGGGTGATCGAGACACCGAAGGGTTCAAGGTTTCTTCTCTGCAAACGCTCTCAGACGGACGACCGGTACCAGAAGTACCCGGCGCAACCGGTTATCGCTTGCCGAGGCTTTGAGCCCAAAGCGACGGACGTCGACTCAGATCGATGACGCCGTGGCTTCAGTTGCTGAGGTTGATTCCCAGAGATCCGAACCTTCGAGGAAACGCCCTCGGAGTTCGGGTGTCAGCAACCGGCAGGACTCGGAACGTCCGAACCATCGGTAGCGGTTCGCGGCGATCCAGCGGTAGACGGCGTCTCGGATCACCTTGGGGACTAACAACCCGACGGAAAGCAACGGCCACGGCTGCTTCAGTCGTTTCGCGACCCGGAGGGCCGCGCTCGAGTGTCTGGACGCCACGTTGTGGCGATCGATGAAGACCATCGAGCCCAAGGTGTCCGACGGTAAACCGTGTTCGTCGAGCAATCGTTGCCCAGCGACCGACTGCAGCGGTGCGAATCGAATCCGCGACGAAGGGTCGCGGTCAAGGATGAACTGGACGCTCTGATTGCAGAGGTTGCAGACACCATCGAAGAGCACCACGTCAGTCTCAGCGTCACTCATCGGACTTCTCCGACTGGGATTGAAGGAGTGCTCAGGCACCAAACTTCTGGAGTCGGCCAGCGTGAGCCATCGCCAAAGGCATGATTTGCTTGGCGAGGATCTGGCCGAGGCCACCACGCTCGCAAGGTCGCTCTCCAAAGGTCGTGACTTGGTCAGGACGACTCGTCGCCGGAGCCCAGATCAGGAGCGGAACGGGGTGGAAGCTATGCGACTTTAGCCGGCTCGGGGTGGAATGGTCCCCGGTGACGATCACAACATCAGGCTCCAGTTCCATCAACTTCGGTATCCCAGCGTCGAGCTCTTCAATCACGCTGACCTTCTTCTCAAAGTTACCATCCTCGCCGGTACTGTCGGTGTATTTGTAGTGAATGAAGAAGAAGTCATAGCTCGGCCATTTGGCCTTGGCCTCAGTGAGTTGCTCATCAAGGGTCGTGACCGGCTCGATCACATCCATCCCGACCAACCGTGCCAGACCTCGATACATCGGGTAAACCGCGATCGCAGCCGACCGGAGTCCATAAACCTGCTCCATTGTCTCGATTGCCGGGAACTTCGAAAACCCGCGCATCATCAGGAAGTTTGCCGGGTGCTCATCCTTCAAGATTTCTCGGGCTTGCTTGAGAACCTCGGAGGCAACCTCGACGGTCCGATGGGAGTCTGGGTTTGTGGCACGCGGGTCGAGCGGATGGAGTCCCGTCTGGAGAGGGTCGGTGTCTGCGACGTGATCGCCGAGCCCCTCGGCGCGGAACCGGATCACGAGTCGATACTCTCGGACCGGTGCGATCAAGGTTTCGACACCCGGAATCGAGACCTTTGCTGCCAGTTTATCCACTAACTTTGCACCGACCTCGGTTGGGATTCGGCCAGCACGACGATCGGAGACTTTTCCTTCAGGGTCGATCGTGCAAAAGTTCCCGCGGATCGCGACATCCTTAGGGCCAACCTCAACCCCAATCCCAAGCGCCTCAAGGACACCACGGCCGATCTGGTGTTCGATCGGGTCAAATCCGAAGAGCCCCAAGTGCCCCGGTCCCGAGCCCGGCGCGATCCCGGGAGCGACCGGGATACTCAAGCCGGTGACTCCCTCGGTCGCGAGGCGATCGAGGTTCGGGGTCTTTGCCGCTTCCAGCTCGGTCGGACCGCCGGGCTCAATCGGCAAACCACCGAGGCCGTCGGCGACCAGCATCACGATTTTGGTCGGGTTGGACTCGCGGAGCTGTCGGATCAGATCGTGCTCGTGCATCGGCTCTGGGCTCTCGGCGGCAAGCGTGGGTTGCCTTGGGTCTTCGTTACTTCATCAACCACTGAAACGGCGGTATTGTCTCGTGATCAACCGCCGACGGTCAACGGGCCACCCAGGAACGATGGATCTCATCATCATTTCCTGAAGTTTAAGGATTCCTCAGATTAATCTGGTGGGGTTGTGTCACAGTTTCCTGCTCGACTACCTATTGTATTGAGACTCAGTCTCGATTAGATTGTCAGCAAGTAGTACGGTAACGATCGAAGAATCGGAGTCTTACTTCGAATGACCCATCGAACTCCGCTCTCAACAATCTCGGGTTCGCAGCCACACCACCGACTGGAGATCGCGTTGGAGCAACGGACTTCAGGTCGGCTCCTGATTGTTCTCTCTGATCAACATTATACCGAAAGCATCGGGTGGTATACCCAGCGACAGATCGAGTTGGACCACCGACAGTGGCAACAGCTCAGGGGACACTTTGGTCCGACCGCCAGTGAAGCGTTCGACACGTTTGCTCCAGAGAGCGACCCTGAGTCGGTAGCGACGATCCTCCCGTTCCCCGGACCGCAAGAGGACGATTGTGTCCGTTCTGCGGTCGGTGGTACTGAGCATTAATTGAACAAGACGTTGGCAGAGCGAGAGTTGAGAGCTTAACTGGCGCTGGCTTGTCGTGATCGGCCTTGCTCACCGGTATTGAGCACTAAGTCTTGCTCCTCAAGGATCTTGGAGAGATGGTCGGCGCCGTCTTGCTCCATCTGACAGATGTCTTCGAGGAGATTACGGAGCCCGACGTCCCGGTCTTCGCAGAGCGCCACAGCTTCGGTATAGAGACCGACGTGGCGTCGCTCCATTTCGAGTGAATAGGTCAACATCTCGCGGAGATCAGTAGTCACCTTGACTTCACCACGTTCGACGGTGGTCACTCCGCCAAGGGCGACAATCTTGTCGCCAACCTTGTGGGCATGTTCCAACGCCTCTTCGCCACTCTCGCGGAAGAGTTTGTAGTAGACTTCCCGGAACGTCCCACGGACCAAAAAACTGTATTGGGTATACTGAATCAAGCCGGCATATTCCCACTTGAGAATTTCGTTGAGCTTGGCGACCATCGTTTCGCGGACCATGACATTTTCCTTACACTGAGAGTGTTGGTTTTGGATTCCAAGAAGCGGATCGGTCGTCGTGAGCGATCCACCTAGTCTTACTTTGGAATAGTCTCATTGTATCGTGACGTCCAGCATTACACTCCAAGAGAATTTTCCGAGTGACCGAGAAGGATCCGTAGGGCGTCGGCGATTTGTGATCTTGGAACATCACTATCGTGGTGTCCATTGGGATCTGATGATCCAAGATGGCAAGATCTTACGGACCTGGGCGCTTCTCGAGTTGCCCAGACCGGGCCAGTTCATTCCAGGAGATCGGATCCAAGACCATCGGCTCCTCTATCTAGACTACGAAGGGCCGATTTCGAGAAACCGCGGCTTCGTCCGTCGCTTCGATGCCGGAGACGTCGTATTGCTCAAATGGGAAGAGGATCAGGCCCACGTCTGGTTCGAAGGGACTCGGCTGCAAGTCGAAGGGTTCTGGATCCGTCGTTGCGACTCAAAAGCAGGGAACAGCGGCTGGCGGTTTGTTTGAGTTTCCGAGCTTCAAAGACCGTCAGCGAGTCCGTTGTGTCGGTACGGAAGTCTCGGAAAGAAGGTCTTCTTCCTGACCAGAATGGCCGCTCAGGTAGACTTGGCCCTCCAAAAACTGGATCTGATCAAGGACCAATCCCTCAGTTCCGACCAAATCTTTGTAGTCAATCAGGGCGACCGTTTGCCCGGAGAGGTCGAACCAAGTGAGCTTGGACCCTAACCGAGCAAGGGCTGACGCAATCCGGCCCTTTAGTTTGTCGAGGGGAACCGGGATCGCGCCAGCCTGAAGTTTGTCGATCGTAACCGAGACGAGGTGATCTTGGACGACTTCGACCTCAGCGACCCCCCAAATCAGCATCGGGAATTGGCCGCGCTTGACTTTGCAAGCGAACCGGATCCGGTCTCGTTCGAAGACAACGACGGGATCGCTTAACTCAGCCGGGATCAAGGAACCGAAGTGCGTCCGGAGCCGTGCTTCGAGCCAGGCGTTCACTTCATCGTCGCCAAACATCGCCTCCCAATGGTCTTCGTTTGCGATATCGTTCCGGAGCTGAAGACTCCGGCTCTCGAATCGATCAGCGACCTCACGACGCTTCTCCTCGGAGACCACCACACGTTGACGATAAAACGTAGGCTGATAGGTTAATGTTTTCCAGGAGACGATGGGACCCGCTACGAGGAGGACAGCGAGGATTCCGACGATCGACGCGAGTATTTTCCACTTTCGGTTCTTCGATCGCATGACGTCGACCCTTCCTTATGCAGGATCCGAGCATTGCCCTGAATCCATTCCTTCGGAGCAGGTTGATTGATGACGAAGAATCTAGAACTCGCCCCCAGAATGAGATCATCGTACAAGATCATGATCGCGGATCACCACTGAAGATTCTGAGAGCAACTCTGGAGAACGGGACATCCTGTAGGGCGGCTCGATCGTTTCTCTTGGAAGCTGGACCGAACCCCTGAAGGTTCCCTCAACGGCCATAAGGTCGGCGACCGCCCGACTTAGACGTAGGGAACCCGAAAGTGCAAGATGGTGGGGGTCCCAGAACTCCGAAGGGTGGAGTTGTGTCGACCGTCCGTCGATCACGGTAAGGTGAGGAAAGCGTCGACGGTAGGACTCCAGGAAACGATCAAACCGTCTGTCGAATCCCGAGGATCGACAACGGTCCTGGACCACCGGATGAAGTGGACTGATCAGCCAGCAGACAGCGATTCCCAGTTCATCCGTTCGCTGAAGAACCCGATCGAGTGCTCGCGCCTGGATCGAATGGCACTTCCAATCGACTGGAAAGTAGGTATCCATCCAGATTGCGAGATCATCCAGCACATAGGGTTTGGGTGACTGAACTAACGACCCTTGGTTAATCGTGATATTACGTCGGTAGATCGTATTCCAGCGTTGGTTGACCAGCCCAGATCGGAGGGAAGCCGTCTGGATCATCTCCCGGATCGGAAACCGACCTCGATAAGAGGGAAGTATAGAACAGACAAACAACCTCCCAGTGAATTCCGGATCAAGTACCTGAGCAGCCAGCCAACCGCACTGATTGGCCGAAACAATCTCTGGATAGAGGGAGCTATTGTGTTCTGGTCCAAGTTCCAGTTGTCGAGGCGCGATTGAGAGAATGATCCAATCGGGCCGTGCACCAGCATCCAATGCATGATCCAGCAAGAGTTCGCTTGAAAGCACTTGACCGCTCGGTACAGCGAGATTCCACCAGACTCTCCCGTCTCGTTCTTGGAGAACACCAGGCAAGAGGCCGAACTTCGGAAGACTGTCTCCGAGGATCAGTCCTTGTACCGCTCCTAACCCTTTGGCATTTTTTGCAGCGATCCGCCAGGCCATCGCCTCAGGAGTGCTCAGCATTGAATCCAACTGAACCAGCACAAACTCTACCGAGCCAATCGTGATCAGAGCGCCAATCAAGCCAAGTGGCCAGGTGGCGGGGATCGACCGTTGCCATCGAGTTTGAGGTGTCATCGACGGATCCCCTCCTGGGTCAAGCTAATAACCCGACGGGATTCGTGAAGATCTTCCAACTCTTGACGTGGTGCAGGAACGCTGAATTCGTTGAGGACTAGACGGGTTCTCGGTGGAACCTCTTCGTTGTCGAGGATTGGTCCGATCGCTTCAACCACTCCGGATGTTAAGGCAACAGCGCCGGTACCGTTGAGATGGGTGGCGTCTTTGAAGACTTCCTCGGGATACTGGGAACTTCGACCATCGATAACAATCAGTGTTGGGAACTCTGCTTGAATCTCATGAACAAAACGATTGAACGGTTCCTGGACACCCAACGCCTGCCGGCGGACATTCCAATCGGAGCGTGTCGGTGGTAGGAGCCAAACGACGCTGAGCCCTTCTTCCTCAAGCAACCTCAAGATCCGCTTCCAGTACCAAAGGTTGACGCGGTGCGGCTGCCAATGGCCTCGGGGAGTACCGGCTTGCAGTGGTGCTATCGGGAGTGCGGTACGGTCATCCTCCGGCACAACCTGAGCGCCCAGATTGTGTTCCCAATTCCGGTAAAGGGTCTGCAGCGCTCCGAGGTCAGATCGTTCTTGATTCTGTAAGTCCGCCAGGATCTGCGTTCGGATCGCGTGGCGATCACGGTAGTTGGGGAGCAGGAGGGTTAATCCGAGTTTGATCGTCAGGTTTTCATCGAGGCCATTGATCGAAAAATCAATCCACTCCTCAGCGTTGAGGAGGTCGGGCCACTCGTCACCGTTGCTCCGGGGTGCAACCGCAAGCAAATTTTCCTGCGCTTCCAAGATCACCAGCCGAGGTCGGGCACCAGCGTCAAGCGTCCGACGGAGGACATAGTAGGTCGCTGGGGTCTGTGCACCAAACATCGCGAGATTGAAGGTCTGGAGGCCGAGTTTCTCCTCAAAGACCCGAGGTTGAAGCCCAAGTTTGGCAATACTGTCTCCAAAGCAGAGAATCTCGGCATCGAGAACGTCGGAAGATTCGGCCAGCTCGGCACTGTACCTCCAGGCGAGGGAAGATTTGTCGAGCCGCTCCAACGACAACGGATCAGTCGGCCTCGATTCGATGAAGCCGACGATGAGCAACAGGCCAAAGAGCCCGAACGGGAGCTTCTGCCACCAACGTCGTACCTCGGAGGATTCTTGTTGCAACGGGCTACCCTCCTCCGGATCTCAATCTCACTCGGGTCGTTTAGGTCGTTTGGCTCAATTGGGAGCCGAAGAACTGGGACGGGTGGTCGACAACACTCACTTCGTTCGACCCTTCATCATCGTGTTCGAGTCGTCTAGCCTTGCACTAAAACTGGAAATAGATGAACTGCTCACCACCAAATTCACCACCGAGGACAATCCCATAGAACACCAAGGTGTAGAACGCAGAACGAGCGTACCAAGGCATCCGGAGGACAATTTCGAGGTCTCCGGTGGCGTACTGGATTGCTTGGACCAAGAGCAAAGGAACGATCACCGCAATCACCGGAACCAGTGAGGTTGCCGCAGGGATCGAGAGATGATTGACGATCGCATCGAGCATCCCAGAGACTTGAGCCATCGACTCAGCGCGGAAGATCAGCCAGCCGAAGCAGACAAGGTGGAACGTCACGACCATGCAGAGTCCCTTCCAACAGGCCCGATGGATCGGATCGGTCGGTCGGAGTCGATTCAGCCAAGGGTCGAGCAAGCGGTTTCCGACGAGTAATAGCCCTTGATAGGCTCCCCAAGCCACAAAGGTCCACGAAGCGCCATGCCAGAGTCCGCCGAGCATCATCGTGAGCATTAGGTTTCGGTAGGTCATCAGTCGCTGACCACGGACCGCCAACAATCCTGCACTCAAGATTACGAGGCCGACCGCCACGAATAACGGAAACTGCGGGACGGCATTCTGAACCGAAGCCATCCATGGAGCACCCTCAAAACTGAAATAGAGCCCGACGCCAAGGCAGAGAACGATCCCGGCGAGCATGCTGTTACCGACCCAGATCGCCCGACCGCCTCGACTCCCGCCGAGTGGAATGTAGAGATAGTCCCGGAGCCACTGCGAGAGACTAATGTGCCAGCGCTGCCAGAACTCGCGGGGGCTCGTCGCGAAGTAAGGCAAGTTGAAGTTCAAGGCCAGTTCGAACCCAAGACAACGCGCAACCCCTCGGGCAATATCGGTGTAACCGGAGAAATCACAATAGATTTGGAACGCAAACGCATAGATTGCCAAGAGGGCAAGGCCGCCATCAATCGAATCCCAGCGTCCGAAGAGATCGTTCACAATGATCGCCAGGTTGTCCGCGACTACTACTTTCTTCGCCAAGCCCCAGAAGATCAGATAAGCGCCTCGATAGAAGCGATCGAGATCGAACTTCCGACGCTCCGCAACCTGAGGAAGCAGGGTCTTCGGCTGCATGATCGGTCCGGCAACCAGGTGGGGAAAGAAGGAGACAAAGACAGCGAAATCAAGGAGGTTTTTCGTTGGTTCGATCTCTTCCCGATAAACATCGATCACATAGGCCATCGATTGAAAGGTGTAGAAGGAGATCCCGATCGGGAGGAGGACCTGTAAGACCGGCATCGAAAGTTCGACACCAAAATGTTGGAAGAGGTCCTGAAAGCTTGCGGTAAAGAAGTTGCAATACTTAAAGAACCCGAGCATCCCCAGGTTGACCGCCATACTCAGGCCGAGGACCAGTTTGCGTTTTCCAGGTCGCTGAGTCCGATGGACCACTAATCCACAGGCATAATCGACTAAGGTTGACCCAATCAGGAGTGAGAGGAACCGCCAATCCCAGCAGCCATAGAAGAAGTAGCCCGCGCCCAGGAGGATGACATTCTGTGCCCGGTGTCGTCGGAATAAGAGCCAGTAAAGTGTAAAGACGATCACAAAGAAGTAGACAAAGGCGAATGAATTGAAGAGCATAACCGGCCCCCACTTTGGAGATAGCACTCTCTAATCGTGGCGTTGTGCCAGAAGGTGAGGAACTGGTCAATCGCGATTCGAGAGTTGACGGAGCGCCTATCAAAGTAGGTGTTGTTCCGTAATAAGGCAGGCCAGCACCCATGATCCCGTTGGAAACGTTCCCATGAGCCACCAACTGATCGATCGTGCAGCCGAAGCAATCTCCAATGCAGACGCTCTGTTGATTGGAGCAGGCGCGGGGATGGGGGTTGACTCGGGACTCCCCGACTTCCGAGGTAAACAGGGCTTTTGGAGGGCCTACCCGATCGCTGAGCGTCTCGGCTTGAGTTTTGCGCAACTCGCCTCGCCTGATTGGTTTCAGCGTGATCCCTCCTTTGCGTGGGGGTTCTACGGCCACCGGCGGAACCTCTACCGACAGACAGAACCGCACCACGGGTTTACGATCCTCCGTCGTTGGCTTGATCATCTCCCCAAGGGGGGATTTGTGTTTACCTCAAATGTCGATGGCCACTTTCAGAAGGCGGGTTTTGACCCAGAGATCATCGTGGAGCGACACGGGACGATCGAACGCTCGCAGTGTCTCGGGGCGTGTCCTGGTTCCTTCGAAGCCGATCCCGCATGGATCGAGGTCGATCTGGAAAATCTCCGGGCCGCGGATCCCCTCCCCTCATGTCCAGGTTGCCAAAGCTTGGCCCGACCGAACGTCTTGATGTTTGGTGACTGGTCCTGGAATGACGAATTCACCGAGCAGCAACTGAGGCGTTTTGAACAATGGGCAAGGGGTGTGATCGGGTCCCGTGTCGTGGTGATCGAACTCGGCGCAGGAGCCGCCGTGCCGACGGTCCGTCACCTCTCCGAAGAGTTCAACCGTCAATTCAAGGGAACCTTGATCCGGATAAATCTCCGAGATCCCGAAGTCCCACCCGGCCAGATCGGGATCCCAATGAGCGCCCTTGTCGTCCTCCAGGCCATTGATCGTCGCCTCGTGGTGATTGAGCCGGAGTCCCAAGAATCGCCTGAGACTTAATCGCGTTGATCAGCACCCATCAGAGAACGATCTAGGTTCCGTTGTTGGGTTCGAAGTGATCTTGACGACCGATTCTGCCGATCATCCGTTTTGTAGATATTGAAAATGAACCGAAGGGAATCGACCAGGCCGATGGTCTCGGTACGCGCCGTGCCAGCCATCTTCCGGAAGGGGCGAACAAGATGCGGAAGAGAACCCGTCCGGTGCTCGAGTCGCTAGAGCATCGTGAACTGATGGACGGTGCATTGGCTGCCGATGTGATCTCCTTGCAAACCAACGACGCAGTCACTCGGATTGCCTACATCACGCCCGATCGTGTCGGAGTCGTCGTCAATTTGCTCGGTCCGGGGACCTTGGACGGTACCACAGTCGATCACAACGGCGCGTTGAACTTAGTCTATGACGACACCGACGAAACGACCCAGATCATCGGGCACACCTTGGGAGGCATCGCACCGCTTGCGACTGTCAAAGACGCCAATGTCGCCCCCGATTCTCAGGCCGGGAGCGGTGCGAACCCAGTCGGCTTGGCGAGTTTTCGGCCATTCGATCTGATTGGGGGGGGCACGATCAACTTCATCGGCGGGATCCGGAAGTTGATGCTCAACAATGTCTTTGAGAACACCGAGATCTTCCTCCGCGAACTCCCCGAGGTCGCCGAAGCCCGAGGAAGTACCCAAGGAAGGGAGATTACCTACGTAAACGGGGCAATCGAACTTGTTGACGGGACCTTTGTCCCTGCATCAACCGCGCCGTTCAATGCCTCCGATGAGCTTCAACTGACCGGTCCCCCGCCGGGTATCCGAATCCAGATCAACAACATCATGGCGAGCCCACTCCCCAGCGGAACGCTTCCCAATCCCCAGATCTTCGGCTATGATGCCGTCCAAGGACGATTGATCAAGTTCGATCTCTCCACAGGTGACGAACTTGAGCGCTTTGATGTCACCACACTTGATCCAGATGCCGCCGGTGTTGCTCTCTCTGAGGTGAACGATCAGCTCGTCGTTCTCGTTGGGCAGGGTGACATGGTCCGTGCCTTTAACGCGACCGACGGAACGCCCGCGGGCTTCTTCACCATGTCGAATCTCGCAGGCTTCACCTCGATCGACGCCATTGGAACCACCGACAGCCAAACGATCATCGTGGATGCTCAGCCAGGGATGCCTGGACTCGCAGTGGGAATCGACGTTGAGGCAAGTTTAAACGCCACTGAAGCGATGACAACGTCCGATGTCTTTGTGCCTGGTCAGGAGTTTCGCTTCTTCGATGGCACAACTGGTGTTGCGGGCTTCGATCTGCTTTCGGTCCCTGGCTCTGGCTTCTTTGACACCTTCCAACCGAACGTCAGAGTTCCCGGCGTTATCGAATTGAACACGTCTCGGGGCGCAATTATCGAGAATGAACGGTTCGGACTTTCCATTGAACCGGCACCAGCACCTCCGCAAAACATCGCGCTTGGAAGCTTTGACCAATTGGTGACCCAGGTTGATGAATTGAGTACCGAAGGTAACGTCGTCAACCTCCTGAACCGTGACACCTTTGCTGAGGTCGGCGAGATCACCTTGCAATACACCGAGCAGCAGCTCGCGGGCCTCTCGGAGTCCTTCCGCCCTGGGTTGGAAAGGACCTCGGTGATCAATGTCCAAGGTGACATCCAGGCGTTCCTCGCCCACTCGGCCCAAGGACTGGTCCTGAACAATCTTGGCACTCTGCACCTGCTCGGGATTGGGGTCGCACGCGACTCCTTCGTTGCGGGCTTCCCGGTCAATCACATCTTCATCGGGGCCCGAGACGGGGTCCAGATTCTCTCGCCGTTCCCGCGATCAGTCGGTCCTCGGAGTGGTGTCACGGTTGTCCCTGGACTCCAACCCATCGGACCACTTAACCTCCTTGGTTCCGGACTCTAATTGGAACTTGATCCGTTCTCATTTCACAAAGGACTGAACCGATGATGACTCTGATCGCGCTCTTCCTGCCGATCTCGATCGTTGATGCCCCGGAGTCGAACGAACCGATCGACGCCAAGGTCGCCTTTGAGCGTCTCCTCTCCCTCGAAGGGACCTGGGAAGGCTCTGAGGGTGGTGCTCCGTACACGATGACCTACAAAACGACAGGCGCCGGGAGTACGGTGGTGGAGACTTACTTCCCCGGAAGCCCGATGGAGATGATGTCGATGTATCATCTCGACGGCGACGAACTCCGGATGACCCACTACTGTGCCGCCGGGAACCAGCCTCGGATGATCCTCGATCGTGACGCCTCTACCAAAGACGTCCTCGTCTTCAAGTTTGACGGCGGCAGCAACCTCGATCCCAAGGTCGACATGCACGTTCACGAAGGGAAGATCACCTTCAAGGACAAGGACCACATCCTCGGTGAATGGGTCGGCTACATGGAAGGGAAGGCGCAAACACCACAACCGTTCGACCTCACCCGGAAGGAATGAGCGGTTGACGTCGACCGAGCCCTTCCTCCGGTTTGCTCTCGTAAGTGAGTTTAATGAGGGGGCTCGGAGGATGAGGATTCGCGGATCTTGGTTTTTTCATCGATCCGACGCATCCAGAGGTGATCAAGCGGTCCGTGCCCTTGGCCGATGCCGGGGGCGTGTTCAATGGCACCGAAGACAAACTGCTTCGCCCCGGCGCAGGAGTCACGAAGGCTGTGACCCCGGCCCAAGAGGGCGGTGATTCCGGCAGAGAGAGTGCAGCCGGTCCCGTGGGTGGAGCGGCTCACGATCGGCGCATCAGCAAGAGCAAGGGGGAACTCCTCGCCGTGACCGTCGATCAAGAGGTCGAGGGCTCCTTGGAGCGCCTGGCCGCCTTTGACGAGGACCGGACGTTGACCGATCAGTTCGAAGAGGGCCATTGCGGTCCGTCGGAGGTCATCGACCGTCTCGATGGGATCGAGCCCCGTGAGTCGACTCGCTTCATGACGATTCGGGGTGATCAGGTTGGCGATCGGGAGCAACCGGCTCCGGATTGTCTCGACGGCGTCCGGCTCTAAGAGAGGGTCGCCGCTCCGAGAGACCATGACGGGATCGACAACGACCCGGAGGTCGGGCGTTGCTGCCAACTGGCGCTCCAGGAGATCGGCAACAGCACCGATCACCGCAGCATCGCCGAGCATCCCCGTCTTCAAGGCAGCGACGGGGAGGTCGTTGAAGATCGACTCCACCTGGAGGACGACAAAATCGGGGTCGACCATCCGGACGCCGAAGACACCGGTCGTATTCTGCGCCGTGAGGGCGGTAATTGCGGCCGATCCATAAACGCCGAGGGCGGCAAAGGTCTTGAGATCGGCCTGAATGCCGGCCCCTCCAGAGGGGTCACTGCCGGCGATCGTTAAGCAAACGGTCTCGTCACGCATCGGTCGAGGGTTGCTCCGGGTCGGCAGTCTCTTGGTTCAGTTGAGCGGCGAGGCGTTCCCAGGAAGCACGGGCGGAGAGTCCGGTGAGCTCCTCCAGTTCTTGGCGGAGGGCCTCGCTGGCGGCTTCGGCTTGATCGGGATCAAACCCTTCCTTCTGATGCTCTTGGTCGATCCAGCGGTGGAGCTTCTGGCGCCAGAGTTCGCTGTACCGTTTCGCCTCGTGGAGCCAAGGGAGGCCGATATGAACCACCATGTAGCGGACGATCGGGTACATCAGCGTCAGCGCCGCTAGATCAGTGAGCGTGCCGAACTGCGTTGGGGTTGAGGCCGCGGCCGCCCGTTCGATTGGCCCCGCCAGGTCCGGGTCTGCGGCAACAGCTTGCTGGAATTGATCACGGTTCATGGTGGTCCGTCTCGTCCCTACG
>CAZEAN010000112.1:0-18281 GCA_964510225.1 uncultured Isosphaeraceae bacterium
CTCGAGTCACACGAAGGAGATTCTGGTGCTCGTCGGAGATGTCACCGATCGGAAGCGTGACGGCGGAATCACCGCACCATCCGTTGATTCGCCAACCCGTGTCGACCGCCACGATGTCTCCTGGCTCGAGCGGACGGCGATCAGGGATTCCGTGGACGACAGCCTCGTTGCGACTCGCGCAGATGACTGCCGGGAAGGGGCGGACACCTTTGGTGGAACTCGGGTAGTTCAGGAACAGAGAGGTCGCCTTGTATTTGCGGAAGACTTCGGCGACAGCCGTATTCATCGAGGCCGTCGTCTCTCCTGGCACCGCGAGTACTCGGACGAGGACCAAGGCCTCGGCGACGACGGCACCCGATTCACGCATCAGCCCGATTTCGCGGGGCGTCTTGAGTTTGATGGCCGCACGGCTGGGTCTCAGCATCGCACTTCACCTCGTGGGGGAACAGACTGACCTCCAGAGTCGTCATCAGTGGCGATTGAGGAGCCCTGGCTGATTCCTCATGATCAAGTGACTGTCGATCTTCTGGACGAGGTCAAGGCAGACCGAAACAACAATCAGGAGACCGGTACCACCCAAGAATGAAGTGATCACGGGATCGATCACTGTGTTACCAACCTCTTCGAGTCCGATCTGAACCAGCGTCGGACAGACCGCTACCAGACTGAGGAATGCCGCTCCGACGTAAGTGATCCGTTGCATCACCTTTTCAAGATAAACCGCCGTGCTCCGCCCTGGGCGGTAGCCTTGAATGAAGCTCCCATAATCCTTCAGATTATTTGCGATGTCCTGGGGATTGAAGGTGATGGCTGTCCAGAAGAAGCAGAAGAAGTAGATCAGAAGGACGAACGAGACGATATAAACATACCCTTGACTCTGGAATGCATCAGCAGCATTTTCGAGGAATGATGCTACGGCTTGTTGCCAAGGTTCGGCATCATCGTCAAGCCAGCCACCAAGTTGGCTCACAATTCCACTAAAGAGCATGTAGGGAACCATCAGCAGGCTCGACGCAAAGATAATCGGCATGACACCGGCCTGGTTGACTTTGAACGGAAGATATTGTTTCGTACCACCGTAGGCGCGACGTCCTCGGATGTGCTTTGCCGATTGAGTCGGGATCCGTCGCTGACTCTCGGTAATGGCGATCACACCGACGATCACCGCGATAAAAAGAATACCGAGCAAGAGTAGAACAACCAAGCTGTACGGCTTGTCGGCACTCCCAGTGAGCTTAAGAGTAGCTCCATTGAGAAGTACAAAAAGAGCGTCATCAGCGCGGGAGAGGATGCCGGCCATAATCAAGAGGCTGATGCCATTGCCGATACCGTACTCATCGATCTGCTCACCGATCCACATCAGGAAGACTGTGCCTGTGGTCATGATCAGAACGGACGCGAGATGCGGACCGATGGACCGCGACTGATCAAGAACGAATCCCTGGTCACCCATCCCCATGAGGTAATTGACCCAGAAAAAGCTCTGAATCGCGCAGATGAGAACTGTCGCGTAACGCGTGTACTCATTGATCTTCTTCCGACCACTCTCACCCTCTTTCGAAATCGCCTCAAGCTGTGGAATCACGCTGCTGAGCAATTGAAAGATGATTGAAGCCGAAATATACGGCATGATCCCCAGGCCGAAGATGGTACTCATCCCGACCTGGGACCCACTGAGCGTGGCTGCTAAGCCGAGGACTTTCCCAAACGCTTCTTGACTAATGCTCTCTTGCCATTCGGCGAGTGCCGATTGATCGATGATCGGCAGTGGGATGTAGAAACCAATCCGATAAATGGCGAGCAAGAGGACTGTAAGGAAAATCTTGCGCCGAAGTTCGGGGATCCGGAAGATCGTCAACAATCTGTCCACGACAAATCGGCTCCTTGCGGTCGCGGAAGGGAAGTACGGGCCGTTGAATTCGTTACACTGAATTGATTGGACGGCATTGCTGACCGTTCTCTTTTTTCATCAAGCAACGAATCCAAGACGAAAATGCTGGAAGTAAAAGGCGAGAGCGTCGTGAGTGCGGTTAAAGGATATTAACTCAGTTAACGATTTCGGCTGTGCCACCGGCATCTTTGATCTTCTGAGCTGCCGACTTGCTAAATTTCTGGGCTCGAACCGTCAACGGTTTCGAGAGCGGCCCATCACCGAGAATCTTGATCCCATCGCGTCGTTGCCCTTTGACAATCCCACGGGCTCGTAGCGTCGTTTCATCAATTACCGAGTTCGTTTCGAAGAGATCTTCCAGCAGCTTGACATTGAGCACAATGAAGTGCTTCTTGAAGGTACCGTTCGAAAAGCCACGGATCGGGACGCGGCGGATGATCGGCATTTGTCCACCTTCAGTCAAAGGGTGTTGCTTATACCCCTGACGTGAGGAGTGACCTTTATGTCCTTTTGTACTGGTCTTACCGTGCCCAGAACCAGGACCCCGTCCTACCCTTTTTTTCCGTTTTCGCCGATGAACCCCTTGGCAGACGTCGTGAAGTTGCATGAGATCGAGACCCGATCGATATGAAAAACCACTGTGATTGTTATGTGCAGTAAATTCGATGGAGGCGAAGGAGACTGAATCAATCTGTTTTAGAGTTCAACACCGCGGAGTCGTGCCACGTCGGCCTTCGTGCGGAGCTGTTCGAGACCATTGATGGTGGCCTTCACCAAATTCATCTTGTTCCCGGACCCAATGCTTTTGGTCAAGATGTCTGTGACACCTGCAGCTTGGACCACAGCACGAACAGCTCCTCCAGCAATCACGCCGGTACCAGGACTCGCCGGCATCATCAGGACCCGAGCCGCACCGAATCGACCAGTCACCGGATGGGGAATGGTACCGTGACGGAGATTGATTCTCCTGATCCGCTTATGGGCATCCTTGACCCCTTTTTCGACCGCCGGCGGTACTTCGTTCGCTTTACCATAGCCCCAGGCGATCTGACCCTTCCCGTTGCCGACGACAACGAGCGCGTTGAAGCTAAAGCGACGACCACCTTTAACGACCGCAGCGCAGCGTCGAATCGATACGACACTCTCGCTCCACTCTCCACGCTCTCGACTATCGCTGGACACGCCGGAAGGCTCCCATATCAATGGCTGGGTAGGTTAGGTAAGGAACGATCAATCAGCCTGTGTTGAGGCCGCCCCTAGTAGTGAACGGATCTGCCCGGACCGTACGAGCTTGAATGAGTTGCTTGGACTCACCCGACTAAAACTGCAGCCCTGCTTCGCGGGCAGCCTCAGCGAGAGCGCGGATCCGACCATGATATTTGTAGCTTCGACGGTCGAAGCAAACTTTGTCAATACCGGCCGCCTTGGCACGTTCTGCGATCAGGGTCCCAATCGCTGACGCCGCACCGACGTTACCACCATAACCCTTCTCTTGCCGGAAGGCCGATTCCAACGTTCCAGCAGATGCTAGCGTCGTTGCGGTATCGTCGTTGATTACTTGTGCGTAAATATGTTTCGAACTCCGGAAGACGGCAAGCCGTGGCCGTTCTGCGGTACCAAAGAGCTTCTTCCGAACGTGGCGCTGACGCCGGAGACGTTGCCCTTGGAGATGGAGTCGATAGTTTTTACCCTTCACGAGATTCCTCCACCGGGCCGTTGGGGCAACCGATACCAACCGGCCACCCGACCTCTGGTGTATTTTGAGATAAGAGCGGATCAGAGCATAAGAGAACGATCAAACGCTGAAGCCCAATCGAGGTGATAGATGGGCGGATCACTTGCCGAATGCTTTACCGGCTTTCCGACGGATCTGCTCCCCTTCATAGCGAATCCCCTTACCTTTATAAGGTTCGGGGGGACGAACCCGTCGGATCCGCGCAGCGAATTCACCAACGGCCTGCTTGTCTGGTCCGCTGACATGGATATGCGTCGAATCAGGTAACGCAACGTCGACGCCCGCCGGTGCTTCCATCAGGATCTGGTTGGCAAAACCAACTTGCAGGTTTACCTTACCTGCTCCTTTGAGTTGTGCTTGATAGCCCACTCCATGGATCTCCAATTTCTTGGTGTAACCCTCTACAACGCCGTTGACCATGTTCGCGATCAACGTTCGAGTGAGGCCGTGGAGTGCTTTCGAATCACGCTCGTCGCTATCACGTTCGACAACTAATTGCTTGCCAGAGTCGTCGAGTCGGACCGTGATTTGTTGTGGCCAGGTGTGTTCAAGTTTCCCCTTCGGCCCTTCGACAATGATCGATTGGCCATCAACATTGACTTTCACTTTATCAGGGATGGGGATGGGCTGCCGGCCGATCCGGGACATTGTCTTGCTCCTTTGAAGCGGGTTGTTCCGTCGTGATCGGTACCGTGATCAATAGACCATCGCCAGAATTTCACCGCCGACCTTTTCCGCACGGGCTTGGCGATCGCTGAGGATCCCTTTCGGGGTGCTCAAAACATGAATCCCCATGCCGCCAAGCACAGGTCGTAGCCCTCGGTATCCATGGTAGACACGTCGGCCAGGCCGACTTACACGAGTGATCTTGTTGATGACCCGTTCGCCATTAGGACCATACTTGAGGAGAACCCGAAGCGTCTTCGCGGGAAGGGTCTCGAATTCTTCGAAGTCCCAGATGAATCCCTCGGACTTCAACGTCTGGGCAATCCCAAGTTTTTCGCGCGAATGAGGCATATCGACAAATTCGCGTTCAATCCGGACTGCATTGCGAAT
Source organism: uncultured Isosphaeraceae bacterium (assembly GCA_964510225.1). GTDB lineage: Bacteria > Planctomycetota > Planctomycetia > Isosphaerales > Isosphaeraceae > CAZEAN01. The sequence goes on from CAZEAN010000112.1 coordinate 4,683, forward strand.
CCGGGTTAGCATGTCGGCAATCGGGTCGGTCATCATGGTCGGATCAGGTCCTTTGCTGCCATCGTGGGTAACACCGACCGGTGACCATAACAACCGGTCGAGTCGGCACGATGGTAGGTTTAGTTCTTGGAACGGAGGCAAGAAACGGGTCTGGAGACGGTACCGAGACGATGGCGATCAACCGCTACGTTTTCCCGACTTACGGTAAGGCATACCAAACGCGCGGAGTAGCTCGCGAGCTTGATCGTCGTTACGGGTTGTGGTCACGAACGTGATGTCCATTCCGAGCGTGTACTGAATTTTGTCAGCTTCGATCTCAGGGAACACCACTTGTTCGCTGAGACCAATTGTGTAGTTGCCGTTTCCGTCAAAGCTATTGGGATTGACTCCACGAAAGTCCCGAATCCGAGGAAGAACGAAATTGATCAAGCGATCGAGGAATTCGTACATCCGTGCCTTACGGAGGGTAACCTTGCAGCCAATCTCGTTGCCTTCGCGCAGTCGGAACCCAGCGACAGATTGCTTAGCCTTCGTCACGACCGGCTTCTGACCCGAAACTCGGGAGAGCGTTTCGACCGCGGCCTCAAGAATATTCTTGTCTTGTACCGCGCGACCGGCCCCCATGTTGACAACAATCTTCTCCAAGCCAGGGATCGCCAACTTGTTGCTGATGTTGTACTTCTTCGCAATCTCGGGAGAGATTGTCTGTTGATACTCATCGAAAAGCCGGGCCATGATGCGTAATCCTTTTCAACTGAAGGCGCGGGCATCGTCAAGGCGAAACCCGGAAGCGATCAGGGGATTTAGAAGGGAATCAAGCGGTTCGTTAACTGTTCTCTGTTGGAGCTGTAGCACGACGGGGCTTCGGTGGCCCCAGGGTTCCTTGACCAGCACTACATCGTTTGCAGTAGCGTTCTTTCTGACCATTCTCAAGAAAGCGGTAGCCCACTCTAGATGGTTCCTTACATGACGTGCAGTAAAGAGCCACATTCGAAGCGTCGATCGGCATCTCTTTCGAGAGTCGACCACCCTGAGGGTTCTTGGGCCCGGGACGGACATGCTTGTAAACGAGGTTCACCCCTTCAACGACGACCTTGTTCTTCGTCGGGAGGACACGGACAACTTTGGCCCGAGACCCTTTATCCTCTCCGGTGAGAACCACCACTTCATCATTCGTCCGGATCTTCATGACAGTTGATTTCAGCGATTTTGTATGTGGAAGTAAGTTTGGACTGGGTTGTCGGCAGTGGGCTAGCCCGATTGGATTGACCGCTAAACAACTTCGGCGGCGAGGCTGACAATTTTCATGAACCGTCGATCACGAAGTTCACGAGCAATGGCGCCGAAGATCCGGGTCCCACGTGGTTCATTTTCTTTGTTGATCAAAACACAAGCATTGCGATCAAACCGGACATATGAACCGTCAGGCCGTCGGGCCTTAAACTTGGTCCGGACAATGACGCAGCGAACAATATCCCCGGCCTTGACATCACTTCCCGGAGCCGCTTTCTTCACGCTTCCGATGACGATATCACCAAGGCTTGCCGTTCGACGCTTGTACTTGGAGGCACTACCACCGAGCACTTTGAAGCACATCACTTCTTTAGCGCCGGAATTGTCTGCGACATCAAGCCGCGTTTGGAGCTGGATCATGATCGGAGAACCTCAGTCACGGTCGTGGCCGCGGTCCTCGGACTCGACCGACCGGGCACGGACCTCCTGGTTGTTGCTTAGATCTCTGGGACGAATAGTCAGTTGTTAGATACGAGCAGGACGAACGAACCTGAGTGTGAGAGATAAGCATATTCGATCAGTCATTTGTTTCGGAAGAACCGTTCTCAGCCGAGACTGATTCATCTTCAACCGCCGGAGCTACTGCTTGTGCAGCCTTTGCTGCATCGGCTTCTTCGTGAGCGGGTGCCTTCCGAACAATCCGAACCAACCGCCATCGCTTCAACTTCGAGAGCGGTCGAGTCTCCATAATCTCGACGATGTCTCCATTTTGGGAGTCATTCTGCTCGTCGTGGATATAGCAGATCGTCCGTCGTTTGACATACTTACCGTATTTAGGGTGCGGGACGAGACGCTGGACTTCGACCCGGCGTGTTTTGTCCATCTTGTCTTTCGTCACCATACCGATCTCGACCTTGCGGCGGCCTCGGGGCTTGGGCGACGTCGCCAGGGTCGGAGCCGATTCGGTCGGGGTCGGTTCTGTCATGGGAATCAATCTGCCTTCGGTGCCTCAGAGCACTGGAAATAGGGAAATCTGAAACTCGGTCGTGTATCGGCCAGTGAGTGAATCGTTGCGAATACTCAGAAAACGAGGAAGCGAGTAGTGTGGTTCGATTAGTTCGTTGATTCGATACTTCCCGGAACCGCACTCGTATCCGAATTGCCTTGAAGCGGTCTTAGCTCACGTTCACGCAAGATCGTCTTGATTCGAGCAATTTCTCGTTTAGTCTGGAGAACTTCGCTTGGAGCTTCGAGTCGTTCGGTCGAGCCTTGAAGCCGGAGTCGGAAGAGTTGCTCTTGCGTCTCTTTGAGAATCAGAGTGAGCTGCTCATCATCTTTTTCGCGGAGTTCGTTAGGCTTAGTCATGGCGGACGTCTCAGTCAGAGCATTGGAGCCGCTGACGGCTCGTGATAAGAAGTTAGAGTGTTGGGCGTCGTGAGGCTAATCGACAGCGGACCGGCATTTTGTAGGCAACCCGGGCGAAGGCGGAACGCGCCTGTGCCTCGGTGACACCCGTAACCTCGAAGAGCACCGTTCCAGGCTTGACGATCGCTGCCCAGTAGTCGACCTCTCCCTTACCTTTCCCCATCCGGGTTTCGGCAGGGATCGAGGTAATACTCTTCTGCGGGAAGATTCGGATGTAGAGCTTACCGCCTGAACCCCGGACCGCCCGACTTAAGACCATCCGACTGGCCTCGATCACTTGTGCGCTGATCCGACCCGGTTCGAGCGTTTGAAGTCCGTATTCACCGAACGCCACGTAATTACCGCGAGTCGCCTTGCCTTTTACGCGACCTTTTTGGCTTTTTCGGTACTTGACTCGCTTGGGCATCTGGGCCATCGGTCCCAGCCTCCATCTTGAGATAGTCGCCTTGGTGAACCCAGACCTTCACGCCGATGATACCCTGTGCTGTCCGGGCTTCGGCGAAACCATAATCGACTTTGGCACGAAGGGTCGACAATGGGATCGAACCCTTCATCCCCTTCTCCGTTCGTGACATTTCTGCGCCGCCGAGACGTCCCGAGAGTTGGATCTTGATCCCTTTGGCGCCCGCTTCCATCGTGTTTTCCAGAGTCCGCTTCATCGCACGGCGAAAGCTGGTTCGTTTCCCAAGCTGTTCGGCGATGTCCTCAGCGACGAGTTGAGCATCAATTTCAGGGCGATTGACTTCGACAATCTTGATCTCAATTCGCCTGCCAGTGAGTTCTTGCAGTTGTTCCTGAAGCTTTTCGACCTCAGCACCTTTACGACCGATGATCACGCCTGGCCGTGCGGTATGCAGGAGCACAACGACAGCGTCCCGGGTGCGCTCGATCTCAATTTTGGGAATCCCGGCGTAGCTGTAGCGTTTCTTAATAAACGCTCGAACTTTGAAGTCTTCAACCAAGAGATCCTTGAACTCAGCCTTACCGGCGTACCAACGACTCCGCCAGTCTTCGTAAATGATACCTTCTTGCATAACACCGATCCGAAACCCGGTCGGCTGAATTTTCTGTCCCATGAGATGCCTTGTCCCGTCACGAGTGTCTTGGTTGGTTGGTCATGAGAACACCAATGAATTAAGAAGTTGGATTCAGCTCTTATGTTTGTCTTCTGATGTATCTTCTGAAATGTCGGTGGAGGAGGTCGAAACATCTTCGTCTTGCGTCAACTCTCCTTCAGCATCTCCCTCGACTCGGACGGTTTCAGGTTCGGCCACACGCTCTGTTTCAGGAGTTGGATCGGATTCACTTGTGTCCGCTTCGATGCTACTAGAGCTACTCGCTTCAGGAGCGGCCACTTCCTGATCATCCTCGTGGTACTGTTCACCCCCCTCGTCTTGATCAGCGCCCTCGTCCTGATCAGGGTCGAACCCTTCTTGGTCTGGAGGGGGAGCGAACGAATAGCCGTCCTCAGGAAGACCGTAGATCGACGACTGAAGGTCGGTAAGGCCGATCGTGATGTGGCACATCCGTTTCTTAATCAGGTGAGCCATTCCTCGAGCCCGAGGCATCAGGCGTTTGATCATGGAAGCGCCGTCACCGCGGGCATCAACAACCACCAGCGATCCAGGCTCACGGATCCCTTGGACTTCGGCGTTCTTCATTGCACTCTTAAGGACTTTCTCCGTGAACCGAGCACTCCGATTCGGAAGATACTTAAGAGTGAGCATCGCGTCGTCCGCAAACTTCCCGCGGATGAGGTCCAGGACTGGGCGGACTTTGAGCACCGACATCCGGACAAACCGGTGGCAGGCTTTGTAAGGGTACGGGCTCTGTGTCTTCGCCATTGATCGCTCAATCAGCCGGGTCCCCCCGGCCATTGCCTCGCTTGGTGTTCTCGATCCGGGAATCTGCTAGGAACGCTGCGTTTCAGGATCAGGAATTAGCGTTTCTTCTGCTTACCGCCGTGGCCACGGAAGGATCGAGTCGGTGCAAACTCACCAAGTTTGTGACCAACCATGTCTTCCGTGATATAAACTTTGATAAACGCTTTCCCATTGTGTACTTCGAAATTCTTGCCAATAAACTCGGGAACGATGGTGCAGGCTCGTGCCCAGGTCCGGATTGGTGACCGAGATCCGCTGGCCTCGGCCTTCTCGACCTTTTCAAAGAGGCGTTCGCTGACAAACGGCCCTTTTTTGAGTGATCGTCCCATCGATAAGTCAGTCCTTCAAGCGGTAACAGAGAGGTCGAATTCAGATCTTGAGCTGGCCGTAACGAACACTCTTGCGGCGTCGGATGATTGCCGAACTCGAAGGCTTACGCTTCCGACGCGTCGCCCCACCCTTGGCGGGAAGACCGGTTGGAGAGCAAGGATGACGCCCACCGGAGGTCCGACCTTCACCACCACCCATCGGGTGGTCGATCGGATTCATTGCGGTTCCACGGACATGAGGACGACGACCGAGCCAGCGGCGACGCCCGGCTTTGCCAAGAACAATGTTCATATGATCGGCGTTGCCTACCGATCCAATCGTGGCACGACAAGCGGAGGGAACGCGGCGAACCTCTCCCGAAGGCAAGGGCAATTGAGCCCAGGTCGATTCTCGTGCTGTCAAGGTGGCACTGGTGCCGGCGGATCGACACAGTTTACCACCCCCACCGGGCTGCATCTCGACGTTGTGGACGATCATCCCGGTTGGGATCCGAAAGAGTGGGAGGCAATTCCCAAGCCTTGGTTCGGCATCGGGCCCATTGGTCACCGACATCCCGGCTCGAAGTCCTTCCGGAGCAATGATGTATCGTTTTACACCATCCTCATACTGAATGAGGGCAATCCGTGACGTTCGGTTGGGATCGTACTCAATGTAAGTGACTTCAGCGACCTGCCCATCGCGATCATTCCGCTTCCAATCAATGATCCGGTAGCGTCGCTTGTGACCACCGCCGCGATGCCGGACCGTAATCACACCTTGGTTGTTCCGTCCCCCCTTTTTGGGTAACGGTGCCGTCAGCGATTTCTCAGGTTTCTTCTTCCGATCCGTGATCTCGGAAAAGTCGCTTACAGAAGCGTCACGACGTCCCGGGCTGGTCGGTTTGTAGAGTCGAATCCCCATGACGCAAGCAATCCGTGTTCGGAAGACCGTGAAAAAGTGAGTAGTATGTGCTGATCAGAAGAAGTCGATCCGATAGTCAGGTTTCAATTTCACAACCGCCTTCTTCCAATTCTTCGTCTTTCCTACCTTAAACCGGAATCTCTTCGAAACTGATTTTATGTTTTGTGTCCGGACATTTTCGACCTTAACTTCAAACAGTTCTTCAATTGCTTTTTTGATCTCGGTCTTGGTAGCGAGTCGATTGACGGCAAATGTGTAGGCGTTGTGATATTCAGCCTGCATCGTCGCCTTCTCAGTGATCAGTGGCCGACGGACCACTTGATACGATTCAAGCTGGGGCCCACCGCGCTTGGCCTGGGGCTGACGTCGGAGTGTTGGCATGGGTTCAAACTCGTCTCTGGTTGATCGGGGAACGATCCATCACTCGTTCACGATGCGGTGGTCGCGGTTGACTCATGCGTTTCTTTCGAAGCTCCCTCGTTCTGGTCGAAAGAAGGACGACGCACAATTTTCTCTTGGATACGTGACTTCAACGCTTCAAACGCTCCCGGAGTCAACACAAGATAACGCTGCTTGAGAACATCATACGTATTGAATTCGGCGACAGGTGCAATCTGAACACCCGGGAGGTTGCGAACCCCTCGATAGAGAATGGGGTCATGTTCGGCAGTGGCAATGAGGATTGTCCGACTTCCGAGGCTCCGGTCGAACGTCGCTCGCTTCGACTCACCAGTAACAGGATCCCGTTCTTCGGTCGTAAGATCAGGACGAGGGATCAATGCCAGTGCTTCGGCAAACCGCCTGGTCTTGGGAACTTCACCCGGCCCGACCTCAAGGTCCTGAATAACAATCGCCTGCTGGTCCGCAAACTTCGAAAGTAGAGCCGCGCGGACCGAGAGACGCACCGCCTTCTTCGGAATCCGATACGAATAGTCACGATTCCGCCGCGCGAAAGCAACACCGCCGCCAACCCGCTTATTGGTCCGTTTCGCGCCCATTCGGGCATTACCTGTCCCTTTTTGCCGGTACATTTTCCGAGTCGAGCCGGCGACATCAGAACGGCCACGCGTGTTGACGGTACCGACCCGTCGATTGGCAAGGTGCATCAAAACAACATCATGCATCAACTGCTTTCGTGCTTCAAGCCAATCTGCAACCTGCTGAATGACCAGATCGTCACTGGGAGTATCGGTATCGAGCGGCGGAACACCAAACGCAAACGGATCGACCAACTCATCGTCCAGGCGTTCTCCAGAGATCTGATAAACGGGAACAGGTAACATGATCAATTTCCATCCACTTACACGATTGCGTCGACGGCCCATCCACTTGACCGTAGTTGGGATGAGCCAGACCTTCAAGGTTTGGTCTGTCCGAGGAAAGATGGGTCCGGATTCTCCGAAACCCACTTAGAATTACAGTAGAGCGAGAAACCGTCATTCGTTGAGGAGACGGTTCGCCACTCGAGGAATGTTCGTGGGGGCTAGACCGTATTGGTTTGCCTCACGATAACGAAGTTGCTGTTGTAGCCAGGGACTGCGCCTCGGACTAGCAGAATGTTGTTCTCGGTATCAACCCGGACCACTTTCAGGTTGCGGACGGTGATACGGGTATTTCCATGTTGCCCGGCTTTTTTGACACCCTTGAAAACTCGAGCGGGATCAGCCGAGGGGCCAGAAGAACCAGGATGGCGGTGCATTCGTTGCACACCGTGCGTCGCTCGAAGTCCCCGGAAACCATGGCGCTTCATGACACCGGTGTAGCCCCGACCCTTGCTTATGCCCGTCACATCAACATTCTCTATCCCGTTAAAAATGTCAACGTTCAACGTTGCCCCTTCTTCGAGATCCAAAGGAGCTTCTTGACGAATTTCGCGGATGAATCGTTTCGGCTCAGCATCTACCTTCTTGGCGTGGCCCCGTTCGGCCTGCGTGGCGTTCTTACGCTTCTTGTCAACAAATCCAAGCTGAATGGCATGGTAACCATCACGCTCAGCAGTTCTGACTTGAAGCACAGTGCAGGGTCCACACTCCAATACTGTGACGGGAATCGCCGTGCCGTCCTCTTCGAAGATCTGGGTCATGCCCACTTTTCGACCCAGCAAGCCAACGTTCATCGTACGTCCACTCCGTCTGCAACGCGTAGCGATGTGCGATACTGCAATAAATGATTTAGGATCGCACGAAGCTCTGAGAAGGTTGAATTCCGAACGAAGGAAACAGATAAGTCCATAATGGCCAGGATTTATGATTGGGACTTCCTAGCCAACTTCTTGTCAAGGCGTACAGATCGTCGCAACACGTCAACTAAGGGTTGCAACCATGATACGCGGGTGTCATCAACACCTAAATTTTGTCCTTTGATCCGATGTCAATGAATAAGTTAGTCTATCATCGATCACCGAGATCTTGCAACAACGTGGCTGCAAAGCAGTCTACTCAAGCGTTCAACCTCCGGCCGGACCGGCTTTAATCTTGATGTCCACGCCAGCAGGCAAGCTGAGCTTGTTCAGAGCATCAATGGTCTTGTTGGTGGGTTGAACGATGTCGATCAATCGCTTATGGGTTCGGATTTCGAACTGTTCACGCGACTTTTTATCGATGTGAGGGCTGCGGAGCACCGTGTAACGTTCGATACGAGTTGGAAGGGGAATCGGACCATGGACGACAGCGTCGGTCCGCTTGGCGGTATCGACGATATTCTTCGCCGATTCGTCGAGGATAGAGTGGTCGTAAGCCTCCATCCTAATACGGATGCGTTCGTTAGTAATACCCGCCACGGATCCAGTTCCCTACATTGCTGCGCATCACGCCACCGCGGATTGTCGGAGGGCAGCAAAACCGTTGAAATGCCGTATATCAGCTCAACCGCGAAGAATAGAAAATGTTAATTGAAACGGGTAACCGTGTCAACCAGGATGCCCGATTGATTTTCAACATCGAGGATTTTTGAGACTCCGCAGACTTAAACACCTTTTGGTATGCTAAGTGACTCAACCAAAAAACAAACTTCGGTAGAGACTAGCAGATGGGAGTGTGGCGATGCCGATCGGGCGCTTAAATCGTCGGAGGTTCTTGAGCTGTTCCGCGGCGGCTGGATGGGCGATCACGACGGGTCGTGAAGTCGAAAGTACGGTTGCGATTCCACCGATCAAGCTCGGGGTCGTGGGGTTGGGGACTCGTGGAACTGCTCTGCTTCGAGGGCTCTTGGAGTGGCAGGAGGCCGAAGTTATCGGGGTCGCTGATCCGGAGGAACGCTTCCGGAATCGAGCGATGGGAATCGTTGAGAAAGCACGGGGGCGTCGTCCGGTCGGATTTGAATCCGCGGAGGCCCTTCTGAATGATGACCAGATCGAGGCGGTCGTTGTTGCGGTCCCCAACGATCTCCACCGCCCATTGAATCTTCAGGTACTCGAAGCAGGATGCCATCTTTATGCCGAGAAACCACTCGGTATTTTACTTGCAGATTGTAACTCTGTGATCAAACGGGCTGAACAACTACCAGATCGCGTGATTCATGTCGGGCTTCAGCGTCGGTCAAACCCGCGCTATCAAGAAGGTGTTCGTTCAATCCATCGAGGAGAAATCGGCCGTCCTCTCAGCGCTCGGGCATCATGGACAAGTAGTAATGGTCCTGTTGATGGACACAACGGCTGGCTCGGCCAGCGTGCCCGTTCGGGTGACTGGATGGTGGAACAAGGAGTCCACGTCTGGGATTGGCTCAACTGGATCCAGGGTGAAGTCCCAATACGCGCCTTTGGAATCGGGCATTCCAACCTCTTCGTGGATCAGCGACCCAGACGAGACGTGACTGACTACTATCAAGTAACGCTGGAATGGGCTAATGGTTTCCAAGCGTCGTTTCAGCATAGTTGGATCGATCCGGCTGCCGAAGGCTTTACCGGTATTCGTCAGCAGATCATTGGGACCGCCGGTGGGCTCGACTTTAGCAACGGGTCATTCACGCCCCGTGATCGTTCGACTCCACGGCGGTCAATCCAACCTGGAAATCAGCCCGATACGGCCTTGGCACTCGGAGCGTTTCTGGGTGCGATCCGATCGGAGGAACCGCTTGATCCCCCGGTGTCGCTCCATGAAGCTCGAAATGCCACAAAGACTGCCCTTTTGGTACGTTTGGCCGTAGACGAGCGTCGACTTGCAATGATCGAGGAAGTCGATACCTCCGAAACTCAGGCGTCGTGAATAAGTACGCCAAGTCCGTCCGCCCTTGATTCTTGAAGTATCAGGTCGACTAGATCGAGCCGAGGTCTCGCGATGGCCATCCTGTGTGGTTAAGATGAAGTTCCCCATGGTCAAGGGTAGAGTTTCCTGAGCGACCCTCGTCCAGGACGACCTCGACCATTCAGTTTTCCCCAAGAGACCTTGAACATTCAACGCGGAGCGCGAGTTCATGACCAATCCGAAACCGGTCAACCGACGCAGTTTTCTCCAGACTTCTGGGCTAGCCGCCGGAGCCGCTGCGACAAGTACCTTTGCTCATCCAGCGATCGGCGAAACCAAGTCGCCGAATGAACAGATCAACGTGGCGATCGTGGGTCCAGGTGGTCGTGCTCAAGGTCACATCCGTCACCTCCTTGAGATGGAAGAGTCCCAAAACGTTAAGATCGTCGCTCTCGCAGACGTCTGGGACGGTAACAAAGAAGTTGGACGCGGCCTCTATCCTTCGGCCGAGAAGTGCGGGCTCAGCACGGACGACCCCAAGAACGTCACCAAGGATTACCGGACGCTTCTCGATCGTGACGACATCGACGCTGTCTTGATTGCGACGCCCGACCATTGGCATGCGCTGCAGTCGATCCAGTTCATGGAAGCAGGCAAGGACGTTTACTGCGAAAAGCCAATGACCCACACGATCGACGAAGCTCGGCAAGTTGCTGAGGCCGTCGAGCGTACTGGTCAGGTCTTTACCGTCGGCGTTCAATCGACTGCCCACCCTCAGTGGCGGATGGCGAACGACCTGATTGTCAAGGGCCAGATTGGCAAAATCATGCAGGCCCAAACGCAGTATTATCGTAACAGCGTGATGGGTCAGTGGCGTTACTACCCTCTCACGGCAGACATGAATCCGAAGACTGTTGACTGGGATATGTTCCTTGGTCACCAGTTTGGACTCGCTCCGAAGCAGCCCTTCAACCGCGCTAAATATGCTCAGTGGCGCTGCTACTGGGACTTCGGCGGCGGAATGTACACCGACCTCTTCGTCCACCAGCTTACCCACATGCTCTTGGCCCTCGGTTGCCGATTCCCACGCCGGGTCGTCGGTGGTGGCGGCCTCTACCTTGAGTATGACGGTCGAGATGTCCCTGACGTCGCAACCGTGGTTGCCGACTACGACGAGGGATGCCAAGTGATCGTCACCGCGACGATGTGCAACGACACCCCGATTGAAGAAGTGATTCGAGGCCACACTGGGACCATTAAGTTTAACTACGAAGGATTCGAGATCACGCCGCAAGTCCTCCGTGGTGCACCGGCACCGCCGAGCCGAGAAGGCGCCAATGCCGATGGTAGCGAAGTCGTCGACGCCGGCTTCAATGCACGCGGCGACGCCGACACTCGTGCCCTCTGGGAGCACTTCCTCGGCTGTGTCCGAAGCCGCAACCAAGAAACCCTTTGCCCAGCTTCGCTCGGCTACGCCGCAATCGCGACCGTTAACCTCGGAGTTCGAAGCTATCGCGAAGGTAAGGCCTACTTCTTCGACCAAGAAAACGGCAAAGTTTCTGAAGCCGACAGCTCCTGGGCGAAGAAGTGGGAGAAAATCTCCTACAATCGTGGCAAGCCCGCACACGTCCCAGGCTGGCAAGCAGGTGACGAAGGATCGGTGATGATCCCCCGCGACTATCAAAAACTCGAAGGGGACTGGATCAACGGCCAAGATCCTGCTAAGAAGGCCTGATTGCACGCCATTGGACTATTGGATGACGTGAAATAAACCCCAGAGACGATCTGATGGAAAGAGGATCGTCTCTGGGCTCCTAGCTTTGAAGGTTTGGCTACGATGTATTCCGATAATTCGAAGTGCTTTGTCTTCGGAGAGGTTTAAACCTCGATCGGTCTCTAAATCTAGAAATCTAGGTTGCAGTGAGGTGGCCCTGAAGATTCGGATCAGAACAACGTGAATTCTCATTATTTGGTCGGAAAAACCTGCATGCGGATGGATGCTATGATCACCTCAGCCGTCAACGTCCCCGGACTGGCTAGGAAGTACGCCGACCCCATAGGTGCCAACCGCAATACTCCTTGTACAGTTGCCTGTACTCCCATATCAACTCGTGCCAACTCTGTCCTATGTTCCGTTGCATCAAGTGGTTCGCCGACACGTGCGGCAATACTGGACTCCCGACCTCCGCTCGTTCAATTTGGCTTCTCGTTTTCGGTCGGTTGGCTAGCAGTGAATGATCGGGCAGGCTGGACGATCGTCCAACCACGCTCGCGGGCGAGCCGCTTTAACCGCCGTCCCGGGCGAACTACGACGGCGTGGCCGACTCGTTCGAGGAGTTGTCGGTCGCTCCAGTTGTCGGCGTAGGCCGTTGCATCGCTCATGGAGAGTCCACGTTCCTGAGCCCACTTCGTCGCCCAATAGAGCTTCCCTTCTCCATAGCACGGCGGTCCTTCGCCCAGTCCAACCACATGATTCTGCTCGATTCGGATCGGCGTGCTTAGGATATCGGCGCAACCGAGGTAGATGGCCAAGGGTTCGAGCACCGCTCTCGGAGACGAGGAGACCAAAACTAAGGGAGTACCAGCGAACCGGAGATCGTTTAAATGGGCGACGACACCTTCATAGAGTCTCGGCTTGATCTGGTCCCGGAAGTTCTCGTAGGCGGTGCGTTCCAATTCGACCACTGGGATTTCGCGGATCATCTGAAATCCATAATCGAGGAGTCGCCGGTAGTCGAGCTTGCCAAACTTATGCTGGATTCCCACCAAACTCGCTTTAAGAAGGAGCCAAGGATTGATCATCCCCCGACGATTGAGAAGTTTACCAAAAAGATAGGAAGTGGTTTCCGGGAGCAGGGTTCCGTCAACGTCGAGGAACGCTACGGAAGGGGGTTCCTCGAAGATCGGCCAAGTCACGATCGAGCCTCCACGGCGGTCATCGCGCCGATGGTCTCCGCCAATGTCTTCGCCTCCGTGATCTCACGGGCCTCAGTGATCACGCGGACGATCGGTTCCGTGTTGCTTGATCTGATATGAGCCCAGATCGAACGATCAGGCCATTCTAATCGGAGGCCATCCCTACGGTCCTGAAGTGCATCGGGAAAAGCGCTAACGAGACGATCGAAGAGCAAGTCGAGGGGACAATCGCCTCGAGGAAACTTGGATTTTGCCATCGCATACGAAGGTAATTCATCGACAAGTTCGGAGAGTTTACAGTCTCGTGTTGTCATCAGTTCGAGCACCGAAGCCATGGCGACCAGACTGTCTCGAACTAAGCCCACCCTGGGGTCAATGACGCCGCCGTTACCTTCACCCCCGATGATCGCTTGGTGTTCCTCTATCGCCTCGACAACATGGGCCTCGCCGACAGGTGTCCGAATCACCGGGCAATCCCACTCTCGGGCCAAGTCGACTGAAACTCCTGAAGTAGATAGGTTTAAGACGACTGGCCCCCGGGCTTCTGAAAGGCGATGCCGGACAGCGAGTGCCAACGTCAACTCTTCTCCGATGTACCGACCACGTTCATCAACAATGGCGAGCCGGTCGCCATCGGGATCTTGCGCAAAGCCGACGTTGGCCCCGATCGTGGGCACTATTCCGCAGAGTTCGATCAAATTGGACTCGGTGGGTTCAGGAGGGTGATCATA
>CAZEAN010000113.1:0-18172 GCA_964510225.1 uncultured Isosphaeraceae bacterium
AGGATATGCGAACAAGCCGCGGCGGTCACGAAGAATCGGTTACAGTAGAATTAGATGGCTCCGATTTTCCCAGAGAAGCTCTACTGCCTGGGCACACCACTCCGCGCTGGCTTCTGAAACGCGAATAGGTCGATCTGCAACAAGAACGTTGACTGGATTCGTGTGGAGTTGAGGGAACTGTCGAAGGGCAATCCAGCTACTTTGGGTAACGTCAATGTCGACCGTCTGCTCGACGAGTTCTCCGGCTTTGACCGGAAGCCGACGAACAACCTCACCATTCACAATAATCTCAACCTGGCGCTCACCACCCTTGACCCATTCGCTGCTTCGAGGAGCGTGAAGCTCAACCGTGTCGCCGATCCTCCCCGGAGGAATCCCTTCTGTCTGTGTTCCATGTGCTACCGCTCTCGGAGTCTCTGGGGCAAATGCTACGAGGAACTTCACCGAAACATCGCCAGGATGATTCAAGTGGACGTCTCCAAATCCGGGACGAACGCCATTAACCTCGAACTCCAAGGCGTGGGCAAAACCGTCCGAAACATAAGAGCGACCCGCGGCGACTCCCCGACACCAGTCGCCAAAGTCCCAATCTTCCCTTGGTTTGTTTCCAAGCTTCACGTAGACACGTCCCTGACCGACCCGACGGCTACTCATACACGGAAAGTCGGTTTCTCCGCTTACTTTGATCGGAAATCCGCAATTCAACAAGTGATACCATGTGTTTAACTCTCCGACACGCCCTGTATCCATCGCGCTGATGAAGTCGCATACGCCCGCCGGAGTCGTCACGAAGATCTCCATTGCCCCCGAGCCTTGCATCGCAGGTAGAACAAGGTTCGGGAGCTGACCCCCAGCATGCTCGGCAAAAGCTCTGAGTTCGTTTTTAGTGAGTCGTCCGTTCCCGTCCCGATCGATCTGAGGATGTGTACCAGGGAGGAGCGCCACTTTGCTTTCTGCAATATCAAGCTGATCATTAGCATTTTGATCATAACGCTTCAATATCCAATCGGCGTAACTTCGAGGATCGAAACGCATGTCTGAATGAGGATATCCCGTGACTCCTCCCTGCTCTTTGGCCCACTTCATGACCGGCAAGGTCCAGCTCGGCCAGCCCGCTTCTTTCGTACCTTCGGACCCTGGATAGGTTTGATCGTTGAGATTGAGCAAGCAGACATGGCCCAGTGGAGCCGAGCCAAACCCACTGATTTCAAGATCATATTTAAGGATTGTTCCTGGCTCACTGATCAGATCTGCTCCGGGTGAAAAGTATTGGCGTTGGAACTCGAAGCATGGCCCCCATGTTAAGACACAACCGACATTGAGTCCTTCCCCCTTCACCTGTCGGAACATATCCTGTGGTGTAACTCCGAGTGTCGGGACCTCGTAGTGGGCACATCCTGCGCCATGAATGTGGTGGTCTCCACAATAAAACCCATACTCCATCGGATTAATCCAACGTTCCAGTTGGACAGCTAACTCAATGGCGTCTGTGTCTGTAACGGTCAACTTCTGGCGCTTATTGATGTACTCCGGCCCCCGCGAACTGGTGACCGAATACTCACCAGGAGCGAGGTGGAGATACTCGTGATGATGACGGTAAACCTGCTCTTGGAAAAAGAAATCCGGCGCGATGCGTTTCGGCTGTGGCGGATACACCTGACCACGCCGATCCTGAATCAGAAGCTTGGCTGTGGTGGGTGTTCCATCATGATCGAGGATGGAGAGCTTTACAGGAACGGCAGGTCGAACATCAAAAAGAATCGGCAGCTCTCCCCGAAATCCTAGATCCTGCGTCCCCTGCCCTACATCGAAGCTGACCGTTGCCTCTCGTTTCCCCGACTCAGTGCAATAGATCAACAAGATCCCATATTCAACGGTGAGTCCGCTCAGACGATCAGTCATCGGAGCTTCGTCAAAGATTTCGAAGTCGAAGAGGCGATCGTTCGATCCTGATGTATTCTCGTTACGAATCAATCGCTCTTGTTGTTGTCGCTGCATACTGTTGAGTGACACACCGGCATAGAGAGCGCCTCCTTGTGGCGACCGAACGCGAAGCCGTTCTGTCAATGTGGCCTCATTTACGATCTTGATGAGGAACGGGTGATAGCCCCCCTGCACGATCCATGGCGACTTGGGACCGCGTGTAACTTTGACACGATACTCAGGGTTGAGTTGAACCACAGCGAGGACCTCGTGATCAAGAGCCTCTTGAATCGCTGTCGGGTCGAGCAGATGCAGCGGATCCCGTAATGAGTCGATCCGGTCGGAGGAGAGAGGGACTCCGAGAAGCTCAAAGGCCTGGATGACCCGCTTCACATTGGCAGCAAGCGGCTGGCCCTCAACCGATGCAGTGGGAACCTCTTCCGCCATTGCCGGTAAAGGGAGCAAAATGACGCATAGTAGACAGCGTTTCATCGGTATCCCTCATCTTCTCCGATTCAAGTACGTCTCCCTGACTTGACCTATTTTACGTTCAATATCATCCCCTTCATAGAACCAGAGCCCCCCGTGGACGCGGACTTTGTCTCCGGGCGGACAATCAGGGAAGATGGGGTCGGAGTGCTTACAAGGGACCGGCGGGTTCGACCAGACTCGATTGCAGGGCTCCCAGGCTGTCATGATCCAACGATCACCCGTCATCGATTTTATGGCGATGAGCGGTTCTTGAGAGATCTGGTCTAAATTCTGCTGCGCGTTGAAACCAGGTGCCCCCGTCAGCATCAGACAGACCTGGGTCCTCAGATCAGTAAGGAGCTGGTCTGTTCCGTTGTACAGCCAGATCTCCATCTCGACCCACTCAGGATGCTTGGTCACGACAGTACCAAACTCGATACCGTTGGGAAGCGTGCGTTCCATCAAAAGTTGGTCACCACGCTCGACCCACTCCTCCTGTGCCAGTGTTTCGCCAATTTCGTCCCAAATCGTCGGAATATGGCTATGAGCAAGATACGTTAGTCCAAGGTTTGAAAAGATCGCCTCGGGCACGTCCACGACGACATACCCGCCATCATTCCAAGGTGGGAAGACACTGATCTTCGTCTCACGTTGGGGATTGATCGCTCCCTCCAGGAATCCTCGACGAGGGTGGCGACCTCCGGGATAAGGAAGAACCTCAAGAGATTGCGGTGTTGATGGATCCTTCGTCCCATTTGCTACGCGCGCTTCGAGCTCGCTCCTAGCAGTTTCGAGAGAGAGTCCGGTCGCTCTTCTGAGCTCTGCGGCTGAATAGCGATGATGATCAATCATGTTGTTGAGCCACCGCTCTCGATCTTTCGCGTTTCGAAACGGCCTACTCATTAAGGCAACTTCCTTGGAGTCATCGTAGAGTGGAAGTGATCGATAGAATTCCAAGGCATCTTGATACTCTCTCCGCGCAGCATTGGAAACAAGGTCTCGGCTTCGCTCGATTTCCTCCTCCATCCTTCGCACAAGGTAGTCTCGTTCATCCGAGGATGGCACGACTGGCTGATCTCCCACCGAGACATACCAAGGAGCAGTGTGGGCAAAACGGATCCGACCATCGGGACGCTGCTCCCACCATCGGACGGCAAACCACCCGGATCGTACGACTTGTACCGGCACAGAGAGCTTCGTCTCAAACGCTCCCGCTGGTGTCTCCCGATTGCTTGGTCGGAGGAGGTGTTCAGGACGACCGTTGACGACAATCTCGCCGTAGAGCAGCGGCGTTTCTGAGATCACGTCGAGATTAACCAGTATTTCCTCCTCCGGTTCAGACCTAAAGTGGTGTCCGGAATCGTGCCCATTTGCCGAGGCGAACAACATCGGTCCTGTCGTCACAAAGGATCGACCTACGCGCAGACCATCGATCCAACCCTCATAGTCGAAACCGTCCGGTTGGTGCACATAGACACGGCTAAAGCCGGCAGGGACAGGATGGACTCCATTCGCTGTACCTGCGGAAGGAGGCAGTTCAAGTCCACAGTTCAGCAGCGTATAGTACATTCCGAGGGTATAGTCGATCCAGTCACGTTCTCCACCACTGCTACTTCCATACGGAGGGAGCATGAAGGGAGGAGCGGCTGTATTCCATTCTTCGAAGGCAAACTCTGTACGCCAGAGATGATTGTTCGAAAGCTCATATAATGCTCCTGGGACCACCGTAGGCAAGGTCATTGCGAACGGCCAATCAAGTTTATCCATGTCGAAGAGAACATCAGGATTGGTTGCCTGACCAAGTTCGACCGCGGGCCTCCAGGGGGGAACAGTGGCTGGAAGCGGGCTCCGATGTCCCAGGAAGAAGAGTGCACCTAACGTGTGTTGTTTTCCACCTACTGTGAAGATCTCATACTCGGTATTCAAGGGCCAGATCACGTGAGTATCGTCAACTACGACAAGTTTCGCGGGAAGCTCCACTTCGAGGTTTCTATCACCGTGTCCCGGTAACGTGTCCGAGAAAGTCACCCAATTCGTGAGGGGGAAGATCACATTGAGATCCTCGGCGAGCACCACGTTTCGGGCCTCATCGAGCGTTCGGTGGATGTGGGTATCCCCGGAGAACCAACCGCGCTGTGCAGGATTAATCCAACGATCAAGGGTAACGTTGACCTTGAGGTCTCTGTCCTCCACCACAAGTTCCCGAACGTCCGGAACGTACGACTTCCCACGCTCCACCACGAGGGAGTATCGCCCTGGAGGCACTTTCGCGACGACCGGATAAGCGATCACTGTCGTGTGATACTCTCTGGATCGTTCATTGATCCAGTTTTGCTTTGCGTAACGAATCGTTGCCGGAATCTTGCCGCCAATGAGGTCAGCCGATAGCGCGAAGAAATAGGTTTGACCCGACTCCGACGTCAAATAGACTCTCGAAGGAACTGGGACACCGTTCTGAGCATCGATTACGGTGAGTCGAATCTCATAGTTTTCTGCAAGCATCTGATCATTTGATCCGAAGCCACTGATGGCCGTAGCGCAAACGACCCACCAAGTCTTGAAACACCAACTCATGTGCTGATCTCCTAGTTAAAACCGCGCTCAACGCCCGACCTCAGGTCTCTTGTCCACTAAACCATTAAAGCCGACTCGGAGTTGGTACTGAAAGCCACCAATTCTGGCCGACAAGTTAACTTGAGATCTATCGAAATCGATTCAACAAGTGCATCGAAATCTGCCGATCTCGGACGTAGTATCAACGGCGCTGCAGGATGCCGCGCCCCCGACTGCGCTCCCCCTGCTCTGGGAACCGAAGCCCATTCGATCCTGATCGAGCAGCGGAGAGGGCTTGAGGGCAACCGCGATTCACTGGAGGAACTGGATCAACGGCCATTGGTCGTTGTGAGATCCAAGCCCTCCTCGTTCCCTGAGGATCTGATCATGAGCTTCCATGGATGGCTGCTCGTGTCCGCTCTGATCTACCAAGTTCCCCCGATCCCGATGTCTTCGGGAACGCTTCTTCCTGCGGATCCGACTCCCGAAGCTGACATTATCCATTCGGGCCGATCGATGTCAGAACGGTACCCGGCCCCAGGACCGGCCGGTCAGTTCGCGATGCCCGCCCCGAAGAGGATGACGACCCCAACGCTAGCCTCTCCTCAGTCGCATTGGTTCGGCGAGGGGAACGGCAGTCAGACGCAGCACTCGCTCTTTGGATTAGCAAAGGGGCATGATAAGCCGTTGTTTTACAGTGACCACGAATTCGACGGCTTCGTCGGTCCCTTGAGCAATCCAGTCCAGTTCAAGGACCCACGATCATTGACGGAAGCTCGATTCTTCTTCTTGAATAATTGGGGAACTCCCAACACACCAGTCCTTGGCTCGGGATCGATCCAGGTTTACGCCCTGCAATTGCGCCTCGCAGTCAATGAACGGCTCCAACTGTTCGCTGACAAGGACGGGATCGTCCGCCTCTCTCCCAACCCAGGTGATTCGGTCACAGGATTGGCAAATATCAACGCGGGTCTTAAGTACGTCTTGATCCGTGATGTTGAACGTCAGTTCCTGTTCTCCGGGGTTCTCCAATACGAAGCCCCAACCGGTGCTGCAAGTGTCTTTCAGAACCAAGGCAGTGGCAACTTAGCAATCTATGGTGTTCTAGGTAAAGAATTCGCTGATAACTGGCACGTCTTGCTCCAAGTTGGACAGAATTTCCGGATGAAGACCACCAACTCCGGCTATTTCCTCACCAGCGCTCATATCGACCGCCGGTTTGGTCCCTTCGTGCCCTTCTTCGAAGCGAACTGGTTCTACTTCAACCAGAATGGCACATTTCTACCCCTTCCCTTCGAGGGAGGCGGCCTCTTGAACATTGGTGCGGAAGGGGTCAGCGGGCTTAACTGGGTCACTAACGCCATCGGCTTCAAGTACGACTTGAACAAGCACTTAGAACTCGGCTTCACTTACGAGTTCCAAGTCTCAGATAAGGTCCAGCTCCTCAACAACATGGTGCTCGCCGAAGTCATTTTGAGATATTGAGCGGACTACTCGTTACCACCACCAATGCTGGATCCCGCGAAGCCGTCGTTCCTGATCTGATCTCCATCAGAACCGAGAAGTCGCTGGTATGTGCACCCAAGCTTGTGGGTGTGAGAAGACCGGAACAATCACGAGCCGTCCTAGGACCCAAGGCGGGGATGGATGGCTCGTGGTCACCCCTCGAATCGACCAATCCGAGCGAACGCTCAGACAGTAATCACTACTTTGCCCACCAAAGTTCCGGCGCCGCCGAGCGTGTTATCGTCCAAGAATTGCTGAGCTTCAGCGGCTTGGTCGAGCGGAAAAGTCTTGCCGATGATCGGCCGGAGCTGACCTGCCTCAACCCACTTGTTGATATCGAGAGCACATCGCTCTTGTTCGGCTGGGGTGTGATTAAACATCGCAAAGCCCAGGATTGCGCAATTCCTTGGGTAGAATGCACCGAGAGGAAAGGTCGGGGTTGCATCCCGACCGGCCATCAAAACCGCTCGGCCTCGTCGTCGAAGCAGTGGCACGATGGTCATTAAATCGGGATTGCGCTGGGTCTCGTACCATACGTCGATTCCTTCCTCAGACCATTCTCGGAGCTTGGCGGGAACATCGTCGGTCTTGTAATTAAGGATAAGATCCGCGCCGAGTTCTCGACAAAGGTTCAACGTTTGCTCATGACCTGCTGTTGTGGCAACCCGGGCGCTAGATGCTTTGGCCATCTGGATCACCATCGAGCCAACGCCACCACCGCCACCAGCGACATAGACCGATTCACCGGCTTGGAGCTGACCACGGTCGAAGAGGCCGAGATGTGCTGTGATCCCGACCAATGCGAGCGAAGCGGCCTCGGGATCAGAGAGGCTTGTCGGAGTCGGGTAGAGCCAATCTTCAGACGTCGTGATGAACTCAGCGGCAGCGCCTTGGCGACCCAAAAGACCTTGGTTTGAGCCCCAAACGCGGTCGCCGATCTTGAACTTATTGGCCCCAGGTCCAACTTTTTCGATGGTTCCCGCGACGTCACAGCCGATGATGTAGGGAAATGTTTTCACCATCGGAACGGTACCAGCCCGGAGGTAGAGGTCAACCGGGTTCAGCGAGACGGCACCGACCCTGACCAAGACCTCACCTTCAGTTGGCTCTCGGACAGGAAGGTCTTTGATCTGGATCGCCGAAGCGTCCCCATGAGCATCGATGCAGGCGGCGCGCATCCGGTAAACTCCCTCGATTTCTACGACTTACCTGGAACGTGACCTGGCGGAGATCCGACTGGCCTCCCCCTAGCGACTCAATCTAAATCTTCCATGAACCCCAACGAAGAGTCCACTGTCGAACAATTGGCTAGTCAACGGCGACTTGGATCTCGTTCCCGACGACTCGGACTGGATACGTTGCCACCTGTGACCGAGATCCATCGAGGTGTCGGCCGTCTTCGAGTCCGAACCGCCAACCGTGCCAGGTGCAGGTCACTGACTTATCAAACAACACACCGTCGCTTAGTGGTGCGCCTTGATGAGGGCAATAGTCTTCCAATGCGTAATACTGTCCCTCTTCAAGGAAGACAGCAACCATCACACCGTCGACATCAAAGGCACGCCCCTGCCCTTCGGGAATCTCGCCAACTTGTGCCACGGTCTGGAACTGCTCCGGAGTGTCTGAGGATGACACCTGATTCCTCCCAATCTCTCGAGCTGCGGATCATTCTTACTGATGACCGAAGACTTCCTTGTCTCGGGGTAGCTTAACCTTGATCATAACGACCGCAATCCTCCTTCAGGAAGCCCGAGTCGTGGGTGATCTGACAACCTCTGAGAGCTCGATGCTATGACTGACCAACCTCTGCCACCGGACAATCCGGACCGGCGACTCGGCCCGATCGCACCTCAAGAAACAACCGAGGGGCTGTCCGTCTCGGTCCTTGATGAAGACGAAGTTGATCGTCAACTCGCAGCGATTGAAATGATCGGTGAAGAATCGTCGATCGGCTTCCCGACTCGGCGACCCGAACCACTCTCGCCTGAAGTCCGTTACCTGCACATATCGCGGACCATCAACCAGTTAGTGAGCGACCGCAATCGTGGGGTCGGGATTTTGCTCTTCGTTTCCTCGCTCCTCATCGGTGCGTCCACTGCACTTTTAAACGCCTCTGAACAGGTGAATACAATCATTCCGTTGCCTCTCCTCCAGCGCTGGTGCTTTCCAGTAACCTTCGGGGCTCTGATGATGCTCTCGATCTTCGCGAGCCTGATCTTGATTCGAACTCGCGTTGGTCTCATTTACGAAGTCGCCAAGATGAATGTGCTCTTGGGCTTGCCGGCTGGTCGCGTCAAACGTGTGAACGCATTCTCGATCTTCTTCTTGATGCATCTTTTAGTCACCACGCTTGGCGGCGCTTCGACGGGATTAGTGGTTGGGATGCTCCTCTCCCTTGTTCTTGCCCCACCGTCAGCAACTCTCGGCGGCATCAGTAGTGGACTTGTTTTTCTGGGCTTCTTCCAAACCCTCTACGTCGTCATGATCCTAAAGCAGACCCCCGACATTCAACTTCAGAACGCCAGTCGACAGAACGAACCCAACACCTCGACTACTTCTTCTACGAGTAAATGAGATGGCTGCACGTATTAACCTTTGCGTCTTTTGTGGATCGTCGATTGGTGCCGATCCAGAATTCCGAGTCGCCGCACGAATAGTGGGACAGACAATCGCCGAAGCCGGATTTGGTTTGGTCTATGGTGGTGGTCAAGTCGGACTCATGGGTGTTGTTGCTGACGCAGTTCTCGAACATGGTGGCTCAGTGATCGGAGTGATACCCGAGACACTCTCTGCCAAAGAAATTGCTCATCAAGAACTGACAGAACTCCACATCGTCAATGGAATGCACGAACGGAAGGCATTGATGGCGAGTCGCGCCAATGGCTTCCTTACTCTCCCAGGCGGAATCGGGACCTTCGAGGAATTCTTCGAGATCCTGACCTGGTCTGCCCTCGGGATCCACGAGAAACCAATGGCGGTTCTCAACACCCGAGGCTATTTCAACCCAATGATCGCCCTGCTCGAACACGGCGTGAGCGCGGGGCTTGTTCGTCCCCGGAACCTGGAGAGCCTTCTGATCAGTGACGATCCCTCCGGGATTGTCACTGACCTTTTCCTGAAGGAAGTAGGGATTCGACCCGATCAGGAGTTGCCATCTCGTCCATGAATCCCGAGTGGCCGTTGGATTACCACCACCCGGGAATGAGCTTCCGACATTCCGAGAACAGAATCAGCCAGGCATAACTTCCCAGCCTCGGCGGTACTCGGTCTGAATCAAGTCGTTGGCCTCGGGATAGTTCGTGATCTTGAGATTGGGTCCATCCCACTCGATCGGTCGGCCGGTCTTGATCGCAACGTTTCCGAGGAGAAATGCCTCGGTAAGTGGACCAGCGGCGTCGAAATTCGAGTAAGCGATCGTCGGCTTCCCGGCTTTAATCGCGTCGACCCACTCATCCTTCATCCCTTGGTCACCTCGGTTGTTCCGAGGAAGTCGCTCAGGAGTCGTGAGGTTCACACCTTGGCCAAGGTTCTCTGGATGCAACCGGAACTTGGCACCGTAGTCGTTCGGGGAATACAGGATTCCCCGGTCACCAACCAGAATCGAGCCGCTACCTGGAAGCTCCTCACCCGGAGCGAGGATCTTGGCCTGAAGGGATTCCGGAGGAAGGACAAGGTTCCCGTCTCTCTTCCCTTCGTACCACGTCAAGGTCGCGGCGGGCATCTCGTCACGGGCGGGGAACTGCATCAGGACCCGAGCCCAACCGGGGTAGGTTTCGTCGTTAACAGTGTCACTTTCAGCCGAGACGGCGGTCGGGTACATCAACTTCAAGGCGCGGAATGCCATATTCGCGGTGTGGCAGGCCATGTCACCAATAGCGCCGGTCCCGTAATCCCACCAGCCTCGCCAGTTGAACGGATGGTAGACTTCCTTCACGTACGGTCGGAGAGGTGCACCGCCAAGAAACTGATCCCAGTGGATCGATTCCGGCCATGGGTCTGCCTTGCTCGGTCGGTCCGTAATTTCCGGTGCTTGTGGCCAGACCGGTCGATTTGTCCAAACGTGGACTTCGCGGACGGGGCCGATAATTCCACCCTGAATCAACTCGACTGCGCGACGGAGGCCGTCTTCCGCCGATCCTTGGTTGCCCATCTGAGTGCAGACGCCGTACTTCCGTGCAGCCTCGGTAAGGACCCGAGCCTCGAAGACCGAATGAGTCAACGGCTTTTGACAGTAAACATGCTTTTTCGCTTTGATTGCCATCAACGACGCCAGTGCATGCGTATGATCGGGCGTGCTGACGGTCACTGCGTCGATACGATCACCCATAGTGTCGATGAGGTCGCGGAAGTCGTAAAAGACCTTCGCGCTCGGCCACTTCTCGATCTTCGGATCAAGCCTGCCTTGATCAATGTCGCAGATCGCAACAACGTCGCCGAGATTACCGGCCTGGTCAATGTCGCTGCTCCCCTTGCCACCCACACCGATTCCGGCAAAGGCCAAGGATTGGTTCGGCATCCGGCTTACGCGTCGAGCCGAGGCAGCCGAGGCCGTAAAAAAATACCCAAGGCTCATCGCCCCGGTTCCAAGGAAAGATCGGCGATCAAAATTCTTGTTCATCTGAGTGTTGCTCCTCATGAATGTTCTGCGAAGAGGGACATCTTGGAGGATAGTTCGACGCCGTACGACGAACAACCGCCCACTCCCAAACGGCCCTTGCTTCTTTTTCGATGTGCATCGAAATAATGAAGGGGTGTCCCCGAAGAACGGATAGGGAGGACTCAAGCGCGATGGGGATCGATCAGGTATTCAAAGCACTCTCTGATCCAACGCGACGGGAAATCCTCCGTCAATTGGCAAAGGGAGAGCAGTCGGCAGGGATGCTTGCCGATCGCTTTAGTTCAAGTAAGCCGACGATCTCGCATCATTTTAATGTTTTGAAAGACACCGGTTTGATCCGCTCGCGACGGCAGGGGCAGCAGATTTACTACGCGCTGGACACAACTGTCGCGGAGGACCTCCTGACCTGGCTCTGGGATCTCTTCGGTATCGAGGGCAAAGGGAACGTCCAGCAAGAGGAGGAGGAATCGAAATGACACGCTACGCCTGGATCATTGCGGGGAGCCTCGCTGCAGCGACTTGGCTTGGTTCACTGATCGTGTACCCGAACCTGCCAGACCAAATTCCGACCCATTGGAATATCGAAGGAGAACCTGACAAGTATGGCCAGAAGGAATGGGCTGCGTTTCTCACACCGATGATCATGACCGGGATGCTCGGGCTCTTCGGGGTCCTACCCTGGCTCTCTCCAAAGCAGTTTGAAATCGGAACGTTTCAGCCGACCTATCGCTACTTAATCGTTCTGATCTCTGCGCTCTTTGCGTACATTCATGGTTTAATTCTCTTCGCAACAATCGGTGGTTCGATCGATGTGAGCCGAGCGTTGATTGGAGGGATCTGCTTGATGACTGCCCTCATGGGGAACGTATTAGGCAAGGTCCGGAAGAACTTCTACGTGGGGATCCGGACCCCTTGGACTCTCGCAAGCGATCGCGTCTGGGCTGACACCCATCGACTCGGGGCTTGGTGTTTCGTTGGAGGAGGGATCCTGGGATTGATCCTTGCAATTGCGGGTTGGCCGGGATGGGCGATGGCACCGATCATCGCTGCGGCAATCGTCCCGATCATTTACTCGCTGATCCGTTACAAGGAACTGGAAAATAAGGGCGGGCTCGAATAGAAGTGATGGGGTGATGGTCCCGTTTCACAGCAATCTCTTCACCAACGGAATCCTGAACGACAACACCATGACTCGACTTCAAATAAGCCTTAAGGCGCTCGCGGCTACTGTACTCGTTGCATCACTCTCCTCTGCCCAGGAACCAATCCCAGGCGCAACGCCAGAACTCAACCAGAATTTCAAGGATCCTGATGTCCAGCAGTTTGTAGATCGTTTCGAAAGTGAATCACGAGAGGTTTCGGTGCACCGCGATGCGATCGTAGAACTCCTGGAGCTAAGACCAGGGATGGACGTCGCCGATGTTGGAGCGGGGACAGGGCTCTTTACCCTACCAATCGCCCATGCTGTCGGACCCGAGGGGGCCGTCTATGCCGTCGATATCGCGCCGAACTTTCTCCAGTTCATCGCAGAGCGATCGTCCCAAGCGGAACTCAGGAATGTCTGTACCGTCCTCTGTACACAAAACTCGGCTCAGTTGCCACCGAAATCAGTTGATCTTGTTTTCATTTGTGACACCTACCACCACTTCGAGGATCCTGCCGCGTCACTTCGTTCGATCCGAGACGCCTTACGCCCTGGGGGCAAATTGGTGGTCATCGACTTTGATCGGGTCGTCGGCAAGAGTTCTGAGTTCTTGCTCAACCACGTTCGGGCCGATCGAAAAACCTTCGTTCAGGAAATCAAATCCCAGGGATTTCAGGTGATCGAGGTCCAACCTTCACCAAGCTTGAATGGTGCTCTCAAGGAAAACTTTGTAGCGGTCTTTGATATCGGAGAAGCCCGATAAGTATTGAGTTCATACTGCCGATAGAGGACAGAACTTGCTGGGCACGTTGTTAGTCTTGGACAACGTGCTCCGGGAAGTCGGCTTCATAGCGTTTCATTAACTCATCAAGACGATTAGGGACAAGATAGATCTTACCACGGATCGACTTTGATTCACCCGGCTTCAGACCGCCGATCCGGAAGTCGGAGTGGAGACAGACGATGACCCCCTGGAAGAGCTCTTGATACGGTTCAAATGCGGTTGCGAAAATCATCGACTCATCTGCCGAGAAGCAACCGATCAATCCATTGGAAGGGACCAGTGGGCTAAGTGGCCGAGGGTTGACATCGTTCCGATCGACATGATTCGGACACCAGACTTGTCCCGGTGTGTAGCGTGCTACCGTTGCCCAGTCACGTGTAGGCATCCGACACAGCGCCCCGTCGAGAAAGACGAAGCTGTTCTTGAGATAAGAGTCCTGGTCAGCTCCGGTGAACCGATCAACACGGATGCAGGGTTGAGCCCAATGTGCTTCTGACTCATTCACTCCCGGATTCCGAGCCAGAATCTGGAAGTCGACTTCGTCGTGGGTCGATCGGATTTCGTGATCCACGACGACACCATCGCTCAAGGTACAACGGAGTCTGATGAACGTCCGATCAGATGAAGCTTCGAGCAGCTCAGTGGTGTGACCAATGACGGTATGACTTACCCAATCGGCGTCGGTCGATCCAGCCCGACAGTAGGCTTCAAGATAGTGGACCGTCATCGATCCGCCAGGTAGTTCGTCTCCACGAATCGTGAGGTAGTTTTTCTCCCAATTGATCTTCAACGAAGGCTCTTCTGCGGGAGTTCTGGCTGGTCCGAGCAACAACGGTAAGTAGACGAATCCAATCAGCCAACATAGTCCGAGCCGCATGCTGTCCACCCTCTCGATCTGGTAAGGGAAAATCGAATAAAACTGAGCACAACGCCAATACTCCCTCGTGCCAGGCGACTTCCCCAGGATAAGCTCTGGACGACTGGGATGGGAGCGTCTCGTGAGCTACTAATCGCGCTCGGTCTACTGTAGCGTTCCCTCTCGGTCGACTCGACTCGCTGTTGAACATTCGCTAAACTTACCGAGGACAATCTTGCACAATTGGTCGAGACAACTTGTTCCGAGGATTGCATACCGGAACCTTGTTTCGTGAACTGGCGGCAGTTTCTGTACGAGCTAATGAAGCCAGAGGCAACACTCATGCGGCATTCTTCGATCACATTTTGGTGCTCGCCCGTCATCATCTTCCTGACAATTCCGATCCTCTCGAGTCGGACAGCAGTCGGCGAATCAGAGGCGGAACGTCTTGAGTTTTTCGAATCCAAGATTCGACCAGTTTTGGTGGAATACTGTTACGAATGCCACTCTACCGAAACAGGAGTATTCAAGGCCGACCTTGGTGTTGATACTCGGGATGGATTGCTTCAAGGCGGATCGGCGGGCCCGGTGATCGAGCCGGGAGATCCAGAGGCCAGTCCCCTCATCTGGGCCATTCGTTATGACGATCCGCTCCTTCGGATGCCTCCTTCTGGCAAGCTCCCCGATGAAGTGATCGCGGCTTTTGAACACTGGATCGCACAAGGGGCTATTGATCCGAGAATTGCAAAGCCAAGAGTTGAAGAATCAGCCTCGGTCACGACGGTCGGGGAAGTTAAGCTAGCGATTGACTGGAAGGCTGCACTCAACAACTGGGCCTTTCAGAAACCTGAATCGCACCAACCTTCTCTCTCGAAATCGTCGGCCCAACCAGGTCACCAATCACGGATCGACACATTTGTCCTCGAAAGGCTCGACAGCGAAGGACTGCAACCAAACCCAGAAGCAGATCGACGCACTCTCATCCGTCGGTTGAGCTTTGATCTCATTGGCCTGCCTCCGAGTCCAGAAGAAGTCGAGGCGTTGGTTCATGATCCAGACCCGGCTGCACTCGAAGCTTACATTGATGGCCTCCTTGCGTCTCCCCGATTTGGGGAACGGTGGGCCCGCCCTTGGCTTGACCTCGGACGCTATGCCGAAGATCAAGCACATATCGTCGGCAACAACCAAAGCCTCTTTTATCCCAACGCCTATCTCTATCGCGACTGGGTAATCAACGCATTCAATAACGACCTTCCGATCGATCAGTTCATCCGTCTCCAACTTGCTGCCGATCTCATTTCTCCCGACGACGAGAGCGATGATCCTGCTCTTGGGTTCATCGGCCTAGGCCCCAAGTATTACCGTCGCGGCTCACCCGAGGTCATGGCCGAGGAATGGGAAGATCGAGTCGATGTCGTCTCACGGGGCCTTCTTGGTCTGACAGTCGCCTGCGCGCGGTGCCACGATCACAAGTTCGATCCGATCCCAACGGAGGACTACTACGCGATCGCCGGTGTCTTTGCAAGCACGAGCATGTTTAACCGACCTCTTCACGATGAGGTAGAGACGAACAAGAACGGCGAGGCGAAGAGCCCGGAGGATGCCCTTCATATCATCAGGGAAGGGAAGCCGAGAGATCTGCCGGTCTACATCCGAGGGAACGTCGACCAGCATGGCGAAACGGCAAGACGCCATTTCCTTCAGGTTTTGAGCCAGGGAGCGCCCGAGACCCTCCTCGGCGATGAATCCACCAGTGGCCGGCTCGAACTCGCCGAAGCAATCGTTGATCCAGAGAATCCCCTCACCGCCCGGGTGTTTGTCAACCGGATATGGGGATCGCTCTTCGGCAACCCCATTGTCGGAACCCCGAGTAACTTCGGAAGTCTCGGCGAGTCGCCGACCCATCCTGAACTCCTCGACGACCTCTCCGCTCGATTCATCGCTGAGGGGAAATGGTCGTTGAAATGGCTTATTCGTGAGATTGTCCACTCGAACACTTACCGCCAGTCAAGCGAGATCACCGATGCGCATCGAGCCATCGACCCCGAGAACCGATTACTAGCGCGAATGACTCGGAAGCGGCTCTCGGTCGAAGCTTGGCGTGACACCATCTTGGCCGTCTCTGGGCGGTTGGAGCACTCTCTCGGCGGACCCTCGATCGATCCTAGCGATCCCGAGGCAACTCGGAGAACGATCTACAGCCGGATCAGCCGGCTCGATCTCAACCCGATGCTCGCTCGGTTCGATTTCCCCGATCCCAATGCTCACAGCGCGACGAGAGCCGAAACAACGACACCGTTACAGAAGCTCTTCGTCCTGAACAGCCCATTCATCACCAAACACACTGAAGCCTTGGCGAATCGCATCTCCCAAGAGTCGGCTGATGATCTCGACGCCCGCGTGGACCTCGCTTATCAACTTCTCTTTGCACGATCACCAACTGACTCAGAGCGAGCACTCGGTCGCCAGTTCCTCCAAGCGGATGAAGAGAACGAGCGCTGGTTCTCATACATTCAAGCGCTTTTAGCATCGAACGAACTCTTGATCCTGGATTAATCTGAGAGATCATCGCTCCGCAGAGCCATCATCGACACATCCCATCTCTTCAACAAACACAGAGAATCCCGATGCAAAATCGACCTAACCCTCAAGCAGCTCAACTCCTCTCAAGACGCCAGCTCCTCGGCCGTGCGGGAGCAGGCTTTGGCTTGCTCGGACTTGCGGGCGCCTTCGAATCGTCTGGATGGTTGCATTCCTCAGCGGATGCCGCGAACTCTGCCGTCACCGGACTCGATGGACTTCATCATCGGGCAAAAGCAAAACGCGTCATTTTTCTGTTCATGAATGGAGCTCCTTCGCACGTTGATACGTTCGATCCCAAGCCGTCGTTGTCGAAATATGCCGGTGAGAAACCATCCGAGCACGAGTTTGGGGTCAAAACGAAGGGCGGCGCCTTCATGTCCTCGCCGTTCCGATTCCGTCCCCATGGAGAAAGCGGCGTGGTCATGAGCGAGTTATTCCCAAACCTCGCCGATCATGCCGACGACCTCTGTATTCTCCGAGGGATGCACACCGACGAACCGAATCATGAGCCAGGCCTCTTGATCATGAATTCGGGGAATCCGCAGCCAATTCGTCCCAGCCTCGGTTCCTGGGCGTCGTACGGCCTCGGTTCTGAGAACCAGAATATGCCTCCGTTTGTGGTCCTCTGCCCCGGAATGCCCGTCGTCGGGCCTCAACTCTGGTCGAGCGCCTTCTTGCCGGGTGAACACCAAGGGATGGCAGTTGACACCAGCAATCTCGATGTGAACGCGATGATTGCGCATCTCGAACATCCCGAGCTTTCACGAGTTGAACAACGTCGACAACTTGATCTGATCCAGTCGTTGAATGACCTCCATCGAGAAGCAAGACCCCACGAAGACGCGCTCGACGCCCAGATTGCCTCACTCGAACTGGCATTCCAGATGCAGACGGAGGCGGGTGAGGCATTCGACCTTTCGAATGAACCAGAGCGACTCCGAGAAACCTATGGGCGGACCAAGTTTGGCCAGAGCTGTCTCCTTGCTCGACGGCTGGTGGAACGGGGTGTCCGATTCGTTCAGGTTTACTACGTTGATGGGAAGAACAAGCAGCCCTGGGACACCCATTCCGCCAATGACAAGGGCCATCAACGCCTCTGCGCGGATAGCGATCGCGCAACCGCCGCGCTCCTTGGGGATCTCAAAGCCAGAGGGCTCTTGGAAGATACGCTCGTTATCTGGGGCGGTGAGTTCGGTCGAACTCCCTACTCTCAACCAGCGAAGAAGGGAGATCCGGGCCGCGACCACCACAGCACCGGGTTCTCGATGTTCCTGGCAGGCGGTGGGGTCAAAGCGGGCCACACCCATGGTGCCACCGACGAATTCGGCATGAACGCCGTTGAAGGGCGTGTTCATGTCCATGATTTACATGCGACCATCCTCCACCTTCTCGGTGTTGATCATGAACGTCTCACCTACCGCTACTCGGGCCGCGACTTCCGCCTCACGGACGTCCATGGTCGGATCGTCGATGAAATTCTTGCATAAGCAATACAGCATACACAGTAGTTTCTGATCACTCGGAAACTAATATCCGCTTGATCACAACAGCCAAGATAGCGAAGTCGCCGATGACAATTAGGTACCATTCGGCGACTAGGTATGCTATACCAGGATGGTGCAGTTGAACCGTAAGCCAATGCGTCGAAGTGGTTTGCGACAATCTTTTAACGCAACCGAATGACACAATCTTTTTGTTGACAATGAGTTGCAGCAATTAGAGCGGCCCTACTGC
>CAZEAN010000114.1:0-17950 GCA_964510225.1 uncultured Isosphaeraceae bacterium
TCTTCATTCCCCAGAGGAGCTCGAAGTAGGGGTCGTTCGGGATGTCTGCAGTTTGATTTCGGCTCGGTAGTCGAACTAGAGGTGGCTCGGGAACCTTCACCCGGAAGTTCGGAGTCGCCGAACTTGCACCGCTCTCGCTGACCTTTGTGGAGAGGGCGTCGATCATCTCCGGCGTAATTGTCTTGTGTTCTTCGTTATCGATTCCGACCACCATATACTTGCCGCGTTTCGAGACTTTGATGATCTTGAATCCGGCCTCGGTTAATGATGTCTTCACGGCCTCTTGCTGGTCCGCCTTGAACCCGATCAACAGTTGAATCGGTTGGACTCGATCGGACTTGGGGTCGATCTTATCGGTTGCCTTTACCGCGTCCAATGCAAGGAGTTCAGCTGGGTTCTCGGCACGCAACAGAAGCTTGCCCTCAAAGTCCTGGCCGATGATCTGCGCCTTGGCTTTCACGACGGCGGACAATTCAGGAGCGAGGTAAAAACCTCTTTCGCGAATTTGTTGGGCATTGGCCGCCCGAGTGCATTCGAAGGTCACCGCGTAAACTTCTTCTTCTTGTGCCTGACCTACGGTCGCACACAAGAGCGCAACGGTGACGCTCATCAGAGTTCTGATCATAGTGAAACTCTCCTAGTTGAAGACCCCTGAATCAGTAGAGACTATCAGCGGATTGGAAACGACTATTCCAGCTCTCGAAGCTTCAGAGTCCTTGATGAAGCCGACGCGTTTGTAGCGGTTCCACTTCACTTAGTCGCTTCACCAGTTCGAAACTAAACGCACTTTCCTCAGAAAAAGCAAATTTTAGTTCGGAAAGACCACGCGAGAGCTGCAATACAAGCCGAGTTGGTTTGAGAGTTTCGGTGATCTGCCAAGTCCATTGTCGTTTTTCTTCAATACATTTCAGCTCGAGACGGCAATGATCAGTCGGTTCGATCTCGATTTCGAGCCGTCCAACGATAGATCCCAATATTGGAGCATGACGATGATCAAGAATCGACTCAGAGCGTTCCTTCCTTCATCAACGTTGACACTGCTGCTGATTACGAGTCCAGCCGTTGCTCAAGTTGCGGACACACCAGACCTGAAGGGCCCGATGTCAAAACTGAGCTTCCTCATCGGTGCTTGGGAAGGTGTGAGTTCGGTCAACTACGGACCGGGACAAGAGTCGAGGGCAACGGGTACAGAAGTTGTTGAGTGGAAACAGGATGGCAGGCTCTTGCTCATTAACGGCAACTTCAGCGCCGATCAGGGAACCAGTGGATCATTGACAGTTCATAATGCTCTGGGGATCATCTTCTACGATCCTGAGCGCCAGACATACGTGATCGACGCCTATCGTGACGGTCGCCATGTCCGATCCGACCTGGAGCTTCTCGATGGAGGAACCGGATTCCGCTGGGGGTTCAAAGAGACTCGATCCGGTGTCGAAACCCGGTTCACGATGACCTTAAGTGACGAAGGTGAGTGGGTCGAACGTGGCGAAGTCTACTACGGTGGCCAGTGGCGACCGTTCCTCGAAATGCGACTTAAGAAGATACCTGACACCAATGACTGAGTGTTTGGGCAAGAGTCCGGCATTCGATCCATCCAGATGCCAGTTGCGATTGCTGAACTCTAAGACAACTTGATCTCAAGGGTAGAGGATCCAGAGGGTCCCATCTGGTGACGTCAGATGGATCTCCTTCTGCCCTTTGGAGGGATAGGTTCCTCTACCGCGCTGATTTTCATCTCCTTGTCGTCTCAAACGACGTATCGATTGCCGACCTGGAGCAAGTTTACATGTGAGGATTCGATATCTCGGTCTCCGCCGACTCTGTTTTAGTTCCAAGACCGAACTACCATTGGCGAGGCGAGATGAAGGGGATGCGAGTGAACATGAGAATCGAGTTTTGGTCTTTTTAAGCTTAAGCCGTTGCTTGGAATGTGCTAGCATGTGTAATTGCATCGAATAGAGTCACTGGATGCTGCTTAATTATTTTCTGGGCAACTTCGATGCTATCAGCAGTCACGGGACGACAAACTACCGAAGGCTGAGCAACAGGAGAGAAAGCGATCATGAGACGCATCAGTCGGCGCCGACAGATCTCAATGAAGCTTGAGCGGACAGAGCAACTCGAGTCGAGAGTGCTTCTATCCGGCGCTTATCGTTCGATTGACGGCAGTGGCAACAATGAAGCGAACCCGCACTGGGGGCAGGCCGACACTCAATTGCTCCGGCTCACGACAGTTGAGTATGCCGACGGAATCTCCGAACCGTCGGGTGGGTTCGACGGCTCTGGCCGGCCCAACCCGAGGATCATCAGCAACCTCGTGGTCGACCAAGAGACTTCGATCACCAACGATCGATCGTTGACGGGTTTCGTCTTTCAGTGGGGCCAGTTCCTGGACCACGACCTCGACCTGACCGAAGAGGCCCACCCTGTTGAGGTCTTCAACGTTGAAGTTTCCGCCGACGATACCGACCTGATCCCGGACAGTTTGATTCCGGTGTTCCGGTCACGATTTGACGACGCCACAGGTACGAATCGAGGCAATCCTCGACAGCAGATCAACCAAATCACCTCGTACATCGACGGTTCGAATGTGTACGGGTCGGATGATTCACGAGCTGTTGCGCTCCGGACTGGCTCTGGCGGCAAATTGAAGACTTCCGGTCTGAATGACGAGTTTCTTCCGTACAACACGGTTGGGCAGCCCAACGCCGCACCACCACCTTTATCGGTGGAGGATTACTTCCTGGCTGGAGACATCCGTGCGAACGAACAACCTGGTCTGACCTCGTTGCACACCCTCTTTGTCCGAGAGCACAACCGGCTCGCCGACGAAATTGCTGCAGCGGACACATCCTTGGACGACGAGGAGATCTACCAACGAGCCCGACAACTCGTCGGTGCCCAAATCCAGGCGATTACTTACTACGAATTCCTTCCGGCCTTGCTCGGTCCTGCGGGTCTCGGGGCCTATGAAGGCTATGACTCAACGGTCGACGCGTCCGTGGCGAACATCTTCTCGGCAGCCCTCTATCGTGTCGGTCATACGATGCTGCCTTCGGAATTGCTCCGGCTTGACTCGGAGGGCGATCCCATCGTCGATGGCTCCATCGCGCTAGGTGACGCCTTCTTCGACCCGTCCCTCATCACGGACTATGGGATTGAAACGTACCTTCGAGGCTTGGCGAGCCAGCCGATTCAGGAGATTGACGCGAAGGTGGTGGACGGTGTCCGCAATCTTCTCTTTGATCCACCGGCTCAATTCGATCTGGCGGCAATCAACATGCAACGTGGCCGGGACCACGGCCTCCCTGACTATAATCAAGCCCGTCTCGACTTCGGGCTTGCCCCGGTGAAGAGCTTCCGAGGTATTACTTCTGACCCCGAAACGCGCGACGCACTTGCTGAGGCCTATGAAGGCGACATCAACAACGTTGACCCTTGGCTTGGTGGGATCGCAGAAGATCATTTACCTGGCAGTAGCCTTGGGGAACTGATCCAGACAGTACTGGTCGATCAGTTTCAGCGCTCCCGCGAAGGGGACCGTTTCTACTTCGAGAACATATTCTCAGGCGACGAACTGGACGAGATCCTCGATACCCGGCTCTCCGACATTATCCGACGCAATTCACCAGTCGTCGAGGACATCCAGGACGAAGTCTTCCGCGCCAATTCCGTCCTAGTCTATCGAGTCCCGTCTGGTACAGAGACTTCCTCGGTAACCATCCTGCTCAGTACAGAAGGTGATCTCCAAGTTGTCGACACCACATCGGGCTCGGTCCTGGCGTTGAAGCCAGCAGGAGAGGCGACTGGCGTTGTCCACTTCGGAGCCCAAGGTGACGATACCGTGATCATTGACGCCAGCCTGTCCGGTGCCTCGATCCCGATCGAATTGCACGGCGGGAGTGGGACCGATATGCTCGTCATTGAAGGAACCGAGCAGGCGGACCTTATCCTGATCGAAGGCTCGACAATCACGTTCAACGGCTCACCCAGTTTCTTCGGCGATTTCGAGTCTCTCCACGCCATGGGACGCGGTGGCATCGACGTGATGACTATCCTCGAACAGTCTCCCGCAACCGTGATCCTCGATGGCGGTGATCATGCCGATTTCCTGACCGGAAACGACGGTGATGAGATCCTCATCGGCGGTGACGGATCTGACCTACTTGTCGGCCGTGGTGGTCGCGATCTCTTGATTGGTGGAGCAGGGTTGGATCTCTTGTTGGGCGGCTCAGGGCAGGACATGCTCTTTGCTGGTCAGACAGCCTATGACACAGAACCCGATGTGCTGCTTGAGATCCTCGGAGTCTGGACATCGGCTGGCAGCTACAGGACTCGGGTCACCGATATCCGCCGCGACTTCTTCGAACCATCTGGTTCGAGCGGTTCCAGCTCCGAGGACGATTCACTCGACATCGTCTTGGGTGGTGGAGGTCGTGATTGGTTCTTCCTTGGTCTCTTCGACCTCACTGATCGGAAGAGGAACGAGTCAAACGGTTAAGTAAGTCCGCAGCGCGGGTGGCAGGCTCCACTCCCGAAGATCGACGGCCATCGGCCTTTCTTGGTTAAGCTGCTTTGCAAGCGAGGGAGGATGAAGGGTGACAGCAGTTTCTGTCATCCTTCATCAAGGAGGACATACCGTTGGGAGCCATCCGAGATCACTCCGGTTGTGAGGAGATCATCGGGACTGCCTGCAAGGGCGGTCCCGATTACTCCCCGACCTTCACTGAAAGTTTGGATTATTCTGAAGGTTGCAGAAACATGGAAGGGTCAAGGAGAAGGGTTGCGGCATCGACTTGAGCGTGATCGCCCAGGATAATCGCTACATCACCCGCCTCGAAGCGATCGTCGGCGGAAGGGTTCATTTTGAGTTGGTTGTTACGGCGGATAGCGATCAAGGTCGCTCCAGTTTTTGCCCGAAGCGAGAGTTCGTTCAGGGAACGGCCGACAGCGGGTGAATCATCCTTGATCAGGCAATTCTGGACGTTGGCCCCTGCGGCGATTTCCTGTTGCAGGAGGTTGAGCTTCGGAGGTTGGAGGTTTCGGAGGACCTCATATTGACCACTCTGAATTCGGTCGACAAGCTCAAGGATTTGGTTCCGAGGGACTTGATAGGCGCGAAGGACTCGGGTGAAGATCTCGATTGCGGAGAGTAGGTTTTCAGGAATGACATCGTTCGCTCCCGCTGCGGTAAGTTCGTCAGTTTCGGAAGCATAGTGAGTTCGAGTGACGATCTGGATTGTTGGGTTAAGATGGCGCGCCATCGAGACAACCCGTCGGGTGGCCGCCGCGTCAGAGATGACGACGGTAAGAAGTCTTGCTGTAGTAATCCCGAAGTGATCCAATACAGCGCGTCGGGTACCGTCGCCGAAGTGAATCGGCTCACCAGCATTGCGGGCACGTCGGACCGTCTCTGGGTTCATTTCCAAGATGATGTAGGGGATCTCCACGCTTTTGAGAACCTTGGCAAGATTCTGACCTCCGAGACCAAAGCCGATGATGATGACATGGTCACGGAGTGCTTCGGCGTCCACTGGATCCAGTTGTTTGCTCGGTTTCCCAGATCGTCCCGGGATGAGATGGGAGAATCGTACAGAGGACGCGATGGTAAGTGGAGTCAAGGCCATGGTGAGGACAGCAGTGGCGAGGACTGTTTGGAAACCAGTTTGGTTAATCAGTCCTACTTCCAGCCCTCGATCAGCAAGCACAAAGCTGAACTCACCGATCTGAAGTAATGATGCGCCTGTGAGGACAGCGATCCGGATCGGATACCCGACGAGGAGTGTTGGAATGGACGATGCCAAGAATTTGATGAACAGGACAGCAACAATAATCGCAGTGACTCGACCGATGTTCTCCAGCACAAAACCGATATCGAGCAGCATTCCGACTGAAACGAAGAACAAGCTACTGAGCGTATCACGAAACGGAAGTATCTCTGAAAATACATGGTGAGCATATTCTGACTCTGAAAGAATCAGACCGGCCAGGAAGGCCCCGAGTGCGAGCGAGAGTCCGACCGAGGCTGTTAGTGTGGCGGTCCCAAGGACCAAGAGGGCGACAAAGATTGGGAACAGTTCAGCGTTCCGTGTTTTGATGACGAAACTCAATACTGGGCGAACGGCGTAATGCGAGCCAAGCAAGACTAACGCGACCATGCCAATCCCTTTGCCGAGTGCGAACAGGATGTTCTGCTGCTCACCTCCGTCGGGAGCGAGCAAAGGGATCAGGATCATGAAGAGAATCACTAAAAGGTCCTGGAGGAGCAGGACGGCAACCGAGAGGCGTCCTTGAGGCGTAGGCATTTCATTCCGGCTGGTAAAGAGCTTCAGGACCACTGCGGTACTGGACATCGCCACCAGCATTCCAGTGAAAATCGCAGGTCCCCAATTACCCAGAACAAGTCGGGCTGCAACTGAGACGACAGTAATACAGAACAGGACTTGGAAGCCGCCGACACTTAACATGACACGCCACATCGCCAGCAATCGGGATAGAGAGAACTCCAATCCGACCGTAAAGAGCAGGACGACCACCCCGAGTTCGGCAATCAAGCTCACCTCTTCCGCATTCCCTACAGCACCGAGACCATAAGGGCCAACCAAGACCCCGGCGACCAACAAGCCAACAATCGCCGGGATCTTGAGTCGATGAAAGAGGGCGACCACAAGGGCGGCGGTGGCGAAAACGACGATCAGATCCCGCAGGATAGCGAATTCGTGCATCCGAAGTGTCCGTCATGTAAGCTGCTCTATGCCCGAGAACTCCTCGGATCACTATAATATTCTAGGTGACTCTTGTCATAAATCACTGGAAAATCAAAGAATGTGCAAATGATGTTTGTGGCGAGATCGTTTCGTAACTGTTTCCAGGGCAAAGGCTTCTGAACTCTCGGTGCTCGAACTCGTATACGTCCGACTTAAGCTCGCGGGCTCTAGTCCCTGGTGTCCGGTCCTGGCGTCTTGGGAGCTGGTTTGTCTTCTTGGTCTGTGGCTCGGCGTAAGGTGGCGTTCGTCCCGAAGAGGTGGACAGATCAGGAGTGATCCGCTCGCCTGTTCCTCGGCGCTTCGTTTGGCCTTGGCCATCAGCTCGAACAGGACCGCTTCTTTACCATGCTGGAAGATGGCCGACGCTTGAGTCTTCAATTCCCCTGGTCGAACGTTCTGCCTTTCGATCGGCAAGATCAACTGAATTTGACTGAGTCCATACACAGATTTGATAAATCGATGTTGTCGTTTAGTTGAATCTTAATAATAATCGCATGTCATATAAAAAGACTATCGATTTGTGCTGGACTCAGCATCGAGGCAAGGTTGCAGCCTACGGCTTGCAAATCGTCTAATCTCCAAGTGGGGTGGGAAGTCAGAATCGAGAGGTGGATGAGTCAGGCGAAACATGGGATAGCAGGATCCGAGTGGAGGTGGGTACGCCACTGGGATCCTACTATGGAACGTATAGGAGAGTCTGGCGACGATCGATCAAGAGCGGAGCGATCGAGGCAACCGGCCGAGGGCGAACCGAGGGAGGTAGGAGAAGAAGCCGTTTGTCGTCATGCTGGTCTGGAAGTCGCCACCAGGGATTCCGTTGCCTGATGGGAATCGGCCGTTGAATTCGCCGTCGAGCGGTTGTCCGGTCAAATCGCGGATCCCGTCGGGGCCGGATCGGAGTTCAAATCGATAACGACCGCGTGGAAGCGTGGAGCCGAAGTCAAAGACGAAACCAACAGTTGGGGTCCCCGGCATCGGTCCGCTGTTGATCGGCTCGAAGACGTTCGGGAGTACTGCCGGTTGTCCATTGAACGTGTTGGTGAGCGGTCTGACGAGGGGCGAGACCTGGACCAGTTTCACATTCCCCGGAATCGAGTCGGGATCAATTCCACCGCCCCCTGCACCTTGGAATTGTACAACAACCCGGCCGGCTCGATCGCCTAAGGTTGCATTCTGGACGCGGAACGTCGGTGTGACAGGAGAGTCGAAGGGTGCGACTTGAAGAAGTCGACGGATTTCAGCGACCTGGACCGCCATCGCGACCAAGGATTCCTGGGTGATTCCTGAGAGCAACTCCCGACCTTCCAGGGGCTCAATTGTCCGTTGTTGGGGACGACGCAATGTGGATGTCTGTCGAACTCGGTTACGTCGTTTGAATCGAAACATCAACGTCCTCCCCTTGCCATTGAGCATCGTGTCGCCACTCGTCTTGTCGGGGAGATCGGCTCTTAATCATTGCCAAGTCAAGCCGCAGAATTGGGTATTTCAAAAGGATCTTGCTGCAACCGTCATGACCGCGCCTCGCATCCAGGAATCTGATCCATTAAGCTGACATGAGCAGATTTTCGCTACTGAGCGTTGTCAACTGATATAAGCGAGACTCAATCCATGGCCACCGACACCGCAATCTCTCCCTTGACCGGCCTCCAAACGCAACGACAGAGCGTCTGGATCGATTACATGAGTCGGAAGTTCGTCCGCGAAGGCGAACTCGTCCAAATGATTGAACTCGATGGTCTCCAGGGCGCTACCTCAAACCCGACGATCTTCCAGAATGCGATTGGGAAGCCCGGGGTCGGTGATTATGATCAGGACATGAAGCGACTGGTCAGCGAGGGGGCTGACGTCGACACGATTTACCAAGACCTCGTGGTCACGGACATCACCGAAGCACTTGATCACTTCAAACCTGTTTATGAAGCTTCCAACCTGTTAGATGGTTACGTGAGCCTTGAAGTCTCCCCGCTCTTGGCTCACGACGGGCCGAAGACAGTTGCAGAGGCCAAGGCGTATTGGGATCGCTTAGGTCGACCTAATGCGATGATCAAGATTCCGGGAACCGATGATTGTGTTCCCGCGATCGAAGAATGCCTCACCGCCGGTCTCAATATCAATGTCACATTGCTCTTTAGCGTGGAGGCTTACGAGAAGGTCGCCCTCGCTTACATCCGTGCCTTGAAGAAGCGTGCTGCTGCGGGCCAATCCTTGAACGATATCTCGTCGGTTGCCAGCTTCTTCGTGAGCCGGATCGATTCTGAAGTCGACAAGCGGCTCGATGCACTCGCGAAGTCGGCTTCCGATCCATCGGTTCAAGCGAAGGTCGAAGGCTTGAAGGGGAAAGCCGCGATTGCGAATGCAAAAAATGCCTATGCGTCGTACTTGAAGTTGTTCTCAGGACCCGAGTGGGAGGAACTCAAGGCCAAAGGCGCGCAAGTACAACGGCTGCTCTGGGCTTCGGTTGGGACCAAAAACCCGAACTACCCTGATACCCTTTACATCGATGAACTGATCGGTCCAGAGACTGTCAGCACGATGCCACCAGACACCTTCAACGCCTTCAAGGATCACGGCAAGACGGTTGACCAACCCACCTTGACCGCAGGATTCGACGAAGCCCGCGCGACGATGCAACAGCTCGCCGACGTCGCGATCGACTTCGATGACGTCACGACCTTGCTGCTCAAGGAAGGCGTCCAAAAGTTTGCCAAGTCGTTCGAAGATCTCTACACGACGATTAAGTCAAAGCGAGATCAACTTGCGGGTTGATCCTAAGTCTCCCGGGTTACAAACAACAGAGGGCTGCCGTGGAACTTCCACGACAGCCCATCCTGCGTCCGATTGAAGCCTGGGAGCAGCCTTCCGGAGCGAGCCAACCGAATTGATCAAGGTCCGAGACCACCGTGGGTTCGGAATGGGGTCATGTGCGACGGTTGGTCGAGAAACCAGAATCGCTCGATTTCGTCACCTGCTTGTCGAAGATTCTCGGAATCGACGAGCAGTTCTTCAACTCGCTTCGGCGGGAAGGCCGCATAGCGAGGCAAGGGGATTGGTGCACATCCCTCGCAGACGGCGAGCACTACCCCCAGCACCGCGAGGGCCATCATTCGGTTCCGCATCGTGTCTCTACCTCCCGACTCCGTTCGGGATCGGCCGGATCGCATGGGGATTCCTGCAACCGCCAACCAAAGGCGGCCCGATCCGGTTGGGCTTTGGGGGCTCCTCTGATCCATCGAAAACGGAGACCCCGCGCCCGTTCAAGCTCCCTTCGAAGTAAGAAGGGTACCTGATAGGTGTTAGTCAGGCTCACCGTCAGTCGGTTCGTCCAATCATTCCGTATCGAGTTCAAGAGCGAACTCGACACTTAACGATCGGCATCTGCGACGGCCGGTGAGGTGACTTCTGGAGTCTCCGATTCTGGACCAACAGTCCCGTCACCATCAAAATCGGTATCTCCGTCCTCTTTCTCCAGCGGAAGTCGAGAAGGATCCATCTTTAGGACCAACTCTTCCATTTCCTTGCCCGGTTTGAAGGTCACTACATTCTTTGCGGGAACGGAAACGCGGGCACCAGTCCGAGGGTTCCGAGCCTTCCGAGGCGCTCTTCGCTTTACTTCAAAGACACCAAAATTCCTCAGCTCAATCCGACCCTCCTCGACCAGCGTCCGAATGATCTCGTTGAGGGTCCGTTGAACGATATCTTTCGTTTTCAATTGCGTCAGACCGATCTCTTCAGAGATCTTCTTGACTATTTCTTTCTTGGTCACGATCGAGGTCTCCGAGGGGAGAAGATCGGTCCGACCCTAGCGGGATTCTCGGCTCAACGGTAGTCGTCGCCTAGAGTAATGTCAAGCAGATCTCGACCCTGCTTGGCGATTCACTCCTGGTTTTTGCATCTTTGGATCATCCTCCGGACCGTCGGTTGGGAACTGAATCAGCCCCGATTGTTGTGCTGCATGAAGGTGGTGATGCAAGGGAGCATACGACCATGACGTTCCCAACGTCTCCACGATGGTCCGAAGGCGGGCGAGTCCTCGTTCGGTCAGAGGCCCGGCCTTCCCTTCGTACCGAGGATCGCAAAAGTAAGCCCGGCATCCGAGCGGGCGGGCGTCACGAGCGGTACAGCGTCCCTGGTGGTCTTGCCAGGGGCAAGTGGCGCCATCATCGAGTGGTCGTACGGGGTTGGGGGCGTTGGCGATCAGATAGGCGCTTTCGAGGACAGTGAGGAAGAGCGTGTGGTCGTATTCCAAGAAGCGACAGCAACGCCCCGAGAGTTCACAGACTGGCCCTTCGACCGCGATCCAACGGTCGAAGTCGCGGTAAAGCTCTTCCAAGGGGGCCTTGATTTGATCGAGGTCCATCAGCGCGGGGGCCGAGCTTGTTTCGGGTTCTGATTCACCAAAATCCATCACAATGATCGGGTTTGGGCTGCGGCGTCTTGGATTTCTACCAGGCTGAACCATTGGCCCTGGCCAGCCCCGGGACAGACTTCACAAGTTAACTCCCACTGCTCCTTCGATTCTAGGTTTTCGTCCCAGAATGGCCAGGTCCGGCACTGGATTGGTCGGGCCTCGTAAACCGTACAACCGAGCGTTCGATCGAAGAAGACACAATCGCCATTGGGATGTTCAATTAAACTGAGCCCGGACTCGACTCGTCGGAGATAGCGCGAGCCGAACTGATCGATCGTTAGCTCAAGATGATCGGCGAGTCGTTGGATCTCTTCTTCCGTAACCCAAACAAACCCAGGTTCCCCGGTGCAGCAATTTCCGCACTGAGTGCACGTAAACCGGAGACCATCGCGATACCAAGGCGCTGCGGACTTCATCAAGAGATCCCTGTGACACGAGGAGGGCTCGACCGTTGCTAGGCCACGATACCAAGATTTGGTGCCTGCTGCGAAGCTAACTACATTATCGTGTGCGCTGGGTGGTCACCATCTTGTTAAGTTTGGCAAAACCACAAACTGGGCGCGGAGATGAGCTTCAATTAAGCTCTTAAAATCAAATGTTTCTTTGATGAGATCACTCGGTGGTTTAACGAAAGTGACTGAGCGTAACAGGCGATTTTCATAGAGGGTACAGCTTTGAAATCCTTTGATGCCTTCCTTTCGTACAACTCGGAAGACCGCCTTGTTGTCGAGGAGATCGAGCGGCGTCTCCGGGCTAAGGGGCTCACGCTCTTTCTTGAGGTCCGTGAGCTGCCGCCAGGCAGAGAATATCAGCCAGCGCTGGCCGAGGCCCTGCGCGACAGCAAGACTTGCGTCATCTGTCTCGGACCAAACGGCTTGGGACCTTGGCAGAAGGAAGAGTTGCAGTCGGCGATCGATATGAGGGTTCGTGACCCAGAATTCCACGTCATCCCCGTTCTACTGCCCGGCTCGGAGCGTCCTCGACGTGGTGATGTCGCCCACCTCGACTTCCTGATTAACGCGTCCTGGGTCGAGTTCCTCAAAACACTCGACGATGAAGCTGCCTTTCGGAGACTCGTCTGGGGGATCAAGGGAGAGAAGCCAGAGGAGAAGGAACTTCCTCCCGAAACCGGGATTTGTCCGTATCGCGGCCTGGAAGCGTTTGGGCCGGACGATGCGAAGTACTTTTTCGGCCGGCAGAACCTGACCGACTGGCTCGTCAGCGACTTGCGGCGTGAGGTCAAAGGCTCGCAGGAAGTCCGAATGCTCGCGGTGCTTGGGCCGTCGGGAAGTGGTAAGTCCTCGGTTGTTCTCGCGGGA
Organism: uncultured Isosphaeraceae bacterium; assembly: GCA_964510225.1. Taxonomy (GTDB): domain Bacteria; phylum Planctomycetota; class Planctomycetia; order Isosphaerales; family Isosphaeraceae; genus CAZEAN01. The sequence goes on from CAZEAN010000114.1 coordinate 12,495, forward strand.
TTGATCCCGAGATTGAAGGACGGAGCGATCGATGGAAGCGAGCATTGGCCGGTGGCAATCACTCAGCCGGGTGACGATCCGCTCGTCAGGCTCACGGAAAAGGTCGTACCTATCGGCCGTACACTTCGTCCGGACCCAGCGATCAGCGAGCAAGGGGAGCAGGACGATCTCCTCGGTCGGATGCGTGCTGACAACGAGGAGGCGGCCGGTGCTTTGTCACGCTATGTCGGCCTCAAGTTCGCTGATGAGCCGAAGGACCGACGCCTCGTCATCGTCGTTGATCAATTTGAGGAGATCTTCACCTATTTGCCCGATGAGAAGAAGGCGAGAGAGCGTTTCGAAAGTACCCGGGCTTCGTTCATAGCAAACCTGCTCCACGCTGCGAGGACGCCGCGAGGCCGGGTTGCGGTGGTGCTGACGATGCGGTCCGATTTCCTCGGCCAGTGTGTCAAGCTGCCACAGCTCAACGACACGCTTAACGACCACCTTGTGCAGATCGGGCCGATGCGGCGAGAGGAACTGCGTGAGGCGATTGAACGGCCTGCCTACCTCTCTGGTTGTGAGGTGGAGCCAGCGCTGACTGAAAAACTGCTCGCCGATGTCGCAGCCCAGCCGGGTGCCCTGCCCCTCTTGCAGTTCGCCCTCACCGAAGTCTGGAAGAAGCGTGAGGTCAGAAAACTGACATTGCAAGCGTACAACGCACTCGGAGGCGACAAGCAGAAAACCGGCATCGAGGGTGCCATCGAGCTGCGAGCCAATGAGATTTACAACAAACTCCCCCCCGATCAGCAGGAGGTCTGCCGACAGCTCTTCCTCCGGCTTGTCCAACCCGGTGAAGGGACCGAGGACACCAAGCGCCGCGTTCCATTTCGTGAGTTGCACCAAGACGACCCTGATCGGGCTGCGTCATTCCGCCAGGTCATCCAGGCTCTCTCGGACGCTGAGAACCGGTTGATCACGACCGCTGGAGACAAGGCCGACGGTGCCGTCGAAGTGGCCCACGAAGCGCTGATCCGCGGTTGGGGCCTGTTGCGTGAGTGGATCGACAAAGACCGCGCTGGGCTTCGGACACATCGTCGACTAACCGAGGCAGCCAAGGACTGGTCGGAGTCAGCACCGGAGGACAAAGATGCGTACCTCTACACTGGTGCGCGACTTGCGGCGGCCGAGGAATGGGCTGATGCTCACCCTAACGAACTCGCCGCGCTCGAATCGACCTTTCTCTCAGCGAGTCGCGAAGCCCAGCGGCAGCGTGAGCGAAAGGAACTCGACGACGCACGCCGGCTTCAGGAAGCAGAACAGAAGCGAGCCGATGAAGCGGTGCGGGCGAAGGAGCGTCAAGAACGACTAGGCCGACGCCTTTTGGTTTCCGCTACGGTCGCTTTTCTCCTCGCTGTGGTCGCCAGCGGACTCGGGTGGTGGGCCAACGAAAAACGTATCGAGGCCGACTCGACTGCTAAGGTAGCTAAGGCGAATGAAGAGGACGCCAAGATTGCTCGTGATGATGCTATTGCATCATCGAAAGTGGCCAAAGCCAAGGAACAAGAGGCCGAGGTTGCTCGAACGAAGGCAGTTCAAGCGAACAAACTGGCGGAATCACGACGCCTCGCGGCAGAGTCTCAATTGCTCCCTCCAAGAAATCTCGACCTGTCGATGCTCCTTGCCGTCGAAGCAATGAGGACTTCTAACACCCTCCAAGCCCGACGAAGCCTGCAACGAGTCCTCGACGAGCGTCCCGAAGTGGGCCGGTTCCTTCACATTCCCGAGGGCTGGGTCAGCAGCGTGGCGTACGGTCCAGACGGACGCATCGCGGCCGGGTACTACGGCCGCAGGGACAATGTCGATGGCGTGGTGATCTTAGAGCCGGACCTGTGCGTTTGGTTGGAGATCGCGGAGCGCGTTGCGAATCGCAACTTGACCTGGGAGGAGTGGGAGAGATACTTCCCTGATCGAACAGAAGAGGAACCCTACCGCCGCACCGTCCGATCGTTCCCCTGGCCGCATGACCTGCCTGAGGAGGAGAAGCAGCGGGCCGAAGCGTGGGAACTCAAGAACCCAGAAAAGAAATGCCCATAATTTGCGAGGCATATTGCATTGCGCAGCGACTCATCAGGCAGGGTAAACAAGAATCAGCCCCACAAGATCGCCCGACCTTGAGGTACAAGATGGGCGATCATCTTGTAAGTCACGGAACTCCCACCCAGTGCCAGAACCGGATTGAGAGTCTGTCTCTGATCTAATTCTCTTGCGCGTCTTCAGCCAACCCGCGGAAGTCAGATCTCCTTCAGAGTCGTATCAACGAACAGACGCCCACTTCCCGTTACTGGTCCACTGGGTTTGCGAGTCCAGTTAGCGGGATGGGAACGTCGCAAGCTGACCAATTGAGCCAAAATCAACCATCGAACGAGACAAGTGCTCGCTCGTCTTCATTTCAAGAGACATCCGGAATTCATCGCCCGTCCCGATCGATCAGAACAGTATCGATTGGGGATGTCAAGGATCAAAAACACTACCTTACACGCGATTAGTTAGAATTCACTTGGATAATCATTAGTTCCCGTTCGTCATCCGCCCCGTTGCCGCTTCCATCATGGCGTGTTGCGTCCAGTCGGATACGGGTTTTGCAGGACCGAGTCGACCTCGACTCATCACCGCAATGCGATCGCAGAGCCCCATCAACTCCGGCAAGTAAGAGCTGACCAAGAGAATGGCCCTGCCTTGAGCCGCGAGGTCGGCGATCATCTGGTAGATCTCGGCCTTGCTGCCGATGTCGATGCCTCGGGTCGGTTCATCGAGCAAGAGGATCTCGGCCTCCTGGTGCAACAGTCGCGCAATGGCGACCTTCTGCTGATTACCGCCCGAGAGAGACCGCACAGGATCACCAGGCCCACCGGCTCGGATCCTTATTTCTTTGATCCAATGTGCCGCCGCTCGTCGACGGCGGCCCAGATCAAGCCAACCCGCCTTCGCATAACGTTCTGAGGCCGAGCCCGTGATGTTCTCTTCAATCGACTGATTCAATGCCAATCCTTCTACCTTGCGATCTTCACTTAAGAACCCTACACCTTGCTTGATCCGACGATGTGGGTTTGAACGTCCCGAGACCCCTTTGACCATGACAGTCCCCGAGCGCACTTGATCGAGACCGAAAATCGCCCGGAGCAACTCCGTCCGACCCGCACCTACCAACCCCGCAATGCCCAGGATCTCCCCTTCCCTGAGTTCGAGATCGGCGTTGGTGGGGAGTTTGCGACCCGCGAGATGCTCCAGCTTCAGGACCGGTTTTCCAGGAGAACGATCCGACTTCGGGAATAGCTCCGTCAGTGGTCGGCCGACCATCTGATGGATGATCGCGCCCATTGTGGTTTCGCTCATCTTCCCATGAGCGACCGACTCTCCATCGCGGAGTACCGTGTAGGAGTCGGCCACCCGCTCAACCTCTTCGAGGAAGTGGCTGATGTAGACAATCGCCAATCCTTGATCGCGGAGCCGTCCGATGACCTCGAAGAGAGTCTCGGCATCCTGCTCCGTCAGCGAACTTGTCGGCTCATCAAAAACGATGACTTTGGCGTTACTATTCAACGCCCGTGCCACTTCAATGAGCTGTTGGGCTCCGATACTTAACGATCCTGCGATTGCCTCCGGTCTGATTTCCTCATGACCGAGCTGTCGGAGCAAGGCCACTACCTTCTCTCGATGGATCCGCCCCTTAATTATGCCCAGGTTGGTCTGCTCCTGGCCCAGCATGACATTGGCCTCGACTGAAAGATGCGGTGCGATTGCCAATTCCTGGTAGATCATCGCGACCCCTTGAGAGAGGGCATCGCGCGGACCTCGAGGCCGATACGGTTCCCCTTCCAGTGTCATCGAGCCCGCATCAGGACGCTCCGCCCCACTGAGGACCTTCATTAAGGTACTCTTACCCGCACCATTCTCACCGATGAGCGCGTGGACCTCCCCTGCGTCGAGGTCGATCGACACATCAGACAACGCCCGATTGGCGCCGAATGACTTTGAGATCGCACGCATCTGGAGTCGGAGCGATTGTTGACCTTCCGGAGACGCTGCTGGGCTCAACCCGACCATTTCATTCATTTCCCCGCACGAGTCCGGCACGCTTAAGCGCTTGAAGTGTCCCAAATGCACTCGATTCGTTGGGGGCGAAGATCCCTTCGAATGAACCTCGGTAGCGGGTCACAAGCTGCTCCGCCTTTTTCAGCGCGGTCTCTGCAGTTGCCCCGGCATATTGATCGGTCGAGACAAATCGGATCTCAGGGTATTCGTTCAAGATGGTGTCCATGAAGCCCTGCTCTCGTTCATCCGTGCTCGCCGACCCTACGGCGTAGCGGAGAAGAATGGCTGGACCGGTTTCGCTCATCATCTCTCCGAGTCGATGAGCCGCCAAAACGCCACCGTTGTAGTTGTCGGTAGCGACGTAACTTGCGGGAGCCTCTGAGTTTAACGCGGAGTCGATGATCACCACTGAGATTCCCTTTGCGACGGCCTCTTCGACTGGGCTCGCCAGTGATGTGGCATCAAGTGGCGCTAAGACAATGCCATCGACTTGGAGCGCAATGGCGTCTTGAACTAACGCGATTTGCTGCTGGCGATCATCTTCTTTCTGCGGACCCTTCCAGACGATCTCTGCATTGAATTCGTCGGCGGCCTCACGGGCACCGACATGGATGGTCTGCCAGAATTCGTGTGTAGTTCCCTTGGGGATCACCATGATCCGCCACTTCTTGTCTTCACTTGTAGAGAAGTTGGCGTCGCTAGAGTGGTCGATCTTACGCGGGAAGAGTAGTTCGGCGACCTCAGGGTCATCCATATTTTCGAGCGTGGCCAGAACTTCCCCGGTGGAAATCTCCGGTTCTACTTCTCGACCTTCAAGATGATCGATGACCGTTTTTACGCCGAGGTAACCCATCCGTCGCGGATTTTGGAGGACAAGACCTTGGATTTGCCCATCGCGCAACGCATCAACCAACGGTGGACTACCGTCAAATCCGATGAAGACGACTCCTTCCGATTCCGACTCAATGGAACTTGCACAACCGGCCAGGATCGTTGCCAATAAGACCCCAAACAACCACAAAGCATGTCGCGAGCGCATTGTGATCGATCCCCTTGACTGGAACTGAGTAATGGAAATGAAGATTCATGGTAGAGACGCTCTTTGACCACCGTCAAGCGGTTGATTGGCTTGAGTTTAGCGCCTCTTCGTAGCCCACCTCGCACCCCAAGTGAGAGCCTGGAGAATCAACACTTCGAATCGTGATGCGGCGGATGAGACCTCTTCAGACGTGAATACGGAAGTGTGTGCAGCGATTTTTCGGAGACTTTTTTGCTTTGGTTAGTTGACTTGGGCGTTTTGTTAGGTACTATTGCTCTTGCCGACGCAAAAACAGTCCTTGCCACGGTGACTTCTCTCCAGCGGTTTTGGTCTGTTAGGCAAT
>CAZEAN010000115.1:0-17868 GCA_964510225.1 uncultured Isosphaeraceae bacterium
GTTATTGTCATGTCCTTCTAAGGTGAGAATGATAAGTCGATCGCGGTCTACGACTAGGCTCTCCGTCTCGACCCAACGTCTGCTCTCGCGTTCAACAACCGAGGAAATGCGTGGCGGAACCAAGGCGAGTACGAAAAAGCGATCGCGGACTACGATCAAGCAATCGATCTTGATGTCACTTATGCTCCTGCGTTCAACAATCGCGGTTGGGCCTGGGACGACCTCGGCGAATACGAGAAGGCGATTGCTGACTACGACGAAGCGATCCGCCTCGATCCAGTCTATGATGCTGCGTTCAACAACCGTGGAGTGGCCTGGTCTAACAAAGGTGAGTATGAGAAGGCAATCGCCGACTACGATCTGGCGATCCGCCTCGACTCCAACGATGCGGTGGTGTTTCGGAACCGTGGCGATGCTTGGCGCGACAAGGGTGAGAATGACAAGGCAATTGCCGACTACAGTCAGGCAATCCGCCTCGATCCGACCTATGCTTTCGCGTTCACCAACCGTGGCGATGTCTGGCGCGACAAGGGGGATTACGAGAAGGCGCTCGCTGACTACGATGAGGCGATCCGCCTCGACCCCAGTTATGGGACGGCGTTCAACAACCGAGGGCTCGCCTGGTACTACCAGAAGGACTACGAGAAGGCGATTGCCGACTACGATGAGGCGCTCCGTCTCGACCCCAGTGTTGCTGTGAGGTACACCAACCGCGGCGACGCTTGGCGCAAGGAAGGGGATTACGAGAAGGCGCTTGCTGACTACGATGAAGCGCTCCGTCTCGACCCGACCTCTGGTGTCACGTTCAACAACCGAGGGCTGATCTGGTACAACAGAAACGAGTACAACCGAGCGCTCGCGGACTACGATGAGGCAATCCGTCTTAGCCCAGACGATCCTGTAATGTTGACCAACCGTGGCGATGCCTGGCGCATCAAAGGTGAGACTGACAAGGCGCTTGCTGACTACGATGAGGCGCTCCGTCTTGACCCGAGTTATGGGACGGCGTTCAACAATCGGGGGCTCGCCTGGTCCGACAAAGGTGAGTATGACAAGGCAATCGCGGACTACGATGAGGCAATTCGTCTCTATCCCGACGATGCGGTAGTGTTTCGGAACCGTGGCGATGCCTGGCGCGACAAGGGTGAGGATGACAAAGCGATCGCTGACTACGATGAAGCGCTCCGCCTCAACCCGTCTTATGCCGTCGCGTTCAACAATCGAGGACTGGCTTGGTTCAATAAAGGCGACTATGACAAGGCCCTCGAGGACTATGACGAATCGCTCCGTCTTAACCCATCGGATGCCGTGGTGTTGACCAACCGTGGCGATGCTTGGCGTAATAAAGGTGAGTATGACAAGGCAATCGCGGACTACGACCAGGCGTTGAAGATCGACCCCACCTATCCCTCAGCGTTCAACAGGCGGGGGATTGCTTGGTACAACAAGATGGACTACGAGAAGGCGATCGCTGACTACGACGAAGCGATTCGCCTCGACCCCACCTATGGGATCGTGTTCTATAATCGGGGTTTGGCCCGGTACAAGAAAGGCGACTACAACGAAGCCCGAGCCGACTACGACGAAGCGGTCCGTCTCGATCCCAAAACGACCAGAGAGTATTATGATGAGTAATACTCATTAGACAAATTCGCGATCGGCATTGATAGTGGACATCATCTCGGTACGACGGTTGTTCCAAACCAGGCAAGCCAGGTCAAGGTAACCTGTCCGACTCCGCCGAGTGAGGCCGGGGAACAGGCGTCGGGGAGATCATCAATCGTATGCCACTGAGGATAGTCGAGGTCGACCAACGCGATCGACGGGATCCCGACACTCAAGAGTGGGAGATGATCATCTTCAACGAAGGGACCGAGTTCCGTGATCGGACCGAAACCAGGGGCTTGGATCAGTTCGGCGATCTCCCAGATCTCTGCGACGAAGCTTGGGGCAAGCTCGAAGCTAAACCCCTCCGGGCGAAGTTGCATCGATCGACCGGCGATCAGATCGAGGACCAGTGCAGCCTCATAGCGTCTTGGGTCTCCCGACCGACAGGTCGATTGGTAATCGGCGGCGAACCAGCGCGAGCCAAGGCAATAGGTCCCAGACTCACCAATCACGAATTCTTCAGCATCAAAGACAACCAGATCGATGCCGACTGAAACGAGGCTAACCAGTTCAGTGAGATGTCGGGCAAGCTCCATCAATGCCGAGACTCCTGAGGCACCATCATTAGCTCCTAGGAAGGGTTGGAGCCGACGTTTCGGATCCGACTCCAGATCAGCGTGTGGTCTGGTGTCGCCATGAACACCAATCAGGACTCGGTATTGCCGTTCCGACGCCCAGGACCCGCGGAGATTGACAAGTTCAACCGGATCACCACTGATCGGGTGAAGCCCCTGAAACACTTGAAGATCAACGGTGGCACCTCTCTGACAGAAGTGATCGGTAACGAGCTGTCGTTGAAGCCGGATCCCCATTGAACCGCTCGGTCGAGGTCCGATTGCAGCGAGACGGACGAGATCGGCGAAGGCACGATCTCTATCGAACCGGCGCCCCCAACGGATTGCCTCAACTGCAACCGAAGCGTTCTGATGATGGCTCAAGGTTCGATCCGAATTCGTCTGAGGATCACTCCCTTCAAGTCGAGGACGCCAAGACCTGGGACTTCAGTGGCACGGAGGGTCAACTGGTGCTCGCCTTGAGGAAGTTTCAGGGTCCCGAGCTTCAGGGTCATCCATTCCTTTTCGAACGCTTCACCAGTCCAATGGCCGTCCTTGTTGCGCCGCCCTCGGGGTAATCGATCGGGACTCGGGATCGGCTCCGGATCGTGTGCCACCAAAACGGTCCCTTGCGTTTTCTGATCACCGACTTGGCCTTCGACCTGAGCCCCAAGATTTGCTTCAGGGCAGGTGTATTTAAGGATCAGATCATAGTCACCAGGTTCGATGACCTCGATTTCCCAATCGATCCGATCATCCGTGTCGTCCCAATTGGTGATCCAGTCGTTCGCCCAGCCGGCGGTCGCCCAAAAGCGGACCGACCCGGAGAGACGAGCATCTTGTGCAGGGAGTTCGGTTGTATCTCGTTGAGGATGGCCGACCGGGATCGGGAACGGCCCGATCCCTGTACTGCTGACATCGTCGAACCAGCGATCATAGGCCGTCGCGAACTCTTCGGTGATCGAGGGGAGTTCCTCTGCGAGGTTCCGGGATTCAGTCGGATCGCTAACCATATCGTAGAGCTGCGCTGTTCCCCCTTCACGGACGTAACGGTAGCGCTGAGAACGAACCGAGCCTGGTGCCGGACTCAAGCCAGTCGGCCGTCGATACTGATGTGTAAAGATCATCCGATCAGGCCACTCTGGTTCGTAACCATCGAGCAACGGGACCAGACTAACACCGTCAAACTTCCGCGACACTGATTCCGGCGTTCTTACACCAGTCAATTCGAGGATCGTGGGCATCAGATCGATGTGAGCGGAGAGTTGGCTCACTGTCGTTCCAGGGGCAATCTTGCCGGGCCATCGAATGAAGAGAGGGACCCGGACGCCACCTTCATGAACCGACCCCTTCTGTCCTCGCATGAAGCCGTCGTAACGGTTCGAATTCGCCCCATTGTCCGTTAGGAATAAGACGATTGTGTTCTCAGCCAGATTGAGCTGTTCTAAGGTCTGCAAGAGCCGATCGAGATTCTGATCGATGTTCTCTACCATCCCATAGACCGACGCAAGCTTATCCTCGGACCCTCGATCCTTGTACTTTTGGAAGAACTGATCTGGGACTTGATCGGGACTGTGGGGGGTGTTGTATGGAATGTAACAGAAGAAGGGTTCGTGCTGATGCTCCTCGATGAACTGAATCGCTTCATTGGTGAGGGCGTCGGTAATGTAACCTTCGGTCCGGAATTCTTCCCCATTACGCTCAAGGATTGTATCGAAGTAGTTGTTCCAGTGACCTCCACAGAACCCGACAAAGGTATCGAACCCTTGACCGTTCGGATGTCGAGGGTACTGTGCACCGTTGTGCCACTTCCCGAAGCAACCCGTCGCATAGCCCGCTTCTTTGAGAACTTCCGCGATAGTGACTTCTGAAGCCCGCATCGCTTCTAGCCCACCGGTCACCCAAGCTGTCCCCGTCCGAAGGTGGTACCGTCCTGTCAGTAAGCTTGCTCGGGTCGGTGCACAAACGGGACTCACCAGAAATCGGTCGAATCGGGCTCCTTGACCAGCAAGGAGGTCGAGTGTCGGGGTCTCGATTAAGGGGTTACCGTGAGCCCGGATGTCACCCCACCCCTGATCGTCGGTCATGACCAAGAGGATATTAGGCGGTTGTTCGTCGGCGATCGTCGGAAGGCCGATCACCAACGAAGCCGCCAGTCCGATAAGACCCTGTCGCATGGTCTGTTCTCCAGTTGGCCGTTGTCTGAGATTTCTCAGGTAAGTTTGAACTCGGCGCTCAAGTGGGGGTAGTCCCGGAGCAGTCGCTCGAGCCGCTCCATGGGGAGGCCAGCGACGTTCGACCAGCTTCCCGACTGGACGGTAACGAACGGGTCGTCATCCTGCACCCCATACGCCCCCGCTTTTCCTTCCCAACGACCTGAATCAAGGTGTTCACGACGCTGCTCCTCCGTAAGCTTTCGGACTTGGACGACGCTCTCCTCGACAGCACCAATCCATTCGTATCGGTCCGATCGATACAAGCAGAGCCCTGTGAAGATCAAGACTGCTCTCCCTTCCTGCGCCCGGAGCATCCGTTCTGCATCGTTCCGATCGACCGGCTTGTTCAATAGGACTCCGTCCAGGGCGCAGGTGGTATCCGCTGCCATCACTAATCCTTCGGAGTGCCGAGCGGCGACTGAGTGTGCTTTTCTCCAGGCCAGTTCAGCAACATAGGCGGCGGGATCGACTGGGCCTTCCGGCTCTGGTTCGTCGATTCCCGAAGGATCAATCGTCAGCGCATATCCAGCCGCAGCGAGTAGTTGCCGACGTCTCGGTGAGGCACTTGCGAGGATCAGTCGATACACGGAAAACACCTGCCATCGGGAGCATCTGGAGTGGACGTGATCAAGCCTGATCGGGGATGACGAACGGGGCTCGGTACGTCCTCCGGGTGAGCGCTTGGGCGTCAGGATCCTCAAGGATTGTCTCAGTCTTGGGATCGAATCGGAGTGAATGTCGGCCGGTCCGGTATGCAATGTTGATCAGATGGGCAAGCGATGCTGAGTGGTGTCCCTCTTCAATGTCGGCGTGCGGTCTTCGGTCTTCGATTGATTTGACTGCATCAACGAAGTCGAGCAGGTGGGGTTCGTTGGTGGTTCGTGCAGGCTGATCCTTTACCAGTTCGTTCCCCAGGTAGAGCCGATAACCAGCGCGTCCGATCTCGATCCGCCCTTCCGTCCCGTAGAACGTCACACCATTCTCAAAGCCGAGTTCTGTGTAGGGAGCCCAGTCACGTTGCTCAAACACCAGGAGCTTTGAGGTCTCGGGAAAGGTGAAGGTTGCGACCACAGTGTCCGGAGTTTCCCATCGTGTGTTCTTTGTCTGGAGGACTGTACAGGAGAGGGTCTCAGGAAGTCCGACCCCCAATCCCCAGCGGGCAATATCGAGGTCATGAATCCCGTCGTTACCAACATCACCCGTCCCATAGTCCCAGAACCAATGCCAAGTGTAGTGGAAGCGATGGGGATGGAACGGACGTTCTGGGGACGGTCCGAGCCAGAGGTCGTAATCGACGCCGTCGGGTACGGGTTCTGCGCGTTGGGCTGCTAAGTTAGGACGTCGTTGACTATTCCAAGCGGTCGCTTGGATGACCTCACCAATCCGACCAGCCTGGAGGAGTCCGACCGCCTCGTTGTAGTGGGGAGCACTCCGATTCTGGGTTCCAACCTGGATCACTCGGCGCTCGGCACGAGCGACGTCGACCATCCGTCTCCCCTCCCAGAGGGTGTGTGACGCTGGCTTCTCAACATAGACATGCTTACCAGCCTGAGAGGCCATGATGGCGGCGGGAGCATGCCAATGATCAGGGGCGGCAACGACGAGTCCGTCCACCGAGGGGTCGTCAAGGACTCTCCGTAAATCGGTCAAGGTTGCTGGAGTTCTACCCTGACGATCGCTGACCTCGGCAACAACCTGATCAAAGAGCCGGGAATCGACGTCGATCAAGTGTGTGACTTCCGTTGCGTCGAGCCCAGCGAATCCCCTGGCGAGATCCCGTCCTCGACCCCGGATCCCCATCACCGCAAGGTTAAGGCGATCGGAAGGAGGACGTTTTGCCGATGTCGTTGAGACGACGAGCAGGCTGCTCGCCATTGAAGTCCCTGCCAAGAAGGTCCGTCGGCTGAGTTGGTTGGTCATGGGCCGGACTCCCTCTCTTTGATTCGGGTTGATCTGCGACCAGGCTTACAGTTTGATAAGTGTCACTACGACTTCGATGTCATCCCAACCACTGTTCCTTAGAGACATCGAAGTTGATCCTTGTTGCATCGTAGCTACTCCAGAAACCGTAACAAAGGGGCAACCCGATCGCGCAAACAGACCAATCCCGATCATCATCGTCAAAGAGGGGTGAGCGATCAGGATTCCGGTAGCGTGGTCGTGGAATCTGGGTAACAAGTTCTCTAGACTAGACGCCAACCCCTGAAGGCGCCTACGATTTGGAGGTGATCCAAAGTCTGCATTGACGTCCGAGGCATCACCATCTCATCTAAAAAGTCTTAAAACGACACAATCCATTGAAGTCGACGGACGCGATAACGAGAGGGCAAGTGATGCGGACTGCCCTGGTTGTTGAAGACGATCCTGATCAAGCGGAATTGGCCGCGGCATTTCTGAAGCTCCGCCAATTGGAGCCGACGATCGCCTTGAACGGTCGGACCGGGTTGGAGCTCGCGCGCCAGGAGCATCCTGACCTCATCCTCCTCGACATCATGCTCCCCGATCTCGACGGGTTTGAGGTCTGTCAGTCTCTCCGTGCCGACGCAGAGACGATGAGTCTCTGCGTGGTGATGCTCACCGCGATGCATGCCGATGCCTACCGACGACAAGGTTTCAGGGTTGGGGCGGATGCTTATGTCACCAAGCCGTACGGCCCGGAAGATCTCTTCCGAGCGATCGACCTCGTTCAGCAGAAACAGGACTTTCGAGATCAGGAGGGAGTCCGTGGCGAGATCGAGATTGAACTGAACAGCGCCCCAGAGTTTCTCCGCTCGGTGAATGACTTCCTCCTTGGACTTTACCGGGCATCCCCGCTGAACTCTCGACAGATTCAGCAGTTGCAGCAAGCAGTCCTTGAAATGGGTCAAAATGCGATCGAGTGGGGGAATCGACAACGTCTCGAATTGACCGTAAAGATGACGTATCGATTGTACACTGATCGAATTGAGATCAAGATCCGCGATCAGGGAACTGGGTTCGACCTCGATGACCTCCCCCATGCGGCGGCCTCGAAGCATGATCCACTCTCTCATATGGAGGTCCGTGAGCAGCTCGGACTCCGAGAAGGAGGCTTTGGCCTCTTGATCGCTCGTGGAATGCTTGATGAGATGCGATACAACGATAAAGGGAATGAAGTGACCCTGATCAAACGGTTCCTTGAGCGCGGCGCTTCAGAAACCGAAGGGTCGGAGGGCTGATCATCGTGGCTGAGGCCACTGAGTCTCGGAATCACCATCGAGCCGGCATCAAACGCCATCGACCGACCCTCCTCGTCGTCGACGACGAGCCCGAGGTCTTGCAGTCACTTTACGACCTCTTCCGACTCGATTACCGAGTCCTCACCGCTGATCGAGGTGAACAAGCGCTTACGATGCTCGGAGAAGAGCGAGTCAGCGTCTTAATGTCGGATCAGCGGATGCCGGAAATGACTGGGGTCGAGTTTCTGAGCAAGGCCCGACGCATCCAGCCCGAGGCGACCCGGTTGCTGATCACGGGTTATGCCGACCTCCGCGCTGTGATCGATGCGATCAACGACGGTCATGTCTTCCGTTATGTCGCCAAACCTTGGGATCCTGAAGAACTCGGCACGGTTCTCAAGCAGGCGGTTGAGCATCATGATCTGATCGTCGAAAAAGGCCGACTGATCGAACAGCTTCAAGCTGCCAATGCTCGCCTTGAGGAAGCCAATCGGCTCAAGGAAAACTTCATTGAAGTCGCCAGCCACGAACTCAACACGCCGGTGACGGTCGTTCTCGGACTCGCCGAACTCTGGAAACTCACACAGAGCACCGATGCTAATTCCGAAGATCCGGTTTCGGGCTGGGTCGACCGCATTCTCAATGCAGGTCGACGCTTGGCCGCTACGGTTGAGCGGATGCTCAAGCTTTTACATGCCGATAGTTTGGCACCTGTTCTAGATCTGACTTCGACTGAAGTTGAGGCGTTGATCCAGCGCTGCGTTGAAGATCTCCAGCCTTATCTCGACGCCCGAAAACAGTCTGTTGCCTTTGAGTTGGAGCCGGGATTAGGAAGGGCCTTGCTCGATGCATCGAAGATCGCCGATGCCCTCTCGAACCTTCTGATCAACGCCATTAAGTTCACACCCGATGGTGGTGTAATCCAGATCCGCGCGACCTCAACGAACGATCCCGATCGTCCCCCGAGTCTCGTGATCGAAGTCACTGACGAGGGAATTGGGATCGACCCTCGGGAGCATGAACTGATCTTCGAGCCATTCTTTACGGGATTCGACACCATTCACCACTCATCCGGCGATTTTCAGTTCGGCAAGCGAGGGATCGGCCTCGGCCTCAGTCTCGTCCGAACCTTCGCCAAGATGCATGGCGGTTCAATCTCTGTGCAGAGCGCTCCTGGCTCTGGATCGACATTCCGACTTGAGCTTCCGCGATCGCCGAACTCGCCTCCCCTTCACGGCTCGACCGCCAAACTTTAGAAGTTCTTACCCAAATCGCCTTCCTCAAGGCCGGATCTTTGATTCAAGGTAATCACGTAAATATTGGTTGAAAGTTGGAAGCTGTTCATGCTCCCAGGCGGCTTCAATCTCCCGTTTCATCCGGAGGTTTTCCGCCTGGAGTTCGCGGAAAGCGATTGCCTCGGGAGTCTCTGGGTTTGGAGGCGGCGTAACCTGGTCATGCGTGTTCACGGAGATCAAGAATCCCGCGTCATTAGCCCAGGACTGGATCTCAAGCTTCATATGGGGGTAACACAGATTACCGAGCCGGAGCGCAAAGCAGGGGCCTTGTTCTGGGTTCGAGCTTAGGACTGGCTCAAAGGGCGGTTGGTCCAATCGGATCGGCGCTTCCGTACCACGCCATTGTAATCGACGCGCGACCGCCGGACTCCACTGACCTCCGGGATACGCAATTGCGAGGTAAACTTCGACAGCTCGATGTAATAGTGGGGGTGCGATCGTCATTGGCTTCGTCCCCTGGGTAAACACACTCTAATGGAACCATACGACGTTGTTTAAGTTAGTTTCTTCCTTCGGATTAAGTCCATTGTAGCTGAGGTACCTTACCCCCGCGAGGCCGGCGCGTGCTTAGGACGAGTTTCCGAGTTTGATGCTTCTTCGGCGAGGAACCACTTGACGGTGCGTTGAATGCTCTCGGGATAGTCGACCGTGGGGGTCCAGCCGAGTCGTGACCGGGCTTTTTCCGTGCTGTACCAGATCTGTCGGGCCATCAGCCAGGTGGCGTATCGGGTAATGATCGGTGGGTCTGGCTGCTTTGTAAGTCTCCCGAACGCCTCAATTGCGAAGGCTCCGAGAAAGACAACGGGATAGGGATGTGGGAGCCGACGATCGAACCGAGGTCGCTTGGCGCCGAGCGATCGCGACCAACACTCAATGAACTCGCGCTGAGTGATCGGCCCTTGATCTGTGATGTTGTACGCCTCGTTGACCGACTCCGGATCTTGAGCTGCCAAGATTGCCGCGTCGGCCACATTCCCTGCATAAATCGCGCTGAGTGGATTATGGCCTGAACCGATCACAGGGATCCCGCCGCTCCGGAGTCGGCCAATCAAACGGGCCGTGGTGGTCCGATCACGTTCGCCATAAAGCCAACTCGGCCGGATCACCGTGAGTCGCAAGCCCTCAGATTCCGAGAGCCGCCAGAGGATCCGTTCCGATTCTACTTTACTCTTCGTGTAATAATCCCAAGGCCACCAGAGACCGACGCCGAGTGGGTCATCTTCGACAATTGGTTTGCCAGTTCGTGGTGGGTGTCCGTAGGCACTTGTTGAGCTGATATGAACGAACCGATCGACTCCAGCCTTGATCGCTGCCCGGGCGAGTTGCTCGGTACCAAGGAGACACGAGTGGCGGAATTCGTCCCAGGTTCCCCAGTCCCCGACCTTCGCGGCCGCGTGGTAAACCTGTTGAACGTTTTGAACTGCCTCGACACAGGATCGTGGATCTGTCAGGTCACCTTCGACCAGTTCGACACCGAGCGACTCAAGAAAGCCGGTTTGGCTCGTTGGTCGGACCAGTGCCCGGACTTTTGATCCCCGTGCGATCAGTTGTTCGGCAAGGTGGCTACCGAGGAGACCTGTCGCTCCGGTAACGAGACAGTGAGACCGTTGCTTCGATTGTTGCTGAGCTGCCAATGGTTGCCTAGAGATCGTGGAGAGTGTCGGAGTCGGTATCAACGATCAGAACAGACCTCATCATCATCGGACGACGTGGCCCTCAACCTCGCGCATAATCCGAGACGCTCTTGGCAATTCATTGAATTGAAGCGCCCGAAATGGGGACAGTTCACGCAAGGTTTTCAACTTAAACTCACTAACCGAGCGCGGAAGGCATCAAGATCAGGGCATTCGAGGGCGAAGCTCATTAAGTCGGTAAGCTTGCCTTCATCGACCACCTCACGCAACGCCTCATGAACCTCCGCGAGGTCAGCGTCGAAGCGTCGGGACAAGATCAGCTCGATTGCCTTCCGACTGGTTTCGATTGCCCCTTCTTGTCGCCCCTCGGTGATCCATTCGTCCTTGAGGTCACGTAGAACGGATGATTCTAACATTGCTTGCCTTCCTCCGAAGAGCTGATGTAGCCACCCTGTGCTATCATACCGCGAACCGGCAAAGACCCAAGTCACCGCCAACATATTTGCGACCTGATCGGGTGAGGCGTCCACTTCAATCCGACGCCGGCATTCTCGGAAGACCGGTTCTGGGTCCCCTTCGATCTCGGTGAGAGCGATCCAGGGAAGGACCCCGACGTCCCTCTGCTCTAGGAGTTCGTTGGCCTTGATCTTCCAGAGCTCGATCACCTCCCAACTCCAACGCAGCCGAGATTTGGCTCGAAAGCTGACCAACTCCGCCATCCCCTCGACTTCATAAATTCCTCGGGGTTTCAGGATGATGGTGATGACTTCGGGGAGTTTTTTGAATTCAAGGAAGGCCATCATCGCGCCGCGGAGGACCTACTCGTTGAGTCTTCTGTCCGGATAGGTAGCGACTTCAACAAGGACCAATTTCGGCTCGTCCCGGTCATCAAAGTGGACTTCGAGGAGCCCATCAGGCACGAGTCGGGGCTGAACGAGTTCGGCCGGGAGCGGTCTGCAAGACTGAATGCCGTCAATACCAGCCAAGCCCTGCAAGATCGCCCGAGGGAAGTGCTGGATCAACCATTTGCTGCTACGGTCGAACGGTTGCTCATGAGTTGGGCTCGGCAAGGCAGATTCCCTCGATTGGAGCGTTTGGGGATGATCCTAGCGAGGCAGATCCGGACAGATCAACACGATCGTCAATTCAACTCGGGCGATCGTTGGACGCTCCCCGAATCGTGGTCAAAACAGCGACCCAGGATCGTCTGAGATCTCGGAGGCGTTTCTTTGAATCGCGATCCGGCCCTTGTGATCGTTAGAATCGTCGCATCAGGTGCGCCCGACGGTTGACGAACCATGATCGATGCGGATCAACCGGGCGATCGAGGCCGATCTGAAGGTGGAGTTAACGTCCCGAGATGGCGACTCGGGGCGTCCGCCATCGGATCGAGATCAAGATGGATCCGTGCACGAACCGGGGCGGTTGGATTGATCAAGGCGCCGACGCAAAGGTCAAGGAGGATCTCCGATGGCACGCCCTGCGAGGAAGAAGAGCCGGCCCGCCTTTCAACCTTCATTGAATGAGCAGCTCGAGCGCCGTGACTTGATGTCGTCGCACGATCCCACACCACTCTCGCTTCAAGCCAATGCTCGGATCTTGCAGCGTCGGGCTGTCCTCGCCGAAATGCTCGAGGTCGGGCAACGTCGAGGGGTCGTCAGCGGCTTTACGAGCTTCGGTGGCCAGGCGATTACGCTGACCGACACCGATGGCGAGCGCTATCGGGTGACTGTGCTCAACGCCGGGACCGTCTTGGCACGACCGATGCCAGGAGGCCGGGTAGCGTTGGTCTTCCAAGGGACTGGGCCGACCACTGAGATCGAGATCAACAACATCGGGCTGACGCCAGACCTCGGCCAAGGCCACACGTTTAGCCCAAGGCAGCCGTTCCAGGATCGTCGGCTCAACGTTGGGTTGATCGACGTCGTCAACGGCCAGGTCGGGGGGATTTTTGGGTTCGGGACCACCACACTCTCAGGTCCATTGGTGATCCGAGGGACGGGCGAAGTCGACCGGATTGCCCTCGCAGAGCTAGCGCCGGGGGCGTCAGTGATCCACGGCGGTACCCTCAACCAGCTTGAGATCCTCAATGAGGCTGTCCTTGCCGGAGAAGGGACGGGGATTGCGATTGGTGAGGATCTCAACGTCCTGAACGTCGGGCAGAGTCTTGCCTTCAGCGACGGGGCAAGCCTCCGAGTCGGCCGCGACCTCGGCGCAATTTTCCAAGAGCCTGACGGGACCGGGCTCGGTGGTCAAGGAGCCCAGATTTTCGGTGACCTGATCATTGCTGATGGCAGTGAGTTCTTCATCAATCGGAACGTCTCCGGCCCCATTTTCGTCCGTGGTGATCTTGTTGGTGCGGCAAACATTGGTGTTGGGGGTAACTTGCCCAACGGGTTCATCTCGGTCCTCGGCGATATCACGCCTTGATTGATTGACGAAACCGACCGATCTCAGCCAACATGATGCCCCGGAGGTCGCCGTTTTCGGCAGACCTCCGGTCGTCATTTCTGGTTTTCTTAATCCAATCGTAATGACGGTGAGCCGAACTGTTCCCTACTGAAACACCAGATCGCCGATAGCGACGTTAAGTACCTGGAGCCAGAGGCCACCGATAACGAGGATGATGTTGAGGAAGGAAAGCGCGATCGCCTCACAGTTCTTTTTCCACCAGGTCCTTTGGTGCGATTCACGCGGCAACCGCTGGTTGATTAGCCTCCGAGCAACTAACGGGATGACGACAGTCAACGCGAACGTTGTTTGAAGCCAGTAGTAGAGTGCTCGGGTGAACCCGGCTTCTGCGATCCAGACGAACGTCAAACAACCCAAGTAGGCAACTGTTGCCTGAAGGAATACTTGGTTGATCGTGTGGCCCTTGAATGCCCCCAGCGCGATGGCGGTCAAGGCAATTCCGAGGGTCAAGAGAACGGCGGGATCGGGCGGCTGCATCCCGACTGCAGCGATTCCCGGGCCTCGATCGACGATCTCCGCACAAAACGCGGCACCAACTGCCGCAGTCACAACGAGCAACAATCCGTTACTGATCGTGAACCGGAACGTGGACCAAATCTCCATCCTGCGCTCTCCCGTTTCGTGCCAGTTGAATACCCTGACCGATTGAATGAGGACACCTACTTCCCGTTGATGCCCGCGCAGTCGCTGATTCTCCCGAAGGACACAGAGGGGAAGACAACGCTTCGAGTCCGGATCAATCGGGTAGAAACTGGGCTTAAGAAGCACTAGCCTTCATCTCTCCGATCGCGATAGCATGGAGTCGTCTCAAGCTCTAAGGCGTTCATGGGCCCTCTTGGCTTGGCCCGCTGGGATCGTTCTGCTCTTGGTCCTGGGATGTCTGAACGCTCAGCATCCTCGCGAAGGCTTGGTTGTTGTTGCTCCTCTGAGTGAGCTGGCTTTTGTTTCATAGGTGAATGATGCGTCGACTGCGGATCAAGCAATCGGAATTAGGTGAAGATCGTTACAAGATCGACCTCGACTTTGAGGGTGATGGCGGAACGCGGCAAAAAGCCTCGGCGGAGTTCGAGTTCCGGATGACGCCGCAGGATCAGTCGGATCTCCGCTGGTACTTGGAGGATTCCCTTCAACTTCCATATGAACCAGAACAGAAGATCGCCGCGCGGATCGAAGGCCGGATCAGCGAACTCGGCACGACCCTCTTCCGATCTGTCTTTCAAGCCGACGACGACACCCGTGATCTCTGGGCGACGCTCCGACAGAAGCTTGACGACACCATCATTGAGGTGATCACGTCGGTCGAGGCAGCATCATCGATCCCCTGGGAGTTGATCCGGGACCCCAAGACCGACGATCCACTTGCCTTGGGGGCGTCCTCGTTCATTCGGGCGCAACCGAACCCAGCGCGGCGGCCAGAGTTACCCAAACTGAAGAAGGAAGCGATCCGGATCTTGCTGGTGATCTGTCGGCCGGGGGCGGACCAAGATGTGCCGTTCCGCTCGGTGGCGAGCCGACTGATCAAGGGTTTGAGCGAAGAGGCCCGGGCGACTTTCCAACTCGACGTCCTCCGTCCGCCGACCTTTGAGCAACTCGCCAAGATCTTACGCCAGGCGAAGAGCGAGAAGAAGCCGTATCACATTGTCCACTTCGATGGCCACGGCATGTACGCCACGCTTGGTTCAACGGGGAGCATCGCCGAGCATCTTCAGAAGCTCTATCCGGTGGTCTATGCGGCGACCCGGACGGGTAAGCATGGGTTCTTGGTCTTTGAGAATCCGAACGACAAAGAAAACTCGCAACTGGTTGATGGGCCGTCGCTCGGTAAATTGCTGGTGGAGACGGACGTCCCCGTGCTGGTGCTGAATGCCTGCCGGAGTGCCCACGCCGAAGCGGAGACCGAGCCCGAAACCGAGGCCGACACGGAAAGCCAGACCCCGGACAACCCGCACGCTCAGGTCCGGGCGATTGGTTCGTTTGCCCAAGAGGTGATGGACGCCGGCGTCGCGGGTGTGGTGGCGATGCGCTACAACGTCTATGTCGTGACGGCGGCGCAGTTTGTGGCCGATCTCTACGGGACGCTGGTCCGAGGCCAGACCCTCGGTGCAGCGGTCTCGATGGGTCGCAAGCAACTGGCGGTAGCTCCGCAACGAACCATCGCCTACGATCCCCGACCCTTGCAAGACTGGTGCGTGCCGATCGTCTATGAGGCGGCTCCGTCCAACAAGGACGGGATCGCGCTCTTCCCCAAGGTCAAAGAGAAGGGCCATTCGATCAAGATCGAGGCCGGCGACACCACCGCCCAACGAGGGACGCTTGACGAAAATCTCCCCAAGCCGCCCGATGTGGGCTTCTTCGGCCGTGATGAAACGCTGCTGGCACTTGATCGCGCCTTTGACACGCAATCGATCGTCTTGCTCCATGCTTATGCGGGGAGTGGTAAGACTGCGACATCGGCCGAGTTCGCCCGCTGGTACGCCATGACGGGTGGGGTTGAAGGCCCGGTGCTCTTCAACTCGTTCGAGCGTTACATCCCCCTGCCGCGCGTCCTGGACAGTTTCGGTAAACTCTTCGGACCAATGCTCGAACAGGTGGGGGTTCAGTGGCTGGCGTTGAACGACAAGGAGCGCCGTACGGTGGTGCTCCAGGTGCTGGAGCAAGTCCCCGTGCTCTGGATCTGGGACAATATCGAGCCCATTGCAGGATTTCCGGAAGGGACCAAGTCGGCCTGGAGTGAGGAAGAGCAGGGGGAGTTGCTGGACTTCCTCCGGGATGCCAAGGAAACCAAGGCGAAGTTCCTGCTCACGAGTCGTCGGGATGAGCGGAAGTGGCTTGGTGAGCAGCTACCAAGGCGGGTGCAGATCGGCCCGATGCCGATGCAGGAGCGGGTGCAACTGACGCGGGGTCTCGCGGAGAAGCATGGTCGTCGGATCACGGACGTCAACGACTGGCGGCCGTTGCTCCGTTTCACGAACGGCAATCCTTTGACGATTACGGCCCTGGTCGGTCAGGCGTTGCGTGATGGCCTGCGGTCGAAAGAACAGATCGCCGCCTTTGTGAGCCAGCTCCGTGCCGGTGAGGCCAAGTTTGATGATGACGAAGCCGAAGGCCGCTCCAAATCCCTCGGTGCCTCGCTCAACTACGGCTTCGAGCATGCCTTTAATGAGGAAGAGCGCAAGCAACTTGCGCTGCTTCATCTCTTTCAGGGGTTTGTGAGTGTGGTTACTCTGCAGTTCATGGGTGATCCAGAGGACAAGTGGTGTTTGCCTGCGGTGCGTGGTCTGACGCGTGAAGCAGGAATTGCGCTGTTGGACCGGGCGGCCGAGGTCGGCTTGCTGACGTCGTTGGGCGGCGGCTTCTACACCATTCACCCCGCCGTGCCTTGGTTCTTCAAGGACCTGTTCACGACCTACTACCCCGAGGCTGCTGCCTCGTCTCCCCCTGGCGCGGCCGATGCCACCGCCTCGCAGGCTGTGTCTCCCACGCGGGCCTTCGTCGAAGCAATAGGAGAACTGGGTAATTTCTACTGGAGGCAGTACAACAACGGTAATCGCGACGTTCTTGCAGCCGTCTCCTACGAGGAAGCGAACCTGCTCCATGCCCGTCGCCTGGCCCGTCAGCACGGCTGGTGGAATCGTATCATTGACACGATGCAGGGGCTCCGCAATCTCTACGATCAAACAGGACGTCGCGCCGAGTGGGCTCGTTTGGTCGAGGAGATCGTGCCCGACTTCATGGACCCGGCCAGCGACGGCCCCCGTCCTGGCTTGGAAGAGGAGTGGGGCCTTGTAGCCCAGTACCGTGTGCGATTAGCACAGGAGCAGCACCAGTGGGCGGAAGCCGAGCGGTTGCAACGACTGCTAGTGATTCGGCTTCGACAGCGTGTCGAGGAACTTGTCGTTCGTCTTGAGGCCGAGGCAGGACGATCGGACAGTCTGACACCACCGGGAGAACGTGCCGGCACAACGCACACCGGAGCATTGCCGCCGCTGCCCCAGCGTCTCCGCGCCGTCATCACGCGGTTGCCCGACTCCGAGAGAAACTCGGTCCGTTCCCTTGCGGCTTCGCTCCATGAACTGGGCCGGATCCAACTTGAACAAGAGGAAGCCGCCTGCGCTGGTTCGTTCCAAGAAGCGTTTGACCTGGCCCAACAGATCGACGATCGTGCCCTCGCGGCCATTTGTGCCTTCAACTTGGGTACGGCCTACAAAGACGTTTCCTCCATCCGCGCTTGGGACCAGGCCGAGCAGTGGTACCGCCGCAGCTTGGAATTGCGTGATCCGCAGGATCGCCAGGGTCGGGGTCAAGTTGTGGGCCAGTTGGGTTCGGTGGCTTATGAGCGCTTCGAGGAAGCCCGCGCGGCGCAAGCACCGATTGAAGAACAGGCTACTCATCTCACCGCCGCATTGACCTCCTACGGGGAAGCACTCGAACTCCTTCCCGCCAATGCCGTGGATGACCGTGCCGTGACGCACAATCAGCTTGGAAACATCTATGACGCTGCAGGCGATCTCGATCGTGCCCTAACGCACTACCGTGAGTCGATCCAGTATGATGAAACGGCGAACAACCACTACGGAGCGGCCCAGACACGCTACAACGTCGCACGTGCTCTTACACAAGACGGCCGCTGGGCGGATGCGCGCACCTATGCCGTCGCCGCGCGGGATGGTTTTGCCAGGTATGAAGGCAGGGCGGCGGACATGGTTCAGCTTGCAGAAGAGTTGATTGCCCTAATCGATCAGGATATCGCCAATCAAGGAACTAAATAATTCTCAAGCGTAGGGACGAGACGGACCACCATGAACCGTGATCAATTCCAGCAAGCTGTTGCC
>CAZEAN010000116.1:0-17826 GCA_964510225.1 uncultured Isosphaeraceae bacterium
GTCCGATACGAGCTAATCGCATGAAACTTCGTTAAAACGGTTACAGTAGAATTAGGATCAACCGAAGAGCTGGGTGATCGGGGTGCCGCCGTCAACGATCTTGAGAGGACGACCGATCGGGCTCATGGTTTCAGTTGAAGGGTCGATTCCGAGTGCGGTACAGAATGTGTTGAGGAGGTCAGGAACGGTGACTGGGGAGTCTGCGACTTCCGTGCCGTCGACTGAAGTGGAGCCGTAAACTTGTCCGCCGCGGATTCCAGCACCTGCAGCGGCGATACTGAATGCCCTTGGGAAGTGGTCGCGGCCGGCGTTCGGATTGATCCGAGGAGTCCGGCCGAACTCACCCATCCAGACGACAAGGGTTGAATCGAGCAGGCCTCGATCTTTGAGGTCGGTGATCAACGCAGCCGTTCCTTGGTCGACTGGGGGGATCAACTGGCTTAGACGATCGGCCTGATCACGGTGGGTGTCCCAGTTCCCCGGCGATCGGACTTCGACGAAGGTCACGCCGGTTTCGATTAACCGTCGAGCGAGCAAGCAACCTTGCCCAAACGGGTGTCGACCATAGCGTTCTCGGAGGTTTTCCGATTCTTCACTGAGGTCGAATGACTTCATCTGGGGTGAGAGGACCATAGAAGCGGTCTGACGGTATAGGGAACGGTGTTCCTCAACCTGATCAGCACCACCAGTTGTTGCAAAGCCAGCTTGCTCCAGATTTCCGAGCAACCCAAGCCGACGACGGAAGCGCCCTCGGGGGACGTTCGGTCGTGCGTTGGTTGGGGGTTGTGTGGGGGTTGGTACTTGGAACGGCTCCAGTTCAGTTCCAAGATAGGCGGCGCCCGAACCAGGGATTAGTCCTCGACCGCCGATTTGCACCACACTTGGTAAGTCAAAGTCAGATTCAGTGAGTTCCTTGGCAAGGTTGGAGCCAAACGACGGATGCTTCACTGAGGCAGTCGGTGTGTAGCCGGTATGGAGTTGGTAAGTCGCTCGTTGGTGGTTACCTTCGCGATTGGTCATGGATCGGATTAGAGCAAATTGATCCATGACACCGGCGAGGTTCTCCCAACCTTCAGCGATTTTAATACCGGGGGCGACCGTATCGATCACCTGGGTGCCGCCACCATTGGAATGCTCTGGTTTGGGGTCGAGCGATTCGAATTGGCTCGGCCCACCGTTCATCCAAAGGAGGATCATTGCCTTATTGCGGCGTCGGAGGTCATCCGCTTGGGCCGCCATCAGATCGCTGAAGCTTAGGGCTGTTGCACCAGCCCCGAGCCCGACGGCTTTTAGGAAGCCTCGGCGCCCGAGGACACCTTGGGCATTCATCGCGACCTGAACAATTTGCTTTGGGATCATGAGACGACTAACTCCTTCGATCAATTGGTTTTAATGGATTAGTATCTGCTGATGAATTCGGCGGAGTTGACCAGGCTCCAGAGAATGTCTTCGAATGCTTCGCGACGGTCGTCAACGTCGTTGATGTAATCGAGACAGAGCTTTCTTTCTTCATCGTTGGGGGCACGTGCGAGGACTCGGAGATAAAGGGCGTTGATTGCCTCTGTATGGTCCGGATGTTCTCGGAGGAGCCCAGTAAGGATCCCGCGTGGGGAGACAATCGACTGCTCGATCTGACGACCATTCATCAGGAAGAGAGCCTGAGGGATCGTCCCGAGGACTTCATCATCGGGGATCGAGGGGTCGACTCCGAAGACCTGATCCATGTTGATCCGAGGACCGATTCGAGCGAACCGCTTCGCCCGCTCACCTCGGCCTTCTGCAGCGCGGCGAGCAGCAGTAAAGAGCCCAAGCGCTTGATCAAGAACATCGACGATTTGGTCAGCACGCAATCGGCTTGGGCAGTTGGCGGCGAATGGCGTGCCCGAGGCTGCCGAGAAGCTCGACTTCGAATCCCGTTGATACGTCTCCGTATTGAGGATCGTCCGGAGCAGCCATTTGATGTCGTAACCACCAGCCTGCCACTGTTCTGCGACCGTCTCGATGACCTCAGCAGCGATCGGGTCACGGGCTGGTCCGATATCGTCAATCGGCATGTAAAAACTGTCACCATTCAGCTCGTACCAGAGTCGATTCACAAATGCCCTGGCGAACCAGGGGTTGTCTTGCCCGACAACATATGAGGCCGCTAATTCACGACGCTCTTGGGTATTAAGGCTGTTCGGGACCTCTTCAGAAGCGAGGAAGAATTTGGGCTCAACCGGAATCGATGTAGTTGGATCATCAAGATCGGGCATGGTGTAGCGTGGGATCCGACGACTCGGCTCGACCCCAACACCATAATCAGGGTCTTGAGGTTGACCAATCCGTCGTGTGTTTACTCCTGCAAAGAAGGAGGCGAATTGGTGGAATTGCTCGCGTGTCCAGGGATCGGTTGGGTGGTCATGGCACTGGGCACACTGAAGCTGGATCCCCATGAAGACCCGCGAGACTTCGCCAGCGAACTCCGGAGGACTGAGTCGACGATTCCCTTCAAGGTGGGCAACGGTGAACGCAACCTGGCCATTTTCCTGAGTCGTCCCGGTTCCTGAGATCAACTCGGTGGCGATCTCATCCCAAGGTCGATTTGAGCTGAACTGCTCGGTCAGCCATGCTTCCAGCTCAGGGTAGTTGACGAGTCGAATGTTTGGGAATGTGGCACGATAGCGGATCACATCGCGCCAGTAGCGGGCCCAGTTGGTCGCGTAAGCCTCTGTCTCCAGCAAGCGATCAACGAGTTGGGCACGCTTGTCTGGAGCTTGGTTATCGACGAAGGCGTCGATCTCAGACTCGGTTGGGGGTACCCCAGTAAGGTCGAGGCTGAGACGTCGAATGAAGGTTGGGTCGTCGGTGATCGGAGTTTCGGGACCTTCAGGCCTGCCGACCGTTGATGCGATTAACTGATCAAGAGCCACCGAAGTCAGCGTCGGTGGCGTGACTGTTTTTTGAGGACGTTCAACGGAAGTCGTGTTAGCTCGGAGGCGCGTTTGGTCCCGCTCGACGGCATTTGAGAGGTTCTGGAGCGCTTGAAAAATTTCGCGAGCTTCGGCCTGCTCGCGATTGAAACGACCATTCGGGTTCGGTCGGGGTCGTTCTGGTCTCTGTTGCTGGGCCTCGAGAACTGCCGGAAGCATACCTACCATCAGGGCGGCGGCAAGAATTCGCCCGCCCTGCCACCGGAATCGGGTCTTGCGCATGATCTTATCTATCCTCGGGTTAATGAGCACCGGGTTGTTACGCTGCTTCTCGAACACTTGAAACCAAGCAACGCAACAAACGGCCATAACCATGGAACCCCACGCATGCGCCAGGGTGTCGCGGTCGACGGGCTGTGGCTAGCCTCAGTTTTTCAGGAAGGATTCGAACCGCGAGAGAAGATCGTGATCGCCAGCATGACCAGGACGATTAAACTCAAAACCGCGGTCATCCCGGCGGGCATAAACTTCTTCGTCTCCACAAACCGACTGATCATCACCCCCATTACGGCGACGGAGGCAACGGCGCCGAAAATTAGCCCCGGCTTGGTGGGCCCGAACTTCGAGATCCCCGCGGCGAGCAGCGCGACGACGCCGAACGATGCGCCCGCAATTAACGAGGCTTTGCTACCGGCTTTGGCGTAACCCATGTAGCCTCCGCCAGCGAGCATGATCCCATAAACAACCAAAACGATCTGACCTACGATTGCAGGCATTGGATGTGTTCCTCGACTGATTCATTGCTGTTCTTGTTGATAGTTCTCTTTGCGTTGGAGCCAATCTAGGATGCCTTCTGATCTTCGTCAACAATCTCTGTAGATTGACGAGTCACGAGCCAAGGACTATATCAAGCTCAATTCGCTATGACCTGAGTGATGTATCAGTAATTGGCGAACCAACAAACAAATCCTCCGGGAGAATTTATCATGGTATTTCGAACGAACCTGACAATGTTCCTAATGGCTTCCATTCTTTTCGAATGTGTTGCAATGGGAGACGAACAAGAGACACGTCCGGCCCCAGAGCCTCCCGGTGCTCCGATGCCGAAAGGCTTCCCCGAGCCGACAAAGCCTGACACCATCGAGATTAAGAAGTATCCGAGCTATCGGAGTGCTCGGGCAACAGAAGATGCTGTCAGTCAACGTTCCGGTAATATGCTCTTCTTCGCACTCTTCCGTCATATTCAGGATCGCGGAGTCGAGATGACCTCACCGGTGATCAATACCTACCTCAATCCTGAGTTGGCCGTTGATCCCAAGGCTACCGGTGAGATGAGCATGGAATTCCTTTATGAGCGATTAGACCAAGGAGAAGCAGGTCAGGGTGTTGGCAAAGTTCAGGTGGTCGACAACCCTCCTGTTACGGTGGTTGCTCTTGGAGTGCAAGGTCGGATGTCCTCGGAAATCATGATCGATGGGGTGAAGGAACTCCGCGCTTGGCTCAATGATCATAAAGATGAGTGGGTCGAAGCTGGTGCACCTCGACAACTCGGCTACCACGGGCCAATGACTCCGATGGATCGTCGACTCTGGGAAGTCCAGCTTCCGGTCCGACCCGTTAGTGAAGAAGGTTCGGCAGATCCCGCAGGACCTGCGGTTGCGGCTCCGGAGCCTCCTGAATCTGACGGCTAATACACTCAACGGCTATGACGGCATCCCGATCGTGGCCGCCCATTGACAAGCCTGCTCTCCATCTTGTCCGATATGCCCGGATACTATCGATTCAACAACAACGATGATGGAGAGCAAGGCCATGCGTTCGATTTTGCTTGGAGCTTTTATTCTTTCGAGTTGTTTCCTTTCGTCGCCACGTCTTAATGCCGATGAGGAACTCTCAGCGCTTTCGGCCGAAGAGATTCGCGATGGTTGGATCATGCTCTTCGACCGAGAATCGAGTTTTGGCTGGACACCGAGGTTCGAGGAAGACGGTAAAGTCTCTGTTGATGATGGAATTCTCTCGATCGAAGGGCCGTTGACGTTGCAATCGACGTCGCGGTTTGGATCGTTTGAGGGGCGCTTGGAAGTGAAGTTCCTCGGAACCGAGAACGCAGGTCCTGTACTTGTTCCATCTGATCCTTCCGAAGATTGGGTGATCGAATTAGGCTCACCCAACCAGAAGTTCAGCAAGTCTTGGTTCAATTTCGAATTTGTTGTTCGCGGGCCGGATTCGGTGAAAGGGGAGTTTCGAGGGATACATACGTCCGAGCGAAATAATATCAATTCCGCGGGGGCATTCTCTGCTTTACGCGCGGACCTTCCACTCGACCGGTCGATTCTTGCGTTCCAGGTTGAAGAAGGTGTCACGCTTCAGGTCCGCCGGGCAGATATCAAGCCACTGAATACAGAACCGATCTTCGATGGTGAAACGCTTGAAGGTTGGAATGTCCTGGAGGATGGCAACTCCGTCTATTCAGTGACCGACGAAGGCTACTTGAACGTCAAGAATGGTCGTGGCGACATCCAGACGACCGGAGAGTACGACGACTTCGTCCTCCAGACCGAGATCTTCGTGAACGGAGAAAACTTGAACAGTGGGATCTTCTTCCGAGCCCTCCCAGGACAGTATTGGAGTGGCTATGAGTCCCAGATCCGGAACCAATATGAAGGTGACGATCGGACCAAGCCAGTTGATTTCGGTACTGGTGGTATTTACCGTCGGCAGCCGTCACGTAGGGTGGTCGCCGACGACTTTGAGTGGTTCACCAAGACCTTACTCGCCGATGGCAACCACTTCGCCGTTTGGGTCAATGGCTATCAGGTCAGTGACTGGACCGACGAGCGACCACCCGCCAACAACGGCCGGAACGGGTTCAAAGCAGCCCCCGGCGTGATCAGCATTCAAGGTCATGATCCGACTACCGACTTCTCGTTTCGGAACATCCGAATCGCCGAGCTTCCATAACCTGTAGACTGAATCGGATCCTGTAGAAGTCACACTCCTGACGGATCAGTTTTCGCAGGAGTGTGATCCTGCTAATCATCTGCGATCGAATAACTCGACGATCTTACGAATTTGTGTTATAGAAACGGTCAAACAAGATTGTGTAGCTGACGTACAGAGTGTTGGTATGAGGATTAGCATATTCTGTCTTCATTCCCATCGTCCGCGCCAGTCGTTCAACCTCTATTGAGACCGAAAGAGTCGTACCTGGATGCATCTCGAAGTTGTCAATAGTTTCCACAGCAGACAGCAATCATGCTCAACAGCAGAGCCCGAGCCTGTTGACTCCTCGGATGTTGTGGTTGAGGAGTCGTCTTCAGACGCCTCTAGTCGTAGCGGAGGGGGTGGGATTCGAACCCACGGTACCGTCGCCGGTACAGCGGTTTTCAAGACCGCCCCAATCGACCACTCTGGCACCCCTCCAGGATTCTCAGCGACCGGCTTCGTCGATGACCTCTTCCGAAACGAAGATCGGGACGTCAGCGCGGATGGCGACGGCAATCGCGTCGCTAGGTCGGCTGTCGACGTTGATCAACTCTCCCTCATAACGGATCCGAAGCTGAGCATAGTAAGTATGATCGCGGAGATCATTAATGTAAATGTCTTGTAGCTCGCCCCCAAGCTCTTCAATCGTCCGGGTGAGGAGATCGTGCGTTGAAGGCCGCGGCGGCTTATTCCCTTGAACATGGCGGTTGATGCTGGTTGCCTCAAAGATACCGATGACGATTGCGAAGTTCCGCTCGCCCCCAACCTCTTTCAAGCAGATGACTTGCTGCTCACCGGTCTCGTTGATGATGATCCTCGACAGCATCATTTGAACAGGCAACACGATTGATCCTCAAACAGACGTTGACGCTGCACGACCTGTCACTTCCTGAACAGTTGCGGTGATTCGACTTGGTCGGCAGCGAATCAATCCCCACTGATCATACGGAGGCGTGGGAATCGGGTCAACGAGGGGGATTGTGCCGCCCAGCCGGTTGATTTCAGGATCAATCGCAACCAAGTTCGCGACGCCTACTCTCGATCGCAGTAAGCTGGGTTTCCAACTCATCAAGACGCTCCCGTTGCTGCTGGACGACCTGTTTGGGAGCCCGGCTGACGAAGGATTCGTTGTCCAGTTTGGATCGAACCCCATGGAGTTGCTTCTCCAGGTCTAGTTTGGCCTTTGAGAGCTTGCCGCACTCGGCTTTGGGGTCGATCAAGCCTTTGAGAGGGAGAACAACCTCGGCATCATTGAGCACGGTGACTGCTGAATCTTCGGGTCGCTGCAAGGCTGGGCCAAGGGTTAACAAACTGGAGTTCGTGAGTGATGTGATCGCGGAATGCCCTCGTTGTAAGGCTTCAGCGACTCGACCTTCCGCAATGATTAGGGGTTCGATCGACGCATTCTTGGGGACGTCACGTTCAGCACAGAGGTTCCGGATCGCAGTGATCTTCTCTTGCCACTGACCGACATCAAAGTCTGCCTCGGGGTCGAGCCAACTTTCGGGGAAGGTAGGCCAAGGTGCAATACAGAGACTCTCGGTCGCGGCTTCCGGGGAAGGGAGCCCTCTCGAAGGTGCGACGGCATTGAGCGCTTGCCAGACAGATTCGGTCACGAAAGGCATGATCGGATGCAAGGCCCGACAAAGCGCGTCGAGGACAGCGCCGAGAACTCGTTGTGTGACCGGTCGCGAGGAATCTTCCTTAAGTCTTGGCTTAATCAACTCAACATACCAGTCACAGAAGGAATTCCAGGTGAAGTCACGCAGACCTTTTGCAAGTTCGGCGAATCGGAATCCCTCAAGCTGTTGGTTCGCCTCGGTGATGGTCCGTGCGAGCTGGCTCAAAATCCAACGGTCTTCCACCTCGAGTTCGGTCAGGGCGACTGGCCCTGGTTCATACCCTTCGAGATTAAGGAGCGCAAAACGGGAGGCATTCCAGAACTTGTTGGGGAAAGTCCGGCCTTCTTCGAAACGCTTAGAAGTATTCACTTCTCGACCATCCGGGAGGGTGACCTGATCGACCGGCATCCGGAGGTCTTGCGTTTCGGTTGTTGTTGCTGCCAAGGTAAAACGTAAGGTATCGGCGCCGTAAAGATCGATGATGTCGACGGGGTCGATCCCATTCCCTGCAGATTTAGACATCCGCTGGCCTTTGCCATCCTGGATCACGGGATGGATGTAGACCTGTTTAAATGGGACATCGCCAAGGTTGTACTGACCAAAAATGACCATCCGCGCGACCCAGAGCGTGATGATATCTCTCGCCGTCGAGAGGACGCTCGTGGGGTAGTACCGACTGAGGTCTTCTGTTTTTTCCGGCCATCCGAGGGTCGAGTGCGGCCAGAGCGCCGAGCTAAACCAAGTATCGAGGACATCAGAATCTTGCTTCAACGAATGATCAGGGCCGAGTGCATCCTCAGCGAGTTCTTCGGTGGAGCAGATCAGCCATCCACCCGATTCATCGGGGCTCCAATAGACATCATCACGGTCTCCGAAGGCAGCTCTCAGTTCTTCTTCCGTTACAGCCTGAGCGTACCAGATTGGGATTCGGTGTCCCCACCAGAGCTGCCGGCTGATACACCAGTCACGTTTCTCGGAGAGCCAGTCGAGGTAACTCTTAGCGTAGCGTTCTGGTTGGATCGCGACTCGACCATCCGTCACAGCGTCCATCGCAAGTTGGGCGAATCCCAAAGAGCCATCCGGATCGTCCGCCATCCGGACGAACCATTGATCAGACAAGTAGGGTTCGACGGGAGTTTTGGAGCGATCCGAGTAGCCGACCCGGTTTTGGTGTGATTCGGTTTTTACCAATAATCCCGACGCTTCGAGATCAGCAACGACACGTTTACGGACTTCGCGACGATCGAGACCAGCATATGGCCCCGCGTTCTCGTTATAAGAGCCGTCAGGGTTGAGCAGGTTGATCATCGGGAGCTGGTGACGGAGCCCGGTCTGGTAGTCATTTGGATCGTGAGCGGGTGTCACTTTCACGCAGCCAGTTCCGAAGGCTGGATCAACCAGAATCGGGTCGGCAACGATTGGGATCGTCCGTTTGATCAACGGCAGTGTGATCGTCTTGCCGATTAGGTGAGCGTAGCGAGGATCATCTGGATGAACGGCGACCGCTGTGTCACCGAGCATAGTCTCAGGACGCGTTGTCGCGACGACGAGGGCTTCTGTCTCGGAACCGGTCACGGGGTATCGAATCGACCAGAGATATCCATCGGTATCTTTATATTCGATCTCATCGTCGGCGACGGCGGTCCCAAGATGGGTATCCCAGTTTACTAGTCGCTTCCCTCGGAAAATCTTGCCGTCGCGGAAGAGTCGAAGAAACGTCGTCCGGACTGCTCGGACGCATCCTTCGTCAAGGGTGAATCGAGTTCGAGACCAATCGCAGGAGCATCCCATCAACCGGAGCTGATTCAGAATCCTTGCCTGGTATTCATCCTTCCAAGCCCAGATCCGTTCAACTAATGCTTCACGACCGAGATCATGCCGTGTCTTCTTCTCTTCCTGGAAGAGACGCTTCTCGACGACCGCTTGGGTTGCAATCCCGGCGTGATCGGTTCCTGGCATCCAAAGCGTATTCTTCCCTTGCATTCGCTGCCAACGCACAAGAATGTCTTGAATCGTGTTGTTCAAAGCGTGCCCGAGGTGAAGGGCACCGGTGACGTTGGGAGGAGGGATGACGATCGAGTATGCAGGGCCATCGCGCCTTGGATCAGCCTTAAAATACTCTCGTTCCAACCAGAACGGGTACCAGCGCTCTTGCGCTTCTTTGGGATCGTATTGTTTCGGTAGCTGCTCGGCGATGCTCATGGCCGGGCGATATCTCAGCTCGGGAAGTGGGACTGACAGATGGTGGACGATCCTAAGGTGTTGAAGGTCAACATCAGGAAGATGTTGAACATGCGGATCGCCTACCACTTGTTTAATAGGAGGAAGTGTCCACTAGTCTACCGGTTCTGCATCAAAAGCTCAAGAATCGCCACACGACCATCGTTCGAGGGTGGGATAGTTCGCGAGTGCTCGGAACTCCCGTCCCCGCTCAGAGCAGAGGCTCCCAGTTTCGGAATCAGATTCTCAGTTCAAGAATAGGAATGAAAGTAACTCCAAAAGTGGATAGTCTAAGCTTGCTAAGCTGGTATTGCTTAACCCAGCCTTGCGTCGCTGATCTGCATTAATCAAGTCAGACGGATCTTCGAGGTTTAGAGAGATGGCTGAGCGTGATCGTTCGCCAGAGATTGGTCGGAAGGTCCCCGACTTCATCGGCATCGGGGCGATGAAATCGGGGACGACGACGCTACACAACGACCTGGCGCCTCAGACTCCGCTCTACATGCCCCGCAAAGAGCCGAGATGCCTTGTCGGACAAGAAAGTTCGGTCGACGATATCTGTAAATGTTACGAAGATTTATTTGTGAAAGCTCGGGCTCCCGGGACTCTGATCGGTGAGATTTCACCCCAATACGCGATGGCCCCCGACATTCCTGAGATTCCCCAACGCGCGCTGGAAGTCTGCGGGCCTCATCTGAAAATCATCTACCTAGTTCGAAACCCAATCAAACGGAGTATTAGTCACTACAAGCACTTGTTTGAGCAACGACGTATCAATCTTGGTTTTGGTGAAGCCTATCAGCAACTTGGAATTCTGCGGAACTATAGCTTATATGCAATGCAGCTTGCCCATTGGCTTCAGGAGTTCGCTAAGGAGTCAATTCTGGTCATTAAGTTTGAGGATTATGTTGCCGACCGTTCTCAAACTCTCAAGCAGATTGGTTCGTTTTTGGGAGTCCCCTTGGATGTCAAGGCACTGACAAGTGAACAAAACCAAAATCAGTCAGGGGAAAAGTCGCTTCTTGTTTCTAAAATACGCAAACTAGATCGATTTCGAGTCTACCGACGACTGATTCGTCCGCTCTTCCCGTCATCAATCAGGCGGACTATTAAGCGGGCGCTCCCCTTCGGTCAGCCAGCTAAAGTCGCTCAGGATTTCCTCAAACGTGATGATCTGTCACGAATGATCGACGACTATCAAGAAGACTCCGAGCAACTGGCGGCGATGCTCGGTTGGCCGAGTCCCATCTGGGATCACTCGAAAGTGCTCCAGGAATTAGCTCCCGGCTCATCTTAAACAAATCAGGACCAAGGTTGCTGAGCCTTGGCACAAGGAGAGACCAGCTGACATGATTGATGACTAAGATCGCCCTCGAGATCGTGGTGGCCGTGAGCGCCTCGATTCGGAGATTCGTCTTGCCTCGCGGAGATCGACGTCATCACGACGAGTTCCAATAGCCCGGAAAATCGGGAGACCTTGACTCTGGGCAACAATCTCCCGGCGTGTCCGACCTTCAGGCGAATCTGGCCAAGGTCGGTCCTGTTCCTCAAGGTCGAAGAACGGCGGTGTGATCCGTCGGATTTCATTCCAATAGTCCCGATTATCGGTCTGGATGACGAAGAGGCCACCGAACTGAAGCGACCGGTAGACATCGGCCAGAAACCCGGGACGGACTAACCAAAGGTGCGCACTCTTTGGTCCTTCGAATGGCTGCGGGTGATAGAGGTGGATCTCCGCAATACTCCCCGGCGGTACGTAGGACTGCAAGAATGTCCGGGCATCCTTAACGGCGACTCGGACGTTTTGAAGGCCGCGTTGATTGGCGCGACGCGTTGCATATCGGACGACCGCGGGGAGGACATCGATCGCAACGTGGTCAACCGACGGTCGGTTCAACGCACTCAGGAGTGTGAATCGACCGTTTCCACAGCCGAGATCGAGAACAACAGGGGCTTTTCGACCGAAAATCGACTGCCAATTCAGTGGGCCCTCCTCTGGAGGAGGCAGCCGTTTGATCGCTGTTCGAGCCCATTCGGACTCCGGCAGGATCTTCCCTGGAATTGGAATGCCAAGTTCGGTCTCGATTGTTGGGTCGTCCATCAACCAATTGCAGTCTTACGTGGAGGTGAGCGTCAGGGACGGAGGTGAGCCGAGACGGTTCGATCACTGAACAGCGAGGCTCACTTTGGTATTCTCAACGATCAGACCCCTTCCCCGATAGTCCAGCACGCCTCGAAAGGGACTTTCTGATGACTGATAAGCCGGAACCTCAACGTGTATTAGATGCACTCTCGGAATTGGTTGCACGTCGGAAGGCCGAGCCCTCAGCTTCCCGTTCTTACATGGTTTCGTTACTCGAAGGGGGTGTGTCAAAGATTGGAGCCAAGGTTACGGAGGAAGCTGCGGAAGTGGTTGAAGCTGCCGCGGAACCTGGTGAAGCGGGCCGTGAACACCTAATCAAAGAAGTCGCCGACCTTGTCTTCCACGCGCTCGTCATGCTTGGCTACCGTGACACACCTTGGAGTGCGGTCGAAGCCGAGTTAACGCGACGATTCGGGACTAGTGGGATTACTGAGAAGGAATCACGGGGGAATCCGGGCCCGTCCTCAGGTCCCTGACATTGAACTAGGACGGCTGATCGAGGTCCGACCCAGTAGGGAGTGGACCGTTGGAGCTTGGCTCCACCAAGCGTCGGAGCATCCGCCCTCGCTTTCTCGGAAGTCGGGTCCGGCCAAATTCAGGCATTCGGGGTTCGAATTGGGGCCATGTGAGGACGGTGAGGCAAGAGAGTCCTTGAAGAATAGCTACCAAGGCACGGCCTCGATGCACCCCGAGTATAGCATGAGCCCCGTTCTGAGGATTTCGACCCAGCTTCCGAGTCCTCCTTAGTACGAACCGCAATTCTTTCTCAGCACTCGGTGCCGGGACATGGAATCGTTCGATGAACCGTTCAAGCGCATGGTAAGAGAGTCGGACTGTGCTGTAGTCGCGCTGACCTTTAGGCGGCTTTGAGGGGAGGGGATCGCTCATCTGCTCGTCCTGACCTCGTCGAAGATCGTTAAGGATCGAGTTGGGACGCTCTTTGACCATAATACCGGCTCAAGGCGCGATAACGACGGATCTGATGTGAGACCACCCAACCGGTCACCAACAGTGCGACGACAGGGATATCGCAGTAGAAGTTCCGCTCCAACCCGATGCTCAACACATGTTCGAGCCAGATCGCACTGTAGGCAATCGCCGAGGTGATTGCCGCCAACCAGACGAGCCAAGCACGCGACCAGAGACCGGCAGCGGCGACGAGGAGGGGGTATCCAAGTACAAGAGTGCTGTTCGCTCCGCCGAGGAGTAGGAGGAGCCAGGTGAGGGCACCGATGTCGATGAAGATCCAGAGCGGTCGGATATGATCTTGCGTGCCCCTAAGTCGTGAAATCCCGCCGAAGATCAGGACCGTGACGATCCAGATCGCCTCCGAGGTAGTAACCTGCCAATGCAGTACCGGGTTCCTCGTCTCAGCCCGGAATGCGAGATAATTCACTTGGGTCAGTAAGGTGATCGCACCGATCCCGAGTAAGCGGAGCACCATCGCAGGCTCTCGACGGATCTGCCGGAGAATCCAATCTTGTGGGCTCATCCGTCGCGCGTGAACAGGTTCGCCACGGAGAAAGCGACCGAGGTCATCGGCGAGTTCTTCAGCTGTTCCATAACGACGTCCGGGCGACTTCTCCAGGCATTTCAGCGCGATCTGCTCCAAATCCTTCGGTGTCTTCGGGTTGATGGACCGTGGCGGCTCGGGCTCCTTTTCCTTAACTTGAAGGAGCGTGTCAGCAC
The DNA here is from genome assembly GCA_964510225.1 of uncultured Isosphaeraceae bacterium. GTDB lineage: Bacteria > Planctomycetota > Planctomycetia > Isosphaerales > Isosphaeraceae > CAZEAN01. Next base: position 13,572 of record CAZEAN010000116.1, read on the forward strand.
GTGAAGCGGCCCGGAACGGTGGCCTCCCTGTGAGCAAGGCGTAGAGGACGGCACCGAGTCCGTAGACATCGGTCCGTCGATCGACTCGACGCCCCATCGCTTGCTCTGGGGCCATGTATTCGATTGTTCCGAGGACGGCTCCAGTCCGAGTTGGGTCCTGGTCAGGGTGTCCTGTCGGAGGTCGCAGTCGCTTCGCGAGCCCGAAGTCGGTCACTTGGGGTTCACAATCATAGGGTAGAGATCCCTGCGGCCCATCCATCAGGACGTTCCCTGGCTTTAAGTCACGATGGATGAAGCCTCGATCATGAGCGTGATGGACTGCCCGTGCGACTTTCGCTACCAAGGTTGCGATAGCGTCAGGTTGATCGCGGAGAGTCGCGCTATGTGTCGAGAGGCTCCCGTTCTCGACCAGCTTCATGCTGAAGTAATGCAAGCCGTGACAGCAGCCGACTTCATAGATCGGCGCAAGATTGGGGTGATTGAGACTGGCTTCGGCTTCAGCCCCGAGTCGGAACCGCCTTGCTTCGACTTCAGTAGCCATCCGGCCAGATCGAAGAATCTTCAACGCGACCAAGCGACCGCCGACACTCTGCTGTCGTGCTTTGTAGACCACACACTGACCGCCCCGTCCGAGTTCGTTGAGAATCTCGTACCCCTCAATGCTCTCAGGTGCCGACGTCCGAAATACAGTTTCGATGATCAGATGGTCACGAGGAAATCGGTTGAGGTAGTCCTGGGAATCAGGTTGTTCGCCTTGCTCTACTCGGAGTTCCAGTTCAAGCGCTACTAACTCTCGGAGCAAGGACTGCCTGACCTCGGGAGGGGTCTGATCAAGTAACTCCTCGATGAGAATGGGGGTCTTCTTGCGTCTCCATGCTGCTTCAAAGCGCTCACAGGCCTCGTGAATACCGCGGGCCATCGAGACCGTAATTGTGCCGTCCGGTTTGGTCTCAACGCTAACCGACGGAACAACATCGTTCGAATCGGTATGCATGGAAATTGCCGTTCTGAAAGATACATCAAGTCAACCAGCAGCACGTTTAATCGAACGATACCATTCGACGAAGCGTCGGAGTCCTTCTTCAAACGTGGTCTGGGGATTGTACCCTAGTTCACGACGTGCCCTGCTAATATCCGCATAAGTTTGCTGGACATCGCCGGGTTGCTCGGGGAGACGTTCGATCTTGGGGACTTTACCGAGCGCCATACCGAGGAGATCAATCATCAACCTTAACTCAACAGGCTCCGAATTACCAAGATTGTAGAGGTGGCAGCTAGTGCAATGATCGAGGGCACGGAGCAGACCGTCGACTACATCGAGGACAAAGGTATAGTCTCGTCTTGAGCTACCATCGCCAAACATCGGAATCGGTTCACCGGTCTCGATTTTTCGGGTGAACTTATGGATCGCGAGGTCGGGGCGGTTCCGAGGCCCGTACGCCGTAAAGATTCGGACCCCAGTCATCGGGATTCCGTAAAGGTGATGATATGTGTGCGCGTAGAGTTCGCATGCCGCCTTCGAGGCCGCGTAAGGGCTTACGGGTTGGTCGATGCGGTCGGTCTCACGAAACGGGGCATCGGTTCGGTTGCCGTAGACGCTGGAGCTTGAGGCGTAGACGATCCGGGGCGGTGGATCGAGCGTCCGAGCGGCATCGAAGAGGTTGATTGTTCCGTTGACGTTGACTTCGGCGTAGAGAGTCGGTCTTTCAATGCTCGGCCGGACTCCAGCGCGAGCCGCGAGATGGATTATCGCCTCGGGCTCAGTAGCGGCGACGAGCTTGCGGACCCCTTCGGCGTCGCGGAGGTCGAGGTCGACGATCTTGTGGGAAGGCCGACTCCGGGCACAGGCAAGGTTCGACCGCTTGATCGAAGGGTCGTAGAACGAATCGAAATTGTCGAGCACGATGACTTCGTGCCCCTCGTGGAGGAGTCGATCAACGAGGTGAGATCCGATGAATCCCGCGCCGCCGGTCACCAAAACAGTCATCCCTGGCCTCGATCCCGAAGCGCAATCGCCTGGGGCCGATTGAAGATCGTCTTCCACCCAGCGACTAATTCGGTGGGTAGATTCCCGAGGCGAGGCTATGGTTGTTGAAGTATTCGCGATCTTCGTCGTGATCGCGGATCCATCGAGTGAGGAAATCGGCCCAACCGACTGGGATCTGTAGATCATCCCAGGCTTGTTGGGCATTATTCGAGAGTTTCGCATAAAGGCCAGGATCCGTCATCAGACGTTCGACCTGGTCAGCGAGTGACTTAGGATGACCAGCGCGAAAAACCAAGGCGTTTTCCTCATGCTTCGTCCGGTTCCGGAACATCGGGTGATCTGAGGCAATCAGCGGTGATCGTGAGCAAAGAGTCTCGACAATAGCGATCGGAAGGCCCTCGTTGAACGACGGTCGACTCGGGACGAGGACGGCGTGATGGGCGTTCATCATTGAGATCACTTCGGTATTGGGCACGCGTCCGAGGAATGTAACGCCTTGGCCCATCAGACCTTGAGCCTCCGCTTTCTGCTTTAGTAACGCTTCATCGCGACCGGATCCCGCGATGTCGAGGATCACGTTGCGCCCTCGACCTCGGAGTACTTGCACGGCATCGATGGCATCGCCGACTCCTTTGCTCACGAGCAAGGCCCCGACGTAGAAGAGCTTGAACGGCAGATCGGTTGGATCGAGCGTCTTGGCTTCGATCTGATCGGGTCGTTGCTCTTGGGATGACTCAAAGTCGTAAGGGACGATCTTGTTGGGATTCACTCCGATTCTCGCGAGTGACCAACAAGCAGGGACGTTATGATTTGTGATCCATCGGAAGGCGTTGTGATTGAGTGTCCGGCCGGTCTTCCGATTCCGCCACCACGATCGAGGCCCGGAATCGATGAAGCTGTCGGCTAAGAGGGGGAGGGTCCTGAACTCACGAGTCGTGGCCCACTGGAGGAGATCGCGCCAGGGGCTCCGACAAACGAAATGTGTCGGCTTGAGGCGATCGACCGTCTGCATGACGTCGGCCATGGTGGCATCGTGGCCGAGCTTCATCCCGATGCCGAGCGTACCGTCGGGGAGCATTTCTTCATAGCGGGGGGCGGCGACCGCGATCGTTGCGACAAGTTTAGCGTCTTTGGAGAGGTTCCCCACGACACCGACCGTCTGACGTTGCCCCCGATAATATTCGGGGCCTCCCTCGGCAAATCGAAGGACGGCGTTGCGATAATCGCCGGTCTGAACGAAGACTAGGCGCATGAGTAGCTCTATCTGGGGTCAGGGAATCGTCGGAGGGGTGACCCTTGGCGGGAAACCAGGGTCAGTCGACGCGTTGCTTAAGAAAAGAGGGTTGATGGTGGGTTGTCCCGAATTGCTCCAGAATAGCCCACAACGTATTGAGACTGAACCAGGGTGGTCAAGTTGTGGGGAGGCGGGGCGGAGGATCGGTCGAGCGGTCTCACTCTAGTTCGGTTTCCCAGATCTTCCGGATCAACTCCAAGCGCCGGGCTACGGTCCGACGGGCACAACCGAGGAGTCCGGCAATTTCGTCATTGGCGCGGCCTTCCAGTCGCCAGAGGGCGACTTGGCGGAGGTCGTCGTCTCCGAGTTGGTCGAGGAGCCGTTCAAACTCTTCGGCGAAAATTGCGGCGAACTCAGGAGTCGGTTCCTGGTCGACCACGTTGTGGAGGGCGTCATAATCGAGATGATCAGGTTGGGGAGCGACCTGAACGCGGTCCCCGCCGCGTTTCTTGGCGCGTCGACGCTGGGCCTGAGCCCCTGCTTTCCGACTCGTAATCACGACCAGGAGCCGCCAGAGATCCTCCCGATCCCCAAGCATCGGGAACCGGCCGTGAGCAGCCCCATCACAGAAGCTCTCAAAGGCGCTGAGGGCGGCATCTTCTTCGTCGGCATCACCGCCGAGTCGTCGCTGTGCTTTTAATTTCTGCCGCGCGAGCCGAACCAGGCGATCAAAATACCGATTCCAGAGTTCCTGCGCTGCTTGATGATCCCCCTCCTTCAACGAACCCAGCCATTGGGTGATCGATCCCGCCTCAAGCTGCGGATCGGGTTGTTGGGCCTCATGACCTTCGGAAGGAGTCATTGGAGTTTCCTTAATCTAATGTGTTGCAAGATCGTAATTCGTCCGTTTAGAAGAGGTAGGCCAATCTTGGAACGTAAGGCAATCCGTATCGTGAGAATCTAACTGATGAATGCTTCTCAAGCCGATCGCAATTTGCTCTTTGGGATGATGGCGCTGCAGATGGACATCATCA
>CAZEAN010000117.1:0-8768 GCA_964510225.1 uncultured Isosphaeraceae bacterium
CCCCATAGCTTACCAGAGGCCACCAAACCCGCCCATTTCGCACCACAAACTAGTATTAGGCAACCAAGGCACCCGTGAATCAACCAGTTGAGGATCCCTGGAGCTTCGGCGAGGAGCTTATCTCCCAGCAAGGGATCGACGTTTTCGGATGAGATTGTCACTCCAAACGGTACGAGCAGTACACGTCGCCAGATCGCCGCGTTGTTCCCTTGAATCTCTGGCTTGTGGTTGGTCATCAAGACGAGCTTCTGAGTCGGCTTGAACGACCAATTATCCTCACGCATCCGTCTCGCCGTGATTTCATCACCACCCGTGAGTTGCTTCAACCGCGGCTCGTTGAGCTTTCGCCCCGAGTCGGTTTCCACGAGGATAACTACGCGCTTGCCAAAGAGTGCCGCCTTCTCGGTAGGTTAGTCGTCGCGAGTTCGTCTCATGATCAACGAGGGGTCAGCGCTGTAGGAATCGTCCCGACCGAGGATCGTAGCAATCGTATCCAGAATCGTACTTTTTCCATTGCGACCGGAACCATCACAGATCACCAGGATATGGAAGCGGACACCCCCCGTGATCAAGTAACCAAACAACCTCTGCCAGAACGCGACGAATTGAGGTTCATCATCGAAGATTTGGAGGAGCACTTGATCCCAGTGTGGAGAATCGGCGTTCGGATCAAACTTGACGGGGGCAAGCGAAGTGGGTATGTTGGCCGGGTCGTGTGGCTGTAGTTGGCCGGACTCCAAGTCGATGGTGCCGTTCTCGACATTGAGCAGCATTGGTTTGACATCCAGTCCCTCGTACCGGATAGCGATTCGCTCTTCGGAAGAAGCAAGCTGAATCATGGCATCAATCCGTTTTATGTCCTCGCTCTTACTTGCCCATAGTGTGATCTCCCGGTACTGATCGTTGTCGTGGACACTAAGCTGGTCGGCTTCACTTGTGATACTCCGCACGGTTTCTCTGGCGAGCCTTTTCACCTCTTGTGTGTCGTCGAGCGCCCAGCGTTTCCCGTCCCAGATCAACCATCGGTTCTATGCTGAGACGTGGCGGGTGATACGGCTGTGTTGGTCCGCAAACCGATCCGCGTTGCCAAGGTCGGTACAACGGAAGTTTGGTGGTTGGGACTCTTTTGCGGCACCTTGAATCGGGGTCGTCGCCGGCCCTTCACGAACCCCTTGAGTAACGGAGCGGCACTTGTACTGTTTGGCATGAACGGCGTCTAAGTCACGGGAATTCGCCATACCGGCAGCGAGCCCTGACGTCATCGTTTGCTGGATCTTGACCTCACCAAGCCTCGACTCCCGAGCTGCCTCGCTCAACCCAGTCTCGATCCTACTTTAGTCGAGTGCTTTGGCGCCGACTAAGGAGTCGCGCCAAAATAACTTGCCGGAATATCCATGTCACCTCGGATGGATCTCATAGTTCCATTCACCGTGGTAGGTGTGTCGCTTGATCGTACATTCGTCCAGCTCCTCATCGCTGATCTTTCGCCCTCTCTCGTACATGCCCTCGTCCAGCCAGGCATAAACTTCCCGACCCCTCTCCTTGGTCGTTGCGTTGATCGATTCGACCACTAATTCTAGTGTCTCCAGCGGCGCTCCCTGCCAGTTCCGAGTGATATGGCAGAATACACGATGCTCGATCTTGTTCCACTTGCGCGTGCCCGGCGGGTAATGGCAGACCTGCACGATCAGCCCCGTCTCGTCCGCCCACTTCTGAAGCTCGACTTTCCACAGACGGCACCGCGAACTGTTGCTGCCGCCGCTGTCTGCGGTCACCAGCACGCGTTTCGCTCGGGCGTAGTGTGTCCGACCCAGCTTCTCCCACGACCGACAGATCGCCGCCACGTCGAACGCGTCGGTATCGTGGCTGATCCCCACCGACACGACCTCCTCGTCGCGATGGTTGTCGTACACTCCCTACGGCACCACCTTACCCAAGGCTGTGTCTGGGAAATTGTGTGTCTTCACTGCGATCGGCTCACCACTGGGCCGGTACGTCCGCCCCGGATTTTTCGGGTTCCCAGAACTTCCTTCTTGGTGTCGACCGACAACGCCGGCTCGCCGCGACGGCGGCGGGTCCGGACCCGATCGTTGATGTGCCGGAACTGGCCGACACGTTCGGGGTGCTGATTCCCCTCACGTGTCTTGCGGCTGCCTTGGAGGCTGTACTTCATCCTGGCCAGCATCCGCCGCACCGTGGTCGGGTTGACCGTATGACCTTGGCGACGTAGCTCATCAGCCAAACGATCGGTGCTCTTGATCATCCTGGGCAGCGGATTCGTCGGCGACCCTCGGGCCGATGGCTCGATCAGGTGGTCCAAGGCCTCCTGAAGTGCGGTCTGGGTGGCCGAGTACGGTTCGCGGCCGCCGCCTACACGACACTGGCGATGGCCGGCGAGCGGTTCGGGATCGTCGAGTTCCTTCAGGCCCGTGCGGATCGTAGGATCGGAGAGGCCGGTGGTCTCGGCCACGGCGGCGGCGATCCCTCCCCATCCCAAGGCTCGGGCTTCCACAGCCGCCTAACGCCACCACCCACGCTCATCCAGATCGTCGAGGAGTGTAGCATACTTGGTCCGGATGGCTTCCAGCACGTGAAGGGCTCGCATCACCGAACAGTCGCACAAACTCATAAACTCCAACAAGCCCGGTCGGGTAACTTGTTTTGGCGCGACTCCTAACTGGCTCTCGTTCAGGAGGCAGAAGTACTTCAGGTCAATCAAGGGGATTGAATGCTCGAATTGAATACCGGCTACTATTAGTAGGCAACCCGACAGGGAGAAATCCACAAGTAACGTGAGGGCTACGGATTATGAGTACCGGAAGCTGTCCCTCAGAATCTCGATTGATTGCTTTTCTGCTGGGCGAGATGTCCTTGGTTGAATCTGACAACCTGATCGAGCACCTCGAAGTCTGTCCATTGTGTGAGACGGCCGCCGATCGTCTGGAACAACTAACGAATTCAGTCGTCGCAGCGGTCCGCAGAGGAGGGATTGCCCAAGATAAGAAGGTACTCCGAAGGGGGCAAACCGCCACGAGACGCCCAGAAGTATCCCTAGGGAGTGATCGATCTAGGTCATCATGGGGAGCAGCGCATCCAGAGATCCCTGGCTACGAGATGATCCGAAAGCTCGGACAGGGTGGGATGGGAACTGTATTCGAGGCTCGACACCTCCAGCTCGGCCGAAGGGTCGCCTTGAAAGTTGTCTCCATTGCCGCAGATGCGGCCCATGATCGCTTTCTCACTGAGGCGGAGTCGATCGCAGCACTTCGGCACCCGAATATCGTTCAGCTCTTCGAGGTTGGTGAGCATGAGGGACTTCCCTTTGTCACTCTAGAGTTGGTCGAAGGAGGATCGCTCGATCAGGTTCTGGCTAAGGGACCGCAATCCCCGTGCAACGCGGCACTCTTTGCACGTTCCTTGGCGTTGGCTCTTGCTCATGCTCATGCACAAGGGATCATCCACCGCGACCTCAAACCTGCGAATGTCCTCCTCGCTCCTCCACTTGAGAAGGGTGGCCCGCTGATCCCGAAAGTCACTGATTTCGGGATTGCCAAACGGATCGGTGATGATGACGGATTGACTCGGGATGGTGATCTGCTAGGGACCCCGGCTTACATGAGTCCTGAGCAGGCAAGCGGTGAACTCGGGCGGATCGGTCCCGCCAGCGATATCTACGGTCTCGGCGTGATACTCTATGAAATGCTCACGGGCCGCGTTCCGTTTCGAGGGATCGATGTGGTCGATACGCTGCTGCTTGTCCGCACACAGGAGCCGGTCCCGCCCCGTCGGCTCAACCCCAGTCTGCCAAGAGACATCGAGACGATCTGCTTAAAGTGTCTGGAGAAGGATCCCCAGCGCCGCTACACCTCGGCCGACGATCTGGCTAGCGACCTTGCCCGATGGCTGGAGGGCCGTCCGATCTTTGCCCGGCCTGTGGGATCGGCGGAGCGGCTCCGGCTCTGGGCCGGTCGTCGGCCTGCGATCGCCGGGCTCTTGGCGACCATCATGCTGGTGACCGGCGTCGGATTTTCAGCAGTGGTTGTGCAGTGGCGAAGGGCTGAGACCCATCTGGCCGACGCTCGGCGTCGGTTCGATATTGCCCTGGAGGCTATTGAAGACTACTACACCGGCGTCAGTGAGGAGGTCCTGCTGGAGCAACCCGGGCTGGACAATCTTCGTTCCCGCCTGTTGAACTCGCCGCTTGCATTCTTTCGTCAGTTGCAAGATGAGTTGCGGGATAGCCAGTCGGGCCGCCCCGCAGACCTCCTCCGCATCGCCGAGGCGATGGGCAAACTGGCTGAGATCACCGCCAGGATCGGCACGTCTGAGGATGCGATCGAGGTCAACCGTCGGGTTGTCTCGATCGCCCAAGAGCTAATCACGAAAGATCCTAGAGAACCAGCCTACCGGAGGGTGATGGCCCAGTCGTTCCAACGCCTCGGCGAGCTCCACTATGGGGCGGGTGACTTCGAGCGAGCTCGCCAGAAGCTCAATGCCGGTCTTCGAGAGTTCGAACGGCTCGCCTACAGACGTAAGGTGCACCTGGGCGACTTGAACGGCCAGGCCGCTTGTCACTCCACCCTTGGCGCGCTGGAGCAGGACTCAGGACGTCACGAAAGCGCGGCCCTACATCTCAGCCAGAGTGTCTCCCTTCGGGAACGGATCGTTCGGGAGGATCCCGCCAACCTCGACTTCGCCGATGATCTCGCCTCGACGTTCAGCGACCAGGCGATTCTCTACTTCGTAATGGGGAGGCTCGACGACTCTGAGAAACGCTTCCTCGACTGCCTTAAGGCCCGCAAACGCTTGGTACGCCTCCGGCCCAACTCTGCCGTCCTACGTCGAGATCTCTCGTCGAGCTATAACAACCTAGGGAGTTTCTACCAGAACACAAATCGACTAGGGGATGCCTTGCCGTTCTCAGAGCGGGCCCTGGAGATCCAGGAGAAACTCGTCGCCGAGCAACCCGCCGTCACCCTTTATCGCCGAGACCTCGCGATATCCCTTTTCAACATCGGGATCGCCTATTTCAACATGGGGCAGCGTGAGCGTTCAAAAGACTATTTCCGTCGTGCTGCAGAGCACTCGGGCGAACTCTGCCGAGACGATCCGTCATCGACGCAGTACGCCTTCGACCGTTGCGAGAGTCTACTCGAGCTAGCCGTGCTCCATCGACTCGACCGGGAGTTTGACCAAGCCGCCGCCTGTCTCGGCGAGGCGGTTGAAACGGCTGACCGTTTGCTCGACTCCGCTCCCGAGCTTACAGAGTTGCTGATGATGCGGGCCCATTCCTGGGCCGGACTTGGGGACGTCGACCAGCTCCTCGGCCGCTCTGCAGCCTCCGAGATGCATTACGAGGCGGCGTTTCGGGACCTGGACCGATTCCAGTCGGTCGACGAAGCGGCGTTCGACGCGACCTACTGGCGTTCGTTTTACCTTGAGCACTTCGCAGAGCTTATGCGTCGGGTCGGTCGGCTTGATGAGGCGGAGTCGATCTTGCGTCATGCCCTGACCCTGGTCGACGATCTGTTACGCGATCAGCCTGGCCTATCGAAGCACCACACGCTACTGGCGGACCTGTCGATTACCCTTGGCAAGGTCTCCCTCCGCCGAGGGCTCGAAGATCCGGACGGTAGCCATCTATTATTGCGTGCATCCGAGCTATTTCAGAGGGCATCGGCCGAGGCCGAGGGTGTGCTCCGGGCGGAACCGGATGAGGGTCAGGCTGCCCAAGTCCTCGCCCGGTCCATCAGAAATCGCGCACGAATCCTCTCGACCCGAGGTTTACACGACGAGGCGCTCGATCTGCTAGAACGTCTCGACGAAAAAGGGCCGGCCGACACTTTCGCCAAGACGAGGCTTCTCCAGGCGAAGATCCTTGCCCAGGCCGGCCAGCCAGAAGAAGCCAACTTACTTGCCAAGGAGGTCTGCCCGTCCCCATCGTCGGACGATCCGGATCAGCTTTTTGCCCTGGCGAGCGTCTACACCGCCGGAGTTCCCATTGGTGACGAATCACTCCGAAAGGCGGAGGAACTTCTCGAACTTCTCCGGGTTTCTCCCGCGCGAGGCGATGGCCTCTCGTTCCTACAGAGCCTTGGTCATCCTGATTACGATCCGCTCCGCGGTCGTATCCGTTTCGAGCTACTCCTCATGGATCTGGCGTTTCCCAAAGAGCCCTTCACGGCGGGTGGCAAGAACCCCGATCCATCATTGTAACGTAGGTCAGGCCGACGACATTGTCGCCGGCCCGCACACCAACTTGAGTTGAGTGAAGTTCGTGGTAACGAGTCCATCTGCTGGCGTCAGCCCACAATATCGTCGCGGATGAAATCGGTTCCACGCCAGTTGTTGAAGAGATCACTGTCAAAAAGAACGTCGATAACCCAAGGATTAGGAGCATTATAGATCCCGCCCCCGGTACCGGTCCCATTGCCGTCACTATCCGCGCGATTCTCTGTGATCAAGGAGTACCACACGAACAAAGTGCCATCGTTGTAGATCGCACCGCCATGCTCAGTGGCTTGGTTGCCTGACAACGTGCTGTGCCAAAGCTCAACAGTGCCTTTAAGGTTGTAGAGGGCACCGCCGAGCCGAGCCTGATTTCCCTGGAAGACGGAATGGCGTGCGATCACTTTGCCACCATTAGGATGGCCTAAACTCAGGCTTCCGTCATTGAAGATCGCTCCCGCTTGGTTGGTCGCGCGGTTGTTCAGGACTTCCGAGTACGACATCAGAATCTGCCCGCCTCGATTGTCGATCGCCCCACCAAGATCTCCAGCAACGTTGCCTTCGAGTACTGCGTCGATGAAGTGCACAGTTCCGCCGTAGTTACCAATCGCTCCGCCATCATCATTGGCAACATTGTCAAGAACGGTTGTTCTGTCCAGAATCACCGTTCCGTGGTCGTTAAAGATAGCCCCGCCGTCGGAATAGGTCCCGGCGACCTCGTTATCAATGAGAACCGAGTCAACAAGTGAAAGGTGACCGGTGTTAAAGACCGCCCCGCCCGAGATCGCTCGGAAGCCAGAACCATGCTGGAGGTATCCGCCGGTCAGGGTCAATTCGTCCAGTTGAGCTGTCGTTCCAGCAAGAACCTGAAGGACCCGTCCTCGGCGATTCGCGTCCAGAGTGATTCGGCCGTTGCCGTCGATAGTGATACTCCCCGAGGTGTCGTTCAGGAGTAACTGGCTGTTAAGTAGGATGGTCCCTTGAAGACTTGGATCAAATCGGATCTGGTTGTCGCCTGGTGTGGTTGCTGCAACAGTGATCGCTTCACGGATGCTAGTTACGCCGTCGAAGGAGTTGACGACGTCACTTAGTGTCGTAACGACGATGCTCGTCTCAACCTCAACGGCTCCCGCGTCGGGCGTGCTGTGCAACGTTCGGGAGACACCTCGCTGGTCGGTTGTCGTGGATGAGGTTGTCGCGAGGCCGATTGCCAGGCTGTCGAGCATCGGCAGATGGGTCAAGGTGAGGCCGCCGTTGTCGGCGAGCGGACCCAGCCGTGGGTCGGTCACGTTCACAAGGTTTCCTGCCGGCAGATCCGCATCGGCGACCCCGAAAAGGTTACCCGAGCCAGTAAGAGTTGAGCTAAAGGTCGCGATATCGTCGGACTTTCGGGTATGGCCTGCGGTATTCCCAGAAACAATTGAGCTGGATACGATCGCGTGACCAGCGCCGTTCTCTAGACCCGCACCGAGAAGCCACTGGGCGTTGTAGGTGTTGTGATTGCCGGTGACCGTCGTGTGGGACATCGTCAAGTACCCGCCGTTGTCGATCCCGGCCCCACTGTAATAAGACGTGTTGCCGCTAATAGTCGAGTTCGACACCACCATGGTGCCGGAGTTACTGATTCCACCGTCGGAGTTCCCGCTAATGGTGGAACGCTCGACAATCATCGATTTGTTCCACTCGTTGACGATCCCTCTACCGGAGACGCCAGTCACCGTGCTATCGATCAGCGTCATGGTACCCTCGTTGAGGATCCCGATGTCTGCATTGACCCCTGCCATCACGACACGGTTCAGGTCCATGACTCCTTCATTGAGGATCCCGAATCCAGAGCGGCCCGCAGCGTGGCCCTTGCCAATCAAGTCGAGGTCGGTGAGAGAGACCTCCGTCCCTGGGCTTACCTGCATGATCTTGCCATAAGTACTCCCGCGGAGATTAATCCTACCGTCACCGTTGATGGCGACCAGGTCGTCATCGTCAATGAGAACGGCGACCAGATCGATCGTCCCCTCAAGCCCATCGGCGAACGTGATGGTGTTCTCGCCCTCGACGACCGCAGCGTAATCGAGCGCCTCGACGAGGCTGGTCTCGAAGTCGAAGGGATCGCGGATATCTGCCAGGGTGGTCACCACCGTCCTTGTCGGCTCACCCTCAAGAGCGCCGATATCAGGCGCATTGCCCATCGGCCGTTGGCTTCCAAACTGGTCGTAATCGGCAAAGTTCGGCAGAGCGGCGTCGATTGCTGGACTGCCATTAACCGGAGCGTAAACAAAGAGGTGCCCACTTCCCCGGACGTAGACGTGTTCGAGCAGGGGATCGTTCGTCCCGATGATCATATTGCTAGCTGAGGAGGCCAGATTGCGACCGACACCGACCAGATTGCCCCGGCTACCAGACTCGAAGGGTCGGCCCCCCAGGTCGTCGTGAGTTGAGCGGTCGTGGTACCTGACCTGGCCTCGATAGTTGTCGGCGACGATGGAGTTGACGATTAGGACCTCGCCTTGGTTACTCCACTGATTGTAGATGCCGCCCCCGAT
>CAZEAN010000117.1:8778-17502 GCA_964510225.1 uncultured Isosphaeraceae bacterium
AGTTGTAGGCGTCTTCAGCGTCGTCGTGGTGGTCGGCGCTGTTTTGGGTGATCGTTGTGTGAATGAGCTCCGCTCGCCCTGAATTATAAATTGCACCGCCAAAGTCAGAGGCATCATTGTAAATAAACGTTGTGTTGGTTGCATTGAAGTGTCCGGCATTAGAGACTCCGGCACCATGGTCCGCCCGGCCCCGGATGACCGAGAGTTCCGAGAGATCTAAGCGCGCTCTGGCGTGTACTTCAAAAACCCGGAACTGGTCGCCACCACTAATGATCACCCCAGGGCCAGTGGGCTCGATCGTGAGGTTAAGGTCTTGGATGTCGAGGTCGCCGCTCTGAATATGGTCACGAGGGTCCAAGCGGAGATCATGAGTGCCGCCAGTCTCCAACGTGTACATGCCGGGAGCCAGGGTGATCGTCTGTGTGGTCTGCCCCTGGGTTTCAGCGAAGAACTGCGCCTGCCAGATCGCTTGGCGGAGTGTCCCGGCACCCATATTCACGCTTTGGTTGTCATCGGTTCGAGTGACTTCGACGCTCGGGGTATAGCCCTGCCCGATGATGAATTCGTCCAGTTGGATTGTTTGCTGATGGGTATCAAATGTCTTAGAGAATAGGGGGATCGCCAGGAAGTCATGCGTGAAATCAAACTCTTTCGACCAGACTGGGTCAGTCGAAACGCTGATGACATCCCCAACCGGCGTGGAAACGGAAAACTCTGCTTTGAGAGCCTCGATGTCTAGTCCCACTGCGGCCTGCATCCCGATCGTGTTTGCGACTTCGAGGTGGAACGTGGCCTCTGGCCGGACTTTGATCGGATGACCTTCAAACTCGACTTCGACCACTGCACCAGGTTCAAAGGTCACTGACGAGACGCCGAGGTACTCCATTGGCTCTCCGCCCGGCTCGGTCACTGTTACGTCAACCCAGGTCGTCTGACCGTCAAGGTCTTCAAAGTGGTAGGTTACCTCGCCGTCAGGCGTTGTCTTAAAGTCTTGATAGACGTGGAGTTCTGGACCGCCTCGGGCGTCCAGCGCTGTCAGGGTAGCTCCGAGACCGAATCCATCCGCTCCGAGACTAAAGCCAATCGGACCGAGCGGACCAAACATGTTCGTCAGGACGAGATCGTGCTCCATCAGGGTTGTCTGTACGACCGACTGGTCCTCCCGATAGGAATCTTCCCGGTGCGTTGACATGTCGATCGTTCCGTCTCCCTGCATCCCAGCAGAGGCGAGCCGAACGGAAGGCAGTGCTTGGCGGATGGTACCTAACTCGCGGCCGACACCAAGGAACTCAGATCCGACATTGACCGAGAGACTCGCTTCCCGGCTGTGCCCGTCCACCGTGAAATCGATCCCCATTTCTGCAGGTGGTGCGATCGGTACCGAGATCCCGACGGTACCACTCACCTCCTGGCCGAAGAACTTGAGATCACCTTGGCCATCCCGGTTGTAGGAGAGAATTTCCTGGTCGATTGCGATCCCGGAGATCTGCTGGGTCTTGTCGACCAGGGGCTCGTAACCCAATGGAGTCCAGACTTCAATCTCGCCGCCGACCGTTCCATTGAGATCGAAGACGAAGTCGGCATAGCCACCAAACGATGGCGAAATCGTGTTGACCTGGGCGTTGAGGTAATCAAGGTCAGTCGTAATGCCAACGGGACCAAACGCGGTAGGTTGGCTAAAGTCGTTCTGGAATTGGAGGTTGTAATCGGCGTCGAAGCTCCCAGGGTTGACGTATCCGCCCAACTCAAAGCCGATTCGTCCCGTTGCATTGAGGTTTAAACTTCCCCGCGCAACCCCGATGTCCCCGCTCTCAGAGATCGGAGTACCCGAGAAGTTGCTGCCGAGAAATACCTTGGCCTCCCGAGCGCCGGAATCTCCTGGGCCGAATTGACTTGCATCATCGACCGAGTAAGTATATGTGGAGAGAAGCTGCCGCTCCTCCAAAGCATCTAGCGAGAGAATTACCTGACGTCGCGCGTTCTTGCGGGCCTTCGCGTTGATAATCTTAGTGAACATCAGAAGTGTCTCCGTAGAGCGATCTGTTCGGTGCCGATTTCGGGGGCCTCTTGACCCATTGCCAGAGGCGTTTCCCCTCACCGACCTAGATCGTTCAGGGTGTGACACGTTTCCGCCTAAGATCACTCTAGGACTGTAAGCTGCGCGAAGAAGGCCCCTGTCGCCAACGGAATGATGATAATAACCTAAGTGGCACAGCAATGACCGCAATGACCGCGGGCTACCTGATGAGTTCGCCGACCTCCTGCTTGAGCCTCCGGAGGATGCGACTCTTCGCTTGACGGACGACTGCGGTACTAACGCCGAGGTCAGCAGCGACATCAGCGGTTGAGCGGCCCTCAACGGTCACTCGCCAAAAGGCCTCCCAAGTCTTGGCTTCGAACTCAGAGCGTACGAACTCCAATGCCCTCTGGTAAACAGCGTCAATCTCACGTTGCTCCTGAGGGTCTTCGGCATCCTTAGTGTCAGAGAACGGATCGGGCTGCTCCCGCAATAGTCGGCCGGCCTCTGTTCCCCCGGCAGCCCCGTCCGGGTGCCGGTCTCGGAGACGGTACCAATCGAGGACCTTATTCCGGGTCACGCCGCGCAACCAACCTCGAAAGCTATCTCCAGGCCGGTCTCGCCGGAATTCAGCGATTCCCGAAGTGACCGCCCGAAAGACTTCCTGTACCAAGTCATCAAGTTCCCCATGAGAGATTCCGCCAAGACAGCACCAGTAACGGATCAGTGGAGTGTAAAGGTGGACCACACGGTTCCAAGCTTCTTGGTCGTTGGCTCGGATGCGTTCAAGCAGGGTTAACGAGGTCGGTTGATTCTCTGCCACTGACGTCAAGTATCTCCAAGATTATGGTACGCCTTGATGTAACAAGTCCTAAAATCCTACTAGTTTATCTTAGCAGCGAATGAGCCATGATGTTGACCCAGGACCGATCGTTTAAAATGGGTTAGCGTGCACTCTTGGTGTTCAGGCCTGTCTTTGCCCCGGCTTGATGGCGCGGCTGGGGAAATGGGGTTACCTGACGTGCAGCACGCGGCCGCGGAGCAAGGTCAAAACCCGCTCGACCGTACATCTGGCGTTTGATCAGCTTCAGCCGGGCTCCAGGTCGAGACCAGATTCTTGACCAGTCGGCAAAAATTCTTGACCAGTTTGATGGAGATTTGTGCTCAGAGACACGCTAACTGCTGACATGGCCACTAGTGTCCCGAAGAATATCCAATCGATGGCTTGTTGTGGCTTGATATCCTATTTTACCTTGGCTGCAAATTGGTCGCTGATTCATCAAACTACGCAGTTTTGATTGGTAAATAGTTCGATGCACACCCTCCCCCGCGACCATAACTGCGTTGCTTGGTCTTCGATGGGAGCGAAGTGTCTGTCTATGGCATTCCATGAAGTGTAGGGGGCTGTTCAACTAACACTTCGCCCCTTGGGCGTTGTCGAAACGCTCGACGCAAGTCGCTTTGAATCGAGGTAACTTACTCCCCGTGACATTTAACAGAAGGGGCAAAGTGTTGAAAGTTGGGACGACCTTCAGAGCCAAGTGGTTCGTCACAGCCATAAAGATGGGGTTGCATTTGTCGCAAGTTCGATGAGAAATGCGACAATGGGCTGGCATCACCCTTAATTCTTAGCGTTGACAGAGCACTAGTTTTCGGGACGCTTTACAGGACGGATAGCGAGGTCTTTTGGGCTAGTTCAGAGCCCTTGGATGGCTGTCCCACGAAGCGAACGTTTTCGGGCCGCGTGCAACTCATCATACGAATCCGAGAGAATTCGGTTTTCTACGAACCTCACGACGCCTTATACTGAGGATTCGAACAGTTGGTCGTCTGATGGAAACCTTCGTGGGGTCATACGATGACGAATCGACGCCGACTCAACATCAGTCTCCGTGTCTTCTTGCTCGTGGTTCTCGCTCTAGGACTCTGGATGGGATGGCTTACGAATTCGGCGAGAAGGCAACGTCATACCGCGGAGACGATCCGAGAATATGGTGGCCTCGTTTACTACGACCATCAGCTCCGCAACAACCAAGCAAGTCCTGAGTCGCTGCTCCTGCCCGACATGACAAGCCAGCTCTCGGTTCCCCGTCCGTTGCGGTGGCTCCACAAGCATGTTGGGGACGACTACTTCCAGAGAATCGCCGGAGTCTCTCTCATCTCAGTCGAATCCGGCAAGGGCCGAGGCGTGACTCGACCCACCGACGACGAAATCATGGACTCCCTCAGTGGATTGAAGAGTCTTCGAGCACTCATCCTGGAGAAAGCCCAAACCACTGATGATTCGGTCAAGAATCTGCGAGGATTGCGACATCTTGAGTCGGTAGTCATGATAAACGCACATGATTTAAGCGATGTTGGAGTCAGCCATTTTCGTGGACTCACCAATCTCAGACTCCTTCAGATCGACAATACAGAAGTTTCCAACAAAAAGATTACGAACAAATCGCTCTCGATTTTTGGACAGCTCAAAGCACTCGAGCAATTGGGGCTCCAAGGCTGCCCGAACATCACAAACAAAGGTTTGAAGCATATCAGAGGTCTGACCAACTTGAAGTTGTTGTCAATCAGCGAATGTGATGTCAGCGATGCGGGTGTGGAGCACCTCCTCGAGTTGCACAACCTTGAGCATTTATTCCTTCGAGACACACAGATAACGGGGAGAGCACTCGACCAGCTCTTGACCCTGCCAAATCTCAAACACATCTATGTTTCAGATTGTTCCAACCTAACGCAAAGTGAAGTCGATGAGCTGAAACGTTCGCACCCTGCAATACGCATCACTTACTGAACGACCTGCAAACTTTCATCCCGATAACGACCTTTTTCAAGACCGTATCAGCCAAGGTGTCACAGAGAATCATCCTGAGCGACCCACACTGAGAGCAAGTATGGATGATGTATAGGATAATCTCCTAGATTCTGCACGAACGAGAGGTAGGTAACGAAGGAGGGTCCGACCGATTACCAGGCTTTCGTTACCGGGGTCGGGAGTCCGACTCGCATGAAAAACCGGGCGAAGGCTTGGGAGAGATGCGCGCGATAGGGGGGAGCAGTTGCGGACGTGTCTTCACCCTCGCTCGAAGGAGTGCTTCGAGGACTTCGCGGGGGAGCGTCACGACCTCGTGGAGATCGACCACGCGATGCTCTCATTGGAATCCCTCGACCTCTTCGGTGTTGAGGAGGCTCAAGTTCCAGATAGTCCCTTCACGCACATTGTCCAGATACCGATGCCACGCCTTTGCTGTCGGATTCTGTCCTCGGCCTTCTTGGTCGGCTTCCCAGACAGTCTTAAATTCTTCGAGCCCGTAATGATGACAGCGGACCACGCTTCCGACCTTGCCATGCTCCAGGTCGGACGCTTGGGTCATCACGACGGGGTCCATCTCTACGGCAAGCAGATGTTCTCCGACCGAGAGTTTTTTGGCGATGGAACCGTCGTCTGCCTTGATGGCCGAGAGCTTCCACGAGAGGGCGGGGCATCCGAAGACGAGGTCTCCCTGCGTGAGCGGCTCATCGGCTGCGGCGGCTCGATACCATGTCTCACTCCATGGCTCACTCATCGTCGCCTTCGCGGAACTGGCGAACCGGGTAAGGGACAATCTCTGGCTTGTGTCGAAGGAGCGTATCGAGCCGGACGGTGCCCGTCACTTCGGCGATGACGCGGCGAGGCATCCAAAGGGCATGAACGCCGCGATGCGGGCGGTCTTCATCGCGGATGTCGTCCCCTGTCGCATCCTTCGAGTCCAACGTCCGCATCCCATTGGAAGAGACGGAATCGTCTCCGGGTCTGACTCTCATCTCTTCGCTGTTGACTTGCGCCATTGTCGCAGCCTCTTTCGTTCTAGCTCCCTCCCTTTTATCGCACTCTAACGGCAGTTACAATCTAAGCTTAATGCCGAGCGACCGCGGCCCGTTCCAGCCGATGATGAGGGGGTTCCACAAAGATCTAGCCCCGAAGGCGTCATCCCCGGTGATGTTGTGCTCGTCGGTCGCACTCATGAGTTTGGAATTTGGGGTCATCATGTACATGATGACCCCGAAGGTCGGCCGATTCGGGTCGATTGGCCCTTGATTCCGCCCCGAAAACGTGCGAACCATCCGGCACATAAGATAGAAGCGGCCCGGAGCCGCCTACAGGGAGGCCAATGGGACAGCAGGACATCATCCGTATCGCACCGTGCGGCACTCCTGGATTGGGCCGGGGAGCCACGGCGGCCATGACCGACCGAAGACCTAAGAGAGCGGGCGCGTCGGACCCGACATGTTTCCCCGAAGGTCGGGGCATTTTGGAGGAGCGAGATGGCCGCTGAGATTCATTCGACCGACGAAGCCCAGGCCGTCCCCGTCCGCTTCACGCTGCCGAAGTGGGCCGTCGAGGAGGCGAAGCTCGATGAGGCGACCCTCGACGAGGTCGCTCGCGAGGCCTTGGCCCTCGACCTGTTCCGATGCGGACGGCTCAGCCGGCCCGCCCTCGGCCGGATCCTCGGCCTCGACCGCTTCGAGACGGCGGCCTTCCTCAAGCGACATCAACTCTTCGATGACCCGACCCACGAAGAGCTCGATGCCGAGGTCGAAGCGACCCGGGAGTTGCTCGGCCGTGCCCGGTCATGATCATCGTCGCCGACAGCTCGCCCTTCATCGTCCTGCTCAACATCGGCCACGTCACGGTTCTGCCCGACCTCTATGAGGCGGTCATCATCCCGCCCGAGGTCGAGGCGGAACTCGGCTCGCCCGGCCGACCCGAGCCGGTCCGTGCGTTCGTTCGTCTCCACGCCACCGGCCTGGCTCACCGTCCGGACGCCTGCCTCCGTCGAGGTGATTGCTGACCTCCATGCCGGGGAAGCCGCCGCCATCTCGCTCGCCCGGGAGCTTCGGGCCGACCGGCTCATCATCGACGAATCGCCGGGGAGAGCCGCGGCGAGGCAACGTGGCATCCCCATCATCGGCACGGTGGGCGTCCTGGAGTTGGCGGCCGACGCCGGGCTCATCGACCTGGAGCGGGCGTTCGAGGCCGTCAAGCGAACCGACTTCTGGGTGAGCCCGAAGTTCCTCGACGAGCGACTGGCCCTGTTTCGCGAGCGGACGCGGCCGAAGGGACACGGCGACGAATCCGGGGGAGAGGCGTGATGGCTCGCGCGTTGGTCATCCCCGAGACGCCCCGGCCCCCTACCACGACGGAGGGGGAGCGAGGCCTGGTCGGATGGCTGCTCGCCTATTGCCACGCCGAGGTGGCTGGGGCGCCCAAGTCCACGGTCGATGCCAAGCGACGCGATTTCGAGGTCTTCCTCCGCTACTTCGCCGAGACGCTGCGGAGCGAGGAGCTCGACGACTGGACCCGGAGCGTCACGCTCGGCTTCCAGAACTGGCTCGTACACGAGGCGAACGAGGGCAGGGGGTATGCCCCGACCTCGGTCAACCGGGCGATGGCCACCCTACGTCGGGCGGCTCGGTGGATCCACGCGAAGCGACCGTTCCTCGCCGGGGACCCCTTCGAGCAGGTGACCGACCTGGTCGTCTCGGTTCCCCCTGCAAAAGGGCTCTCGACGATTTAACGCCGGAGGGTGCTTGCGGCAGCCGATATGCTCGTCGCCCTCCAGACGCATAAGAACCAGCGCCGTGATCGATTCTGCGTTGAAGGCCATCGAGGGTATTGAGGACGAACAGTCTCGTACCAAAGCTTTGACGAGTCTGCTCCCCCATCTTGATCCAACGGATCGGGTTACCGCGCTTGATTCTTCGTACAAGGCCATAGAGTATTGAAGACGAGTCTTCACGTGCCGAAGCTTTGATGAGTCTGATACCGCATCTTGAAGTTTCCCCGCATCAAGTGCTACTCAGGATGATTCGGAGCATCAAGTCGGACAAAGAACGGCTACCAGCAGTGGCGGCATTCGTGGCAC
The DNA here is from genome assembly GCA_964510225.1 of uncultured Isosphaeraceae bacterium. Classification (GTDB taxonomy): domain Bacteria; phylum Planctomycetota; class Planctomycetia; order Isosphaerales; family Isosphaeraceae; genus CAZEAN01. The sequence continues at coordinate 16,699 of CAZEAN010000117.1, forward strand.
AACTTGTGAACGTCGACTACGCTCATCGGCAGTGTCCGTCTTCCGAACGACGTCGTTTGGGGGCGGACGCTGCGAGCCCAGGCCATTGGTCGCAAGAATTCGTGATTCGTCGACAGCGATCACGGTGGCCGGACCGCGCCGACACTGTTCAGTCTGGTGTGCGGCTGGACACGAAGCTTCAGAGGAGCGACGCTGTGCGGCCACCGCGATCGCTTCCAACGAAGAGGTCGTTCTTCCTGTCATACGGAGCTTCGGATAACAGGAAATACTTTGATATCAATAATATACGGATTCCAAGTCGAATCGACCGAACCTGTACGTGGTGAACCGACGAGTTCACTCCGCATCATCCGATAGCAGGTCATCCCAGACGTGCAGCCACATCTCCTTGGTCCAAGCCGAGACCGGTATCAGCGAGAGCTCGAATCACTGGGTGACCTCCGTCAACTCAAACGATCGTTGCGGGCGTAGTCATTCCTCTATGATCGAGCAACCTGATGATGGGATCCGGATCATGCGGAGTCGAATCGGTGAAAGAGCTGTTTGATGATTCAGGTCAATCGGATTGAGAGCCCAGAGCGTCGGTTGGACTCTGCATCATCTCGAGGTTGGCATCATTGCGGCCGATCGCCTGGACTCGATCGAGGAAGAACTCTCCCGCTTCTACCTTGGCTCTGTGGCAAAGTCGCCGCTGGCCGTGTTTCTACTCCCCCCGCTGACCGAGGCAGCCTGGCCGCTGGCCGTGTTCGAGTTCCCCCCGCTGACCGAGGCAGCCTGGCCGCTGGCCGTGTTCGAGTTCCCCCC
>CAZEAN010000118.1:0-17395 GCA_964510225.1 uncultured Isosphaeraceae bacterium
GGGATGCTCATGGGCGGGCGTACAAATCAACGAATTGAGGCAGACCGGCGCGGGGATCACCGCGTCATCCCTCTCGGCGCGGATCAATCTTAAGAATGTCGATTTCGAATTCGAACGACTCGGCCGGATCTTGAACGCAATGCTCGCTCGACTGGAAGCGTCGTTCGTTCAACAAGTCCGATTTACAGCGGACGCCTCCCATGAATTGCGGACCCCCCTTTCGGTCATCTTGACGCACACCGAACTCGCACTGAACCGGCCCAGGACGACCGAAGCCTACCGTGAGACAATCGAGATCACGCAGCGTGCTGCAGACCGAATGAAACACTTAGTCGAAGATCTGCTCATCCTGGCAAGGGCAGATGCCGGGAGGCTCAATATCGAGTGTTCACGCGTCGACTTAGCCTCTCTTGTACGAGAACATGTTCTCATGCTCCAGCCAATCGCCAAGAAAAAAAATGTGGGAGTCGGCATCTCAGGGAAGCCAGTCGAACTCTGGGGCGATGCTGGCAAGATCGGTCAGGTAGTCTCGAATTTGCTCACAAACGCAATCCAGTACAACCGAGCAGAAGGTGTCGTCACACTTTTCACGGGAGCGACTGGGAACTGGGCCGTCCTCCGAGTCGACGACAACGGCCCTGGGATCCCGAAGGTTGATTGCGATCACCTCTTTGATCGGTTCTACCGGGTTGACCGCGCCCGATCACGCGACAACGGCGGAAGTGGACTTGGTTTGGCGATCTGCAAGAGCATTGTTGACGCTCATCACGGTACGATCCGGTGCTCAAGTGTCGAAGGGGTTGGCACGACCTTCGAAGTCTGGCTACCCCGCAATCGTGTCATCCAGAGCAGCACCAGCATTACCTCTGGGAAGATCGACCATAATGAATTGGGCTAGACACTCCTGAGAGAAGGTCCGCCAGACCTTAAGCTCATCCCTGGGTGACTCTCACCTATCGGACTTCGGCTGGTGACGTCGATACAATTCCAGGTAATGGTGGAGCCGCTTTCGGACTGTCAGCACAAAAGTCTTCCCCGAGAAGCGTGGCGATCGTGGCGGCAATCTGGCTCTGGGTGGTTTCGATGTTCGTACGGACACCCAAGGCAGGTGTCGTGGGTCCAAGGACGGCAATCCAGAGGTACTCGGCGCCTGGGACGTTACTACCGTGGTCGGTCCAATCCGAGGTCTTCACACCACGACCGAGGTCGGTGGTGATGATCAGTGAGGTGTTGTCACGGTATTCCGGGATCGTCTGGAGTGTCTTCCAGAGTTCTGCTAAGAAGCGATCGGAGCGATGTGCGGCTTGGAGGTAAAGATCGTAGCGACGCTCGTGAGCCCACTCATCGGTCTCACCTAAGCCGATGTAGAGGACCCGAGGGTGGTGCTTTATCAAATGGTCAAGTCCAGCCTCAATCGCGATCGCATCAAACGCGTTATTGGGCCAGTAATGCGGTAACCGCTCCACCATCTGGTTTAACGTCTGGAGTCGTTCGGTCAGGGGTTCGTCAGCAATCGGTGTCCAGCCGGCATAGACCTCCAGCTCGTTTTGTTCGGCTCGGAGGATGGAAGGAAAGACGTCCCAGGTACAGAAGGCAGCAACACGATCATTGAACTCTCGCTGTTCGTCGAGAAACTCAAGGACGGAGCGGTTTGGATTTGGGATCTTGGCATTGGAGTCAATCCGGGGATCGCCGAACCCACAAAACATCTCGTTGTAGCCTGGATACGAGAACTTGAAACCATTCGTCAGCGTGACCGGAGATCCTTGAGAACGATCGCCAAAAATCTGTCCTTCTTGAGCAAGCGTCCCCCAAATAAAGGGCAGCAAAATCTCTCGACGTTCTTCTGGGGTCTCCCGCCAGAATCGTGACTTCAACGCCTCGACGTCACGAACTCCACCAGCTTCTCGATTCAGGAGGTTCTCGTCGGCTCCTCCGAAAAAGTCTTCCGGTCGGAATCCATCCAAGGTAACGACGACTAAGTTTTCAGCGATCGAAGGCTGCGTTGCTTCGGCTTGCTTCTCGGCGGAGGCTAGCACGGTGAGCATCATCGAGAGGAAGAAAATGGTGTTCATTGGGTTTCTCAGTTAGCGATTCGAGGTCCGACTTGCGTGATCGTCAATTCGCACCGGTCATCGAAAGAGGCAACACTGGCAAGAAACGACGGATGAGAACTGCCCTTCACCTAGGTGCTGTCGTTGCTGTAGCAACATTGCTGCGATCTGACTCAGGTTCGGATGCAGCATACAGTCTGTCAGCGAATCCCGCGACGCGCCTTGGAATATTCGACGGACTGTGTCACAAACGGTCGTCATCCGGTGAGGTCAAAGCTGGCGAGTTCTTCGTCCGAGTCAGAGGGAGCCACCTTCCTGGATGGCTCTCATACTTGTGCCGAACATGTCGAAACCACAGGGATTGGGGATAGCGCCACTGCCAACAAAGGCCAGCCGCGCTGACGAGGCTGGCTTGGACATCAAAGCTTACTTGATATCAAGTTCAGTGACGTATCGGACACTTAGGTCGTCAAAAATCGCTCGAATCCTGCCTTCCTCACGGACCCAGAAAACGATCTTTTCACCATCGCCGACCTTTTGGCCATTGCCGCGGTACTGGAAAACCCCCTCATCGAGACTCATTAAATAGCCCTGGACGCTGCCAAGTCGGCTCGCCAGTTTCATAAGACGATCCCTCGAATCAATTCGCTCGCTTATCTCATGAATCGCTCTTGTCGGGTTCCTGATGTCGTTTGGGAATTCGCCATTCATCAGCGTTGAATACTCGGTCAGTGCTTCCACGATGTTGATAACATCATCCTCTCCCTCTACAGCCAACTCGATCTTCGTTTCGGTATAGCCCGCTGGCAAATCGGTGCTGAAGAGTTCCGGCGAGGGGAGTTGGCTGAACTCGAAATCGGTAAATGCGACTCTCGTGAAGATGTCGTCTGAGAACCCTTTACCGTTGCAGGTCATCTGAACCAAGTCTCCTAATTCCTCGTCGACCCAAATCTCAAAGTCGTCACCCCCAAGGTTGGCACGGTATCCGACCACCTCGCGGCCTTCCATCTTCTTCGAACCAATCTCGACACCCTCATCGGGACCAATTGTCTTGAAGGCTTCGATCCAACTGGTTTCTGAACGCAGAGAGATGTCAGCTTTCTCCATCGAAATCCGGAACAACGTCTTTGCATGGCGATTAATAATAACGTGCTCACCTCTAAACTCATCAAATATATTTACGATCGTTGCATCCTCCGTCTCCATGCGCAACCGACCCTCCGCACTAACCATGGTCAGCATCCTGGTTGGCGGTTCGGTTTGATCTTTCGGGTAAACCGAGATGACGTACTTTAGGGTCTTCGCCTTGCGGATCTCTTCCTGGACGGCAGCGAAGGCATAATTCGACGGCTGTATGAGCGACAGAAGACCAAGACTGATCGCCAGACAGGCGGCGACAGTATAACTCTTCATCAGAAAGCTCCTTGAAAAGCGAGGGGAGCCGGTGTTGGCCCGACGTCCAACACCGGAAGACTGATCGTCCTGAACCTGTGAATGCGTAAGGATCAGCAATTCGGACGGGGGGCCTTGAGGCACTTCGCGGGATTTCAACTCATGGATCGCAGCCCCAAGCAGATCACCAAACATTCTATCTTTCAACTCTTGTTTATTCATCTGATCGATTCTCTCGTTTCGTTGGGAAGATGTTCGTTTCCAAGAGAGACCAGGAGTTCCCTGAGCCGCTCACGAGCCCGATGGACAAGGACACGCACGTGATTGGGTGTAATCTGCAGGTTTGTGGCGATGTCGTCGTTGGTCCATCCTTCAATAGCGCTGAGTGCAAAGATCTCGGATTGCTGTTGAGGCAACTTTGTCAGAGCAATGCACAGTCGCTCGGAAAGCTCGGACGCCATGGCAGTTTCGTGTGGTCCAGCCGATGACGATGGGAGTCCGTCGAAGGGAGTTTCGCCAATGGGTGCGGACACGAATCTTTCCCGACTGCGATAACGTTTCCGAAGCCGGTCCATGCCTCGCAAAGTCGCGAAACGCACGATCAGCGCTTCCCAATTCTCAACTTCTGATTCCGTTGCAAATCTGATTGCGGAGACAAACGTCTCCTGAAAAGCGTCTTCAACATCATGCTCGCGACCGAGCAGCTTCCAAAGCACACGCCACGCGATTGGCCCGTACTGGGTAATGACGGCGTTCCAGTCGGGCATTCGGCCCTCGCTCCCTATTCGTTGCCGTTGATGTTGGGGATCCGATAGCAACGGAGATAATAATCCACGAAGTTGGCTCGTTAACTCGATACCTACCCGAAGAGACTCCTCAAAACCCGTCTCGGGACATGCGATTCCAAAGGAATCAATCGAGAGCGGTTTAACGAGAACCCGAGACGCTGAGCTTGGGGGCGATTCGACGGAACCCTCGGCTGATTCTCGATCACCTTCGTTTGCACAAGCCGCCCCTCGGGAAGACCCTTGTTAATTGCTCCGTTGCGATCAGATCCCAATGTTGACGGTCACAGATTTGGACCGTCCAAGGAAGCAGTCGCCGGGCTGGCTGCAGAATTACAGTGACCGTAGTGCGACGATACTCGCGCAGGGTGAAGCGGCTGACAGCCAACCTAAGCCCAGGTTTTTGCTCAACCAGGGTCGAGTCCAGTGGTACGGGCGGTTGGAACGTCTTCCAACGTTATTCTGTGCGGAAGTTCACCCCAACCAGGCCAACGGTGTCTGTATCGTGAAGACCGTTCCGAGCTTGAGGCTCTCTCTGGCTCGGTTCATCACACTAGGAATCCACGACATCCATGACCCATCGTTCCTGATCAAGACGCTACCTACCGAAGAGCTCGTGAATGAGCAGCCAACCAGACGTCCGGCAGCAGTTCCCGGGGCAAGCCCGCCGAGTGAATCGGCAATCGTTCGAGCACATCCTCTAAGTAGATGTCTTTGGAAAGGTGGTTACGGACTTGCAATCAGTTACGGTCGGTGGTGAAAGCTCAAGCGGTTGCTCAGAATCGCCAGAACAGACCTCGTTCTTCAATAAAAACCTCTCGAAATACCCAAGCAGCATGATTCTGGTCAATGAGCCCTTGGGAAATGGCCAGAGATACATCCGGAGGGAGCGAAATTGCCGAATCGCCCTCTGTCGGATCGTCCGATGATCATTTATGCTCCGATCAACCGTGACAAAAACGCCAGAATCCAAGAATCCGATGTCTCGGATTCCAAAGATCGTCGCGCAACAGTTCGTCAGACTGAGGGGTCGGTGATGGAAACGCTCTGGACGCAATCCTACGATCCGTTGGGTAGCTGGCAGCTCTCGACGGCGGCAGCGGCAGTACCAGTCCTCGTGCTACTCGGTCTCCTGGGATCGGGTAAAGCCACTGCGTGGCAAGCCGCGATCGGCGGCCTGATTGCCGCTTTGGGGATGGCGATCGGGGTCTTCCGGATGCCGATCGAGATGGCGTTCGCGAGCGCCGGCGTGGGGATGGTCTTTGCCGCCTTCCGGATCATCTGGCTGATCGTTGCTGCGGTCTTTCTATATAACTTGACCGTTGAGACCGGCAAGTTCGAGATTATGAAGGCGTCGATCGCTCGGCTCTCGGGCGACCGTCGGATCCAAGCAGTACTGGTTGCGTTTAGTTTTGGCGCTTTTGTAGAAGGGGCTGCTGGGTTTGGTGCCCCCGTGGCCATCTCGGCGGCCTTTCTCGTTGGATTGGGATTCCGCCCTTTACAAGCGGCAATCCTCTGTCTTGTGGCCAACACTGCTCCCGTCGCTTGGGGGGCCATCGGAGTGCCGATCGGCACCTTGGCAGCCGTCACCGGACTTGATGCTGCCGACCTGAGTGCGACCGCAGGGCGGATCTTACCTTTTCTTTCACTGATCGTACCGTTCTGGCTCGTCAAGATGATGACCGGATGGCGCGAGACACTTGAGATCTGGCCGGCGCTGCTAACCATTGGTGGCGTCTTCGCGGTCACTCAATTTGTTTGGTCTAACTTCGTCGGTTACCAGTTGGTTGACATCGCCTCCTCGATCGCAAGTCTCCTCGCCGGCTTCATCCTCCTTCGGTTCTGGAAACCGAAGACCGAGTGGCGATTCTCTGATGAGCTTGAGCAGGTGAAAGCCAAGGAGCCAACATCACAAACAGCTGCGCTCTTTGCGGGGCTAGGGGAGCTGACGACCGGACGAGTCGCCAAGGCGTGGATGCCGTTCGGGATCTTAACCCTGATGGTGATTCTCTGGGGAATCCCGGCAATCAAGGGGCCGATTGATCGGTCGACTTCTTGGAAACCACCGATGCCCGGCCTCTACGCTCCGATTGAACGCGCCACTCCGACAGGTGGGTGGCCGAAGACGTTTCTCTATGAGGCAGACGAGGAAAAAATGCAGGTTGTTTCCCGGATTGCAAAGGGGGAGGCGATTAGCGGTCGGTCCAAGCCTACAAAGGGAGACTTCGAAAAAATCGGACTCGACATTGCCCCGGTCGCCTCGACGGGAACGGCGATCTTTATCGCTGCGTTGATCAGCGGAGCCTTGCTCGGTGTCGGGCCTTGGACACTCGCGAGGGTGTTTGGTTTAACCTGTTACCGACTCCGCTGGGCTATGGTCGCGATCCTTGGGATGCTCGCACTCGGTTACGTCACGAAGTTCTCCGGAATGGATGCAGTTCTCGGCCTCGCATTTACGAAAACAGGACGACTCTTCTACCCGATTTTCGGAACCTTCCTCGGCTGGCTTGGCGTCGCGCTCACTGGGTCCGATACGTCGAGTAATGTCCTCTTCGGGAATCTCCAGAAGATCACGGCGAATGGATTGGGCCTTAACCCAATTTTAATGGCCTCGGCGAATTCGACCGGGGGTGTGATGGGGAAGATGATCGATGCACAGTCGATCGTCGTCGCGGCCGCCGCCACGGGAGAACAGGGGCAGGAAGCCAAGATCCTCCGCGCTGTCCTGGTACAGAGCGTCATCCTGGCGTCGATTGTGGCCGGGATCGTCTGGTGCTATGCCATCCTCTTTCCAGGGGCAATCCCAACCGTCGAGTAATCCGACTGCTGCTCGAATGACGAAATCAGTCGCCATTGGACTTGAGACGATCGCCTTAGCCAATCGTCCATCGATTCAACGGTTGGGTCAGCATGATTAGTGAAATGTTGGGTCTCGCAACGAGTTTTAGCGAACGAATCCAAACTAACTCAAGGCGTCAGCCAGCTCCTCGATGATCAGCTCGTTGCAAATGTTCGCGGAGGCGTCCGGCACTAATCCCAGCATCCGGGGCTTCTTCAGAACGAGTAAGGCGATCTTCTAAAGGCTCAGGCAATCCCTCGCCGCGGTCAGGTGCCTCAAGATTGGCAGCAACGGTGCGTTGTACCCGATTTGAACCCGTTGTTTCGGAGATTCTTGATTTTGTCGATTCGAGTGACATCAAATCACCTCCCCGCGGATCGCGGATAAAGACAGGAGTCTGAACAACTGGCAGCTCACCCAATCCAGACGAGTGAGATTGTCCGATCACTCAATGACTCCGGGGCCAATCGATTCGGAACGACTGACCCGTCGCAGTTCCCGACGAGGGACCTGCGAAAACTATCCAACCGACGTTACCCATACTGAGTTCCCAAAGCGTAGCCTCTCGGAGGCATGGGAATTGAGAAAGAACTCAGGCAGGCTCATTCTATTCTATGGCAATGACATCTGAAGTTCTCCATTGGGATCGGAGAGCGACGATTCATCCCTGCAAGAAATAGGCGAAAGGTTCAGGTGGTATGAAGCTCGGTATCATTTCCGATACACATGACGAAAAGGAACGGACCGCCACAGCGATCAAGCTATTCCGTGACCACAAAGCAGACGCCTTGATCCACTGCGGCGATATCACAAGCCCCGACCTGGTTGACCTTTGCGCCGAATCGGATCTGCCCTGTTATTACGTTTACGGTAATAATGATTTCGAACTCGAAGAGTTAGATTCTGTGATTGAGTCGACTCAGGGTCACCGACTCGGCTTTGGTGGGACCATTGAATTGGCAGAGCGTTCGATCGCGATCACACATGGACACCTTAAGAACGCTCATATTGACCTTCTTCAGCACGAACCGCATTACCTGCTTTATGGTCATACGCATCGTCGTGTCGACCGGATTGAGAATTCAACGCGGATCATCAACCCCGGAGCCCTCCAGCGGACTCGCCTTAAGAGCGTCGCGGTACTCGACCTTGAGCACGACAACCTCCAGTTCCTCTGGGTTGAGTAACGCCGACATGCAGATCCCGTCCTACGTTTCAGAACCGATCAAGTTGATCAAGTTGGTGATCTCGGGAATCGGGCTGGCCACATCACGCGGCCGAAGCTAATATCCAAGGCCATTGAGTCACGGAAGTGGGCGATTGGTACCGGGCGGGCCAATGCCCGGCAGGATGCCGGTCATCAATGAACTAACTGCGCCAAGGAAGGAGCAACAGATGAGACTCTGCCTCGTCGAAGATCCAGGAGCCGCTGGGCTGGAACCCTTGACCCTCACCAGGCCAGTCTACGAACTCCGCTATGGGGCCAACACGATCGGCAGAGTGATTGCCCATGCGTTTGGGATCGAGCCCGAGACGTCAGATCGAGGGGCCATGATTCGGCCATCGCTCGAAGCGGTCACGCGTGAACGAGATCCCGAACTCGCTGTTAATGACCCGAACTGGCTTGCCCAGAATGTCACCGTGGTCGTCAATTCTCGGTGGATCCCCCCTGCCGACTTTGATGGGACCCAGATTGGCCCACCTTGGATCGGTCTTGCCCAAGGCCGGCCTGCCTTTGCTGTTGTCGACCCAGAACGAGCAGGTGCACTGGTCGATGTCGCCGTCGATGACTGGTTTGACGACTTGGCGGCGAAGGTCGGCGGCGCCGAGGTCGGTGGCCACTGGATTGACCGTCCCTGGGACCTCGTCGATCAGATCGAAGACGGAGTGATCCGAGAGTTCGAACGCCTGGGGTCAGCGGTCTCGAATCGTCAACTCCACGCCATGGCTCTAATCGGATCGCCTGATCGACTCCAGATCCACGAAACCGCCCGGATCGATCCTTGCACCGTCTTCGATACCACTCATGGTCCGATAATCGTCGGACCGGGGGCCTGGGTTCAGCCGTTCACGCGACTCGAAGGCCCCTGCTCAATCGGCGCAGAGACTCAACTCTTCCGGGCCAATCTCCGAGGCGGGGTCGCGATCGGCCCTCAATGTCGGATCGGCGGCGAAGTTGAGGCTTCGATCGTCCACGGATTCTCGAACAAGTACCATGATGGCTTCCTCGGGCACGCCTATGTCGGTGAGTGGGTGAATCTCGGCGCGATCACCTCAAATAGCGACCTCCGCAACGATTATGGCGAGGTCTCCGTACCGCTTCAGGGAGATCCGATTGCCACTGGGAAGCCCAAGGTCGGTGCCTTTATCGGTGATCACACCAGGACCGGCCTCGGGAGTTTCCTGAACACCGGGACGAGTATCGGTGTCATGTGTAATGTCCTCCCAGCCGGTTGGCTCTTGCCGAAGCATGTGCCCTCCTTCTCCGCAGTCCTCTGGGGGCGTGTCGCACCAGGATTCGGGATGGAACAGCTCTTCGAGACAGCAGCGATTGTCAAGGGACGTCGTGGGCAGGAGTTCACCGAAGCTGAACAACAGCTTTACCGCAACCTCTTCGAACGAACGCGGATCGAGCGCGAACGAGCCTTCAAACGAACTGCTGAGCGACCGATCATCGAAGAACCCCGTGCTGCCGCCAGCGGTTGATCGTCTACAATGCCTTTGGCTCGTTCCCTTGATTGGTACCTCCCCACCGATGCCAAACCCACCTAGCCAAAGGCCTATCGATGACCACTGAGCCGGTCCAGTCGCCCGCTCGGCGTGATACTGTTGCTTACATTTTTCTGATCCTGATGGTCTTGATTGGCTCCACGACGGCGCTCTCGGCAAAAAAAGCGGTCGCGGAGCTTCCCTTACCAATCGTCCCCCTCATCCGCTTCTTCGTCGCGGGCGTCTGCTTGCTGCCACTTGCACTCCGAGGGGGAGCGCTCCTGAGATTGATCCGCGAGGAACCGATCCGACTCTTCGGCGCTGCTCTCTTCGCAGTTGGTTTGAACCAATTGTTCTTTCTCACCGGCGCCAGATTAGCACCGACCACCCACGTCGGGATCATCTACGCGACCAACCCCATGATCGTCCTCTTGATCGCGGTCGCCATCGGGCAAGAACGGATGCGGATCGGCCGTCTACCAGGAGTCATCGCCAGTGTTTTCGGCGTGGTGACTATTGGGATCGGGAACCTCTGGGGCCCTAACCGAGACTCGGCGGGACAAGTCGGCCTCGGAGATCTACTCCTCGTCGGCGCCGTCTTGACTTGGGGCGCCTACATGACCATTACACGCCCCCTTGCCCGTCGTCACGGGGCGATCCCGACGCTCTGCGGGACATTCTTGGTTGGCTCGATCATCGATCTCCCTGCTCTCCTCCTCCTCGATTGGGAAGCAGCGGAAGGTCCGCTGGCGGTCTCGACGATCGCTGATGCCTCCTGGCAAGCCTGGTATGGCCTCGCCCACTTAACGTTGATCGTCACCGTCTTTGCACTTGGTTGCCAGAACCTCGCCCTGCAACGACTCGATGCCAGTGAAGTGGCAACCTTCGGCAACCTTGGTCCGGTGCTGACCGTGATTTGGGGTGCGTTATTCAACCAAGAAGCGATCACTGTTGCGTTGGTCTTAGGTGGGATTCTGACGATCGGCGGAATCCTCTGGACTCTCCGACCCAGTCACCGACAAGTCCCGAGAACTTCCAGATCACCCTCCACCGCAATCAGCACCCCGATCGAACTCCCAAGCCGGACAACCCCAGAACCGTTGACCTGCGCAGATTGATTGATCCAACGCCTGGAACCTTGTCTAATCGTTGAACATCGAGCCCGGCCAGGCGGCCGGGCCAGTTCTAAGGATCATCAACGAACAGGTCGAGGCAACATGATTCCCTCTCTGATCGCCACCATCGCCGTGCTGATTACGGCTGTTCCGATCGATCATCATGGAGACAAATGGCGAGTTATTTTTGACGGCACGAACCTGGAAGGTTGGGAGCACGTTGGCGAAGGAGGCTTCGAACGGCTCGACGGCACGATCAAAACCGTCGGCGAGATGGGATTGCTCTGGTACACCAAAGAGAAGTTTGGCGACTGCAAGATCCGGATCGTTTATCGGGCGGCCTCAGGATCAGACAATTCGGGCGTGTACATCCGGATCGCCGACAAACCCAATGATCCTTGGTTCGCCGTCCACAACGGTTACGAAGTCCAGATCTGCGATAGCGCCGACTCCTTCCACCGGACCGGCGCGATTTACTCCCTTTCAGAATCGACTGCGACACCCGCCAAGCCTGGTGAGTGGAACACTCTTGAGATCACACTCGATGGCGAGATTGTGATTACATCAGTCAACGGCGTTACGGTAAATCGGTTCGATCCGAGCCTCCCTGTCCCACCCCGGAAGTACTACTACGAACCGGAACGAGGCCCTCGACCCAGATCCGGATACATTGGACTCCAAAACCACAATCCCGAAGACGAAGTTTACTTCAAAGAAGTCAGCATTCGACCACTTGACTGAGTCAATCGGGGTAGAAAATTCCCGATTCCTCGAGAAAAAGAACGGTTCGGTTAAGCTAATCAAGCGATACTGAAGCGTAACCGCGTTGCAGCACATATGGAAAGTATCGCGTTCAGTGATCGTCAGGCGAACCAATTAACGAGATGAGCATCAGTACCATGCGCAGTTCTCCGACCTCGCTAACGATCGGGCTGATGTTGATAGCATCGCTTTTTCCGTCTCTCTTGCGATCGGCTCAGGCCGCTGAGCTGCGACGCGGCCCTTATCTGCAAGATCAACGTCCCGAGAGCATCCGGATTCGTTGGCGAACCGATCCATCAGTCCGGTTCGCTTCAGTGGTTCGTTATGGAACAAGTCCTGATCACCTGAATCATGCCGTCGCTGCCACCGAGGTCCACCAACATTTTACGGGATCACAAGACTGGGAGGCAGTGCTCGAAAACTTGAGCCCCGACACAACCTATTACTATGCGCTCGAAGCCGACCGCGCCACTCTCTGCGGGGCTGATGAGCATCATCAGTTTCGGACCAGCCCCACGGTTGGCTCGGACCGAACACTCCGCTTCTGGATCCTTGGCGATTCCGGAAGTAATCGACCTCGGGAACTGACTGTTGAAGCCGCGCTCGAGGCCGGGGGTCCGATGGACCCGGTTTTGGTCCGTAATGGGTTCCGATCGTTCAATCGAGGGAGTTCTCTTGACGGTATCATTCTCCTCGGTGATAACGCCTACCCATTTGGGACCGATGAGCAGTATCAGGCTGCCTTATTCAATCTTTATGACGACGAATTACGGAAGACTCCACTCTGGCCTTGTGTCGGCAATCATGACATGGACGGTGCCTTTCCCTACCTCTTTACGACACCTGCGGGGACTCGGACTTGGTGGACGGCATCTGGTTGCCTGACCTACTACTCGGTCGACATTGGGAACCTCCACCTCGTCGTCCTCGACCCTTGGAGTGACTGGCTCTTCGAAACGAGTGCCCCCGATCATGCCCCTTGGCAAGAGCAGCTCCAATGGCTCGAAGAGGATCTGGCTGCAACAGCTCAAGAGTGGATCATGGTTGTGAACCACTTTCCGGTCTATTGCGACGGCAACTATCAGAGTGACTCCAATGGCCCACTAGTGACTCTCCGAGAACAACTCGTTCCGATCCTTGACCGATACGGCGTTGACCTCTTTCTTGCAGGTCATGACCATACCTATCAGCGCTCTTATCTCATTCGGGGTCATCTCGGTCGTAACGAAACCTACGACTCAACAACCCATCGGATCTCCGAATCCGACGGCCGTGACTCTCCGATCATCAAAGAGAAGGGCCCGAACTCGGGAACCGTCTACATCGTCAGTGGTACCGGCGGCGGGACGCGTCCTCAGGGTGCATTTCAACAATCTGCGTTCGTCCCCTTCCCGACTGATCAAGGTGAGCGCCGAGGTTTCGCGAAGCCGAGCAGCCTCGTGATCGAGGTCGAAGGTCGGAGCTTGAGAGGCTGGCAGGTCGACATCCAAGGAAGACCCTTGGACACATTCACAATCGTGCATCCTGACCCCAACGACTAAGCGATCGCCCGGTGACTGCTCCTGGAAGAACGTTGATGAGGACTAATCGGTAACCGCCGGAAGTTTCGACCCCAGAGATTCATCGATGTTGGTCACCATCCTCTTTGCCTTCATCTGCCTCAACACGAGCCAAGAAGCAATCGTCGAAGCTGATCACTCGCGCCAGGAAGCGCCTTCATCCGTGGAATCGATTGAGGCGTTGGTGAACTCTGTCCGAGCAAAGTTTGATGACCCGGCGATCCCTCCTGAAGCACGCGCTCGGATGACGTTAGAGGCGGCGGGCGAAATTCGACGTGCGGGTCAACTCGAAACAAGCGTTGAGGCCCGAGCTGACCGGCTCCGTCGTGCCGTCAGCTTGCTCGACGACTTCATTCAAGCCAATCCTGGCAACCCGATGGGTCTGGACGTCGCCTTGCGAGCTGGGTTTGATCGCTGGACCGAGGGAAGTGTTTGGCTTGGAAGATTAGCGATCGAGCCTGCCAATGCTGCAGTCCGTCAGGTGACGACTGAAGTCTTGAACGATGCGATCGTCCGACTCCGGCGGATCTGGACCGCAATTCGGGCCGAGGGTCGCGAGGACCCGTTTGTCGATAGCGTCCGCTACTTTTATGCGCTTGCCTTGGCTGATCGAGCCACCCTTGAAGAGGATCCGGTCGCCAAATTGGAACGCCAAGATGGGGCGTTGGCACTCTTAGCCGCACCAATAGCCAACCCAGAACTTGCAGGTCGGGCTACACTCCTGAAGGCAAAGATCCTCATTGTCCGGAAACAGTGGAGGCAGGTCGAGGAAACCCTCGAAGAGCTTGAGGATCTCCCCGGACCATCGGCAATCGAGCGTCTCGATGTCCGGCTTGATCGAGCCCTCGAACGTCGAGAATTCGATGATGCCATCGCCGCGATCGAAGCTGCTGAACTCAATCCCTCGGAAACCGATCTCCGGATGGTTCGGGTCCGAGCGCGTCAATGGATTAGTCTCTTCGAAAACCAACGGGCTGAAATTGAAGCCGACGCCTTTGCACGGGTCCGTCGACTCCGTGACAGCGGTGCCCCCGAGGCGGCTCGCGCCCTCGTGATCTTGTCGACGGCAATCGTTGAACCGGATAACAAAGCCGATCCCGAAGCCTGGGAGTTGCTCGCCGATGGGCATCGTGCTCGAGGTGATTACCTCGAGGCCATTAATCTCAATCGCCTCGGTGCCGACTTTGCAGAGGGGGAAGGGAACCCTGAACTCGCCTGGCGGATGCGGTACCGGGCAGCGGCCTTGTTGTACCGGACTGGTCGCTTGGAGTCCTCGGCCGAGCTACTCGGTCCCCTCGCCGATGCAGCTCGTGATCCTCAACAACCCGCCGTGGACGACCAGCGCGCGAATGCCAGTTTGCTTCATGGTCTGGTACAGGGCCGCCTCGCATCGGCACCAGGCGCTTCTCGAAGTAGTCGGTCCGCCTACGAGACAGCCCTTCAAGAACACATCGACGCATTTCCTGATGACCCGACTTCAGACGAGGCTCGGTGGACCTTGGGAGAATTGTATCGAGTTACAAGTCGCTTCAGCCAAGCGCAATCTGTCTGGTCCGATCTTGATCCCAACGATCCACGCTGGATCTTGACCCGAGAAACAATCATTACATCTTTGAGACTTGATATTAATCAGCTACTTGCAAACGATCGACTCCAAGATGCTCAAGCAGCCCTCGATGAGACGAAAGAATTAGCGACCAATGAGCTCGCCGCGGCAATAAACACAGACCAAGTCCACACCCTCGAATTGCTGATCGCGGAACTGGAACTGACACCAGGACTTGAAACACCGGAATCAGCACTTGAACGGTTGAATCGGCTTACGACTTCAGAAAACCGGTCGGAACCTCGTGGAGTGGCTCGACGTCTCCGGATTGTCGCCCTGGCGTTAGACGGTCGCTTTCAGGAAGCAGAATCAGTTATCTCATCCGGACTCGGCCGATCGGACGCAGCAGAACAGATTGAATTGGCCGATCGACTCGATCAAAGCGTCGAGGCGATGCCAAATCAACCCGATCGTGCCCGGCTGGCGCGCCTGGTCACGATGGTCGCGTCCAGGGTGCTTCGCCAAGCTGAGACGTTGGCCGCGCCCGAAGTCGAACAGGCGCGGGCACTTCAACTCCGAGGACAGCTTTACAGTGGTGACCAACAAGGGGCACGCGCGAATCTCCAGAGGCCTACCGATCTTGGTGCTTGGCCTATAAGTCTCGTGGAACGGTGGACAGTTGCGCTCGATGCCCTCGGCGAGTATCAGTTGGCGATCCCTGCCTACCAACTCCTCAATCAGTCGCGTCAACCAGGGAGCCACGGTTGGTTCGAAGCCAGATACGGCTTAGCAGTCGCCTACTATCGGAGCAACCTGCCTGACCAAGCGATCCGCCTGATCGACGGAACTGCTGCCCTCCATCCGGGACTCGGCGGCAGCGAACTCAAGGAGAAGTTCCTTCGACTCCGACGCCGCCTCGGACCGCGTTGATCAGTCATCTCATGGTTTCGCAAGTACTTTTTACACATTTCCGAGCGGAGTACGAGCCGACGAGAGAGCGAGAAGTCCGTAGGCGGTTACCAAGCTCGGATCGCCTTCGTACCATCGATCAGCCGGATTGACCCACTCACCCCGAGGCCCCTGGCGAGTCGCTAACGCATCAACGATCTCAGTGCGCCAGTCGTGTGCCGTTCCTGAGTCGTCTACCAAAGTTGGTGCGCCGATGACGGCAAGTGCTTTCGCGAAAGTCTGGTAGTAATAGAACAAGCCCTGTTGACCAAGACCAGGATTTTCATCAAGCGTGTAGTGACGTTTGATAAATGACAGAGCAGCTTGTGCTCTTGGATCATCAAGTGAGAGGCCGGCATAGATCATACTTTTGAGACCGGCATAGGTCATGCTCCCGTATGATCGGAGACCACCACCGGGTGCCTCACCCGCCTGACTTTCACCACCACGAGCCGGGGTGTAGATAAACCCACCGTCGTTGACCTTCTTCGACCAAGGTTGATCGTTGAATTCGCTGTCGAGGTTCTGCGTCCTCGAGATGAAGAGTAAGGCTTTTTGCAGTGCAGGATCGTCTTCAGGGAGTCCGGTCGATCGGAGGGCCTCGATCATAAACGAGGTGTTTGAGAGGTCAGGCCGACTACTGCCTCCGTATCCAGCTCCACCGTAGAAGGGATCATCCGGGCCTTTCCCCTCACCCTCATCCCACTGGAGTTTCTTCAACGCGTTCTGACCACCACGGATCAAGGCGTCATAGCGATCCTCAAGCCCCTTCTTCTTGGCTTCGTCGAAGGCCATGATGCTGATCGCGGTTAAGTAGTTGGCGCGAGGCCCTTCGGCCGACTCCCCATCCCGACCAACGATCGTCTCCAAGTAACCCAGTCCCCGACGGATCACAGGATCAAACGGTGTCGTACCCGAGCGGAGGAGTGCAGTAACCACCAAGCCCGTGATGCCGGGACTCAGTTGCGTGGACCAGCCCCCGTTCTCTTCTTGTCGGGGCTTCAGAAAACCTGACGCACGGCCGATCAGCGCTTGAGATCGCTCCCGCCAATTCGCCGCGTCTTCCTGCCTGGAAGCAAAGCCCAAGGCCGGTGCGCTGAACGCCCAGAGACTCGACGCTCCTGCGACTGAACTTAAGAACTCACGACGACTTGTTGATGTAACCATATTGGCAATCCTTTGAGAAACTGTCGTTAGGATCGGGACCTCAGACAATTGTAACGAGTAATGGCAAGCCCCAACGATGACCTTCCGAGCAATCCCAGCGCCCTCAGCCGAACGTCCTTCGGAACAGTTGCTTCAGTGGGATCCGCAAGCCTGGAAGCAACTCACCACCGTCAATCTCATTATTTATTCTTAATATTTTTAAATATTGAATCAATTCATAACACAATATTTCATTTATAAATGGACGCACATGCCAAACTTGTTCAACTCCGGCTTCAACATATTCGTGCAGTTTTTCATGCACACGCTGATCAAGGTCATGAGGGCTCAGCACTTCAACCGCAAGGTTCGGGAGAACGTTCCAATCGCCGTCTTCTGGAATCACCTCCGCCAAGGGCCATCGACCATGCGTCACCAATGCCACGTCAGGACATCGTTTTAAAGTTCTCTGACCGATCTCCTATTTCTACTGTAACCGATTCTTCGTGACCGCCGCGGCTTGTTCGCATATCCTAGAGT
>CAZEAN010000119.1:0-17219 GCA_964510225.1 uncultured Isosphaeraceae bacterium
ACCGGAATTCAGAGAGATCCCCATTAAGTCGAGGTCGTGAGTCGTAAACTTCGGAGGCCCCGGAAGCCCAACGGATCCCCCGTTCGATCAAATCCTGAAATCCCGGCTCTGTCCAAGTCCGGTGATCATGACCATAGGCGGTGTAGAAGACGCGACCGTCACCGAAGGTTAGAGTCCAGGTCCAAGGCTCGTCGCGGTCACCTTCCTTCCTTGTCTGAAGTATATGCTTCTCTTTATTATGCTTGTGGTGAACGTAAGTTTCGTCCCAAGTTCGGAAGCCTTCAAAACCAACAATTACTGGATGTGCGGGATCGACTATCGTTGTCTCAAATTCCCCAGTACCGTGACTCAGAAATTGGGCACCGACTAATTCGATAAATTTTGGCGAGTTTTGAAAGCAGAAAGAAGCGCAGTGGATCGGCACAAACCCACCGCCATTCTTGACATAATTTAAGAGTGCGTTTTCTTGCTCGGGTGTTATTCTATCGATATTTGCATACAGAATAAAAGCGTCGTACTCTTTAAGTGTTTCAGTTTGAAGTGCTTGATCGACTTCATCAATGTAAGTAATGTCGATGTTACGGCCAGCCATGATCGGGATCAATTGAGCGGCACGATCGACGGGCAGATGGTGACCGTTGTCACCGAGAAAGAGTACCTTCAATGACTCCACCCCGGCTGCCTCCGCATCGGACGCAACCAACGAGAGTAGTGCAATAAGTGATGATAAGAGGGGATGGGATGGGATCGACCTCATCTCTTGTTCCTTTGATGGAGTCAGGGGCGGTGCGGGTCGTTTGGGATCTTGAGCGATGCGAACCAAGCCGATGAAGATGGTTGAATACGTCTGCTTGCCTCTATTGAATATCACCCCAAGTCGTTAACGTAGCCTTCGATCCACTCTCGATCAATGGCCAATGTCAAGGACCCACTACCCCCGATCCGTCGCTCCGAGATCGGATGTTCGGATCTTCTGTTTGACATTGACGCCAAGGTAGCGGAAAATTGTAATGAGTGCCTAGGAGGGGTGATTGCTCGTAGCTTGCCAAGGTTCTCATCAACACTGTCAAGACCGTACCGCCTACCCGAGTTGTGGCTAACTAATCCAGTTGGCTATTGATCACCACATCGGGTCTTTTCCAAACATTCGACATCTTGACAATTCGGTGCCGCCTCACTGCCGAGGAATTTCGTTCGCTGCGCGACGTGGATCGAACCGATCAGCCGACTCTTGCTGCCGTCGATCGTTGTTCGAGCGCGCTGTGATTTGAGGCAGAATGGTCTCTGACAACTAGTCTCGTTCGCTTCCTGTCGCCTTCGGACGCGCAACGCATGTCAACTCAGGAGGGAGACTGCAGATGTCGGCCGGATCGGACATGATCGCTCGCATTGCTTCACGCCAGAATCTGGCGGAATACCAGAAGAAGCACTGGACCGGGACTTTTACCGAGTACCTTGAGATCGTCGCAGAGAACCCGGCTGTTACGCGGAACGCGTATCAGCGGGTTTACGATATGATCTTAAGTTTCGGTACGGAAGAGGTCGTGATCCATAAGGAGAAATTGCTGCGCTACAAATTCTTCGACGATCCCATCGAAGATGGTCACGACGCCATCTTCGGTCTGGAAAAGCCGTTGATGAATCTGGTGAACGTCCTCAAGAGTGCTGCCTTAGGCTACGGAACAGAACGACGGGTCCTCTTGCTCCACGGGCCGGTCGGAAGTTCTAAAAGCACCATCGCTCGGCTCTTCAAGAAAGGTTTGGAACACTATTCACAGACTGATCAGGGAGCGCTCTACACGTTTGATTGGCGCGACGAGGAGACTGACGATGAGGAGACCCGATGGATCCCATGCCCTATGCATGAGGAACCATTACACCTCGTCCCGGCAGAGCATCGAAAGGAGTTGCTCGCAGAACTCAATGCGAGAGCAGGTCGTGACGGACAAGAAGACGGTCATCTGATCCGGATACCTGGGGAACTCGACCCGTTTTGCCGGCAGATGTTCAAAGAGCGTCTTGAGCGTTACGGCGGTGATTGGACCCGAGTGCTCGACGATGTCCGAGTCCGTCGCTTGATTCTCTCCGAGCAAGATCGTGTCGGGATCGGCACCTTTCAACCGAAGGACGAGAAAAATCAAGACGCCACCGAACTTACGGGCGACATTAACTATCGGAAGATTGCCGAGTACGGATCTGACAGCGATCCCCGTGCCTTCAACTTCGATGGTGAATTCAACATCGCCAATCGCGGGGTGATCGAGTTTATCGAGGTTCTCAAACTCGACGTTGCCTTCCTGTACGACCTGCTCGGTGCAAGCCAAGAACACAAGATTAAGCCTAAGAAGTTTGCGCAGACCGATATCGACACGGTGATCGTCGGTCACACGAACGAACCGGAATACCGCAAGCTGCAATCGAATGAGTTCATGGAAGCGTTACGCGACCGGACGATCAAAATTGATGTGCCGTATGTCACCCGGCTTTCTGACGAAATCAAGATTTACGAAAAGGACTACAACAGTCGACGCGTTCAAGGAAAACGGATCGCGCCACATACACTTGAGGTCGCTGCGATGTGGGCGGTGTTAACCCGTCTCGAAGAGCCGAAGAACGCGGGGCTTACCTTGATGCAGAAAATGAAGCTCTACAACGGGAAGACCCTTCCCGGCTTCACCGAAGACAATATCAAGGAACTTAAGGAGGAGGCAGAGCGCGAAGGGCTCCACGGGATCAGCCCTCGATATGTCCAGGACAAGATCTCGAATGCCTTGGTGGTCCACACCGAAGAACGATCTGTTAATCCGTTCATGGTGATGAACGAACTTGAGTCTGGTCTCAAACATCACTCGCTGATCACGAACGACGACGTCCGGAAGCACTATCGCCACCTCCTCGCCGTTGTCAAGGAAGAATACGAGGACATCGTGAAGAATGAGGTCCAGCGCGCCATCGCAGCCGACGAAGAGGCTCTGACTCGTCTTTGCGGCAATTACATCGACAACGTCAAGGCCTACACCCAACGCGAGAAAGTCAAGAACAAATACACCGGTCAAGCGGAAGAGCCGGATGAGCGTCTAATGCGCTCGATTGAGGAGAAGATCGATATTCCCGAGAGTCGGAAAGATGACTTCCGCCGCGAGATCATGAATTACATCGGTGCACTCGCACTTGATGGCAAGCAGTTCGACTATAAGACCAACGAACGCCTCCAGAAGGCCCTCGAACTCAAACTCTTTCAGGATCAGAAAGACACCATCAAGCTTACAAGCTTGGTCTCAAGCGTCGTTGATCAGGATACTCAAGAGAAAATCGATATCGTCAAAGGCCGCTTGATCCGAAACTATGGATATGACGAAGATTCGGCGACTGACGTCCTCAACTACGTTGCCAGCATCTTCGCCCGAGGTGATGTGAAACGGAGCGGGTAGGCTTGGTTACCCGAACCTATGATAACGTCTGGGGTTCCGACTCATGAGACCCCACTATCTTCGGATCCAGAATCTGGCCTTCGACCCTTCCGAGAGTCTTTCTTTCTCCGTATCAAAGGTGCCGAGAACATGGTGCGCAGAATCGAACGTGATCAGGGACGATTCCGGCAAATTGTTCGCGGCAAGATCAAGTCGGATCTGAAGAAGTACATTACCCATGGAGAAATGATCGGCAAAACCGGGGATCATCTCGTCTCGATCCCGATGCCTTCGATTGATCTCCCGGAGTTCCGCTACGGATCGAAGGGGTCTGGTGGCGTCGGTCAAGGTCCTGGAGATGTCGGCGAACCGATCGGCCGATCAGACGACGGTGAGCCAGGTTCGGGGCAAGCAGGGAATCAGCCGGGGCAACATATTCTGGAGGTTGAACTTAGCCTTGATGAACTCGCCGAGATCCTCGGCGAAGAACTTGAGCTTCCTCGGATCGAACCTAAGGGGAAAGCGAACATCATCGAGGAGAAGGATCGGTATACCGGTGTCCGTCAGACCGGCCCCGAAAGCCTCCGACACTTTAAGCGGACCTACAAGAAAGCGTTACGTCGGCAGATTGCTTCAAATTCTTATAACCCAGATGACCCAATCGTCATCCCAGTCCGTGAAGACAAACTTTTCCGATCCTGGAATCCGCTCCACTTGCCGCAAGCCAACGCAGTAATCATCTATCTGATGGATGTCTCTGGGAGCATGACCGACGAACAAAAGGAGATTGTTCGGATAGAGGCGTTCTGGATCGACACCTGGCTCCGGAGTCAGTACGACGGCGTCACCACCCGTTACATCATTCACGACGCCGCTGCCAAAGAGGTCGATGAGCATACGTTCTACCATACGAGAGAATCGGGAGGGACGCGGATCAGTTCTGCCTATCGATTGGCAAACAAGCTGATCGAGGCAGACCACCCGGTCGCGGACTGGAACGTCTACGTTCTTCACTTTTCTGATGGCGACAATTGGGGGGAGGATAATCGCCACTGTGTGGAGATGCTCCGCAACGATCTGCTCCCGAAATGCAACCTCTTCGGCTACGGTCAGGTCGAAAGCCCCTACGGATCTGGCGAATTCATCCGCGAACTCGAGGATGCATTTGAAAATGAACCGAATCTGGCGCTCTCCGAGATCCGTGATAAAGAAGGTATTTACGACTCCATCAAGGAGTTTCTGGGGCGCGGCTGTTAGTTCCTTCCGCTCACTGTCCGGCACGCAGGTTAATTTCCGGTGTGCCTCCAGTTTCTCAGGTCTGGAGACTAACGAACAATGTCGCTGATGAGTACACAACATGATCTCCCTGTAGAACTCCGGGACCTCCAGGTAGAGATCGAAGCACATGCACGAAGCCTCGGACTCGATTTCTTTGAAACAATCTTCGAGGTCCTCGATTACGATGAACTCTCTGAAATCGCCGCGCTTGGTGGCTTTCCGACCCGCTACCCTCACTGGCGGTTCGGCATGGAGTACGAGCAACTTTCGAAAGGATATCGCTACGGTCTCCAAAAAATCTATGAGATGGTGATCAATAATGATCCCTGCTATGCCTATCTGTTGCGCTGTAATCAAACGGTTGATCAAAAGCTAGTGATGGCTCACGTCTACGGGCATAACGATTTTTTCAAGAATAACATCTGCTTTAGCCGGACGAATCGGAAAATGATGGATGAGATGGCGAATCATGGGAATCGGATTCGCTCGTACATGGAGGCCGAGGGAGAAGAGATTGTCGAGGATTTTATTGATAGCTGCCTGAGCTTGGAGAGTCTGATCGATCTCCACTCGCCGTTCATTAAACGACGCGACGAACCAGATCGCTACAATTTTGAACCGAACAATGAGGGTCTAGACGACCAACATTCCGGAAAATTCCGCAGCAAGTCATATATGGATAGTTTTATTAACCCGCCTGCCTATCTTAAGGAACAGGCTCGTCAGCAGGAACGTGAAAAGGCGAAACCGCGGCGCTTTCCCGAACAGCCGGAACGAGATGTTTTGCTCTTCCTCCTCGAACACGCGCCGCTCAACTCCTGGCAACGCGACATCCTCGCGATCATTCGTTCCGAAGCCTACTACTTCGCTCCACAAGCTCAGACCAAGATCATGAACGAAGGTTGGGCGTCGTATTGGCACTCGACCATGATGACCACCAAACTACTCGATGGTTCGGAGTTGGTCGACTACGCCGATCATCACTCCGGAACCATGGCGACTCAACCAGGCCGCTTGAATCCCTACAAACTCGGTATTGAACTCTTCCGAGACATCGAGGAACGCTGGAATCGTGGTCAGTTTGGGCCGGAATGGGAAAAGTGTGACGACTACGAGACCCGACAACATTGGGACACCGGCGCTGGACTCGGCCGTGAGAAGATCTTCGAAGTCCGGCAGATTCATAGTGATGTCACGTTTATTGACACGTTTCTAACACCTGATTTCTGCCGGCGCTATCAAATGTTCAGCTACAAGCATAATGACCATGCCGAAATTTACGAAATTGAGTCACGTGAATTTAAGATGATTAAAGAGCGACTCCTCTTTGGCCTGACGAACTTCGGTCGTCCGCTGATCCACGTGAAGGACGGCAACTTCCGGAACCGCGGCGAACTTTATCTCGAACAGGAATATTTTGGCGTCGATCTGAAGCTTGACTATGCGCAGGACGCGATTCGGCACCTGCACCGACTCTGGACACGACCTGTCCATCTTGAAACCCGTGTTGAGGGGCGCCCGATGCTCCTTTCATTCGACGGTTCCGATCACACTATTCGACCCATGGGAGGTCAGACTAATGAACCCGAGTCACGCGATCGCCGCCGCGCTTGACGCGGCTCTCGAAGCCTCCGTATCTCCGTTCGTTTATGCTTACCAGGATCGTTTTCGGTTCGAACTAAGCCTCGCTGCAAATACTTCGGTCGGTGTTGCATTGCATGAACTTCACTGCACGCTCCAGCCCGAAGCAGAGTTCTCGGCTGACCAACTCCGCAACTGGGGCAATCGGCTCGGGGAAAGAATGACCTACTTGATGGAACCGCTTCGGGTCCTCGAAGTGGATGATGAGCAGGGAGTCGCCTGTCTTCGGAGCAACACTCCGACTCCCCGAGGTTCCCAGCGTTCTTTCTACGAAATCTTACTCAATCGGACCGGTAGTCTGAGCCTCAATCGCATCAGCTTCAATGAAGAAGACCGCCGGCGAACTTCAACCGAATTCCAGCTCTCACGCGAGATTCTTGAACGATTTGCGGATGACCTTGCTGCAACCATTCCTCTTTGACGAATCTGATGACAAAGACTCCGACGTGGCGTGTTGTGCACCGGATACGCCACGTGAGTGAGCTAACATGGTTCCGTCACCCAATAACTTCGCGAACCAACTCGCCGTGGACGTCGGTGAGCCGAAATCGGCGTCCTTGATGTTTGAACGTCAAACGCTCGTGATCGATCCCGAGGAGATGCAGGATCGTCGCGTGGAAGTCGTGGACATGGACGGGACGCTCTGACACGTTGTAGCCAAACTCATCGGTCGCACCGAGTGAGATTCCCGGCTTTACACCACCTCCGGCCATCCAAACTGTAAAGCAGCGTGGATGGTGATCGCGTCCAAAATTGTTCGCGGTGAGTTTGCCCTGGCAGTAGTTCGTCCGACCAAACTCGCCGCCCCAGATTACTAATGTGTCCTCAAGGAGTCCTCGACGTTTGAGGTCACGGATAAGGGCTGCGGACGCCTTATCGGTTTCCCGGCACTGGGTTCGGATGCCAGAGGGGAGGTTCCCATGTTGATCCCAGCCCGGATGGTACAATTGGATAAAGCGAACACCGCGCTCGGCGAGCCGTCGCGCCAACAAGCAATTTGCCGCGAAAGTACCGGGGTTCCGTGCGTCATCGCCGTATTCTTGGAAGACTGAATCTGGCTCTCCAGAAAGATCCGTAACCTCCGGCACAGACGCTTGCATCCGAAATGCTAGTTCATATTGATTGATCCGCGCATCGATTTCAGGATCGGCCAACCGAGCCCGCTCTGCTTCATGGAGTTTGAGAAGAGCATCGAGCATTTCACGACGACGACCAGCGCTGACTCCGCCGGGATTACTCAGGTAGAGGACGGGATCAGGCCCAGCACGGAACCGGACTCCCTGATAGCTCGATGGTAAGAAACCACTCCCCCAGAGGCGTGAGACAAGCGGCTGACCTCCCTTGTTCTTGGTAACTAAAACAATGAAGGAGGGAAGGTCGGCGTTTTCTGAGCCAAGCCCGTAGGTCAACCAAGCCCCCATGCTGGGACGGCCCGGAAACTGGGAACCTGTCTGGAGCATCGTTACACCAGGACCATGGTTAATCGCCTCAGTGTACATCGACTTCAGGAAGCAGAGATCATCAACAACAGTAGCAATTTCAGGGAGGAGTTCACTGACCGAAGCGCCACTCTCGCCGTGGGTCTTGAATCGGAACGGGGAACCGGCTAGGGGTAAGGTCGCCTGATTCCCCGACATCGCCGTCAGCCGTTGGCCTGATCTAATTGACTCTGGCAAGTCGGTCCCGTGACGCTCGTTGAGAAGCGGTTTGTGATCAAACAAATCGAGCTGAGACGGTGCTCCACTCTGGAAAAGATAGATCACACGCTTGGCTTTCGGCGCAAAGTGGGGCAACCCCGCCATTGGTTGCTCTGCTGCCCTGGCACCCTGATCGCACAACAACTCGGTCAGGGCGATTCCGCCAAGTCCCATCCCGAACGCATTCAGGAAGTGCCGACGGCTGAGACCGTTTACAGGTGCTTGGCTATTCTGAGAGTCACGCTGTTGCATGGATCTTGGCCTCTGACGTCTGCCTGCTTGTAGAGTCAAGGAGAGGACTTCTTCTGATCACCGCTTGGTCACACAGGCATCAAAGTTCATGAGAAGATTCGCGACCATTCCTGAGGCGGCGAGGGTATCAAGTGGGAGGTCGGTCGGTATCGGAGTGTTGCCGGTTTCGAGGAACTGTCGGGCCGCCTCTGGGTCATCTGCGAAGACTTTCTGCTGACGTTGGTAGAAATCACGGAGAATCCTGAGTTCCGCGTCGCTCGGCGAACGGCTCCAGAGTGACCGCGTCATCGATGTGACGAGTGGGTCCGGGTCTATGCCGACTTGTCGGAGTGTCCGTTCACCGAGTTTCCGTGCTGCCTCAATTAACTGAGGGTCATTCAACAACACCAACGCTTGGAGTGGTGTGGCAGTCCGCTCACGGTTGACCGTACAGACATCGCGTTTCGAGGCATCCAGTGTCATCAGGACCGGGGCTGGTGCGGTCCGTTTCCAGTAGGTGTAGAGACTCCGACGGTACAAGCCCTGCCCGTTGTCCGGGTTGATCGGCTTGAACGAGGCCGCCAGCTCGTAGGGTTTCGCGGGAGGTCCACCAATGGTCCGCACCAGAAGACCACTTGTCCCGAGGGCATTGTCACGGATCATCTCGGCAGGGAGTCGGTAGGACGGAAAGCGAGCCCAACGCTTGTTTGACGGATCAATCCGTCGGAGTTCTTCTGAAGTTACGGAATCTTGACGATAGGTGGCAGAGCAGACAATCAGCTTGATCATCCGCTTGAGATCCCATCCAGAGCTTCTGAACTCGGCGGCGAGCCAGTCCAGTAATTCGGGGTGTGTTGGAGGTTCTCCCTGACTCCCGAAATCCTCAGGGGTTCGAACCAACCCTCGGCCGAAGCAGATTTGCCAGAAACGGTTTACGGCTACCCGAGCAGTCAGCGGATGCTCGTCGCTCGTCAGCCAATTCGCCAGGTCGAGCCGATCGTTTGGCTTCGTAGGATCGACTGGCATCGGAGGCAAGATCGACGGCGGCAGCGGCAAGACCGCTTCGGCAGGGGCATCGTACGCCCCTCGCTCCAGGAGGAAGGTGAGACGGCGATCCTCCTGTTCACGCATCACCATAATCTCGGTCTGGGAATCCTCAAGCTTACAGTACTGCTCACGGGCGGACTGGAGGCGCTCGAGCAATTCACGGTACTCGGGATCAACAACCTCACGGTAGTACTCCAGGAGAGATGAAGCGGAGGGAAGCTGCTCACCCACCGTGGCACCGCGAATCTGATCTTCGATCGTCGATCGCCCAGCCAGTTCCGCAACTTCGAGTGTCGTAAGTCGACGGTCGAAGACTCTAAACTCGTCGACAAGCCCCCCGGTGAAACCACGATCGCGGAATCGGGCGCCAATCGCGATCTGATCTCCGCCACCCCCCGTAATATTCTTCGTGAGCGAGTCCCGGACGACCTCGGTACGAATCGGTTGGCCATCCAGGAGGATCTTCAGCCCATCAGCGCGACTCGAACCGTCGTAGGTAATGGCAACGTGGCTCCAGTGATTGGTGGGCAACGGCTCGATCGCGCGGACCCGGATAGCGTTTCCGGGCCAGAAGTGGATCAGCGAGGCGCTCAGCCTCCCCTCTTCAAGAAGGAGCTGATAGCCACGGCTCCCGGCGTCAGTCCATGCTCGTGATCGGTGGAACACCACCGCACGCTCTTTGACGTCGGGAGGGTTCAACCAGAGGGCTACCGAAAACGGCTCGAAGCGCCGGAAGTTTCCGACCTCCAGTTGGATTGCATCGTCGCCATTGAGCTGTACCGCATTGCCGATCTTTCCTGGAACAGATCGGTGCGGCTCCTTCATTGTTTCGTCGAAAGAGAGGTACCCGATCTCTCCAGGGATCGCGTTCTCGGGAAGCCCGTCTTCGACGGTATGAGTAACCCAGATCCATAACTGGTCTCGATATTGCTGATCCAAATCGGAAAGAGCGTCCTCAGCCTGATTGATAGCTTCCCGGAGATCCGAGAGTTGTCCCTTCGTCCCGGAATCGAGAAGCTTAAGTGTGGGAGTGGGAACCGATTGGGTGAAGTAAGAGTAGAGGCCAGCCTCATCGATGTTGTTGAAGAATGCGAAAAGTTGGTAATACTCGCGCTGGGAGATCGGATCGTACTTATGGTCGTGGCAGCGAGCGCATTCGAGCGTGAGTCCCAAGAATGCTGTACTGACTGTATTGGTCCGATCGGCGACATACTCCACGCGGAATTCTTCAGGGACACTACCACCTTCAACCTTCTGCGGATGGAGGCGATTAAAGGTCGTCGCAAGGATCTGTTCGTCCGAAGCGTTTGGGAGGCAATCGCCCGCAAGTTGCCAAGTCAGGAATTGATCGTAGGGCATATTCTGATTGAACGCATTGATCACCCAGTCACGCCAGGGCCAGACGAAACGTTCTCGGTCGACTTGATAGCCGTAGGTATCGGAGTAGCGTGCGAGATCGAGCCAGTCTGCCGCCATCCGTTCGCCGAACTCAGGGCGATCGAGGAGGCGATCAACCAATCGCTCATACGCATCCGGCCCCTTATCATTGAGAAAGGCCTCGATTTCGGGAATCGTCGGAGGTAGACCGAGGAGATCGAAGCTGAGCCGTCGGATCAGAGTCTCGCGTGATGCCTCGGGCCTGGGTTCGAGACCTTCCGATTCGAGTCGTGCAAGAATGAAACGATCAATCGGGTTTAAGTCCCGTTGAAACTCTTCAATTTCAGGGATGCCGGGTCGATGGATCGGTCGAAACGACCAATGCTGGTCATAGGTCGCTCCCTGGGCGATCCACGCTTTGAGCAACCCGACCTCCGATTCCGTCAGCGGGTTCTTGGCTTCAGGTGGCGGCATCTGATCGAGTGGATCATCACTCTCGATCCGGTAGACCAATTCGCTTTCCAGGCCGTCTTCCTCGACCAAAACCGCCTCAGCTTGGCCGCGAAGGTCGAGCCTCAAGTCTGCCTTCCGTGAGTTGGCGTCTGGACCGTGGCAAGGGAAGCAATGCTCCGACAAGATCGGCCGAATCACTAGACCGAAGCTTAGCGTGCCTGTTCCATCATCGGGGTTTGCCACCGCGCTCCTTGTTGCAGGCAAAACCAGGAGGAGCGTAAGCGTTATGACTGTCCGTGGGGTGACCATGGGCCGCCTTCGGCAAGATTGGATCTGGTTCATCGTGCTGATCGTTGGCTCGATGGCAGGAAATCAGGCTCGATTGACCGATTATGTATGTCGACTGTTAGTGAGTTATATCGTAACGCTTGGGCCAGTGTCAGTCAGCAGAATCTCGATCGCCCGAGCCACCGGCGGTTAGTCGTTGAGAGCAGCTCCCTTATCGAGTAGTTCGATTGCACGGTCCCAGGTCGGGTCACTGTCTCGGTAGGCTTCCCAGGGAGCTTCTACGAGTACATCTGGGAGAATGCCATGATTCTCCACCGGAGTCCCGTCGGGAAGAAGGTCCATCCAGCGCGAGTACCAAACGCGAACCGGGAGTCCAGGGAGCTTGAACGGCTTCGGGTTACCACTCGAACCCCGAGTCGCAGTTCCGACCAACGTTACATGAGGCAGGGCCTTCATCATTTTCGCAAACCCTTCCCCACTGCTTACACAGCCAGGGCCAATCAGACAGACCACGGGTTTCGTGATCGGTTTCTCAGATTGCCTGAGAATCCGAGAATGGGGGCGAGTGAAGTCGGAAGCCTGAGGACCGTTACGGTAAAGACTCTTGGCGTAGATTGTTGGCTCACCGCAAAAGAGGCTCGCGATCGACATCGCAAGCGCTTCGTCCCCTCCATTGGCCCTTCTAAGATCAATCAGGAATCCCGGAGCCTCTCTCTGCGACTCCAAGAATTCAGTTACCTGCTGTACGGTCTCCCGCGTTGCCGATGACTGTCGGATCAAGACGACCGCAGCATAACCATCAGTAGGAGTGGTTCCGACCAGAGCGAAGTCACCGAACTGCTCGGGGTCCACAAGAGCGTCGTGAATAACGTTGCGGTTGTAGTTGATCGAAAAGAAGGCACGAGTGATCGGTAAAGTCGAGATTTGTTTTCCTTCGAATTCGATCCAAACATGACCATCGTTGAGGTTTGAGAGCAACGTCCGAAGCACCGTCACAAACTTCTGAGTAGAAGATGAACTCGCTGCGGGAGAGTGGAATTGGCTCCGGAGTACCTCCCAATCAATCTCCTTATGGTCAAAGTAGCTGTACTTGAGTGACATGTCGTCGCAGAGTGCATCGTAGGCGGCACCGTAATCGACCGGCTCCACCCTCGCTTGAGCCAGAGGATCCCCTTTGGTCCGGAAGACGAGAAGGTACGGTACCAACGCCCGACCGTTCCGATCTTTGAAGTTCTGAAACCGAGAAGTATTGAACCAAAGCGCATAATCACGCCCCGGCTTGAGACTCACGGGAATGATTAGCGTTTCCTGATCTGGTTCAAAAGAGACCCGGCCGCTGAGATCGGGAAAGGTGGCAGGAGAAGCGCGGACGACGCTCATGCCACCAGGATCAAGCGGTTTGCTAAACGTCACTCGAATTTCAGTGAGTCCAGGATCGACCTCGGCGTCGCCAGCGGTCGGGATGGTCTTCACCACGACTGGAGGCGCGGATTCGACCGTAATCTCTTGCGCATGCGCAAGTGAGACCTGGCTCAACAACGCGAAGACACAACTCGAAACGACCATCGAATACTTCATCAATCCAATCTCACAGAAGTAGTTGAAGGAGACCGTTGTCCCTCGAAACGTTACTACGCTCACCTGATTTTGCTCAGATGAAGGCGATCCCACCAGGGTCCGGGCCTTTGATTGCCTCGATCAGAGAGAGGCATGTCTCTTCAAGACTGTCTCGACCGTCGATGACCCGGCATCTGAGCAACCCCAGATCAGGATTCTCCGATGCTCAAACTTCCCGAACCTCGTCCGATCTCACATCGCTATCGGCTCAGCCCACTTGATCATGACATTGTGACCGGAAAAACCAGCAATGACCGGCAGTTTCTTTCCGGTCTCGAAGAGGAAGGAAAACAGCTCTTTTTTTCTTTTCCCTCGAAGGTGACCTACTCGATTGGAGCTTTCATCAGGATCTTATTAACAACAAAGAATATCTTGGTTCGATATTTCCATCACAACGGGATGGCATTCCATTTCCGGGATACTTGCACCGCGATCCGACCTTCTTGCTCCCCAAGGGAGTGAACTGCGTTGTCGGACTGATTTCAATCAAGCGTTATATACTCGAGCCGTTTGGCATTGGGATCGAAGACTATCCGGATTACTGGGAGGAGATTCTGAGAGATCAAGACCCCGATGGGCTCGCGCACCTCCGGGAGTACATCCCGATCTGGCTCCGCGAAGGGAACTTCGTCCTTCACTGGGACGATGCTCGCTGGTACAACGGCAACGGGGTCCTGGTCGCAAGTTGAACGTGGTTGACTAGTTGGGCGGATCGAACAACAAGTGCTCTGCCGTTTTGCCCAAGAGCCATTGCCGATCGTCCTCGGTCAGGAAATCGAGACGATCGCGGATCAGTGCGATGCTCTCGTCGTAACGGTCACGAACCACTTGGAACGGGCAATCCGACTCCCACATGCAGCGCTTCGAACCAAACGCGCCCACGACTCGACGAATCAGGGGAGCCAAATCAAGATAGGGCGGTCCCGCCGGACTCAAAGCGTAAAAGGCACCAACTTTGACATAAACCTGGGGATGTTCAGCGAGTGCACAGAGTTGGTCGATGTCTTCAGTGCGGAACTGACCGTCGACACCGATCCGCGCTAAGTGATCAATGATTAGTGGAGTATCGGGGAACATCCGACACATTCGATCAACCTCGGGCAACGCATCAGGGCCGATTAGACAGCTTAACACCTGCCCTGACATCGCCGCCTCAGCGAACATGGCCTCGTATCCAGGGTGGTCGAGCCAGCGTTCGATCGGACGATCTACATAAGTTGGCCGGATCCGAAACGCCCGGACACCTTTGGGGGCTAAGGCCGCCATTGCCAGCGCAGGCTCCGGGCCATCGGGATCGATGATCGCCGTTCCGATAAATTGGTCGGGATAAGCGGCGATCATATCGAGCATGTAACTGTTATCGAACTGGTAATAGCTCATCTGGATGAGATTGACACGGCCGACGCCACTGGGCCGACAGGTCGCGAGCAGCTCTTCCGCCGTAAAAGACGGCGGTCTCATATCATCTTTCCGAAATCCCGCTGCCAACGGATACGCATCGAGATCCGGTGTCCAAACATGCGAATGGGCATCGATGTAGGGCTCGTCGTTTAATTCTTCTGGAGAGGTGCTCATGATTGAATTGTGAATAGAGAGCCAAGTGAGGTCAGATTCACGAAACTCGATTGGCCCAACGCCGAGCCCTTGGTTGGCTGGTCAGGGATCGCTTCAACATAGCAAGCCAACGCTCAAATGACCACAAGACTAATTAGGCTGGCGCTTTGGAGATCATAGGTGGCTTCATCCGAGATCCGAGTGCGACGGCAAGCCAGGCCATCGGGAAATAGGCCACGACCAAATCGAGGATGATGAACCAAAGTGGTGCCGGAATGGTGACTACGCCCCAAATCCCGCCCGCCAAAAACCAACCGCCGATCACCAACGCGAACAGGTATTGCCTGCTTCCCGCGACGAAGAATGCGACGAGAGCCCCTACGAAAGTCCCCAAGGCATGGGCCAGGAAGGGAAAGAGAAAGTGCTTCGGTTCCAGCAAACCGATCGATGCTTCCATTGCCTCGGTGTTATTGAAATCGAAGCCTTCTGGGAGTGGGATCACCTGAAACCCGAGAAGGATTAACCCCATGTTGGCGGCAGAACCAAGAACAATGCCGAGAAGGACGGCTAAGATGTTGCGAACGACCGTGACCATGAATCGACTCCTGTTCTGTTAAGTAGGCGTGATCAGTAATGGGTATTGAGCTGCAAGCCGGGCTCTGATCCTGAACCAACAACACAGTCAATACTGATCAAATTTACACTGGAAAGGTCTCAAGGTCAAGTTTTGTTGACCTGGGATCATTCGATTCAGGTCTTGATAAAGCCACTATCGTCAACACGTTTCAGAACCATCAACAATTGCCCGTTTCGATCGATCTGGTTTCGAAACGGGCTATGCAATCGACTTCAACGTCTATGAGTTTGCGCCGCGCATTTCAGATTACTCGGGATTGATCCGGACCCCGGCTTCCTTCAGGGTCTGCAGTTCCTCTTCAGGCACCTCAGAAGCAGTCATGAAGAGTCTCAAATACGGCGCCCAGCGTTTCGGACCAGAGGCGTCTTCGACGGCGGCTCCGACAAAGGCTCCCAGCTTTTCAAGGGGGTTGTCGGCAAGGAAGAGGATCCGGAGGTCGGTCTGCTTGGCCAGAACGTCGACGTTTTTGATTTGGTTGCCGGCGAGGTCAAGGGTGGAGATTCGGGTCACCGAGTCTAGCGGTTGAAGATCGCTGATCTTGTTGCCGGCGAGGTAGAGCGAAGCGATCTTGGTGAGCCCGGCGATCGGTGAGATCGACTCGATTTGATTCCCCGAGAGGTAGAGGGAACGCATGTTGCTCAGACCACTGACAGCGTCGATTGTGGTGATCTTGTTGTCGCTGAGTTCGAGATATTGGAGCTTCACCAACCCGCCGAGGGGGCTGATGTCCTCGATCTTCGCTCCGGAGAGATTGAGCGACTGAACGTTCTGAAGGCCGGCAAGCGGAGTCAGATCTTCGATCGGATTATCCGCCAAGTCGATCAGCGCAAGATTGACACATTTTTCCAATCCACTGAGATCAGCGATCTCGGAGCCCGGTGCTTCTAGGAAGTAGACGTTCCGGAGCTCGTCATCAGTGAGGGCGTCTTCGGCCTTTTTCTTCAGCTCCTCTCGGATCGCCGAGTCGAGCTTCAAGTCCTTAAACGGGCTCGCTGGCTGTGCGAAGGAAGTCAGGGCGGTCGATGATAGTGTCAGGAGTGTCGTGAACACGATACAATAAGAGAGCGGGCGCGATCGCATGGAACTAGGCTCCTCCTCGGCGGTTGACGAAAGTTGGTGTCGGTCGGTCAGATTGTCGTCACCCAGACAAACGACCAGACCAATTTGCTCCCTCAACGGTGACGATGATTCTGGCTCCAATCAAGTCTCTGCTTGAGAGTGACTGCGATCAAACCTCATCGAATGACGAGATGAATCTGGCTGCGTTGCAAAAAAACACGACTCACTACGAACGTACTCGCGACTTTATTAAACTTGAGAGATGGGATGGCTTCTGATTCGAACGCCAGAGCCCATGCCAGTGAGGCAAAGAATTGTTTTTGCATGATAAACCTCGATAGGAGGCTGATCCTATATCCTCCGCGTCACCAACTTACGACGTCTTTCTGAGTTATAACACGCGTGACCATGCGGCCGCCGAACGGGTCCGGCAGCGGTTAAATGATGCTGGTCTGACCTGTTATATGGATCGCTTATATCTCATCCCCGGAACCCCTTGGCCCGTGGCTCTGGAACAGGCGCTGGGCCAGAGTAAGGCGGTCGCCGTTTTCCTCGGTCCCGGTGAGATGGGTCGTTGGCAGCAACGTGAGCAGCACCTGGCGCTTAACCGCCAAACGTGTACGAGATCACCTGTAATTCCCGTGCTCTTGCCTGGCTCAGACCCTCCCCTGGGATTCCTTGCGCTCAACACTTGGGTCGATCTACGGGGGAGGCTTGACGACGAGACTCAACTCAAGAAGCTGGCGAACGCCGTCCGAGGGCTCGCTCCTAGCGAGGAGGACACGCGGCGCCGGGCCGCAATGACGCACCTCGACGACCAAGCTCGCGCGTTGATTGCGTAGTTAGCCTCAGATCGCTTGCTGGTAACCAACGCCAACGAAACAAACAAGACCGTGGAATTCGCTCATGAGGCGTTGATTCGCCTGTGGA
>CAZEAN010000120.1:0-17189 GCA_964510225.1 uncultured Isosphaeraceae bacterium
GCTGCAGCCATTGGGTCATCAACAGGTACCGTACTTAAGAGCTCGATTGCCTTGGATTCCTCGTCCTTTCCAAGCGCAATTCTAACGCGGAGCGTCCTATTCTGACCGACACTCGGATAGTCGTCCGGAAGACGGTCGAGGAGGCGTTGAGCGCGATCATATGACCTTTCCTCCACCGCTTGGGCTGCTTCTTCGAAGAGAACTTGAGGATTTCGACTCACGACAAAGTCGTTGGCGTTTAACCAGATCAAGCCGACCATGAAAAGGAGCGCACCGAGACAAATCAAGCCGATCACAAGAACACGAGAGGGAAGCCTCATCATCATGCGGAACCACTTAGCATGTTGGAACGTTAAGGAGCCTCAGTGCTGGGTTGGGTCGGTTGATATTCTAAACGCTTAAGCTCTTCCCTGGCTTCTTCGAATTGAGGGTCAACATCGAGGGCGGCTTGAAAGCATTGGTAGGCGAGTAGGCGTTGTCCACCCTCGACCGCAAGGAGTCCCATCTCATATCGAGGGACGGGGTTCTCAGGATCCTTGAGAATCAACTGGCTGAGTCGATCCATCTCGACTGCACGATCGAGCGCGTTTCGGTGGCGGGTGGTCGTTTTCTCGGAACGCTCCTTGAACCCGAGTCTGGCTTCAATCTGTGCTAAGAGGTTGAGCCCCTGGATGTGGAACGGATCGAGGCGGACAACCTCCTCCAGTTCCGGTAGGGCTTGTTCAAATTGTCCGAGAAAGTGCAGCGACTGAGCAAGGGCGAAACGGGCCTCGATATCGTCAGGGTTGGCCTCAAGCGCTTGCTCCGCAAAGTCGATCGCTTGCTCAGGCTGGGCGAGCTTGAGGGCATGCCGTGCCCCGAGGCTCAAGAAGAGCGGATTGCTTGGATCTCGTTTCAGTTCTTCCTCAAGCCAACCGGTGGCTTCCTCAGGTCGGTCGTTGAAGATCATTTCTTCGATCCGACCCCGTCGTGCTTCGAGATTGCTCGGATCTAGCTCAACGGCCTTGGCGTAGCAATCCGCCGCTTTGTTGACGTCACCCAGATCGTGATAAACGCGACCCATCGCGACCCAGGGCCGTGGATCATCAGGGTCATACTTCGCCGCATGTTGGAGTAAGGTGATCCCGTACTCCGCGTCACCCCGCGCAAGGTAGATCGCCGCGAGGAACTTGGCAACGTCGGCTTGCTCGGGTTTTGTCATCAGCGATTGTTCGAGCAAGCGACGGGCATCGCTGACATTACCCATTTGCGCGAATGCCATCCCCGCGATCCCCATCGCTTCCGGATGCTCGGGTTCGAGCTGAAGTATCCCGGTAGCAATTTTGAGAGCGTCAGAAGGTGCGCCCTGCTCGAGCAAACTGCGTGCTTGTTCGAGTTGGATCTCTTGCTGATTAGCTGGGTCGGCTTGAATGATGTAGACAAGAGCAGTGACTGAGGCTGCAACGAGTAGTAACGACACCGTCGCTAAGACAAGTTTCTGGATGACCGGGACTGTGGGAGAAGTAGATTCGTAAGGCATCGGACCGACAACCTACCTAGGTGAGTACGAACAAAGCCGAGCGCCTTGGGAGGCACTCGGCTCTGGGACCGGTCACGGATGGGTCAATAACGACGTGCTAACAGGACGTTGAATTCAATCTTAGTACTGGTCAGCCGAGAGGACTTCACGACCAGCACGAGTGCCAAGCGCCCAGACAACGGCGAGATCGGTGCTCTGCTTCAGGAAGTGGACCGAGCCGTCAGCGAACGCGACATTGCCACCAGCGGGGTGGAAGCTGCTCATCCCGTACATCCCTTCACAGTCCCAGTCACCATCCCAACTACAAGTCCGGCAGTTCGGGAACTGCGGGTTTGGTGCAAGGAGCGTGTTCCCCAACGACCAGCCGAACATCCCTTGGTGCCAGCTCGAGCCGAGATAGCTCATGTTGGTCCGCCAGTTTTCAGCACCTTCGGTCGAAGTCAGTGCTGCACCAGCGCATTGGTTGAGCCAGGTCTGGAAGTCAGCGAATCCAGCAGGAGTGTTCAGGACTGGAGTCCAGTTGTTCCAGCCAGTGTTCGGCGGAGGCTGACGGAGGTTGATCACGTCTTCAGGGATCGAAATGATACTTGAGTTGTAATCACCGGTTCGCCATTCAGCAAAGACGATGGTGTTTGAGAGGCCATCCTTCGTTTCGGCGAAGGTGACACCAGTGTCATGGTTCATGAACATCCCGCGAGGGAGGTCAGTGATGTCACCTCGGATCCGGCCGCGGAAAGCAAGGTTCGGTCCTACGGAAGCGAAATAGTTGTTCCCAGGACGTGGAAGACCACCGTCGGTCCCTTGCGGGAGTGGCGAAGATGGGCAGAGGAAGGTGGCGACCCTGGTGCTAACGGCAGTTTGATTCTCAGCCTGCCCTGCAGCATTGTCGCGATTGCAGATATCGAAATTAGACGCATCGTAAACGTTGTTTTGCTCAAGGTAAGAGAGCAAGAGTGACTGCGCACTCCAGTTACCCCAGGTTTGGCGGACATCGCCTGGATTGGAACGATTACGGCAGGCAAGACTTCCTGGAGGAAGCGTCTGGAAGGTGGACTCGTAATTCGCTCCTGCGAGAGCGAGCTGCTTCAGGTTATTGGTGCACTGGGCACGACGAGCCGCTTCACGAGCCGCTTGGACCGCCGGCAAGAGGAGTGCAATAAGAACGCCAATGATCGCAATGACGACCAAGAGCTCAATGAGCGTGAACCCACGCTGAGCTCGGTTGATTCGAGCAATGCAGTGCATAGCGGAGACCCCGTTATTAGGAAATGAGATAGAATGGAGAAAAGAGGCCAGGATATTGGATTCGAGTGCGGCGATGATGCTGAGCAGACCAGGGTGGTGCCCCATCACCAACCCAAAGAACTGGTGAAACAGTAAGTTGTGACACTCGTTCGGAGACGACTTTTTGTAGTGCGATCCACCCATTCCGATTTGTGCCGACGTTGAATCAACGACAACTGACACCTTCCCGAACCTGTGGACGGATCGGTTGAATTCTCAAGATCCGTCGGAAGAACCCCCTAGTTGTCCAAGCCGCCGGGATTGAAATTCATCTGGTTCGATTCACCAGCACGAGGTTCGCCAGATCTCGGATCGATTTCTGGTTCCTGTTCAGGCTGGATTTCAACCGGTTCAGTGCCTTCAGGAAGCGATATGTTGCTGCTGTTGCAACCAATCATTGGCAACGCGAGCAACACGAGAACGATGAGCAAGCCCACGAGGCGAGTGACTTTCAAGGTGCACTCTCCAAATAATGTGCGAATCTGTTGATGTGCGTGAACAGCGTGTAAGAAAGGCGGGGAAGATGACAATCAGACTGACTGACCAGGTCGATCTGATAGGTGAAATTGAGAAAGGCGGACCCTCGACATCTCCCCTCAAGAAAATTTACCCTTTCTTCATTGCCTTGGCAGCATCGTGAAACGGCAGAACAAATTCCGAGATTATCGAGTTTCTACTTATGTCCACAGAACCAAGCAATCTCGATCCCACCAGACCCTCGGAAGAATCGAAGGCGGATCGTCCGGCTACACCTGATCACATAGGAGGAGGCAGTGAGCAACCTAAGGCGGTCCCTCACCGAGTTGCGGGGACAAGACCGATCCCTGGATTCCTCGTCGCGTTGTACACCATGCTTGTGGCTTTACTCGCTGGAGCCGCGGGCTGGGGCGTTGGTGAGCTAGCGAGACAATACTATTGGTTCATGCCTAGTGAGGAAGCCCTAGAACAGCCTTACGACTTCACCGCATTGAATGAAGAACAAGCCGTCTCAGATTCCTGGAATGCGGTCATTGCATTTGGAGCTTGGGGAGGCCTTCTCGGATTGGGGATGGGTTTGGCCGGCGGACTCACCCAAAGATCGCTGCCTAAAGCTGTTCTCGGTTTGTCGGTAGGACTGGTCTTCGGGGTGATCGCCGGAGGGCTCCCTTCCTACTGGCTTGCTCCTTGGTACCGGGCTAGTTTTCGACCTGAGGATCCCAACTTGATCCTTCCACTGACGGTCCATGGTGGGATCTGGGTAGCGGTCGGACTTGTCGCTGGTGCAGCGTATGGACTCGGTCGCGGATCGAAAGTCTATCTCGAGGCATTCGGAGGAGTCTTGGGAGGACTGGTGGGGACGATCATTTATGAAGTGATCGCTGGTATTGGTTTCCAGATGGAGCCGACTGCCAACCAACCGATCCCCGAGCCAATGACCTTGAGACTCATCGCGCGAATCTTGCTGGCCGGATTTATCGCCGGAGGGGTTCTCTATTCCTCAAAGGAGTCGGCTTCGAAGCCAACGACACCACCGATTGTTGAGTAGCGGGTTCATTCATTGTCTTGCTGTCCGGCTCAGATACTGAGCCGGATATGAGAATGCAGCACTCGGAATTGTGTTTCAATGGAGGTTTTTTGCTCACCCAACGTGATCTGGTTGAATCTGGTGTGGTGAGTTTGTTCTTACCGCAGAAGTAGACCAGAACGGGTTCTGCTAGTTCCTTGGAAAAGGATGTCCCCATTCTGCTCTGGGACACCAATCAATGGTACGGACTCGCCGGCCGTGATGAACTACCAGGCCTTTGGACGAGTCTGTGGTTTCGAGTTTCTGACCACCCGCCAGGCGGCTCCAACTGTACTGGATCCCCTGCTGAAACGAGTGAAGGAGGACCGCAGATGTTACATCATCGAGCAAACAACCGAACTGTACTGTGTCCTGATGGACTTGAATCCCGGACTTTGTTAACTGGTGGTGGGCCCGGAGGTGGTGCACACCTTGGTGCGATCATTGAGCAATTGCCCAACCACCCAGGGGTTGAATGGGAGCCCGGCCAGAACATCAGCGATCAACAGAAGGAGAACATCAAGCAACTACTCCAAGATCTAGAGAGACTGAAAGAAGAGTCGGAAGTTACTGATGAGCAGAAGGAGGCTTTGGTCGACTCATTCGTCGCCGTTTTCGATGATGCCACACGCCCTGATTCGGAGACCGTCGTAGAGTTTGCGACCAGCCTCCAAGATGCACTCGAGGATGGTGAGGTAAGTCTTAGCGAGTATCGTGATCTCAAAGAGGATTTCAATGCAATCCTGGAGAG
Organism: uncultured Isosphaeraceae bacterium; assembly: GCA_964510225.1. GTDB lineage: Bacteria > Planctomycetota > Planctomycetia > Isosphaerales > Isosphaeraceae > CAZEAN01. The sequence continues at coordinate 5,098 of CAZEAN010000120.1, forward strand.
TGCCAATATTAGTCCTGATGAAGTCAAAGGATTCGTTAACGCGCTGCAAGACGTGATTGATAGTTCCAATGTCGACCGCGATGATCTTGAGGTAATCGCTTCGGATCTCGCCGCAATCCGTGAGGAATTCCAGGAGAACCGCCGTCGATAAGCGAAGTGTCGAGTGATGGAAGGAAAACGGGAGTTGGCCGACTGTCCACGGCGACGGGATGGTCGACTCCCATTTGCCTTGGTTGTTTAGCAAACGTCCAGATTAGCCCTTTTGACGTTCGGTATCAGGCTACTCCAGTACGATATCTCTCTTGATTCCAAGCTGCAGCTTGAGGAGAGCGAGGGCTCGGAGAGTCAGAGAGCAGGACTATGCACAGGTAAAGGGCCGATCCATTGTCGGCGGTCTTAGGAGGGAGGATGAGGAACTGGATGCCGTTGTCGAGTCTGGGTCCGGGTAGCTTGAAGAGTTCGTCGTAGTCCAGTGGGAGTACACTTGAAGCAGCCAGCGGGCGCTTCGTGGTTTGCTTCCACGAGTCACGTGACGTTGGACACGGAACGTTACTTGCTCAGGCGATCCAGAGGTCGTGGCACGCCTTCTCGTAACTCTGCCCAAGGTTGAGGGGGATGGCGATCTTGTCGGTCAGCCAGAGAGGCAACGTGGGGAGTAGTTGTCCGACAGCGACTTGGTATGATCAAGCTTCGAGGACCGTTCGTTTACCCATCTCGACCTAACGGCACGATGCTCCGTAGTTCCGTGGCGTCTCCGGACCTAGGGTTGGATCACTCTGACCAACGAATGCCATCAGTTCAGTGTAAAGATTGCCCTGTCGACGTGTGACCAGATCGACGATGCTGATCGCGATCCCCTTCTGAAGTAACGCAGCAAACTTGCCCACGAAGGCGTTGGCTTCTGGGCCCGGTCCTTGTTTGCCGGACTGACGATCTCGATGGCTGCAACCAGTTGTCGCCCCCGTTGGACGTCTCAGACCCGGACCTCGTATTCGTCAAAGTCGGGAAGTTCAATTTTAGCGGATAATTCGCGGTCCGGGCCAGGGAGATCAGGCTCCTGGAGCGTAAGGATGTCTGGTCCGAGTGGCCCTCCGATTGGGCGTACAGTCAGGCGGTAGCAGGCCGTCGTTGAGCGTATTCCGAAGCTTTGCTCTCCAACTGAGATAGAAATCGTGCCAGGTTCTGGCAGTGACGCGGGTCCAGTCGTGGCTGGGCATGGCTCTCCTCCTGCCGTGATTGTACTACCGGCTCCGCTGGAGCGGCCTGTCCGTCGCCCAGGGTGGGCGCACTCAACTTGTCGCCCAGACGGATCATTTAAGTGAGGTAGTCGTCGGCCCAATAGGCCCCGTGCCTATTTCAGTTGCCATTCGGGGATTCCTGTCAGTTGAAGAACCTCGCTATGCTCTCTACAGAAACCCTCTGCCCGCCAAATCCGCTCGTCGTTTTCTCTTCAGACAATCTGGATTTCAGAGAGGATTTGGATCTTGATAGGTCTGTTTCGATGGAATTAAGTACGAAGTTGAGCAATCAAAGCTGTGAACTTGATTCGCTAGAGAAATCGTAAGATTTTGTGAGCAAATGGGTTAGAGTGGGATCTCTCTGGGATTCCAAGTGTTTCTTTGGGTGATTGATGGTATGGTAGCGATCTTTTAGTGCCAATCCATCGTTATGTCCTTAGTTGAACTCCGAGGTCGGGAACACTCGATCGGGTCTATTCCCGATCCTCCAAAGAGTTCCGGCGCTCCCGGATTCCGAGAGCGTCGAAGACTTGTATAATGGGACGGTTTAACGACTGGCGGTCTTTGAGCCTCTTCGGGTTGCTTGAAGGAACCAGAGACTGCCGGGGCGTCCTGCACGGCAAGGATCCTATAACATGAATCGGTTGCAATCGAACGCCGACGATCTTTATGTCAATGTGAATCTCAACACCGAAATGGAGTTACCACATGCACGAGACACGGTTCTTCACTTCTTTGAACAGATGAAAAAAGGGTTTCCCGACCTCCAAAATTTCTACACGCGAGAGAGCGGGGACTTGGTTCTCGAAGGTGACAAAGATCAGGGAAGCTACCGCTGGCTTGCAATTGAGCCGCGCCGGCTCTGTTCCGGTCAGGTTAATCCGTCGACGCCCGAAGAAGCCTACCGCCAGCACGAGATGGTCTTGGAGTTGGCTCCTCACTTGTTGACCATTAGCGTACTTGATTGTGAGGCCCTCGATGTCATGTTTGGCTTTGACCTCACCTATGAGGGGAACCATGACGAGATTGTCGCCGAGGCACTCGGGATTGGCTGGGGACCAGAGGGATTACTCGATGTAAGCGGGAGCCGAGTGATTCATTATGAACCATCGATTACGCTCTCGCTTGAAGAGTCATGCCGACTTCAATGCCGACTGAGCGTCGAGACGAGGACCAACGCGTATCAGATCCGGACCGGTGAGTATTCGGAAGACCAGATCAGCGTGTACTTTACGGTCCGACAGTATTGGGGAACTGGGCCGGAGCGGAGCTTCGTGGAATCGTTCCGACGCCAATGCGAGATTGGTGAGGAAATGGTCCGAGAACGTATCGTTCCCCGGATTGTTCAACCGCTCGCTCAGGCGATCGCGTCGCGATAAGCTGGTTCTTGATCAAATCAACCTGGCCCGATCAATCGACGTTCTTCGAGTCGCCGATTGATCGGGCCGACTCATTCAATGGGCCGCAGAGAGAGCCGATCCAATGCCGAGACTGAGCACCCTCGCAGAGCACCTAACTACTGAATCGGCGTTCACAGTGTTGGCCGCAGCACGAGGGCTCAAGGGCCAAGGTAAGAAAGTTGTTGAATTGGAAATCGGTGACAGCCCGTTTCCGAGCACACCGTCAGCTGTTGAAGCTGGGATCAATGCAATTCGTGCGGGTAAGACTGGGTATGGACCGAGCATCGGACTCCCCGAGTTTCGTGACGCCGCCGCTCGTTTTGTCGGTCGTGAGTTTGGCATTGAGGCGACCGCAGAAAACATCGTTGCGGCCTCAGGAGCGAAACCGTTCGAGCAGTATTTCGCGGAGGCGGTCTTAGAACGTGGCGATGGCTGCCTGATCTTTAGCCCACAGTTTCCGACCTATCTCCCGAACCTGGATCGAGTCGGTGCTCGTGCAGTCTTGACCCCACTCCGCTTTGAAGACCAGTTCCGACCGCAAGCCGAGGCCGTCGCTCGCTTTATCAAGGAGGATCCGAAGCCAAGAGCTATCCTCCTCAATTCGCCGCACAACCCAACCGGCGGTGTTGCAACCGGGGCGGATCTTGATGCGATCGCTGATCTCGTTCGTGGCACTGACCTGATGATTCTCTCCGATGAACCCTATTGTCACATGGTCTGGGAGGGGCGGCACGAGTCGATTCTGAGTCGTCCTGGAATGTATGAACATGTCGTCGCAGCGTATACTTTTAGTAAGTCATACAGCATGAGCGGTTGGCGAATTGGCTTTGCCGTTGCCCATCCGAAGCTTGCTGCGGCAATGGGCAAGTTGATCAATACGACGGCGTCATGTAGTCCACCTTTTGTCCAGCTCGCAGCGTCGGCCGCGCTTGATCATGATCAAGCACAGCGCGATCGTGATATGAAAGAGTTCCAGTCAAAGGTGAATCGACTTGCGGAAGGTCTTGCAAAGATCGATGGAATTACGATCAATCGACCCGCCGGCACCTTTTATGTCTTCCCCAACGTGGAACCAATCTGCCAACGACTTGGGCTAACCTCCCACGGATTGGCTATGTACTTGCTTGAGGGGGCTGATGACGGCTTTGGCGTCGCTTGTCTGGGCGGTGAATGTTTTGGCGAGGCGGGAGCTGGATTCATCCGGTTCAGTTGCGCTGAACCGGATGACCTGATTGATCAAGCCCTCGAATTTCTCCCTCATGCATTCTCGCGGACCGATCGAGCGTCAGCGTTTCTCAAAGCGCATCCAGAATTTCGACTTGAAAAGTGAGCGAATCTCTGGGTCTGAACGCGGGATCAGTCCGAGAGTCGAGCAATTGTCGTGTTCTCGACGCGCTCATTACTGTTGGCGTCGGGAAGGATCGGAGTGGGAGTTGGGAGGCTTAGAGGATTGGCCAGGACGCGATCCCCTTCGCTTAGCCCTTCCTGAACCTCAGCAAATTGCCAGTTGAGCAGGCCGAGTTTCAAGGGACGCCACTCGAAATCATTGGGGCCTTGAGGGACCGCAGCGAAGGCTGATCGACCAACCCATCGGATGGAACCAATGGGGATTCGGATTGCATCAGGGACGTCTCCGATGTGGAAGGCAACCTCTGCGCTCAGACCGGTCCTGAGTCCTTCAAAGCCACCATCAACGCTGACGATCCCGGTGTAAAGCCTGACATCGGAGACGATATAGGGAGGCGCGGGGATCGGCTTGAGTTTCACCAACTGACCACGAAGAGGTTGGTCAGGGAAGGCATCGACGCGGACTTCGGCCTGTTGTCCTACTTGTATTGAGCTAAATCTCGTTTCATTAATATTGACCCGAACCTGCATCTTCGTGGGATCAGGGATGTTGATAATCGCTTGGCCTTCGCGGACCGTTGTTCCTTCCATGATCTGATCTTCAACCCGTCCCCAACCATTGACTTCTTGAGCATAAACAGCAATCCCATCATCTGGTGCGTACAGTTTGCAGTTTGCAATAGCCCGCTCAAGACGTTGTTGTCTCTGCTCTTCAATTTTGTAGGCTTCTTCTTGCGTTAGGACATCCGATCTTACAGAAGCGATCTTCGCTTCCAAGCTGGTCAGAATTCGTGGTCCCGTGTATTTCCTCAACCTTTTTTCCATCTCAATGACGTTGTTGAGCAGAATCTCTTGTTGCTCGTGGAAGAGTTCGTCACCGAGGACTTGGGCAGCACTCCGAAGCCCCTTCTGCTTCATCTCTTGTGACCAAGCTAGCGTCTCTCCGGCTTGACGCTCTTGGAGGCGTTGCAGTTCAATCGACTGCTTGAGATTCTCAATATCTTGCGGGTAGATCCCGTCCTTGTATTCGCGGTATTCGATATTGGCGACATCGAGAATTGTTTGCGCCTGAATCAGCCAGGACTTCGCCTGCGCGGTTCGGATCTTCTGAAGTTGGAGTTCATCTTCGAACGCGGAGCTATCAAGCTCACAAACGAGCTGGCCCGTCTCGACAGGTGAGCCTTCTTCGATCAGCCAGATGATCGTGGTTGATCCGTAGCGCCCAGAACCATTGTCGCCGCCGCGGCCACCTCCACCACTCTGTCGACTCCGCGAAGTTGAAATGCTCCCCCCACCGCTGGATCCCCGGATTGGAACATGCGGTGTGACTCGATAACTGAAACTCTGAATATCCTGAGGGCGGAGAACAGATCCACCGGATCCACCGGTCGCTGCAGTTCCAGCTCCTCCAGCTCCCCCTGCTGCAGCGCCTCCTCCGCCAGTGGCCTGGGTCGTGCCACCACCGCCAGCAGAGCTTGAGGAGGAACTCCGGCTTGGTGTGAATCCTGAGCTACCCCCTCCGACGGCTCCTAGAATTGCTTCAACTTCACAATATACCGTCGCGTTGTTCGCGCTTTCGAACTCACCGGGTTCCACAAAATAGGCCGAGATGAGGCCTTGATCGATCTCCACCATCGGCCTCGGGTCTTTTTGTGATGAACTCGGATAGCCGATGACTTCGGTCAGCCCCGTTCGCCAGGCTCCGAATCCTGCGAGCGCAATGCCGCCAACAATAAGTAGGATCCCGAGGAGGACCTTGTTCAGAGTCGCACCGCGCCTCGGATTCGTCTCGGACTGACTGGTGAAGTTGATCCGAGCATGTCTCGTTGCGACCATCATCGGCGATACCTCAGCAAATCGGAGAGGGGAAGTGAAAGGTAGGTCGTGAATATTTTAATCTTCAGAGTCAATTCCCCACCTAGAGGCCAGGATGTCCGGCTGAAAAGATCAGTGATAGCGAGTCTGACAAGCTGTTCGATCGGCGGGAATCAAGAATACGATCAATTCTTCTAGAATGAGCATACCTCTCTAGAGTTTCAAGCGACGCCGCCCTTTGGAATGTTCCAACTGAATTCGGAGATTTGGCGGTTTGTTCGATAGGAAAAGTCACCGGTACCAAAAACACCCTAGTATCCTCGAACGTGGTGGCGTTAATCAGGGCCGATTTGAAGCTTCGATTTAGGCTGTGGTATCTTGGCGCAAAGCTCTGGAACGAAAGTGAAACACGACCATCATGGTTTCAACGATCATCAATCAACAGCCAGGATCCTCCGGGATGGTCAGTTCCAGAACGATTTGGGCACTTTCGCAGAGTACGACTACAGAGGAGAGAAGAATCTGATGGCTGAGTACACCCTGCCCCCGCTCCCCTACCCGAGCAACGCCTTGGAACCTCACATCGACGCGAAGACGATGGAGATCCACCATGGAAAACATCATCAAGCATATGTAACGAAGACCAACGACGCCCTCAAGGACCTCCCAGACTTTCAGAGCAAGCCGATCGATGAGTTGATCACGATGCTCGACCAGCTTCCTGAATCAGTCCGGATGGCGGTCCGAAACAATGGTGGGGGGCATTCGAATCACTCACTCTTTTGGACTGTTATGAAGCCGGGCGGCGGTGGTACTCCTGAGGGTACCCTCGCCCAAGCGATCAACGATGCCTTCGGTAGCTTCGACGCGTTCAAAGAGCAGTTTGCGAAGGCTGCTGCCACTCGATTTGGTTCAGGATGGGCATGGTTGGTGGTGAAAGGCGGCAAGCTTGCCGTGACTTCGACGCCAAATCAAGATAGTCCGCTGATGGATGGTTCAGGGACTCCGATTCTAGGGCTTGATGTTTGGGAACACGCTTACTATCTGAACTACCAAAATCGACGCCCAGACTACGTGGCTGCCTGGTGGAACACCGTCAATTGGGATGAAGTCGCTCGTCGATTCAGCGCCGCAACGGCTTGAGTCTCGGAACGCACAGATGTTGAACACAGACTACGTTCTTGAGAGCTAACGACTGAACCAACCGGACTCTCGCCAAGGTCCGGTTGACCGAGAACGTGAAACTGTTATGATCTCCTCGCCTCGCGAGTCGTTACTTGCGGGTCGAGGCCCTACGTTTGCGCCTGCCTCCGTGCCTCCCACACCTCAAGACGCGGGCCAACAGGTGCCGGACAATTTCTGACTATTTGCATCGGCAATCCCCTCACGCCTACTTCTGGGATTCCGATGGCCGAAATGGCAGTGCCGATTGTCTGGTTTGCTCGCAGCCATCCAGGATAGGGAGGAGATGCCGATGGAACGGCGGATGATCCATTGTGGTTTGGTTACATTCTCCGGCTTGATTCTGCTCGCGACCGTCTCAGGATGTGGACATCATCGGGGCGCTCGGGTTCCGGATGCTTACTATAGTATGGGCTCGAAGCCATCAGGACTGAGCCCGTCGGCGGCAAACCGCTCAGCGAATTCCTACAGCCCCGGCTCTGCCGGTGCACCGTCAAGTTACTATGATCCGTCGGCAACCGTAGCGGGTTACGACGAAGGGCTTGGTTACGCCTCGACACCCGGCGGATACAATCCTCAGTCGAGCTTGAGTCAACAAAGCTACCAGTCCGGCGTGATCCCTCAATACTCGTCCGGGACTTACGGGAATCAAGGAGGGGCACCAGCGTCCCAATCGGTCTACCCAAGTCCGTCGAGCCCTGGATTACCCTCGCCGACCGACCCTTTTGCTCCCGCTCAGACCCCTAATTCCGGTTCCTCAACGCCTACAGTCCCTCAGATGCCGAACACATTTCCTTCGATTCCCTGAACTGATCATCCTAAGCCGGACGACATAAATAAAACGATCGGCCTCCGCAAGTGGCTGTAGCGGTGTTATTGACCCCGTTACAGCCTGTGCGCTCATTTGTCCTGAGCTGACCACGACAAGTCGGACCTCAACCGATGGACCACCGATGGCTACGGCGTCGCCGATCATCTTGATGGAGGATCCCCACCTCCTCGTTGTGGTGAAGCCGGCAGGAATGCTCACCCAAGGACGTCCCCGAGAAGGAATGAGTCTCGAGGGTTGGATCCGGTCCTATCTAAATCCATCGTCTCCCGATACTCCTTATCTGGGCGTCATTCACCGACTCGATCGGCCTGTTTCGGGGGTGATGGTCTGGGCAAAAACGTTGAAGGCAGCGCGTCGGCTACATCAGCAGTTTGCGGATCGGGTGATCGAGAAGGAATATTGGGCGATTGTCTCCGGGCTACCGGAGCCCTCCGAAGGGATCTGGGACGACTGGCTTTTCGAAGAGAACACGGGTCTCGGGCCGAATGTCCAAGTCTGCGCTCCCGAGACTCCTCGGGCCCGACACGCGATCACTCGTTATCGCCGTGGCGAACCCCTTGAGCTGCCCCCGGGATGTTCATGGATTCGACTCTGGCCGACCACGGGGCGGACCCACCAGCTCCGGGTTCAGGCAGGGAGCCGGGGGATCGCTGTTCTCGGGGATTCGACCTACGGATCGAATCAGCCGTTCCCTGAAGGAATCGCGCTCCACGCTCGGGCCTTACGTTTTCAACACCCGACGCTGCATTCGACAGTCGGATTCCAAGGGGCTCTCCCGCCGATCTGGAATGAATCGGGAATTCGGTTACCCGAAGAATGGGACTCATCAACCGGGCTTTAGTGACCTCAATCGTCAGCAGCCGATATCTCGACAACCTTGAATTTAATCGTGCCATTCGGCACATCGATTTCGGCGACTTCGCCGATCTTTTTGCCAATCAGTCCTTCGCCGATCGGGCTCGTACTGAGAATTCGGTTCCGATCGTAGTCCTCTTCACCAGGACCAACCAAGGTGAACTCTTCCTCGTCGTCGAGGTCGACGTCGAGCACCTTAACCTTGGAGCCGAAGACAACGCGGTCTGTAGGTATCGACGATCTGTCCACGATGAATGAGCGGGCGAGTTGATCGGAAAGAAGGTCGATTTTTGCCTGAATCTCTCCTTGCTTCTCACGCGCAGCGTGGTACTCCGCGTTCTCCGAGAGGTCACCGAAAGCACGGGCCTCCGCAATCTGCTCCGCGATCTTTGACATCTCGACGTTCTTCATGTGATCCAATTCGGCTTTTTTTTTCTCGTATCCTTCCTTGGAAATGGGAATTCGATCAACTGATGGCATGGTCTGAGCCTCCTGAAGCGTTGCGCCACGAATCCGGTGTCGATTGAGTACAGGTTAAATGATGAGTGAAAGACCCACCGACCTGGTTTGGAATCAAGATCGCACCAGACTAATTACTCGATACGGAGTCGGATCACCGAAGCAGGGTCTGAAAACGGAACACAAAAAGAACGCGACTCGGGAGAAACATCACGTGATTCCCGAGTCGCGCTTTTATGAAGATAATCGTAATGCCCAGCGGATCAGTCTGCAAGATCGGAACAGAAGCACCGTACCCAATCCAAACTGGGGATTACTCATGCCGGAGTGCTTCGATCGGATCCATTTTGGCGGCCCTAGAAGCGGGATAGAGCCCGGCCAAGATTCCGACGAGAACAGAAACTCCGAAAGACAAGAGAACCGGCCTCAAGGTCACGATGGCTTTAATCTCGTCGCTCAGTTGTGAGAGAAATTGGGGAACGACAACTCCGATCGCGACTCCGATGAGCCCCCCGATCCCCGAAAGGACGACGGTTTCGATCAAGAATTGCTGGGTGATGTCACGCCGCTTCGCTCCCAACGCCCGACGGATACCGATCTCTCGAGTCCGTTCTGTCACGGTTGCGAGCATAATGTTCATAATCCCGATACCACCGACGATCAGCGAGATCGCAGCGATCGATCCGAGGACATAGCTAAAGATCCGTGCTTGCCGCTTCGCCTGCTCCAGCAGGTCGTAAGGAATCGTCGGAACAACGTCGCCTTTGTCTTTATGGCTTTTATCGACAATCCGCGAGACAACCCTCGCCGTCTTGGTAACATCTTCGATGTCCTCTACCTGAAGCGTGATCTGCGTCAGTTGGGTCTCTTCGCCCTCGAACGACCCCGAACGGCTGGAGATGATCCGTTCGCCGAATCGGACCCGGCAGGTACTTAGTGGGATGTAGACATCACGGTCGAAGTTCTGCGCCGCAAGCGAACCACCCGCTGCAGCAGTGGAACCTCGAGGCGCTGTGACACCGATCACCACATAATAGTCCGAGCCGATCTTGACCGATTGTTCTAACGGATTCTCGATCGGGAAGAGGGTCTGCGCGGTCTCGTGAGCAAGCACGCAGAAATTCTCAAAAAAGCGATCGTCGGCAGGTTTCAGGAAACGGCCACGAGCCATCTTCAGCCGGTTGAACTCGAGATAATCATGGGTCGTGCCGACGACCCGAGCTTCCATAAATTTATCTTCGTGACGGACTTCGCGGACGATCTCCCGAATCGGAAGTGCTTTCTTGATGGTCGGCACAGTACCGAGGATGTTGTCAAAATCATCGTACTTGAGCCCGTAATTGAGAACCCGCGCCGGACGTCCAGTCGCCTTGCTCTGTGATTCTTGGCTTGGCTTCTGGGAGCGATAGATGATGTTTGTGGCACCGAGCTGAGCGATCTGCTCTTGAGCATCCCGTGCGGCCCCTTCGCCGACCGCAAGCATCATAATCACCGCGGCGACACCGAAGACCACGCCGAGGATCGTCAGGCTGGAACGGAGCTTGTGAAGGAGGAGGCTCTTAACACCCAGATTGACGCTTCGCCAGATACGTCCCATGGTTGGTACTCAGTCTTGCTTGGTGAGGAGATTCGATTGCCGTTGTTGGATAAATCCGTCAAGATCTGCAAGCAGCGCTACTGGGAGGTGACCGCTTGGTGTTGGAGGCCCGAACCAACACCGAGACCGACTACATGGGGCGGGGCGTCCTTCATCCGCTCGCTCGGAGCGTCGTGGATAATCTGACCGTCACGCATCCGGATAATCCGTTTCGCATGCTCGGCAATATCATCTTCGTGGGTCACCATAATGATAGTTTTGTCTTCTTCCTCGTTCAGTCGCCCGAGCATCGCCATGATTTCATCGCTCGTCGCACTGTCGAGGTTACCAGTCGCCTCGTCTGCGAGGATGATGAATGGGTTGTTAATCAGAGAGCGTGCAATTGCCACACGTTGCTGTTGGCCACCGGAGAGCTGCATCGGACGGTGATCAAGTCGCTGTGAAAGTCCGACGAGTTCAGCGAGCTTTAACGTATAGTCGTGATCACTCTGGCTAATTGCACCGGAGCCTTGGTAAGTCAGAGGAAGTTGGATGTTCTCGTAGACAGTATATTGTTGGATCAGGTTGTACGACTGGAAGATGAACCCAATCCGACGGCTCCTGATCTCCGAGAGTTCGTCGTCAGAAAAGTTGGCGACATCATCACTGTCGAGGAGGTACTCACCACTCGTGGGACGGTCAAGACAGCCGAGAAGGTTCAAAAGCGTACTTTTCCCGGAACCAGACTGGCCCATGATAGCCACGGACTCACCCAGGTAAACGTCGACGCAGACACCACGGAGTGCGTGGACGATGATCGCCTCTTGCCCCCGCGAGTGGCGTCCCATGACATACTGTTTCCGGATGTCACGGAGGCGGACCACCGGCCGGGACCCATCGGGTCCCGACTCTTTATCCAACATCATTGAGGCAAACGGGTCACTCATTGTCCACGCCCTCCGCCGCCACCACCACGCTGACGCATTTGCTCCATCTGTTGGATCTGGGCATCACTAAATCCAGCCTTCTTCATAAGCTCTTTACGTTCCGAATCGCTTGTGCTGGGATTGAAGAGCTTCTGACGGTCCTCACCGCTCAGATTCTGCATCTTTTGACGGAAGTCCGCCATTCCTGCACCGCCACCACCTTGTCCACCCCCAGGACCTCCACTACCACCCCCAGGACCACCTTGACGGCCACCCCCAGGACCACCTTGACGGCCACCAGCAGGACCGAACTGTCCGCCACCCGGGCCACCAGCTTCACCACCACGACCCCGAGGAGTCGCTTCGCTCTTTGCTTTTTCAGCGTTGGAGGCGTCTTAGTGGCGCCACTCGCTGGCGTCGGCGGGATTTAGCGACTTTTCCGAACCACAAGCCGCCGCACGG
>CAZEAN010000121.1:0-17049 GCA_964510225.1 uncultured Isosphaeraceae bacterium
GCGGTCAACTGCCACCGCTGCCAGCCAGAGCCACGGAAATCCGCTGAAGGCTTACCTTTAAAGGAAGAACTATCGGGTCGATGCAGAGAGAGGCTGCATCGACCGAGCGGTGGTTGCTATCGGGAGGAGGATCATCATCAGAGGAGGAAGTGGAAAGTCTTCGTGACGAGTCGCCAGAGCCACCAGCCGAGGGTTGCAGTACCGCCATCGATCTTGGCCATCCCTCGGAGGCCAGGCGTTAGAAGCTCGTCCGTGTTGTCGATCGGAATGACGGCTTCATAGACCGCCGTGATCGGAACCGGCTTGCCTGTGATAGGGTCGGGTTTGGTCGCGATCTGACCACCCGCTTGATTGGTTAGCTCCTCAGGGATTTCGTCGAGGTTACGCTTGGCAAGCTCCCCGACTCGGCTGATGATCACACGTTGGTCACCGTGGAGCTTGACCCAAGCCTTTGGATTGCCGTTGGCGACGTCTTGGATCAACTCAACGTCCGATTGATCGACCAAGAGATGGGCTTCGAGCTTCTTGGGATCAGCGACCTCGCAGAAGAGTTCTCCCGGCTGCATCCACTTGCCGAATTTACCGGCGATCTCATGCTTCGGGAGCCCGATGACCACACCATCACGGTCTGCGGTGAGGATCAACTTGTCGCGTTGCTCAATTGCGAGATCGAGCTTTGGCCGGAGGTCGTTGTCGACGATACTCTCAGTCCTTTTTGCGGAAGCGTTGCGGAGTGGGTCGTTGTAACTGGTCTGTCGGTAGACTTTCGCACGCTGCTCGTAAACATCGACCTCATCCTGGAGTTGTTGGACCTCAAGGAGGAGTTCTGGATTACTCAAGGTGGCGAGAATCGTCCCATACTGACCGTCTTCTGTCGGCCCACTCACCTGTTGATTGTCGTCGACCAGGATGGAGTACAGCCGTCCGGGGACTTCAATGTAGATCCGTTCAGGATCGGCAGGAGTTAAGACGAGCGTTCCTTTAATCCGGAGTGGTGTCGGAATCAGGAGGATGACCGCGACCACTGCCGCGAACGCCGTAAAGCAGAGTGCTGCGCGGACCTTTTTCACCTTTCGAAGCCTCCCGGGTTGGCGGACGAACTTGAGAATGTTCATCAGCGGCATCACTAGCAACGGTACCATAGCCCCAAGCGCCAGGAAGGCACTGATGATTCGGAGGTCCTCCGGCAGAAAATGATAGAGGAAGAAGACGATACTGAAGGTCACGAACCAACGGTACAGATATGACGCCACCGCGTAAGTCACAAAGAGGATCCGACGCGAACGCGGCATGTAGCTCTGTGGCGGTACTTCCAACCCCAGGACCTTCTCTTGGAATTGGTGTCCGAAGAACTGGGTCGACTTGATCCGGAGGTTTGGGATCTCCAACCAGTCGGAAGTGACGTAATAGCCGTCGTAGCGGAGGAGCGGATTCGCGTTGAAGAGGATGGTGTTGACCGAACAGACGAACATCGTCGAGAGCATCAAACTATTGAAGACCCCTTCGCTCGTGTTCCACCAAATAAAAGTTGCTATCGCGGCTAAGAAACACTCGACATAAATCCCGGCTGCCGCGATCCAGATCCGTTTCCACTTACTCGGAAGCAACCAGCTATCGGTGACGTCACAGTACAATGCCGGCGTGAGGACGAGGAAGAGGATCCCCATCTCATGGACTTCGGAACCATAGTGTTTAGCTGTCAGCCCATGACCGAATTCGTGGATCACCTTGACGACGGCCAAGCTCATCCAGAGTGACGCCACCGTCTTCCAATTAAAGAACTCTTCGAATTCGGGAAGCTTTGCGCTAAAGATTTCCCACTGCACAAAGACTAGGGTCAACGCCGCGAGCATGAGGCCGACACTGAAGAGAACGAACCAAGGCGTAAAGAGCCAACGAAAGTACGGATACATCCAGGTCAGCAATCGCTCAGGATCGATCACCGGAATCTTGATGTAAAGAATGTTGGTGGCCGTCTGCTTCAGGCGTTTCCAACGGTTCTTTCGCCGTCGTTTGATCAGGACCTTCGCTTGTTCCTCCGTATCGAGGAGCACAAGACTCGCTTCATGGAGCTGCCCGACGAATCGGAGGAGGTCATCGACCGTGATCGTCTGGGGCCGAAATGTTCGTTCAAACGATCGCTTGATGTCCTGCAGCGTTTTCTTGCCATCAAGCTGCTGCAGGAGGAAGTATTCTTCCGCCTTAAACCGGAAGTACTTCAGGGCGATCGGATCTTTGATCACATAATGGGTGACCCCTTCATAGGGGACCGGCTGGATCACGAGGTCTGGCCGGAGCGTTGCTTGGATATGCTCGGCGGCTTGTCCGGCAGGCAACGCAGAGGCTTTCGAGGGATCTCGGAGCATCGTCAACTGGCCTTCGCCCGGGAACCAGGATCATTGCGAATGACCAACCGACGAAGTCAGTGCGGTCCGCTTATGATCCGTGATGATGATGAGACGTCCGTCAGAGATTGCTTCAGAGTAGGGTTTCTAGTGTTCTTTGCTTGATGAAACCGAGTAACGATTGGTTGGCGGTCGGTCGGTCTTGAATGTCTCTCAGACCGACCCCAACCCGCCCGGTGTCTTCCGTTCCGATCAACGATCCTCAGTTCGAATTACGGTCTTGATGAGGAAGTGCAGTCAATCGAGCGGCGTCTTGTTTTTCAACGTTCAGCATGTCTTTGGGATCAGGAGGAATTTTCGATGGATCGTTTGTGAGGTAAACGGTCATTTCAACCTCATAGCCAACCCGGAGTTCTTTGTCGACGTTGTTGATAATGTCGGCCTTAACCAGGACTTCCGGGTTCAGTCGACCGGCGCTCACTTCAAGTCCGATGAAGACAATCCGACCCCGGAAGCGCTTCTGCTCGACCTCAAGGTCGGCACCATCGATGCTCGGTGTGACATCGACAACCATCCCTTTCCGGAGGTATTGAGCATCCCGGAGTGGCACATAGCCGTAAAACCGGACACGGTCTACCCGAGCGAGCTGGACAACTGGCTCCATCGATTGAACCGCTTCACCAGGTTGCTTGAAGACCTCAATCACTTCACCAGCAAAGGGAGCGACAACCCGGTGGTGTTCTACAGCAATCTCGGCCATCTGGCAGTCCATTTGGGCCTGGTCGAGCTTGGCTTGCTCATTCTCAACTTTGGTGGAAGCAACACTGAATTGCGCCTCAGAGATCTCAAGTTCTTCCTTCGAGATGTAATTCTTGCCCATCTCGTTCACGCGACGATCTCGGACCAGATTACTCATGGCAAGTCGTCGTTCTGCTTCGGCCATTTTCTTCAAGGTCAGATCATTGGCGACCATTCTTGCTTTTTCAGAGGCAGCAACGGCCATCTTGTCATCAAGTGTGGCGATTGTTTTACCTTCGGCGACTTCCATCCCGAGGGTCATCTCGATCTGCTTGATCACCCCTTCTTGTCGAGCAGCGATGTTAGCGCGCTGAATCCATTCGGTGTGACCGGGAATCAGGACAGTCCTAACTTCCGTTCCTGAGGGTGCCGCTTGGAGTCGAGGACGATTTGGCTGTTGCGGATTCGCCAGACTGATGGCGGAGGCGGCGAGAATCGCTCCGAGAGCGACCGTCGTCACGGCTGTTGTCTTTGAGAGGTTCATCTGTCGATTCACTCCGCATGGGGTTGGGATGATTGAGGTCCAAACGAGACCGATTGTTCCGGAGTTCTGTTGTTTACAGAGAGTTTAACGGAGACCAAGCTGTCCTAGTCTCCGAAGAAGCCTAGTTGTTGTTTCGATTAGTTAGTTGAGGAACGGCCAGCGGAAGAGCACGGATTCATGGAAGGCGTCGATCACTTCACGGAAGAGGACGAAGGCAAGCTTTTCGTCACCGCAGAGGATTTGCGCCCGGACTTCAGCACCAGCCCGGAGGTCCTCTTCGTTGGTCCGGCTCCGTGCGATGATTTGATCACGGACTGCGTTGGTGAAGCCGATCGTCACTCGGTTCACATGCTTCCCTTCCACCGTCTCTGCAGTCGAGGCGATCTGTCGGACGTATCCTGGGTAGCGGTGTTCGGGATCAGTAGCGAGGATGAAGATTGCCTCAAGGGTGGAATCTTCCGGTACCTCTCCGGCTTCAATCTGCTTCTGGAGTCGACTCCGAGCAGCGAGGACCGGGGCCATATCGTCGTCAGGAACGTTGACTTCCAAACCCCATTCGCCGTCAAGCGAGGCGACGTAAATCAGCTCGTCCCCTTGTTGTACCGGGCGACCGAGCAGATTCTTCTTCACTTCCCAGGTGAGTACCAATCCGTCATGCGGTGCCCGAACTTCGAGTTGATCGAGTTGTTCGGTGACAATCTCAAGTTGCGTGAGTGCACCAAGATTACGGATCTCAAGCTCAGCACGTTCTCCCTCTGAGATCGCTTTTTGGAAGGGATCACGTTCGTTGTTGATCTTCCGACGGAGCGTCTCCATCTTTTCTCGCGTTTCGTCGATCGTCGTTTGCAGATCCTTGTATTGCTTACGTAACTCTTCACTATCGAGTGTGGCCAGTAGCGTCCCCGACTCGATCTTGTCACCGTGATCGACGTGGGTCGCGATCACGCGGCTTGGGAACGGAGCAAAGGTAATCGATCGTTGATCAGGAAGGAGTGAACCATCACCCTCGATGGACAGTTCCCAGGGAACAAACGCCATCACTCCGATGATGGCACCGATGGCGCCGAGGACGGCGAGGACCTTGAGAAGCGCCCGCCCCCGGAAGAGCCTCCAGGGCGATCCTATTGCCTTCAGGACGGGCCGGAGGAAGATCTTGTGGTGTTCCTGAGCGTTCCAGAGTGCAGTTGATGCGTGTCGAGCGACCACATCGGTCCTCGCCTGAACGTCGGTGACGGCAAGTTCATCACCAATCTGTTCAGCGACAAGGCAACCGAACGGGGTTTTCTCTGTTTCCTTATCCTTCTCGATATGCTCTGGCTTGTGGAGCAGTGTGATCACCACAGACTTCGATCCAGCTTCATCAACGTAGATTTCAAGTGCGTCTCGGATGTCTGGGGGGAACGCTTCAGTGTCGCCTGTGTAAACCAGATCCTCGCCCGACTTGATGACGTGTTTGCAGAGATTGGTCAACTCTCGGATCAAGTTCGATCGCTGTTCGACGACTTCCTGACCACTGACCGCCTCGACCATCGTCCGGCCGCCGATCTTGAGGGCGACACAGAGACGATCGCAGCCCGCGAGCCGCTTTCCATCGTTCGCAACTGCATAAGCGGTTTCGGTCAGATCCAGCGAGGAGTGAATTGCATGAGTGTAACCTTCGAGTTCGTTCCAGAGCTTTTGTTGCGACATCATCTGTCGCATCTGACGATTCTTAAGATATTGCGCGGCGAGGTCGGCGAGGTCGCCGACGAAGCGCAAGGTGCTCTTCTGACTGGCGGCCCGACGCTTCGGATCCATCAACAGTTCGACCAGTCCGACAATCTGCTTGTCGACGAGGATCGGAGCGATGATCAGGGCAAAATTGGTCGGATTGCCCGCATTCGGCACCCCCTCGATCGCCGCACCAGGAGCAACGATCTGCCCCTGGCCGGTCTGAAAGAGTGCTCCCAACAGCGCATCGTGCGGTTGGGTCTGTGTCTTGCCATTCAGCAAGCCGGTTAAGCCGAATTCGATCTGATGCTGGAGCTTGAGGGCACCCCGTTGGTCGAGCATCCAAAGCGCACCACCCGTGGCGGCGACTGACGCGATCGCCCGGGTCAGGTATTCCTGATAGAACTGTGCGGGTTGGATGTCAGAGTCGGTAAGCTCGGCGATCTCGGCGACGAGTTTCCGGATCTGATTCTTTGTCTGCTCCAGCAGAGCGGCGTCGGGTTGCTGCTGTTGCGACGGCTGCGTCTTGAGTGTCTCTTCGGCCATCGAACTGCCCCGGATCGGTGTGTTGGGTGTTGAGAAACAGCGGGTCGGTTGGCTCGCGCAAGGGGATCGATCGGCACGCGATCAACTCAATCGGATTTCACTGCCGCGGTGGGGTCGTTTATTGACCCCTTTTTGAGTCAGCAGTGGTCCGTCCCAAATGCCGAGACCGCAGAATGGCGACGGATGACCAATTAACGGATCGATTTGGCCCCAGCATCGGGAATGGGACAACCACTCAGAGAGTCTTCCCGAGATCAATCCGAAGAAATCCACGCTCTGAGCGTGCTTGAGGACCTACCGCCGAAGACCCTTGGCCTTGAGGTCATCGATGAGCGAGACGCCAATCAGCACAGCGAATGACCGGTCCAAGGAGCTGATCGGAGGCGTTTGTCAGCTACCGGGATCGCTCGGCCGTGCGATGGCGATTTCCGCCATATCGAGCTGTTTGGCGGCATCGATCGCGCTTACGGTGTTCCGATGGGGCGTTGTAAAATCGGCCATCAAGAGCATCCGATTCCGTTCGGTTTCTTGCCTAACTTGCTGGAGCCGGGAGACCAGTGAGGTGCCTTCAAGAGGCTGGCTATCGATCTGAACCGAGCCGTCAGCGGCTATCTCAACAAGAATGTAATCGTCCAAGAGTTCATCGAGGGGCACAATTTGTTGCGCGACGGCTTCATTCTCGTCCGGTTCGGGGATCGGGATTTCGAGTGTCTTAAAGTGGACCGTTGTCGCAGTTACAAGAAAGAACAAGACCAACTGGAACGCAACATCGACCATCGCCGTGAGATCGAGATCTTCGGCTTCATCGGGTGAGTCAGGCGGTGCCAGGCTGATAGAATGCGTATCTTCTTCAAGCTCTTCTACAGATCGTAGTTCAAAAGGCTCAGAATTAAATTTGCTGTCTGCATCGATCTCTGCATAGGGGATTTCAACCGGTTCCACTGAGTCGGGCGCAGGAGATTTTGGTGGTTCGGGAGGGGCTGGTTTGGGTCCGATCGGATCCCGCGCTGGGACTACGGTGGGTTGGTCAATCGTCTCAAAGGGACCCGGAGCCGGCGAATCAGTCGAGGGAGCTTCTATAGTATCCCAGTGTGAGCCCGGTAGCTGAGTCAGAGGCTCGGGCTGTTTTTCAACGGGTTTGGGCGGTGAAGAGGAGACCTGTGGAGGGGGTTCCGAGCTCGGAGCGGGTTCGGCTACCGGGGCTGAGAATGCAGGCAAATCGCCGAGTCGGGTCCAAGGATCGCGCGAGCCCGAGGGGCGACCGAGATCGTCCTCGGTAATCTGGCCCGAGGCAAATCGTTGACGGACCTCCTCAGTCGAGAGGTTCCGTTCGGCTTCGAGTCGATCGGAGTGGAAAATGTCCCAGGATGCCATGGCGAGAGTTGCCCTGCCTGCGATTGTGGCTGACTTGACCTTCTGAATCGTGCTCAGAACAGGTCACTGTTGGTCAGGATCTTGAACTCCGAGGTGGAGAACAATTCCATCGACCTCGGAAATAATTCCCCCGATCCGGATCACTTCGCCGTGGGGAACCTCACCATCGGCTTGCAAGACGACGCTCCGGCGCCCTAACGAGAGTCCATCTTGAACGAGCGTCCGAATTGCCTCCGGGGTCTCGAGGAGTGTTTCGGGATCGACTTCCATTCCTCGATAGACCTGGACCGGTACTTCAGGATCGCCGCTAGAGACCATCGTTAGGATCGTCGCCCGATCCCCTTCGACGCCAGTTCCTTCCACGGCCGGAGGCAGCTCCACTTGAGGTTCGGTTGATGTCTCGTAGGTGAGCATCAAGAAGATCAGGAGCTGGAACACGACGTCAACCATCGGCGTGAGGTCAACCGCGGTCTCGGTAATCGTTCGTGACCGACGTTGGAGGAGCATTCAAAACCTCAGACGATCTCTCTGTGTCTATGGGCTTTGGTGGGATCAATCGCTCAATTCAAGACGGAGGGGCTGGAAATCCCGTTGCGATGGATTACTTCGACGAGGCTACGGCTCGGGCTGCCCCCGTTCCTGATCGTCCTCCGGTTCCGCTGCTCCCTGGAATTTGGGTCGTTAGGACTTCGACCAACTCCAGGAACCCTTGGAGCTGCCGCTCGGTTTGGTCACGGAGTCTTCGGAGCCTTCCTTGAAGGTCGTTGGCCAAGAGCATCAGGGGCGTGGCAATAATCAAGCCGACAGCAGTGGTCCAGAGACCGAGGGCGATCGATGCGGCGAGCTGGCTGCCGGGATCCGTTGCCCGTTGGCCGGCGCTAACGTTTCCGAACGCTCCAATCATCCCGGTGACCGTTCCCAGCAAGCCGAGCAGCGGTGCAAGTTTTCCTGCAGTGACCACCGAGGCGAGCCGATTTTCCATCGATGAGATCACCTGCGTGTTGAATTCCATCACCAGGACTTGTTTCACCTTAGCCAAGCCCTTGGAAAGACTCCGGAGTCCAACGCCACAAAGTTGAGCGAGAGTCGTATGCCAATATTGAGGCTGTTCGCAGAGCGCAATCGCTTCCTTCACTTGACCAGTTTTCGTGACTTGAGCATGAATCTGCTTCAGCAGCTCGACCGCTTTGTCATCGCTCAAGGCTCGTTTTCCCATGCCGCGATAAACCATCACGGCGTTGTACGTTCCCCAAAGGGCGATCAGACCTTGGGCAACATAAATTGAATAACCCAGGGCGACCAGCAGTGGAGTAATGTTGATCATGCGCAGTCTCGAGACGTGGGGGAATCTGATGGCCGCTCTGGAGCAATTCGCTTGGGCCTGGATGCCGAGAACGAGCGAACCAAGACAACGGATGCCCCGCTACTTCAGTTGGTCATTGAGAGCCTCATTTTTGACTGCATGATCTTGTGACGCAAGAGGTCGGTACTTGGAAGACTTGCTTCCACCTCCTCGGCGCGCGACAATGCCGCCGATGGCTCCTATTCCGAGCCCCGAGGATCGCATTCCATGCCTCGCACCGTATTTATCGTTGATGACGATCTGGACACCAACAAACTGTTGGCAGACCTCGTCCGTAATCGTGGAGACCATCCGGTCCAGATCTACCAGGGTGGGGAGGTCTTCGACGCCGTTGATCAGCATGCGCCCGAATTGATCCTTCTCGATCTGATGCTGCCCGATCTCGATGGTTACGAACTCTGCGCTCGGCTTAAACGACGTCGAGCAACCAACTTGATCCCAATCATCATGATTACGGCGATCCATCAGGAAGAGAGCAGGGTCCGCGGGGTCCGGGTCGGTGCCAATGAATACCTGACCAAGCCGTTTACGACCGAAATCTTCTATGAAGCGGTCGAACGAGCCCTCGCCTGGCGTGAGACGCACATGAATCAAGGGACGGATGGCGAGATCTGCTTCAATATCCGGAGCGAGACCACGTATCTTGCGGAGGTCAACGACATGCTCACCGACCTCTACACAAATACCCCGCTCACCGAGCGTCAGATTAAAGATCTCAAGCAAGCGGTGATGGAAATGGGCTCAAACGCGATTGAGTGGGGTCACAAAAAGAACGCTGATTTAACCCTTCAAATTATGTATCGGATCGACCCTGGATCGGTTCGGCTGGTGATCCGAGATCAAGGGCCTGGCTTCGACCCCAGAGACATTCCCCACGCTGCACAACCCGATGATCCGATCGCCCATCTCGACGTTCGGAATAACCTCGGAATCCGCGAAGGTGGCTTCGGAATTATGCTCGCCCGAGGACTGGTCGATCATTTCCAATACAATGACAAAGGAAACGAAGTGACCTTGGTGAAATATTTTGAAGCTTCTGATACCGCTGCTTCAGCAAATACTGAAGCCGACTGATCTTCAACCGTTCTTCCGAAAAAACCGGGGCCAGACGCGCTCAAGTCCAATCTGTAGAATGGTCAGGACAGCAGAAATGTCTTTAACTGTTCGTCTTCGTACGGTGGCCTATTGGCAAGTTTGAATTGATCCAGGGGCACTCGAACGACTCGGTCTGAAGATTGGGAAGAGACGATCTTCACCAAACTTGAGACGAGAGTCTCTACATACTGGACCACCTCTACGAGATCTGTGGATCATTGATGGCTGTTATCCTGGACGTATGCCCTTGGCTCAAAACCTAGCGACTGACAACCGAATGATTTAAGATTGCGATCGGTTGGTCGAACACCTTGTGGTCGAACACCGAAGGATCTACGTCGCTTGAAACGGGTTGATCGAGTCTCGGAGCGCGATTCCGATGCCCGCTCGTTCCGTCTGGATCCACGGGGCGTCAACCTTTGGGTTGATCGATCCCTCACAGAACGCGTTGCCAGGTTGAGCTGAGGCCGCTTCAATTCTCCCGGTTCGAAACAGGAAAGCACTTATGAATCAGACGCTGAGACGATCGGCCGGGCTCTTCTTCATGATGGTCGGAATCGGCTTCTCCTTAGCTCCACAGACCGCGATCGCGCAGGATCAGGATCCGGATATTCAGATCGAAAACATCCGGATCGGGTTCTCTGACAACGAAGCGAACCAATTCTACAAGCTTGGGACTTGGACGCCGGTCCGTGTCGACCTTCAGGCGGGAGCTGAGACTTACCAAGGGTTCATCCGGATCCGTTGCAGCGATGATGGCGGCGTCCCGACCGACACCTATCGGAGAGTTGAGGTCCCTGCACGAACCACTCAACCATTCCTCTGCTATATGAGGCCTGGGGATGCCATCGAAGGCCTCCAGGTTGATGTCTTCGACGACCGTAACGGGCGCCCCGGGAGGCGGCCACGGACGGGCACCTCCGATATCGGCCCCGAGGTTCTTGATCCCCAGGTTCAAGTCGTTGCGACGATTGGGGAAGCGGTGGGGATTGCCGGACTCGTGGACCGCTCGGAGTTCCAGCCCTCTGACGAGCAACGAGGGAATTTTCTGAACGCACAGTCGTTGCTTTATGTCACTTCAGTCCGTATTCCCGAGGGAATTCCTGACCAGTGGTATGGGTACGATGGTGTTGATGTCCTCGTGCTCAACACGAATGATCGCGCTGCGCTCGACTCCCTGCAAGACTTCCGGAACCTCTCGCTCATCGACTGGATCCGCCGAGGCGGTCACCTTGTCGTGACGATTGGTGACAATGCCCAGATCGCTGCGGATGAGGACGGGTTCCTCCGGCAGCTCTTGCCGGCGATCCCGGCTGGTCAGACCGACGCGAGTAGTGATCCCGGGGCGATTGAGTCCTTCTCAGGCTCACCGACAGGGATCCCGACCGACGGCCCTGGTCGACTCGAAGTAACCCACTTTGAACTTCGGCCTGGTCGTGCTCCGACTCCGTTGCTTGATGACCGATCACTCGGCGGACCTGTGATTGTCCGAGGACACTACGGACTTGGTTTAGTGACGGTTGTCGGACTAAACGTCGACCAACGCCCCTTCATTGACTGGGAAGGGAACCAGGATTTCTGGATTGAGGTCTTGAACTTAACCACCCAGGACGAACTCCGACTGGCGCGAAACTTTGGGAACAATCCCTTCTATGGGGATGAACTCCGTGATCTTTCGAGCTACTTGAATCGATCGCTTGAACAGTTTGCCGGGGTTAAATTGGTCCCGTTTGGTTGGGTTGCGTTCTTCGTCTTCCTCTACATTCTCTTGATTGGCCCGGGAGACTACTTCTTCCTCAAGCGAGTCCTGAAGCGGATGGAGCTGACCTGGATCACGTTCCCAACGATCGTGATTAGTGTCAGCTTGATTGCTTACATCGCCGCCTACTCCATTAAGGGGACCGATCTCCGACTCAACCGGATCGATATCGTGGACATCGATCAAGCTTCAGCCGTTGGCTCCGAACGATTCCTCACGCGGGGGGCGAGCTTCACCACAATCTTCAGTCCCCAGAACCGAGACTACAACATCTCGATCGCCCCACTCCCGATCGAATCTGCCGATCCCAAGGCAGATGGTCCGATGGCTCGGACCGATGTTGACCAGATCATTACGTCGTGGTTCGGAAAGGCTGAAGCTTCTTTCGGAAGCATGGGGCGTTCAAGTGGGATCGGACTTACCAATTCGGGCTACCGATACGCCAACTCCAACGACGAAACCACGAGCGAACCGCCCGAGGAACTCGTTGGTGTCCGAGTGCCGATCTGGACCACGAAGGCGTTCCAGTCGTTCTGGTTCGGTTCCAGTCCTGCTGTTGTTGAGACCGAGCTTTCAGCCGCAGGCGCTGGTCTCGATGGAACAATTACCAACCGGCTCGGTCGCCCGATTTCCCAAGCTGCGGTCGTCTTTGGTAATGAGATTTACCTCTTCGACAGGGAGAGAATTGCCCCAGGAGAGACGATCAGGATCGAGGACGGCGAGCGTCGCCTCTTGTCAACCTACCTCAATGAACTTAACCAACGTGCCAACAATGCTTACGCTCGTAACACCGGAACCGATATTGGGATCACACGGCCCAACCTCGTCCGCGCTCTGAGCTTTCCCAAGGCGGCGAGCCGCGATCGGGTTGATGTACGTTCCAATCTGGTCCTCAACGACCTTGAACTCTCGGATCAACTTGCACTGGGACGCCCCATTCTCTTGCTCACGATAGATGAGTCTTCCACGTCGTTTCTGATTAACGACAAGGAACCCCAGGCGGGCCAGGTTTCGGAGAGTACGGTCGTCCGCGTCCTTCTCCCTGCGATTGCACCCTAATCGAAAACCATTGCAGAAACCGTTCCGGATCCTGTGGAACGCAGTCGAAGATACTCAGTCAATTCATTGCTCAAAACCAATCTTTTACTGTTGAGAGACCGTCAATGATCGAGACTCGTGACCTCACCAAGATGTACGGCGATCTTTACGCCTTGAACCGCTTGAACCTTGTCCTCAACCAAGGGGACGTCTATGGGTTTATCGGCCCCAACGGCGCAGGGAAGACCACCACGATGCGGATCTTGGCGACTCTTTTGAACCCGACTTGGGGGGAAGCCTACGTCTGTGGCCACTCGATCTACAATGGTGCTAAGGAAATCCGACGATCGATCGGCTACATGCCCGACTTCTTCGGCGTCTATGACGACATGAAGGTGATCGAGTACCTCGAATTCTTCGCAGCCGCCTATCGGATCACCGGACCAGCGCGGAAGAAAATCTGCGAAGAGGTCCTCGAACTGGTCGACCTCACGTATAAGCGTGATGCACTCGTCACCAGCCTCTCACGAGGGATGACGCAACGGCTCGGCCTGGCACGCGTCTTGCTCCACGACCCTAAGGTCTTGCTTCTCGATGAGCCCGCCTCGGGACTTGACCCACGGGCTCGGATTGAGATCCGCGCGTTGCTCAAAGAGCTTCGGAGCATGGGGAAGACGATCTTGGTCTCCAGCCACATCCTTCCAGAGTTGGCCGACATCTGTAATAAGATTGGAATCATTGAGCAGGGTCAATTGCTCGTCAATGGCGCCGTTTCTGAAGTGATGAAGCAGGTCCGTTCCGACGTCGTCCTCAATATCATGGTCGCAGATCGAGTCCAAGAGGCCTCCGACTTCCTTGAGCGTCAGGAGGAGGTTGAGGGGGTTGACGAGAAGACCGATCTCAATGATCGGACCTTCATGGTCGTCAAGATGAAACCAGAGGTTGTCACCTACAGCTTCCTTGCACAACGGCTCCTTGAAAACGGCTTTGAACTGACGCTCTTCCGAGAAGATGAGATCAATCTCGAAACCGCGTTCATGCACCTCACCAAGGGGATTACGAGCTAGCGAGTTCTCAGCGTAATCCAGTATCCTTCCTCTTGGATTGGTGTTCACTTTCAGTGTGATGGACCAACGGATAGGCGGGTTTTGTCGATGGCGTGGCTGCTGAACGCACTGAAGTGGATCTGGGACCGGACGATTGTTTCGACCTTCCTGGCCGGTCTCCTTGTCTTGCTCCCGCTGACCCTAACCGTGATGGTGATGGCTTGGCTCGCCGGGATCGTCCGCGAGCGACTCGGTCCCGAGAGCCTGATCGGTCGGGGCCTCCAGCAGCTTGGGCTTCAGTTTGTGACCAACGACCTGGTTGCCAGCGCGATCGGTTGGACGATCGTGATTGCTGGGCTCTGGGCGCTTGGAGTCTTGATCCGCGCGATCGGCCGCCAGAGGATCCAACGCTCAGCGAACCGGATGCTGGAACAGATCCCTGTCTTTGGGACGATCTATCGGCCCATTGCCCAGGTGGTCGACATGATGAAGCTCGACAAGGAAGAGGAGCTGAAGGGGATGCAGGTTGTCTACTGCGAATTCGGGAACCCCGGCGCAGTAGGCTTCCTTGGCTTACTAACCGACGAGACCGTCTACCGGTTTAGGAACCAAGATTGCCACCTGATCTATGTACCGACCGCCCCGGTGCCGATGACGGGCTGCTTGATGTTTGTCAGCGTCGACGGTATCGAACGGATCGAGATGTCCCCAGAGCATCTTCTCCGGATCTTCTTCTCAGTTGGCGGTTTGGCGACCAACACCGTTCCACAGCAGCATATTAACAATTCGACGGATTCAGACAGTAAGTAAGTGTTTTGAATCAGGCGCCGAACCGATTGCCGAATAATCTCTTAATTCGACATGGTTCAAAATCTGATTTGTCGATATTTTGAAGGGTCCTGAAGGCCGGATTTATGCGTAAGGCCAAGCTTCGGGAGCCCATGAGCCTCTTGCAACGGCCACTCTTTGGTATCCAATGGAATGGATTGACGCAGTGGTGTCACCGTTTTGGGACCCGTCGGAGGGTTGTGAGACCATGGAATCGGTTGCTTTGTGGGGAGATGATGAATGAAATCGTTAGCCATCATCCGTGGCGGATTCAGTGGAACGATGGCGGCGGTGAATCTCGGTCGCCTCTCGGATGATCGACCGCTACAGATCACGTTAATCAACAAGAAGCATCCAGTCGGTCGAGAGGTGGCATACGGGACCCGACGTCCGGAGCATCGGTTGAACGTTGCGTCTCGGAACATGTCTGCGATCCCGGACCAGCCCGATCATTTTCTCAATTCGCTGAGGACCCGGACTGAAGATGCCGATCTCCCCGAATCACAACTCCGCGAGTCCTTTGCACCTCGGCAAGTCTACGGCGATTATCTCCCGAAGAGGAACACGTCATCGAGTATTATATTTGAATAAAGGATAATGTCTTGGCTACCATAACCGAACTCGACCCCCTCTTTAGCTCCCTGAATCGGTTCGATCAGAAGATATCGCTCGACGTCCTTATCGATTGGATCGCGAAGGTCGATCTACCTGACTCGGCGATCAAGCACTATGCGCGGTTCCATCCCGATCGCTACCTCCGCAATCTGATCGTTGCAGGACCCTCCTACCATGCCCTTCTGATCTGTTGGCGATCGGGGCAGCGGAGCCCAATCCACGACCACCTTGGGTCCGGTTGTGCGGTGAAAGTGATCCGAGGGCTGGCTACTGAGACCCTCTTCGACGAGGGACCGAATGGGATGATCTATGCGACCGGTTCCACCAACCTCGGCGAAGGTGAAGTCTGCGCCTCCGAAGACAGCGACATCCACCAGGTCTCCAACCTCCAGCCTTTAGGTACCGACCTCATCACCCTCCACCTATACTCACCACCGTTGCTGACAATGCAGGTCTATTCCCTCGTTGATCCTGTCCGTCGCCAGTTCTTCGACCCCATCAACGAAGACTTCCACGGCGGCGCTGGAATCTAAGATCGTTCTTTCGAGTCGATGATCAAGTCTGCAAACAGAACTGCTCCTCACGCTTCGAGTTGAGATACGCGTTGTCGGGACCGGTACCCATCGCTGATGAACCTGGCGATGGACGCGCTCTACCGATAATCTGTAGATGGCTGCAGCAACGGACCTTCGAATCGACCCTTGATGAACTCCCAATGAAGTTCCATTTGTTCATGATATTACCTTTGTGGGGAGCCGTGAAACGTGTCCACCTTTGACCCTGGAAATGACAGCAACGACACGATTAACGTGCCCAAGATTGGATCAGTATTTGCAGATCGCTATGAGATTCGGGATCGACTGGGCAAAGGAGGAATGGGGTCGGTCTTCCTTGCCTTTGATCAGAATCTCTACCGTTTGGTTGCGCTGAAGGTTCCTCGCTTTGACAAAATTCAAGATGCGGATTTGATCAAACGCTTTGATCGCGAGGCCAAGATTCTCGGGGGATTTGATCACCCCAACCTCTGCCGGGTCTACGACGTTGGAGTTGTGGGAGCGGCCCATTACCTGACGATGCCCTACATTGAAGGGACACCGCTGAACGAGTTAATCAAACAGGGGCCTTTCGACCCGTTGAAGGCGATTACAATCGTCCGAACAATCGCGGGAGGGTTGGCTGAAGCGCACCAGAAAGGGGTGATCCATCGCGATCTGAAGCCGCAGAACATCGTCATGAAGCATGACACCCTGCCGGTGGTGGTGGATTTTGGACTGGCGAAGCATGACGATCCCGCTGAGTCTTTCAAGACGATCTCCGGGGCAGTGATGGGAACGCCGCACTACATGGCACCCGAGCAAGTTGACGGCGATCTGCAAGCGATCAATGCAACAACGGATGTTTACGCCCTTGGTGTGATCCTTTATGAAATGCTCACAGGAAGCACACCGTTCCAGGGCTCCAAGGGAAGAGTGTTCGCACAGATTCTGAGTCTAGATCCTAAGCCGCCTTCGGAGCGCCGTGGTGATCTGGGCACTCGCTTTGATGCGATCGTTCTGCAGGCGATGGCGAAGGAGCCGGAGAAGCGGTTTGAGTCGATGGTTGCGTTCGATGAGGCACTGCAAGGAGTAGTGGCACCGGCACCGAAGGCACCAAAAGAACGGGGCTTCGTTCGGCTTCAGATTGCGGATCCGCAATCGATCGTGGTGGTGCTGCTCAATGGGCAGAAAGTTGAGCGAGCTTACTTGAACAGACGGCTGAGGCTTTCCGCCGGAGAACATACACTGGAAGTGATCCGCCGCGATTTTCCTGGACAAACGAGGCAATTTGAGGTCAAGGCCGCTTCAGAGATAGTCGTCGATGTATCCCTCGAACTCAGTGCGGGTCAGGAGCAGTCTGACAACGGCTTGGGGATGCCGTTCTGCTGGTGTCCTCCCGGTACGTTTCGGATGGGTAGCCCGCCCGATGAACTAGGTCGATATAACTACGAAGGTCCGGTAGAGGTAACGCTGTCGCATGGTTTCTGGCTGGGTAAGTATCCAGTGACGCAG
>CAZEAN010000122.1:0-17039 GCA_964510225.1 uncultured Isosphaeraceae bacterium
GTTCTTCAGTGGAACCGCGAACGGCGCGGTTGCCCCAGACCCACTGAAGAACTCAGGGTGACCGGGACGATCAGCGGGTCTGAAACAGCCATCGTTGTGTTGTGTGAGGTACCGAATCCAAGAGCGGCGCAACGCCGCCCCGTTTTAAGCTGGACCTGACCCCCAACCCATCCCAATGAAGATATTGTGATGGATGATTTGATGTTTTACGGTCTTCTTTTTGAGATCGCAAGTGGGCAGTAGGGGTATTTTGACCAACCGAGAGAAGTTACTGTTCTTGTTTGATTTTCAACGGTTTTACTTTCGACAAGAAGTGACTTGCGGAACGCCCTTGTGCGATTCTTAACACTGAGTTTATTGCTGGATGAACTCGGAACCGGAGGGAGCGTCTACCACAAGGCCTAGGAAATCGATGGATCTCCAGCACACCGACTTGTAACGGGTCGTTTTGATGGGCAGGGCCTAGACTCGACCCGGACACTGCGATAGTCTGCCGCGGACTTGGATCTCGTCCGTCGAGGGTCGGGAGTCGGTCACTTCGACCTGGTGCAACTGACCCTTGCGAGACGAATATCCTTCATTTCGCTTCACACAGACAAGGCAGACATCATGCGCTCGCACTTCGTCTACCCAGGACTCCTTCTAGTGGGCCTGTCCACAGTGATCCAAAGCGTTTGCTCCTCGGCAGAAATCGTCACGGTCGATAACTTTGTCCGCGCCGAGACGGATATGACACTCAAACGCTATGTCGACCAAGGGGCATTTGGCAGGTTCTTTCACGTACGAAAGCCAACACCAATTGACAAACAAGATGTGATTCGAATGAATCGAGATACCCTGTATTCTGCTGGAGTCTTCGACTTGAACGCGGGCTCGGTGACGATCTTGAAGCCGGATCCACAAGGGCGGTTTCAGTCGATGCTGGTGATCAATCAGGACCATTCGATGCTTCCTGTCGAGCACGGATCTGGTGAGTTCACGCTCACCAAAGAGAAGATCGGGACCCGGTACGTCTTCGTCATACTTCGAACATTTATGGATGCCAACGACCCGCAAGATATCAGTGCCGCAAATGCCTTGCAGGATGAGATTTCGGTGATGCAGCAGGGCATCGGGGAATTCGAGATACCCGATTGGGATGAGGAGTCGCTGAGCCGGGTCCGCGATGCGATCAACGTTCTGGCCTCAACAAAACTGGACGCTTCCGGCATGTTCGGCGACAAAGCCACCCTGAATCCCATCGATCATCTCCTTGGTACGGCGTACGGTTGGGGAGGAAACCCCAGGGAGGCTGCCGTTTACTTGAATGTAGTGCCTGAGCAGAACGATGGAAATACTCCCTACACCCTTACGATTTCAGAAGAGGTCCCCGTTGATGGGTTTGTGTCCGTCACTGTCTACAACGCCGACGGCTTCATGGAGAAAAACGATTGGGACGCCTACTCACTCAATAACGTCACGGCAGAGAAGGGTCCTCATCGTTCCGTGACGATTCACTTTGGCGGTGATCCCAGTAATCCGAACTATTTGCCGATCACCAAAGGTTGGAATTACATCGTGCGAATGTACCAACCTCGCAGTGAAATACTCGACGGCTCGTGGACCTTCCCCGAGCCGAAACCGGTCGAATGACCGTATCCGTCTTGGGGTATGGGTTGTCTTCCACCCAGGCTACCCGACCCATCCCCCTTGTACGAACCACCCCGATGAGCGACGGGGAAAGATGAATGGCTTGATGTTTCACGGTCTACTATTTGAGATCGCAAGTAGGCAGTAAGGGTATCTTGACTAACAGAGAAAAGCCACCTCCGATGCCCAAGACTCAACGGTATTCAAGAGACAATGTGTAGAATGCATAACATAACGCACACCCCTAGGAGAATTCACTGTGGCAAGGAAGCGGAAGAAGACCCCTGGACCGTACGTCTTGCAACTTGAGGTTCCCCGTGAGCGTATCGTGGACGCCAACCGCTACCCTTACAATCTGCCGGCCTTCAGAGAACTGACGACGCTACCTTTTCATCCAAAGGTAACGTTCCTCGTCGGGGAGAATGGGACTGGCAAATCGACCCTTCTAGAAGCCGTTGCAGTCAGTTATGGTTTGAATCCCGAAGGCGGCAGTCTCAATTTCAACTTCGCTACGAGAAGCTCCCACTCATTACTCCACGAATGTATTCGACTCGCCAAGTCACTGGCCTCGCCCAGTGACTGCTACTTTCTGCGCGCCGAGAGCTTCTACAATGTGGCCACGGAGATCGAACGGCTCGACGGAGGACCGAGCGGTGAGATCATCCAAGCCTATGGTGGCAATTCACTCCACGAGCAGTCGCACGGAGAATCGTTTTTCGCACTTTTCCAGAATCGGTTCCGAGACAATGGGCTCTACTTTCTGGACGAACCGGAGGCCGCGTTGTCCCCGCAGCGGCAGCTCGAGTTCCTCGTGTTGCTCCACGATTATGTCTGTCGGGGTGGGCAGTTCATTATTGCCACACATTCTCCGATCATCATGGCATACCCTGACTCGCTTATTTACATGCTAAGTGAGCAGGGGATTGAGGTAGTCGCTTACGAAGATACCGAGCACTACCGGATCACCCGGGCATTCCTGAGCGACCCGCAAAGGTACATGTCAGCGCTGCTCAGGTGAGCAAGAAGAGACGTCTCTATGAGGTATCGAGTACTGACAGAAACCATAGTAAAAAAGTACATGTTTTTATTTTGATCAAAAGACTGATCGTTCGCAGCGTCGCTAGACCTCTGTTGCCTTGATCGGTGTTACTCTGAGATAGAAACTGATGAACAAACCTATGGCCGTTCCACCCGAATCCAGCGTTCCCGTTCCACTCTTTGGAGATCTCTGATGGCCGCCTCGACCGTCCTTGCAGATCGGCTCAACAAGCTCTATACCCCGGTCGTCGCCGACGTCCTCGACAAGATGGGCTATCGGAATCAGTGCCTGAGCGCTGCGATCCGGCCTCTCGTCGCAGAGTTCCGCTGTGCGGGAGTCGCTCGGACGGTCCACACCATTCCAGCACCGACAACCAGTCCCGAGCATCCCTACCAGTTGGAAATGGAAGCAATTGACTCGTTAAAGCCGGGAGATTTGATGGTTGTCTCACGCTCGGAGTGGAGCTTCTGGGGCGAATTGCTCTCGACGGCAGCAACCTACCGTGGTTGTCGCGGGATCATCATCGATGGCTACACACGAGACACGAAGGGGATCGAAGCGATCGGGTTTCCTGTTTTTTGTACGGGAATCCATCCTGCCGACAGTCTCGGCAGACTTGATGTCGATGCCTATGATGTGCCGATTGAATGCGGTGGCGTCCGAGTGGAACCAGGGGATTTTGTACTTGGCGACCATGATGGTGTGGTAGTTGTACCGCAGTCGATTGCGGAAGAGGCCATCACTAACGCCGAGGAGAAGGTCCGTGGTGAAAATCTGGTCCGCAGCAAGCTTGCGGAGGGAATGTCTGTGGCGGAAGCATTCCGGACCTACGGCGTCTTGTGACTCTTGGCTCAACAATCGCGATCCAACGGGAACATCGGTCGACGGATCCGGTTGTACTGAAACCTCCGAGGGTCGATTGCCGTGAACCCAGGGGAATCAACTTCAATGACCCGACCCGCGATCGGTACATAGGCCGCCTTGTACGCCACTGCTGCTTTCACCACCAAGATCGACTGTTCTTCTGGCTTCAGCCCTAGACTGGTCAATTGCCCAAGGCTAAAGGGTGGCGTTCGGAGCGAGTTGAGGACAACCGTTATTCTTCCCTCAAGTTCAAGAACAGCCGTCTTCCCCTGGTCATTCTGACGACGCCCTCCGTGTCGCGCTTCGGCTTCGATCCAGGTCCCTTCGTGGAGTGAATGAACCACCCCGGAGACTTTGATTGGCGGACCGTAATTTCCACCGCTCTTACCGCCGACTGTACCTCTGAAACACCCACCCTGACCAACCACGATCGCAGCTTGAACGGCCGGAGGATCGTACAAGACGACGATGGCGTCCATCGCGTGCTGTCGGATCAACTCCGCTAAAAGGAGTGTTCCGTCTCCGGGAGTGCCACCTCCGATGTTGTCGCCGAGGTCAACCAACACCACTGGCCGTACGTTCGACGCAATCGCCGCGCTGACGGCTTCCGCTGCTGCTGGCCCCCGTGCATCGAATTGATCCCTCCGGGATTCGATCGCTGCACCCAGTCGATCCGCGCTTCGCTGTGCTTCCGACTGGTTGCTGTCAGCGACGACGAGTACGGACGGCCCCATTTCCGGAACATCGGCGTAGGGAAAGCCAGCCATCACGCTCACCGAGAGGATCACGGGGTCGTTTTCTAAGTCACGAGCCTCGCTGAGCAGTTGTGACATCGGTGCCCGGTCGGTCTCTTGACCTAAGAGGTTGAGGATGATCGGTGGTTTCGCAACTGCTGTTACTGGCGTGATCTCACCGCGGAGAGTTCGGACCAACAATCGTGCTGCCAGGATGCCACGGTCCCGCTGATCTACATGGGGATAAGTCTGGTAGCCAATCAACGCAGTTGCCTGCGTGACCATCAATTCTGAGACATTGCCGTGGTAATCCAGTGTTGCAAAGATCGGTAACTCCGGGCCGAGTGCTTCCCGGAGTCGACGCAAGACCTCACCATCGGCATCAGGAAATGACGGCGTCACCATGGCGCCATGGAGGGCGAGTAGAAGCCCGTCAAGATGAGTTGAGCGACAATGGTTGAGTAAGGTCTCGAGGAGAACCTCGAAGGTCTCGTCCGTGACAGGACCTGAAGGTGTTGCCCAAGCCATAGCGGTTGGGACCGCTTCTACCGCCTCACGCTCCGTTCCCTCAAAGAAGCCCCCGACTTCATGATGGGCTGCCTTCCAGACGGGGATGAGGGCGTGACCCACGGCAACACTCCCGTCCTCGAAGTCTTGGAGTGTCGTAGTCGAATCGACAAAGGTGTTCGATTCGTGCATGATCCCGCCGATCCCAATCCTCATGGCCGTTCTGCTCCGCGATGAACCAGTTTAGGAAATGCCGAGCGGTTCCGGGGCGTGGGGATAATCGACCGGAGTGTAGGAAATGGCGAGTTCGGGTGTGTCACGTTTCTTCCCACCCTCGGATCGCGAGGTGAGTGCTCGATCGAGAATCCCTGCGGTTAAGATGGTCCGCTCCACCGGATAGGTCGGTTTGCCTGTCGTGATCATCTGCTCCACTGCGTGCGTCAGATAGGCAAAGTGGGGGTAGTGCGGCACGGGACGTTCTTCATAACGTGTGACAACCGGGTCTTCAGCCCCCTCAAGACGCAGCCCTACGCTGATCCCTTGGGCATAGCCGGGGAGTTGGACGACGGCGCCTTGGAACTTGTCACGGTATGTAAATAAGAAAAGGGCGACGTTGGTGTTGTCGTACCCTCGGAACTGCTCAATGCCTCCGGGTGCAACAGGACCGAGTGCAGCGTTGAGGAGCTCTTGATCTACAGTCCCGTTAGACAAGGCGTCTCGCATCGCATCGCCACTGAGACACTGGACCGTATCGACACCGTACTCGGCCCCTCGACGTCGTTCGACGAGTGCTTGATATCCTTCCAAACCGTGGAAACCGTACGCATCCAGCCCCCCGTATCCAACACCGACTGCAGCCGTGATCGGGGCATTCATTGGTACGACCGGATCAGGATTTCGGAAGGCGACGGGAATCGAAGACCCGGCCATGAATGGAATTTGCAATGATCGTGCGGTCTTGTAGATCCAAGCTGTGTCGTCCCAGACTGGTCCTGGGTGCTTGTCGTTGAAGACAGGGACAACTCGACCACACTTTTCGAAGGTCTCCACGATCCCTTCAAAGAATCGACGCCGAGGGTAGAGGTGTTGTCCTTTTTCGTTGTACGGATAGTCGCCGTGCTCTCCGACACTGAAGACACCTTCGACCGCGAGGTCCTTCCCCCCGAGGGTCATCGCTTCCTCGATCGTCTTCATCACGGGGATACCGAATTCTTTCGCGATCTGGAGACCCATCGCGCTCCGATCAGGTTGGTCAATGTAGAGCGAAACGAGTTTGAGATTCGGCCCAGGCCCTCCCTCATTGCGCCAGCCATTCAGCAGCCGTGACACAATCACATCGGCGTGACTGAGCTTCCGGTACTCCGTGAGAATGGCGGTCACCGCCTTGGGCTCGGCTAGCTTTTGTTGAAAAGCTGCCCCCTGGCTTCTGAGTCCGATTCCGAGCCCGGAGAGTCCACCAGCGGTCACGCGCAGCATGGCGCGTCTGGTAAGTGATGGGGTCTTCATCGTGCGGATCCTCGATGAATGAGCCGATCTCTGTTGTTCCCTCCGTGGAACTGTATCGGCTCTTGAGCCCCATCGCAAGTATGGTCTCGTGCGACTTCAACACAACGCGTGGCTACATTGACCGGTGTGATCAGTTACATGGAATCAGGAACGCATGCCACAGGGATGACCGCCGCACGCTGGAAGATAGGCGTGTTGGGCGTAGTCCATCACCATCCGGTCGGAATTAAACCGCCAGCCGTTGGTCCGGATCCCATTCTTCACCTGGGCGATCCAGTGTCGCGGGAGTCCCTCCTCGTCGCGATCGTAGTAGAGCGGAATCACCTGGTTGACCAAGACGTCCATGAGGTCACGATAGTCACGATCATCCTGCTCTGTGGTGACGGTATGGGTCCGTCCAGAACCGATCGCAAATCCATTTTGACCGTCGTACCCTTCGGCCCACCAGCCATCGAGAATCGAGCAGTTGAGACCGCCGTTGATCGCAACCTTCTGGCCCGACGTCCCGCTAGCCTCTTGCGGTCTCCGAGGGTTGTTCAACCAGACGTCGACTCCTTGGACTAGATAGCGGGCGACATTCATGTCGTAGTCTTCGATAAAGATGATCCGGCCTCTGAATTCGTCCTGTTCACTGAGCCGGACAATCTGCTGGATGAACTCCTTGCCGTACTTATCTTCAGGGTGAGCCTTGCCTGCGAAGATCAGTTGGACCGGATGTTCCGATGCATTAACGATCGAGGCCAGACGATCTACTTCACGGAGAACCAACGTCGCCCGCTTGTAGGTGGCAAACCTCCGCGCGAAACCGATCGTGAGTGCGTCAAGATCAAAATACTGCTGAATACGATCGATCTCTTGATTCGATCGATTCTTAGCGGTTGCTTGTTTGGTAAGCCGCGATCGCGCGAATTCGAGGAGCCTTGCCTTAAGGACTTGATGTGTTTCCCAGAGTTCGTTGTCTTCGATTGTTGAAACTTGCTCCCAGACCTCGGGATAGCGCATCCGACGGGGCCAATCGTTACCGAAATGACGATCAAAGATCGTCTTCATTTGGGGCGCAAGCCAAGTGAGGACGTGGACACCGTTGGTAATGTGACCGATCGGGACCTCTTCTTCGGTCCGATTCGGGAAGAGGGTTTGCCACATCAATCGGGAAACCTTGCCGTGCAAGGCACTGACACCGTTCGCGTGTCTCGAGAGTTTCAGGGCAAGGACTGTCATGCAGAACGGTTCATTGTGGTCA
The DNA here is from genome assembly GCA_964510225.1 of uncultured Isosphaeraceae bacterium. GTDB lineage: Bacteria > Planctomycetota > Planctomycetia > Isosphaerales > Isosphaeraceae > CAZEAN01. Next base: position 7,523 of record CAZEAN010000122.1, read on the forward strand.
TGCGGATTGACCCGACCAAGTGCCATAAAGTCATCGTACGAAAGGTGTAACTGCTCCCGGAGTGGCCCCAGATGCTGCTCCACGAGATCGGCAGGGAATCGATCGTGCCCCGCGGCGACCGGTGTGTGCGTGGTGAAGACGGTCATTCCAGCGACTTCGCGGACGGCCTCGCCAAACGGTCGACCCTCGGCTTCCATCACTTGCCGAGTCATCTCCAAGCTGACAAACGCACTGTGACCTTCGTTCATATGAATCACGGAAGGATCAATACCGACGGCCCGAAGCGCTCGGAGTCCGCCGACCCCGAGAAGCAATTCTTGCCGGATTCGGACCTGGGCATCTCCGCCATAGAGTCGGGCGGTTAGGCTTCGGTCTGCTTCCGAATTTTCCGGGACATTCGCATCGAGCAGAAGCAGCGTCGTCCGTCCGACCTCGACACGCCAGACCTTGGCATGGAGCGTGCCGCTCCGCGATTCGATCGCAATCTTGACAGATTCCCCATCGGGACCGGTCGCCAGCTCGATCGGGAGTCGGTCTGGGTCGTTGAACGGATAGGCCTCGGTCTGCCAGCCTTCGTTGTCCAGCGCCTGTCGAAAATAACCTTCGGCGTAGAGCATCCCGACGCCAACCAGTGGGAGCCCGATATCACTCGCACTCTTCAGGTGATCACCCGCAAGGACACCAAGGCCTCCGGAGTAAATCGGGAGGCTCTCATGGAGTCCAAATTCCATCGAGAAGTAGGCGACCGGACGAGCGCGGAGTGTAGAAGCGTAAGTGGCTCCCCAACTCTCGTTGTTCGGGAGATACTCATTCAGGCGTCGCGAGGCGTAATCAATCCGCGAAATCAAGGCCATTTCTGAGGCCCGACGGACCAGTTGATCTTGAGGGATCCGGTCGAGGAACTCGACCGGGTTGTGGTCTGTCTCATGCCAGAGGCCAGGATCAAGCTCACGGAAAAGCTCAATGACGTTCGGTTGCCACGTCCACCAGAGGTTCCGGGCCAGTTCTCTTAGTTTGTTGACGATTTGCTCCTGGCTGATCATCCTCTGTCCTCACTCAGGTGGGTCGATTCATGCTTGTGGGCCGGGCGGTTTGGTCGAATGCCTGCCTAGAAGCCCGACGATCCAGGGGGATTTAGTATGGCCCATCACCCCGCAGTCGCCAAGCGCTGAATCTTCCGCCGAGACTTTCGTCTCGGAATCGACTGATGCGCAGACGGCTACGATCTGAAACCTAATGCGCCTCAGACCGACAATCTCGGATTATATCGAGTCAGATCTCGATCCAAAGGTAAGCGCCAGCCCGATTCCATGATTCGCTTGGCTGTGACAACCAACTCCGGGTCCTCACCAAACGGAGTTGATTTTTGTTGGTTACTCCCCATGGACGCAAGGCAGTTCCTCGCACCGATCCCAGAATTCTGGATCATGGATCGGGAGAGAGTTAATGCTGTTAGCCAACAACGGAACGGCAGCCCGAACTCAGGGGACGCCGTACTCAAACCGACCAGGAGCTAGGGCCGAGGAACAGTCCCTTGCATCGCCAGAGTATCAGGGCACGGGACCGAAAGTCTGGAGTCCCTCTAGTTTACGAACGTGCCGATTCTGAAGAGTCGGAGAAATCAGATCGGCTACTTGCTGATCCATGAGCTAGAGGTGGTTCCTCCTTCATCGTTTCCGTCTTACGATCCTTTCAACTACCCACAATCCGACGACCGAGTTCGAAGATCAGTTGAATGTCCATCAGTGGTATAAAATCTCACCACATCACCAGATTACCTGGCGGTGGATCCTTGGCACGAGCCAGATAGGCTCTGAGCTTCGCCAACGCCACGAGGTAACCCTCGCTCTCCTGGTTGCGGGGTGGTACCGCCAAGATGATCAAGTAACGCCACTTCGCTTGGTGTCAGGGCTTCTTCCGCTGGTGCCTCAGGACTGGCTCGGTTGATCTTCGTCAACCAGAACACGCGCCACGCCACGATACACAACACCGACAGGAGGTTCGTCAGACGCTCGTCTGTGCCAAGCTTCGACTGCTCGGAGGGTGGCACTGGTGGCTTGCCCACCAGTGCTCCCATCGGTGAAGAAACACTGGTAGACAAGCCACCAGTCCGCTGCACCCCGAGGTTAGGCGGTCTCTGCCGCTGTGGAGCGAATGACATAGGCCCACTCTATCGAGCCGCGCTCGATATCCAGGGTGATTCGCCGGCAGCAATCCGGCAGAGGCTCGTCGGGGATGGGCCGCAGGTCTCCGAACCTCACCATGTAGCCGACCAACTCGGAGTATCCGACGGCGAGGGTCAGTTCGGCCTCGAATGGCCATGCATATTGGGGACCACCGACATCCTCGCTCAAGCCCCAGATCATCGGGCCGGACACAATGCAGCGGGTCGGCGATTCGAGGCTCACCGCACGATGGCAGAGCCGGTCGATCCAGTGACCCCGAGACTTCCAATCGGGTTCGCCTGACAGGAGATCCTTGAGGAGCCCCCGCAGAGAGATGCCCAGTGTCCCGGCGGCCAGCCACATGACGATCCGGTCGCCGGCATCCCGCGAACGGACGAGCCGTCTGACCTCGGCGGCTATGAGAGCCTCTCTCGCTGGTTTGGGTTCCAGTGTGAGATCGAGCCGTTCTAGTATGCCACCCCCGCCGCCTAACGAACAAGCTCAGCTGCCGGCGGGGCGAGAAGCCGTGGAGATTGTAAAGCCGAGACGCCCCGCTGATCAGGTGCAGTTCCTGGTTCGGCGCGGCCCGTACACAGCCGGGCGATACGCCTCGAACCCCGCAAGCGCGAACAGATGGCGGAACAGGGTCCGCAATGGCTCGGCATCTGCCCCGTCGAAACCGCTGGACTGCATACCGATGTCAATCGCTGTCGCATCCTTCTCCGCCTTCACACGGAAGGACAGGTTCGTCCAGCCGTCGGATGTGTCGACGACGCCCTCCGCTTCCGGCGTGCGGCCTGGGATACCCAAGGCTTCCAACCGAGCAACGACATCGCGTGCATCATCGAAGGTGGTCTGGCGCGCGTACTCCCGCCACGACTGCGTCACGTGGTCGCGAACCAAGACGCTTACCTTGCCGCTGTCGAGGTGTGTGCCGGGGAGGTGGGTCGCACAGTACCGGCAGAGCATCTGCGGCTCCCCGACCGTCCCGAAGGAGCCGCCTGTTTCGAGAAGTGTCACTTCGATGGCGATGTATTGGGGATCGGCCATGTCGCACCCTCACCTCCGCCGCCGAACGTCGAAGCTCAGCGGACCACCCCGCCGAGACCACCTGTGAAGATACCAGAAACCACCGCGGCGGGCCGGGTCCGCTGTAGCGCGAGGTTAGGCGGCCGGCCCCTTCCGCAGGCCGAGCCGAACCGCGTAGGACAACGCACCGATGCTGGCGACGAGGATGCCGAACGACCACCGCAGGAATAGCACCCGGCTCTCGAACCCGGAATCGATCGCGCCCGGGACCGAAGAGGAGGGGGGACTCACCCACTCCACCTCCACCCAGGCGTCCGGGTAGCCCATGCGGAACTCCCACTCACGAGGCCCGCCGTGCCCCTCGAACCCAAGGGCCAGGAGCAGGCCGAATAACCCGGCGATGGTCAGCACCCAGACGCTAGCTTTTCGCATCTGCCCCTCCTACCAGTGCCACCCGCCGGATGGTCGCTCGGCCGTGGCGTCGAAGATTCCGCCACAACTACCCGCCGCCGTGTCCACTATATTCTTCCCTCAATCCTGGAGATAGACCCAGACGGTGCCGCGACGGAAGTAACGCCGCGTGCCGCCTTCGCCCCGGCCGAGGGACCTGGATATGCTCCGAGTGACGACGAGATCCGGCCTGCCATCGCCGTCCCAGTCCCCCACGCAGAACCCCGCGATCGGGTCGTCAACCGGATCGGATGCCCTGGACGGCTGCTCGCCGGACGACCTGCGGGAGACGAGGACCTCGGCCGGCCCTAACCGGGGCCGGCCCGGCCGCCCGACGTTCCGGAACAGGGAGATGCCGGCCTCGTCTCGCCGATAGCCGCGCAGCAGCAGGAGGTCGGGCCTGCCGTCGCCGTCCCAGTCGGCCGCGACGGCCTGACGCCCCCGCTCCGGCTCGGGCAGGGCGTCGATCTCATCGGACAGCACGACCGGCTCGCCCGCCCGGATCGGCCCGTACGCGACCCGGACGGGCGATCCGCTCCTGAGATGGAGCACGTCGTCGATCCCGTCGCCGTCCCAGTCGGCCGCCGACGGGAAGGTGGTGGCTTGGAGGAACGTCAACACTCGATCGGGATAGACGACGGCCAGGTCCTCCCTCGGCGACCAGGAACCGCCGGGCCCGCGTCGGAAGAGGTGGAGCGTCCCGGGCGCGCAGCAGTTTGACCCGGAGATCAGATCCAGATCCCCGTCGCCGTCGACGTCCCCGAACCGGGGACGGAAGTAGCCCCGGCTTCATCCGTCCGGGATCGTCCCGGTCGGCTCGAGTTCGTCGAACCAGCGGACCGGTCCGAGCGCCGGTTCCCCGTCGCTCCCCGAATTGCGATGGATCGCCAGCCGGCCTTCCCGGCCGGCGCCCAGCAGCAGATCCCACCGGCCGTCGCCGTCGAAGTCGACGATCGCGGGGTTCGACAGGCCGAGATGGTCGAGCAACGCCCCGTCGACCGTCACCGGGATCGGGTCGACCAGCCGATCGGCCTCGCCCTCCGGCCCGGCCGAGCCGACCGCAGCCCAGGCCAACCCGGCCACCAGGCTCCCGAACGAGAATTGAGGCATCGCTCCCCTCCTTCCGGCGGTCGATTGGGCCCGGACCTGCATCAACATCATCTAGAGCTTCAAGCGGGGGATTCTGGCTTTCACGAACGATACGAGTCCTCCCGCCGCCTAACGACAAAGCTCAGCGGACCGGACCGCCGAGACCACCTGTGAATGTACCAGAAACCAATGCGGCGGGCCGGGTCCGCTGAAGCGCGAGGTTAGGCGGCTGACAGGGAGTCAAGATCGGCCCCCAACTCCTCTTCTCTTCTGCCACACGGCTCCGAGACCCGCCACAGCCACCGGCACCATCATGGCCAGTGTCGACGGCTCGGGTATCACGTTCACCCGGACTTCGAATGCCGCTTCGCCAAAGCCCACTGACCCACCTGGCTGCCCGTGATTGCTCGTGATCTCCATCCGCACGAAGGCGGCGGCGGTCGGGCTGAACGTGAAGATCTGGGCGGGGACAAGGTTCGCGCTCGGCGCGTTGGCAACAAAATCGCCGAGCAACGTCGTCGTCGTGAAGGTGTCGTCTGACGACGCCAGCAGAGTGAAGTTCTGGACCGCTGCGTCATTGAATCCAATAATGCTTCCAAGATTCCAGAGCGCGAACGCCTCGATCACGTGCACTCCCCCGAGGTCGAAATCCACGTTCCCAGGCACACTACTTGATGATTGCCATGAATTCGTTCCAAAACTACTACTGTTATGAACGGTGCTTGCCGTGTAGGAGGCGAAGTCGGTCATCTCGCTAGAGTAGCCGGAAGGAAGGAGGCCCGATTGGTTTCTCACGTTGTTGATGACCCCACCGCTTGTCCCCATGTTGGTCGACGCGGCGAAGGGTTGCAGCATGAGTCCAGCCCGGGCGGGCGTCGGTACGACTACGGCCATCGCCAGAGCTAACAGCGAGGACGACAGGGCAAGAGCGATCGGATTCATTGGTCGAGCTCCTCGGTCAGAAAAGATTTCACGGCCACGAAAAATGATTGCGAAGCGATCAAGTCGCCCAGCGATCCTGTTGGCGCACATAACTGGGGGTAACTCCGGATGCTGGGCACGGGTGCGGAGTACATTGCGGACTGGCGAGAGTGGTCAACATATCGTCCGTTCAAGCAGAAATGCAAGATGCCGCATCCGGTTGATGCTTTTAGCGGACATTCGATCCAGACGTCTCCGCCGCCTAACGCCAAGCTCAGCGGACACGACCACGGACCGACGAACCATGACGATGGAGATCGCGCGGCCCGTGACCGGGGTCCGCTGCAGCGCGAGGTTAGGCGGTCAGTGGGCCTTCTCCAGCAGGACGATCGGCGAGCCGGCGGCCGGCCACCATTCCGACGCATGGTAGCAGTAGCCGTCGGGGAAGTCGTCGAGCGAGGCCGGCACGCCGGGCGGCGACAGGTGCGATTGTACCTCTGCCTTCCAGAAGGCGAAGCAGCTTTCCTCGGGGTGCCATCGGGGCCCGGAGCCGACGTCGGCGACGACGAACCGCAGCGGGCCGCGCCGCAGCAACTCACGGATGTCGTCGGCGGAGAGGTCACGCGAGCGAGTCGAGTCCACGGGCCCGTGCTCGTCCCAAAGCTCGCGTGTCGGGATAGCGGTGATGACGCGCTGCGAGGGCTGCATGACGCCGCCTAACGCCAAGCTCAGCGGACACGGCCCGCCGAGGGAAACCGTTGCATGACCACCGAACGCCGCGGCGGGCCGGGTCCGCTGCAGCGCCGGGTTAGGCGGCGTCCCCCGACCGGGGCACGAAGACTTTGCCCCGGCCACCCGCCCGACTTCCCAATTCAAGGCCTCAGACGTCGAATAAGAGCTCGAACACGAACCCGAAGACGCGCGGCAACAGAGCTCCGAGGACCGCGCCGACCACCACGCCGGCCACCGCAAGCCAGACGAAGTTCATCAAACTCTGGGGCACACCTAGCAGCAATATATAAGTAAGCGGGGCAAGAATGCCAAATAGAACGGCGCCAATCATGGCTGCGAGGATTCGCTTGATCATGCTGCCGTTCTCCCCATGCCTCGGTCTCTCCGCCGAGGAGCATAGGACCGGCCGCACGGTCGCGATCGCTTCAACAAGTCCCCCGAGCACTCCCCGAGCCACCTAACGTATCGGCGTTCAGCGGCGTGGCGCAACCTTGCACCGCGGCGGTGGACGCCTGGGACGCCGAGAGCCTACCACGACCGATACAGGCACAGCGTTGCTACGTCCGCTGCAACGGCTTGTTAGGCGGCGGGTTACTCAGGCGGCTCGAAGGCTACGGGTTTGAACGGACCCGAGCCATCTTCGCGCTCGAACGCTGCACCTTCAGGAGAATGCAGGTGCGGAATGATGTCGGGATCGTAGTTGGCGATCGTGTTCACGTCGTAGACGCCGAGATTCGACGGATCGTCCATGTACTCGTCGGTTTCGAAGCCGGACATGAAGCGCCACCCGCTGTCGATGTCGTTGTCTGGCGCCTCGCGATACATGTAAGCCACAGGCTTACCGTCAACAGTGATCATGTCGGTGGCGAAACAAGCACCATGCCCTTCAGCGAGCGGGCGTATCTCGGCAGCTTGTAGGCGATACTTCTTATCGGGCACTTTTCTGAGACCTGGCTCGGCGCTTTCCGGTTCGGCGCAACCGGTGGCACAGACTGCCGAGGCAAGGAGAATCGGACTCAGTACGAGCTTCAACGGTCGCCCCGCCGCCTAACGACCAAGCTCAGCGGACCGGCCCGCCGAGAGAAAGCCCCATGATACCAGAAAGCGAGGCGGCGGGCAGGGTCCGCTGCAGCGCGAGGTTAGGCGGTCAGTGGGCCTTCTCCAGCAGGACGATCGGCGAGCCGGCGGCCGGCCACCATTCCGACGCATGGTAGCAGTAGCCGTCGGGGAAGTCGTCGAGCGAGGCCGGCACGCCGGGCGGCGACAGGTGCGATTGTACCTCTGCCTTCCAGAAGGCGAAGCAGCTTTCCTCGGGGTGCCATCGGGGCCCGGAGCCGACGTCGGCGACGACGAACCGCAGCGGGCCGCGCCGCAGCAACTCACGGATGTCGTCGGCGGAGAGGTCACGCGAGCGAGTCGAGTCCACGGGCCCGTGCTCGTCCCAAAGCTCGCGTGTCGGGATAGCGGTGATGACGCGCTGCGAGGGCTGCATGACGCCGCCTAACGCCTGAGCTAACCGGGAGGGAATGGCGCCGAGAGGCCGTGATTTCCACCTACGACCCGACCGCCATTCCCGCTGGGGTTCAGCGATTGGTTAGCCAGTTGGCATGTTTCACTCAACGGCTTCCGTCTCGCCGATCCAGTCATTGATCGTTTGAATTACATCGGTTGTGAAGCGAATGCCTCGCGTGGCGCTTCCGCTCGATGTGTGAACTCCAAGGACTTTGTTAACATCGTCCCCCAGCAGCACCAGGGGCGAGCCACGCATGCCGCCAAAGGTATCGGCGTCATAACCAAGTCGCCTTTCGCTCACGGCAGAAATCTCTCCGGAACTACCCCAGAGAGTTCCTGACGGTTTGTCACCGGGATACCCGATAACATTAATTGTCGACGAATTGAGTTCTTCATCGCTCATTGAGAGAATTTCAAGAGTGCCTGCTTTGTGAAGCGGCGAGGGAAGAATGATCGCGCCATAGTCGTAATCATTGTCTTGATCGTCACTCCACCCGGAGGGAACGCGAAACGAGGTTGCGGTCAATGTACCAAATGGCATTTCTTGGCCGTTACGGCCTGGCGTAACACTTACCTCCTGGGCGAATCCTCCTTCACCATGCATGTAGATGCTGTGTCCCGACGTTACCACGACTCGTGGCGATACAAGAAAGCCAGTATTGATGTATCGCCGGCCAGTTCGCGAAGTGATCGTGAGACTGCAAATCGCGCTGTACGGCAGAGCCTCGGTATTGTTTACTAGTCTTCGATCGTCAAATCCAGTGAATGGTCCAAATCCTGGTCCAAAGGTCTTCCTGCTAGGCAGTGTTGGTGTTTCCTCCGGGAGTTTTCCAGACTCCTTTACTATGCCCGGTATCTTGTCGTAGTCCGGAATCAATCCCGCGTTCCACAAGAAATCCAAATTCACGGCCGCAGCCTCGTTGTCGTCGGCTCGTTCAATTGCTTTCTGTATGAGTTGTGACTGAAGCTCTTGACGTTCGAGAGCGATTTGGGATTCGTGTTCTTGGTTTCTCAGCCTCGACGTGTTGCAGCCTTGAATGAAGTTACTGAAGATTGCGGTGAGTAACGTAATGACTCCGCCAAGAACGGCCAGACCTGGCGCGGTGTTCCAAACGCGCTTCTTGGCTTCAGTAGCCGTTTTCTGAGCGATTTCTTCGCGACGAAGCTCCAACTCAGCGGCACGGTGCTGCTTCTCAGCTTCCAACTGCCGTTCGGCAAGCGAGAGCTTACGAGATTCGATGTCGCCTTCGTTCACGACAGGTCTCCAACGCAATGGTGTGAGTTCTTGTGGCTAACGACCTAGCTCAGCGGACCGGCCCGCCGAGCACTGGCCCCATGTTACCAGAGAGCGCCGCGGCGGGCCGGGTCCGCTGCAGCGCGAGGTTAGGCGTGGTCCTACGGCTTCGAGAAAGGCCCGGAACCTGTAAACCGAATCTCTGTGGATTGAGAGCTCCCCCCGGAAACCTGAGAGATGTGTATTTCCCCCATGCGACCATCCTGAGCGAGTAATGTGTAGATCCCACGTGCGATGTAGGATCCATTCGGAAGCAAAAAGTAGCCGTCCCACCGGCGAATACCGCCTGGAGGCCCACCTTCTTGGATGTGGGCAGAGATACCTT
>CAZEAN010000123.1:0-16969 GCA_964510225.1 uncultured Isosphaeraceae bacterium
AGTGCCGATGGACTTGGATCTTGCTCGGGATCAGAAGCAACTTGGAGCGGCTGATACCGGAGCCCTGGTCGTACGTTTCTCGATCGTCGGACGGATTCCGAATCGGTTGCCTCCAGCATCGGACTGCCGCCCTCCATATCCAGACTCTGTCGCGTGATCCACAACCCCGATCACAGAGAGGTCGACGTCTTACCGGATTATCCCGATCCTTGCATCCCGAATTGTCATGATCACCAGTCCGAGGCGATTTCAGTGCCCGCCAGTGCGAACACGGGATGGTTTCTGCTGGCTTTTTACGGCAGATGGTCAAAATCCCTTGGGCGGAGTCCGACCTTGTGGCGCCGGAAGGTAGGTTGCTGTCCTTCACATAATCCACAGTCGTTATTCACGATCACCCCGCCGACTTGTGATGACGCCGAGACCGTTTCACGGGCTCCGACAACAATGCTCACGTGCCCTGTGGCATCGGCATAGTCGTGAGCTTCGGCGACGACATCCCCCGGTCTTGGCTTTTCGACGCCTTCCCAGCCAGGGATTTTAAGATCGACGTCGGCCCATTCACGAGCGAGTGGAGGCCGCGCTAATAACCAGTATTTCGACACTTTGGGATAAGGAGCTGCGCGTGCCTCGACAATCACATCGAATACAAACAAGTTGCACTTATTTGTATTCGTGTCAAAATTATCTTTCACCACCGTTTAGCGCCCGGCTATGCTCCCAATGTATCGCCGCGCTACCTCAATAATGGCCGCGGTCCTCTTTGCCGTCATCGCTATTCCTCGTCAAGAAGCCTAACGAGTTCCGGAATCTAATAGGTCGATCTACGCGAACACCAGCACTTTCTAAACTGAGTCAGAATGTTGACTTAAATTCCAGGATCGAGACCGATTCGATACAAACCTAGACAGGGCCGACCCGATCGCCCGGATTCACTCGATTTCCCCGGAGGAACTCCGAGGCAGCCATTGGCTTCTTTCCGGGGACCTGGATCGTAAGGAGTCGGACGGCACCCTTGCCAGCCCCAACGATCAGGCGATCGCCGGACCCTTCAATCACTCGGCCGGCCATCGAGCCTTCCGAAATTGATCCTTCCTCCAACGCACTTCGGTGCACAATCCAACGGACTGGCGGTCGATCCGATTCAGTGGGGTGCCAATACGTCGAGGCCATCGGCCAAGGCTGCATCGCCCTGATCAGGTTATGAATAACCGTTGCGGTCTGTTCCCAGTTGATCAGTCCATCTTCCTTCCGGAGTTTCGGCGCCTTGGACACTAGGCTCGGATCTTGCGGGATGATTTGAGCAGTCCCTGCGTCGATCTTCTTGATGCAGTCAATAATCAGCGGAGCTCCGAGTGTCGCGATCCTCGCTTCGAGTTCACCGGCGGTTTCTTCGGGATCGATCTTGGTCCGAGCAAACGCGATCATCCCACCGGCGTCGACCTTGGGGGTCATCTGAATCACGGTGACGCCAGCCTCCGTTTCGCCGTTTTGGATTGCCCGAGCGACGGGCGCAGCCCCTCGATACTTAGGCAGAATCGAACCGTGGAGGTTGATCCCCGAAAGTCGTGGAATCGCCAGGACCTCTGCCGAGAGAATTTGACCATAGGCAGCGGTCACCAACAGATCGAGTCCGAGCGAACGAACAAGCTCCAGTCCGGCTTGATCGTTGATACTCTCTGGCTGTTGAACCGGGATCCCCGCTTCCAACGCCTTCAGTTTGATCGAGGCGGGAATCAACTCTTGCTTCCGTCCTTGGGGACGATCAGGTTGCGTGACCAGAGCAACAACGTCTAAATCGGACTTGAGCAACTCTAGAAATGTAGGGACCGCAAAGTCACCGGTCCCGAGCATTGCAATCCGGACCGTCTTGGACATTGGGGATTGGTCCTCCGCGCTTCCGCTGCTTAGTCGACGTCGTTGGCAAAGGTGTCGAGGTCGTAGTAACCGGGAAAGGACTCGACCAATCGTGCTTCTTGCTGGTCAACCGTCTCCAGGAGGGGATGATCGGGAACGATCGTTCGGGCAAGATCCCAACACCTCCATGCATTTACAACCTGAAACTGTTGGTAATAGGTTACGCCTAGATCTTTCCAGACACCGGTTAGTAGTGGGTTCCCCTTGAGTGCGCCGAGGAAGAGCTTCTCTGCTTCTCCGTACTCGCGGAATCCTTGCTGGATGTTCCCCTGGTAGATCAAGAAAATAAACGCGTAATCACCCGACTCCTCGGCGAGACGTTTGAGTGTCTCCAAGGCTGAGCGAGCAGACGTTGCATCTTCCGGGGTCAGCGCTGTCATCAATGCTCGACCCTCATCGGTTGGTTCGATCCCGAGCTCACGGAATCCGCCGATGAACCTACCGGTCATCAGTTGATACTCAAAAAATCCAAGCAATGCCCGAAGATGCTCTCCCGCGAGAGCATCTTCTTCGGTCTGCTTTACAAGAAGATCGAGGTGTTTGGGGAACTCCGAGCCTGCCAGTGACCGAGCCTCCGCAAGTCGCTCGAAGAGAGGTGCATTAGATTCGTTGAAGTCCTCAACCCTCTTTAGCTCGTCAGGAGGTTCCAGCGTGATCGCTGGCGCCTCCTCGGCTGACTCTACCGTAAAAGTCAGGCTCGCCGGATCTGGGTCGAGGTGAAAGAGTTCGATCGAATGTGGAATTCCGTCTAACTTGGCCAGCTCATTGAGGATGAAGGGATGAACACCACACTTCAGACGGAGAAAGGTAAGGAATCGACTCAGCGTCCGGGCGTCGGTTTCGTGGATCTCCGTGCTGGTGGTCACGAAGTCGATCTCATTCCAGACGAACCGAGTTTGATCTCTGTCGTTGACGATCTCAAACTGCCCTTCAACGCCTCGATCGGGCATCACCATTGACAGCTGATGCTCAATGACCATCGGCTCACCAAAGAGCCGTTTGGGGTCATTTTCATCTTGAATCACCTTTTTCAATGCTTCACCCATGGCAAGGCGATTCTGAAACTCAATCGCGCGAAATCCAGCAATACTGTGGAGCGAGCTATCGGAGTAGATTCCACGCTGATGACTCAACATGTATAGCCGCCGACGTTCGAAATCGTAATGGATCTCAACCGCTGCTTGGTCATTATCAACTGAAACAATGTAACCGCGATCTCCAAGCGTCACTTGATAACTGGCTGTCTTGTTCTGACTCTCATCTGCAGCAACACCACGATCCCCACGCTCTACCACTTCTCTCGATTCGGTAAGCCGGATGATCGTGTCAGCAGTTGCTAACTGTGTCAGGATCAGGAAGGCAACGACGAAGCAACCAATTCGCATAATGTGACATCCTATCAAAAGCAGATGTGATTTGCCTTACTTGCGGATGATGTGACATCATCAAATTATCTTGGCAAAGGAGATCCAATCATCATAACGTTCTCTGCCATTGTAGATCGATCCCACATCAGCGCAACAAATCGAAATTAAGGACGAAAAATCAGCGGATCGAACGCTTCCGTCGTCCACCGACGAAGCTGTCAAAGACGTACTTACCCAAGTCTTCGGACGAGCAGTAGGCCGCCACTCCTTGAGTGACTCGGGCCATTTCTTCGACAAAGTTTACCAATCCAAGATAGAAATAATCTTCGATCAACGCAAAGGACGAAACTCGGATTCCCGCATTGGCGCATCGCTTTGCCTCGGCGAGTGTGGCATTGGCGGTCCGCTCTGCTGGCGGATAGATCAAGAGGACATCGCGGCCCTCGATATGCGCCGTTGGTTCACCGTCGGTGATCACAATGATCTGTTTATTTTCAGCCCCAGCACGGAGAAGGATATTTCGCGCTAATCGGAGGCCAGCATCAATATTGGTGAAGTGTTGGACGTTCCGCGGGAGCGGTCCATCGAGGCTGATTTTGAGATGGACCCGAGGGTCAAAGAGACCGACTTCTTTCGGTGCCGAGTTAAGCAACTCACGCTCGGTCATTTTGTTCGCAAGCGTGTAGAATCCAACTAGTTGGAGCGTATCACTCGGATACTGTGCCCGGACCATCTCTTGAAGTGCGAGCGCCACCCGCTTGGTCATCCCGTACTTCCCGAAACGTCCCATCGAACCACTCATATCGATTAGGACAACGGTGGCACAGTTTGATTGGTGCTCGGTTTCGTAGACGATCCAATCATCTCGGTTGACTTGGATCGGTACTCCACTCCCCTCCCGATTAAACGCGTTTTTGAGCGTTTCGTGGAGGTTGAGATTAGCCATTGGATCGCCGAACACGTAGGGCCTGGAATCCTCGTGACGAACGCTTCCCGAGCCCTTGTGCGGCGTCTCATGCTTGCCAATCGGACCGCGTTGAAAGCTCTGGAAAAGATCGTTCAGCGCACTCCGTTGGACCCGTCGGATTCCTTTCGGTGAGACACGCCACTTGCCTTCGCCATCTTGTTCCAGAAGCCCTTGCTGCTGTAGCAACTCAAGAAGTTCCGCATCGTCCTCCGGATCAAGGTTGTCGAACTGACGGAGGACTTGATCTCCATAATGGAGGAGATATTCGGAAAGTTGGTCAAACGCCTCATCCGACGATTGAGGACGAAACTCCTGCGAACCATCCCACTTCCGATACTCGTAGCTTGGCATTGCAACCTCGATCAGGAGTGTTGTGATCCAGCGGGGCGACGTACGCTGATGGGTTCTGACACCGTTTGAGAGATCACTAACGTTCGTAGGATGTCGCGCCACCGGTCAGATTTTTATTCAGACGATTGTGGACATGAAGCCCTTCAAGGAGAAACTCGGCTGCCCCGGCGATTGCGGCTGATCGGAGTTCTTCGCTGGCATCTCCGGGAATGGTATCACGGACCAATCCCTCAGCCTTCTTGATTAATCCGGGGACTGGCTCCAGGCGCTCGATCAACTCGTTGGAGGAGAGAAGGTCGTTGATCTGTAGACCGCCCCCGTTCTCAAAATACTCGATGACTTGGCGGAACTCTTTCGGGCTAAATCGCTCCGAGAATACATTCTTCACTGCCTCGCCGAGAATCCGACCGATCAAACTGTCTTCGGACCCATCATCTTCGGCCATCGTTAATTCCACTTTGCCTCGAGTGCTCGGAATCGCATGAGCGAGGTCGCCGACGCGAGGGATGATGGCTTTCTCACCGTTACGGAGGGCACGACGTTCGGCGTTCGAGACCACGTTCTCCAAGTTTGCAATCGACATCCGGACCGAAACACCCGACGCCTGATTGACATGTGAAGAGGCTCTTGCGAGTCGTGCGGCCTCTTCGACGACCTCTTTGATGAAGACCGGGATCTCAACAGTGAGCTCCTGATCCGAATGCCGATCGACCTTTGCGTTGGCGTCGTTGATTGCAATCCCGATTTCCCGGGTCAGCGGATAGTGAGTTCGGACCACTGAGCCAATCCGGTCTTTGAGTGGTGTGACAATCCGCCCTCGGTTGGTGTAATCTTCGGGATTCGCGGAGAAAACGAGGCAAAGATCGAGTTCTAAACGGATAGGATAGCCTCGAATTTGGACGTCCCGTTCTTCAAGGACGTTGAAGAGGCCGACCTGAATCTTCGGCGAGAGGTCTGGCAATTCATTCATACAAAAGATTCCGCGATTCGTTCGCGGAATCAAGCCGTAGTGCATCGTCAGTTCGCTGGAAAGGTAACGGCCCTCGGCATGCTTTATCATGTCGATTTCACCGACCAGGTCCGCGATCGTCACGTCGGGAGTTGCTAGCTTTTCGCGATAACGCTCGTCGCGGCCGATCCAGTCGATCGGGGTCGCATCCCCCATCCTTTCTATCTTGTCGCGGGCCTCACGACTGATCGGATGGTAAGGGTGATCGTTCACCTCCGAGCCTTCGATAATCGGGATCGCGTCATCAAGGAGTCGGACCAAACTTCGGAGCATCCGGGTTTTTGCCTGCCCACGGAGTCCCAGGAAAAGCATGTCATGCTTTGAGAGAATCGCGTTCTGGATCTGCGGAACGACGGTCTCTTCATAGCCAAGAATTTCGGGAAAGAGGTCATCGCCACGACGGATCATCGCGATCAGGTTCCGTCGCATCTCGTCCTTGACCGTTTCCGATCGAAAACCGCTCGCACGGAGATCGCCGAGTGTTCGAGGTCGTTCGGTGGGCATCGCTCGATCCATTCTCTCCGAGGAGAGAAACTCCTAATGTGTTCAGCTCAATTTGGGAGAATCAATCGGGCGGACTACGGTGGGATTCAAGCTTGATCGATTTGAGAGCACTCAAAGGCTCGGAACAAACCATCAAAACCATGGACGTCATGCTATGCGTCGGCTTCGGGTCCGTCAACGATCAGTGTGATCGTCCCGAGTACTAAGTCTTGTCAGAAAGTCCTGAATGATCGATCAGTTCCGGATCGACGTCGGTATTGAACAGGACACTGACACTCTCTCGACTGTGGATCGATTGGATCGCCATTGCAAAGAGCTTCGCGACGCTGATCTGCTTGCAGTTGGAGGAGAGGGGTTCGGTCCATCGACCAATGGTATCCGTAAGAATCATCTCTTTGATCGGACTCTGGGCAATTCGTTTCGAAGCACCTAGCGAAAAGACTCCATGGGAAACGCAAGCGTAAATATCGAGGGCTCCCCTTTTTTTACAGGCCAATGCCATTTCGATCAGTGAGCCTCCCGAAATGACAAAGTCATCAACAATCAAGACATTTTTTCCTTTTACTTCACCGATAACATCGAGGATCTCAGCCTGCTCTTCATGATCCCGACGGTTTTTGTTCCCGATGATCAAGGGAGCCTTGAGGAGGTCGGCAAACTTCTGGGCATTCTTCGCGAACCCAACGTCAGGAGAAGCGACCGCAAGGTTCGGAATCCGGCGCTCTCGAAAATACGACGCCAAGACAGGCCCAGCAAAAAGGTGATCGACCGGTTTCTTGAAAAAACCTTGAATCTGAGGACTGTGAAGATCCATCGTCAGGACCCGGTCTGCTCCTGCCGCTTCAATGGAGTCCGCAATCACGCGGGCCCGGATCGAGACCCGAGGCTCATCCTTCTTGTCCCCCTTCGCATAAGAAAAGAATGGGATGACCGCGGTCACTTGGAGAGCGCTTGCTCGTTTGAGGGCATCGATCCAGAACAAAAGTTCCACCAGGTTATCGTTGACCGGCCGCTCAGTACCTTGAACGACATAGACGTCACGGCCTCGGACGTTCTCAAGGACTCGGACAAAGATATTTCCTTCACTAAAGACCTTAGTCTCAGAGCGCGCCAGGGGGACGTTAAGATGTTGACAGATCCGAGAGGCGAGGGCCTGGCTTGCCGAACCGGCGAAGATCTTTAGTTCACCGAAGGGGTCGCGGTCTCCAAACGACTTCGACGTGGAGGGTGAGAGGACCATCGACTGCAACCTCGGGACTTCGGTCTGCCAACATTTTCACGCACTACCGGGAAACCCAACTGTATCCCAGTAACAGTCTAACGTTCCTGGACTTCACTTCCAACCAAGAGGCAAAGGACACAAGACTTCTGAATGGTCCTTATCCCTGAAAAGGATCAACGAATCGCTTTGTCAGGCAAGTCACTCTTGATCCCTTGGTCAAGAGGCATCTGGTCCGGAAGTCCGTCCGCCTCGGCAATCAGCCGATCAAGTTCTGCTCGGAGTTCGACAATGACCGGAGCATATTGCGGGTCGTTAATCAAATTCCGAGATTCGGTCGGATCACTCCGAATCTCATAGAGTTCGGCCTGATGACGATCCGGTCCCCCGTCGCCATGTGGGTAGCGGATGTACTTCCAACGATCGGTCCGGACACCTCGGACGTTCGGAGTGTACGGGAATTGGACCTCGTAGTTGTACTCGTAGTACCAGCTTTCCCGCCAATCGGGGTCACCGATTTGAACGAGTTTTCGCCAAGATTTCCCGTGGACTTTCGGTAATGGCTCGGCACCACAGATCTCAAGGATCGAAGGAGCGAAGTCAACGGTGAGGACTTGTTCGTCGATGACCTTCGGGGCGTCTGTTGAAGTGAGTCCGGGGTAGCGTACGACCAACGGAAGCCGGATGCTCGCCTCGTGCATTGTTCGCTTATCGACCATCCCGTGCTCACCCTCAAGCAACCCGTTGTCGGTTGTGAAAATAATCAAGGTATCGTCGAGAAGACCTTCCGATTCCAGGTATTCGTAGATCTGACCGACCGAATCATCGACACTTAAGATCGTCCCTCGATAGGCGCGGACCATCGCTCCGAAGTCCAGGACGCTTGCTGCCGATCGATTCGGATAATCTTCTCGGTAGTCGAAGATTGGACCATAAATCCCGTGCCAGGTGTCGAGCCGCTTGCGGTACCAGTCGGGATTGTCGTCAAGCTGAAACGCGGAGAGTGGGTAGCGAACATCGAGCCGGTCAAAAGCATGTTCGTACTTTGGCTCCGGAATGTAGAAACTGTGAGGAGCTTTATGGCCCATGTAGAGCAGAAAAGGACGGTCAGTATCACGCGCTTCAAGCCAATCGACTGCCAAATCGGTCACCACGTTGGTGTAATAACCGGGTACAACCTTCCGTTCGCCCCCATCAAATCGAAATGTATTATCGAAATACTTCCCCTGGCCCTTGTGCGTGATAAACGTGTCAAACCCCGGTCGTTTGTCATCGTTTTCTTCGCCCATATGATACTTACCAATGTAGGCCGTTTGGTAACCGGCCTTCTGGAGCTGTCGGGGAAACGTCGGGAGATCAACTGGGTACTCGGTGAAGTTGATCGTGACTCCAAGGCTGTGGGCATAAAGGCCGCAGAGGATCGACGCTCGACTCGGCGAGCAGAGTGAAGTCGTGCAAAACGCATTCTTGAAGTAAACACCTTCGCGCCCAAGTCGATCAATATTCGGCGTCGTCATGACCGAATCGTCGGCGAGGCCGAGGCAATTCCAACGTTGATCATCGGTCAACACGAAGACGACATTTGGCTGTCTTGATTGATGGTGGTCGGCACCAAGCGCGGGACTGATCGCAAGCAGTAGCAAGCCCGTCAAAGAGCTTATAAGCGTCCCGAAACGTCCGATCGTCATCCTCGGTGCTCCTCTTAAACGCAGTGGTGGCTCGGCCCTATTCCAACAAGATTCAGACCCCGATGCCATGGTTGAGCTTCACAATTCTGACAGGTTTCGCGGTTTTCAACCTGTTTCAGGCTCTTGATCCTCGACCAACCTCAAGCCGACCGGGATGGAGTCTCCGAGTGCAATCGACTGCTGACTTGATTCGAGTGGAACGTACGATCGGACTGGATTCAACGCTTCGTCCGAGGCTCCGAGGGCTCGGAGACGTTCCAAGAGCCTTGGCCGAAGCGATTCATCGAGGTCACGGGCACGATCCGATGAAACCCGGCCGAGTTGGATCAGTGCGAACCGGAGATCATCGGCTTCGCGCTGGTTCGACGGTTCAGCCTCCAAAAGAGCGGCCCCCCATCGGCTCGCAACATCAAGTGGTACCACCGTGTTCGCCGGTCCGAAGAGGGGTAACCGAGCACCGAGCCTTCCGAGGCCCCAGAACGCTGACTTCGGTTGTGTCGGTTTACCGATCGAATTGATCAGTTGGTCCCCGAGTCCCACCTTCTGGGACGCATCGAGCCGCTCCATCCCACAAACGCAGCGCCACATTTCAGCGATCTCATGAGCTTCAGGCTTGGGACGACCCAGTTTCTTGGCAGCTTGCCCTGGCCCTCCCTTTCCGGGGAGCAATAAGGGGGCAATCCGACGATAGATTTCCCCATGATGGCCACGATTCAAGCCGGCCGCGACACGACGCCACAACACCCACCACTCGACCCAACACTGCAAATCCTTGGAGAAATGCAACCCTTGATGGAAGATCGACCAAAGCGACTTGATCCGGGTCTGGTCCATGGGGAAGCCGACCCCTGGCCGTAAGCAATACCCCGCCAGATTCAGCCAGCGTTGTTCATGGCGTTCTGATCGTCTGCGCTCCTCCAAGGCTCCATGGATCGGCTCCCAGAGTGCCCGGAGCGTCGAAGGGGGCCACTGGTCGCGAGGCCGTTCCAACACTTCTTCAAGTCGCTTGACCAAGCGAGCCGCTCCCTTTTCGGCTTGTGGATCGGGTTCGATAAACGCCGAGTGGACCGCCGACGTGGCGGCATCAACCAACGATTGTTCGACGATCTCTTCCGAACCACTCAATCCCGCGTCGCTCAGAAGGGTCTTCGAGGCTGGGTTCGACTCGGCGGGTCCGCTTGGATTCCTGAATTGGATCTGGAGCTTCCAGCGACGGTCATCGTTCTGTGATTGGCACCAGAGTTCGACAGTCCCGACTTCCGTCACTCGAGCCGCAAGCTCGATGGGGACTCGATCGGCCTTTGCTTTCCGACCCACACGCATTACACCTGCGAGTGGAGGGAGTTCGAGGATCGCGTCGGGATCGCTGGCGACGAGATCTCCAGGCTGATCTTGGGGTTTGACCGAACTGGTCGCGAGCGGGAAGATCACCGGGCGGTCGACCAAGAGTTCGAATGTCCGACCCTTAATCTGGAACTCATCACCTTCCTGGGCATCGCGCGGAACCGTACAGATCCAAGACGCTTCTTCCTTTGGTTTTTCGGACGCTTCGACTTCTTGGTCGGGTGAACGGAGTCCAATGTAGAAAGACCGCGCCGTACCACCGCCGATCCGGATCCCACCACCTCGACGAACGACACCGTAGTACGCTGCTCCGACCGCCACGGCGAGATCAAGTGAATCATTCGAGAGAACGCGGGGCTGGTAGGAAGGATCCTCTGACTGAAACCATGACCGCAGAACGCCAACAATCCGATCCCGAACCACCTTTGGTGTGAGGGCTCCTCCATTGAAGAGAATGGCGTCGGGTCGGATCATCCGATCCACACCAATTTCATTTGGTTCCTTGGCGCCTGAACCCGACGTCACGCTGAGTTCATGCCGACGGAGGAACGCCGCCAAGTGTTTCGGGATCGCTGGATCCGCGACAAACGGAAGCCCGAATTCTTGGAAGCCAGCCCGCCCCGCACGCGCCAGTGTCGTTTCACGATCCACCATCGGGAAGAAGCCATCGAGTGCGACCTCGTTGACTTCCGAGCGGGTCAACTCTGTGTGAAGGCTTCCGCCGATGATTTTCGATCCACGACCCGCGATCGTCACTGGCGACCGTTCCGGACCGTCTTCGCGGAGCAGTTGCTCTTTGGCGGATCGGCAGGCGTACCGAAGTGCGCTCCATTGCTCGGCATCCAACCGGGAACTTCCGAGCCGAGACTCCACTCGATGGGCTAATGCAAGGTCGATGTTATCTCCGCCGAGGAGAAGATGATCACCGACGGCAACCCGGCGAAAGCCGGGTCCTTCAGGAGTTTCCACGACTGTGATCAAACTAAAGTCAGTCGTTCCCCCACCAATGTCACAGACGAGAATTTGCTCACCTGCTTTCAGTTGCTTTTGCCAGCCGTCTCGGTGAGTGACGATCCAGCAGTAGAAAGCTGCTTGAGGTTCTTCAAGGAGGGTTAGTCGTTCAAAACCAACCTTCTTCGAGGCCTCGACCGTCAGTTCACGGGCCGCTTCATCGAAAGAAGCCGGAACCGTTAAAACGATCTCTTGGTGTTCGAGATGCTGAGTTTGGTCTCCCTGGGCAACCTGGTAGTTCCATGCGTCTCTGATATGCCCGAGGTAAGCGGCAGAGGCCTCGACAGGAGAGACGCGGGGTACCTCGCTGGGGGCCTGCCAAGGGAGGATCGCCGCTTCTCGGTCAACGCCCGCGTGACAGAGCCAGCTCTTCGCACTGGCGACGAGCCGACCGGGGACCCGCGCTCCTTGGGTCCTGGCGAATTCGCCGACGATCCGATCTGCGTTTCGATTCCAAGGGAGGACGGAGGCGTCCGGTGGGAGTTCCGGTCCCGCAGGGAGGTAGAGAAACGACGGTAGCATCGCTCGGTCGCGCGTCTCACCTGCAGCGACCAACTGCCGGACCAAAAATGGCCGAGTCTCCGCACTCGCTTTTCGCTTCCCTTTCGTATCCACAAAGGCAACAGCGCAATTTGTCGTACCTAAGTCGATTCCGACCAAGTATCGAGGCTTTTCCATTCGAGAAGGGGTCCGGACCGAGAGCCGAAGTAGACGAGTCGTTTCGATGTACTGCTAGATTTTACAGAATTGCCCGTTATCTCCCTAGTCGAGGTCCCTCGGCTCTCTTGAACCTGACCCGATTCTCATCAACTTTTGTCCGACCAACCCAACAAATCGAAGTCTCGATTGCTGATTAGACGATTCCGTGACAATAATAGTCACCTGAATAAGCATCGGACGAGCCAAAGATCCGACAGGCACTCGGATAAGTCAACCGAAGCACCGCTGCTTTGAGGGATGACAACTCGTTCTGAAGCTTTGTTTACTTGATCGTAATGAAATTAGCGACGTCTCAATCATCGTTCTTGGAGTGTAATTCCGTTGCCATTTAACGATCCGAACACGACAGACCCTGACTTCAACAAAGATCGGGGGAAGCAGTTCATGATCGAGATCGGTGATGTTTTCGCAGAGCGCTATGAGGTCGTCGCTCAGATTGGGGCGGGGGCGATGGGGACCGTCTATAAAGTTTTCGATAGTCGCCTCGCTCGGATCGCCGCTTTAAAAATCCCCAGAATCCCTCCACATCACGAGAACCCTGAAGAATTCCTCTATCGATTTGAGCGCGAGGCGAAAGCCGCAGCCGGTTTCCACCATCCTAGTCTTTGCCCCGTTTATGACGTCGGTGAACATCACGGCGTTCATTATCTAACGATGGCATTTATCGAAGGTGAAACACTCGAGTCCAGACTTGAAAAAGGGCCACTACCGGTCCGTGAAGCTCTGGAGCACATCCGCGTGGTCGCCTTGGCGTTAGTGGCGCCTCATGAAAAGGGAATCGTTCATCGTGATCTCAAACCTGCGAACATCATCATCACAAACGAAGATAATCGCGCTGTCTTGATGGACTTTGGTTTGGCACGGTTTAACAAGACGTACGAATCAGATGACTCATTTAAGACCAAGCCGAATGTAATCCTGGGCACCCCTGCGTACATGTCCCCGGAACAGATCAAAGCTGAAAGTGACCAATTTGGTCCCGCTACGGATGTTTACTCGCTTGGGATTGTCCTCTTCGAACTTCTCACAGGGCGACGACCCTTTGATGAGGCGTCAGTCTATGCACTCATGTTTTCGATTCTCAACAAGGAACCGGTGAAACCCTCGCAATACCAGCCGGGATTAGACAGGCGACTCGATACGATCTGTCTGAAGGCGATTGCACGGTCTCCTCAAGACAGATATCAAAACATGAAGGAGTTCGCAAACGCCCTCCAAACGGTCCTGAACTTACCAAGTCGGGCTGCTGGACCTCGACAGACATCCCCCTCGCCAAGTTACTCCCAATCGTCTCGGGGCCCTCGAAAACCAAGCGTCCCTACAAATCCCCCGAAGTCAGGCGCCCGACGTACACCCGGTCGGCCAGTCCCGTCGAATCCTTCGTCTCCCCCAGCGCAACCGAACAATCAACAGCGACCAAAGCAACAGCCGTCCCGTCGACGTCCTCCCCAATTCTTTGAGTCATACTCACAGGTCTCCCAGCGACAGGTTGCGAGTACTGTCGAAGGTCCTCCCGACCCAGGTCCGAATCCTCGAAAGAATCCCGCTCCGAAACCAAAGCAGTCGACCAAAACAAAGCCGGTTCTACCTCCTCCCTTGCCTCCTCGTCCGACTCCGAGTCAGCTTGCCACTCCGTCGCAACCGGAGGAACAACCACGTTGGAGATTGGTTCACTTTCTCATACTTGGGACCATCTTCCTCCTCTTTGGGTTGGCTGTAGCGGCCGGGCTCATTCTCGATTTTAGATCGAGAAATTGACGGATGAATCTAGGCCCCAATTCTCGAATTCAGAACAACTGCTTCTGCGGTTGATACGTACGCACTCGTACCCCTCGATTCCGGAGGCTCGGCCTCAGAAGCTGAACAATCTCTCTTAGCGTAGACCCATGATTCCCTGATGAGACCTGATCTGATCCTGGAAGATCCGGAACATCGATCAAGTAGAGTTGATCGTTCTGATCAAGGGGCAACTCGCTCCAACCATTAATAAATACTGGGCTTACGCTCGATGGATGGAGACTATCCGGGAAGTCGAGTGGAATTAGGATACTAATACCGAGCCCTGCAGCTTTCAGTGACCGGATTAGTTCGAGGATAGATCCCCAGGTTTCTGTTCCAATCCGGTCGATCGGTGCATTCTCTGGATCGACGGCCGGGAACCCGAGTGTCATCCGGACCAACCCAAGCATTCGGAAGCGGACCCAAGACGCTTGATCGGGAAGAGGAAACGGGAACCGATCGAGGAATCCTTGGACCCCTTCGAATTGCGGTTCGTAAATTTCCGAGATGGGTTCTTGCGCTGTTCGGGTCTCTCGGGCGATGGGGAAGAGGTCCGCGATCTCCTTGAGATTTGCTTCGATCTCTTCAACGGATCGACGAAAAGCGTTTTGCCCTGCGAGATAGAGGAAGCGATACGGGACAATCCCTGCCCCGAGGCGTTTCAGGAGTTCGGCGCACTCGGTCCGGAAGTCGAGACGCGAGCGAACTTGATAGGTGCCGGTGACTCGCGGGGTGAACAATGACGGTTCTTCAGACCCACGGGTCACCGGGAGGACTAAGCAGTTTTGGCAGTCCGGCGGCATGAACGGTAGAGCCCCGAAAAAATCAGATGCCCAAGTCCAATACGTGTCGCCGCTCTGAAGCTGGTTGAGGATAGTTTCCAAAAATCTGACGAGTTGATCGACTTCCATCCGTTCAACCGGAGGAGGTGGTGCTTCGAACCAGGTCGCTTGGTTTTCCTGAGTCCTCGGATCTGAAAGATCAGTAAGCAACGCCGCGATCCAGTCTTCAACCTGCCGATTCAGTGGCACGACCTCTTCCTGATGCAACACACGACGACGGAGTGTTAATATCCCCCCGACTCGAGGTCGATCAATCGCCACGATCGATCCATCAAGACCTCGGAGGTAGTGTGTCGTCCCCAAGTAAAGGCGCTGCCAACGACCTTCGAGGTCGGTGTGGACGATCGGCTCATCGCCGAAGTATGCCGAGAATCCACCGCGCTTGAAACCAGCGAAGAGCGGGGCTTTGCCAGGAAACCGTACCCCAAGCCGGATCAGATAACGGGATCCTGATTGGAGGAGTGCCTCTGCTTCAGTCATCATCGATTACAGAATGCTCTTGACTGGGTCTCCGTCGTTCGAAAGTAGCAATAGCCCTCCGACTGGAAGGGGGCCAACTCGGTGGGGACTCCCGGAGATCACATGACGGTGGTTATGATGAGGATCAGAAGAAGAACAATGGAAAAACGCTCGAAGTCCAGGGTTCTTCCTCCAGACGTTAAGATTCTTCCAAACGCTGCTGGCCTCTCCTGCCTCCGAATCGAGGTCCTCAACCTCGGACTGACCACTGGAGTCATCCCGATGAATCAAGCTCGGCTCCGCTTCATCGTGCTTTCCCTCGTCTTAGCGTTCTTTGGGATCCTGCCTTCGGGACCTCCGGAAGCTCGGGCTCAGTATCCGACACACAGGCTCGAAAGCGTCTTCCCAGCAGGAGGGCTCCGTGGCGGATCGGTCAAGGTTGAACTCAGCGGTGGGGACCTCAACTTGGTGGAAGGGCTCTGGTTCAATCATCCAGGACTCAACGCCTCCAAAGTCGAAGGGGACGCGAAACCTCCTCGGTTTCTTATTTCCATTGCTCCCGATACCCCAATCGGGCTCCACGATGTTCGCGCAGTAGGCCCCTATGGTGTGAGCAATCCCCGATCCTTCAAGGTCGGCTGGCAACCGGAGGCGTTCGAAACAGAGCCCAACAACCAGCCGGAGGACGCAAAGTCCATCGAGATCGGTGAAGTGATCAACGGTCGGATCAACGGCAATACGGATCTCGATTGGTTTGCGTTCGAAGGAAGTGCGGACCGACGGGTCCTCATTCGATTAGAGGCGGACCGAATCGACAGCCGACTTGACGCTGAACTGCGGCTCTATGATCCGGAGGGGAGAGAGCTTGCGTACTCACACGATGATGATGATCTCGATCCGTTCATCGATACAACGCTTCCGATTGCAGGGACTTATCGGATTGAAGTCCGTGACGTTGTTTACAGTGGTTCGCCTCAGCACTGTTACCGGCTCGTGATTGACGAAGGGCCTCAGATCGATGCCATTCAGCCGATGGCCGCTGTTCCTGGTACTAGAGAACAATTCAAGATCTTAGGTAGAAACCTCGGCAAAAAAGCGATCGCGACGAATACCCGGCTTTCTGTGGGACATCCGCTCGAAGTGCTCGATATCACGATTGAGATCCCCGAGGACCTCAGTACTTGGATTGCATCGGAGAGCACGTCAAGGACTACCAGCCCCGCGGCAGGTGTTGATGGCTATCAGTATCGACTTGAAACCGAGGACGGCTTCGGTCCTCCGATCTTGATAGCCCGTGCCCTCGGTCCGGTTACTGTCGGTACCGAGGCAACTGACACTGAGATCGAGTCTATCTCCATTCCCGCTGACATTAGTGCCGACTTTCGTGAAGTCGATGACGTCGATATTTATCAATTCGATGCCAAGAAGGGAGACGTCTGGTGGATCGAAGTCTTTGGTGAGCGGATGGGGAGTCCCGTCGATGCCGCAATCCTCGTCCAGCAAGTCCGGGAAGACGGGAGTCTCCGGGATCTCGCGAATGCCGACGACCAAGGTGATCCCGGAACTCGGACCCGATTCTCGACAGGAACCGTTGATCCCGCCTTGCGATGGCAGGTCCCTGAGGATGGAAGTTACCAGGTGGTGGTCAGCGATCTGTACAACCCCCGTTACGTCGCGCCTCGGACCGTCTATCGACTGGTGATCCGGTCAGAGGAACCCGATTTTCGTCTCTTCCTTGCCCCCGAACAAGCTGCTCGTCCTGAAGGACTGACATTGCTATCTGGTGGGCGAGGGG
>CAZEAN010000124.1:0-16926 GCA_964510225.1 uncultured Isosphaeraceae bacterium
ATTGCCTAACAGACCAAAACCGCTGGAGAGAAGTCACCGTGGCAAGGACTGTTTTGCGTCGGCAAGAGCAATAGTACCTGGCAAAACGCCCAAGTCAACTAACCAAAGCAAAAAAACCAAATCAAATTGGTCAGCTTCGTGTACTTTGTGACCGATAATACCAGCGGTATTCGATGCAAATCCCAAGCAACTCCTCACTTTACCTTCAAGCAGCCCCGATGGTCAGGGAGGGCCCCGGTGTGTCTCTTGCCATGTCTGCTCAACATGTTGATTGGCTCCAAAGTGTCCTCTTTGACCGAGGTTACCTGGCTCGGATCAAAGGGGAGGCGATCAAGGTCTACCTGGTGATCGTCTCAGAGTGCGGGGGCCAACCTGATCGAGACACAACGATCAGTCTCCGGCAACTGATGGAACAAACAAACCTATCCTGCCCAACAATCGTCGACAGTCTCACCAGACTGGAGTCGCTCGGACTAGTGATTTCAACAAATCATGGTCGCGGCAAGACGAAAAGCTACACTATTCCCGATCCTCCCGACCTGGATTCCATGATTGAGTGAGCGGACGGGACTTTAAGGATTTCGTGGTCTCCCATGGGCCCGCTTAAGGGTTAATCAGTCGGTCGCAGAGAGGTGACCGAATCAAAGATGGATTGGTTTTTCTTCCGAGTCGAACACGATTTGCTTCGATCCGAGGCGTTCCGATCACTCGGAGGGTCGGCGGTGAAAGTCTATCTGACTATCGGGTTCCATTCGGACTTCAGCACCGGTTGGGCATATCCCAGCATCCGGACAATCGCTAAAAAGGCCGGCCTCAGTCGACAAACCGTCCTCGACGCCATCAACGAGCTGGCATCGACCGGACTACTCGCGGTTAGTAAGTCGCCGGGTAAAGCAACCGCTTACCGGATTCTCCGGAATGCCCCAGAGCGTAGTTCCCGACGATCTTCCAGAGATTCTTCGCCGCGTCGGAACCCTGTGCCAACTTCTTTAGCACCAAGCGCTCAAACCGTTCCAGAATCCTTCTCACTCGACCCCATCACTGTCCCAAATTCTTTAGACAAAGAGGCCCGATCGTTCGGCCGGACCGGCCTCGATGATAGGCCCAAACAAGAACTAACAACGAGAGAAGAAGACAACACATCCGCTCCTCTTCCGGGAACTCCGTTTCGACTCACCTCTGAAGGAAAGCTTCTTGTTGCTGTTGATCTTCAGGAGTTGTTGACAGATGAGGGGCTTCCTAAGAAATTGGCAAAGCGATTGGCAGCCCAAAAGGCGCCTGAAGATGTCGCAAAAGTTCTTTTAAATGCACTCTATTTGCGAAGCCAAGGAAAGCTTCAGAATGGACCTGGCTACATTCGTGCAGGTATTGAGGATGGTTACGAACTCTTACCACAAGTTGCTAGCAGGTTAGAACTTCAGCGCAGGAAACTCGAAGAGCATCTGCGTTCAACGAGTGCCAAGCGCGCTCGAGATCGGCTCGATCAGGAGCGTGAGGATGAGGAAGTAGCCGTAAATCTCTTAATTGAGCGACTCCATCCCGAAGAACTACGCCGACTGGTGGAACGTGCAGTAGAAGAACTTCCTGCTCCAATCGTTCGTCGCAACCCGACCCTCTCGAATCCCTTTGTGCGAGGCAAGGTCTACGAGTTAGCGGGTGGAGAACCAATGAAACCTTAGGGTTGTTCCACTTGCCCTAAGTTGCTCTGTAGGAAATGGTTATTGCTACATTTTGGTTTGCTCATCACCAAAAGATCGCGTACTTGTCCAAGAAGACGCCCTTCAGTGCGTGCTCGAGTGACTTGTTGGGGGAGGTAGGCACCGTCCATCGGGCAACTGATCCGTCGCTGTGGTAGAAAACCAGCTTTTGTGAGCGCGTTGTAGCCGAAAAAAACGTGATCCAAGTAGCCGTAGCCAGCAGGAATGTCTTTTTCAGTCTGATTTGCGAGCAGCAACGCGATGTATCCGTTGGGCTTGAGCCGTTGGAAACAGTGTCTCGCGAGAACTTCTAGGAACTGTAACCAGTTGGCGAAAGGCTCGTTGCTTACGCTCTTGCCAGCGTATTTTGAGGCGAGCATGGTATGGTAGGGTGGATCGCAGAATATCAAATCACAGCCGCTCGTATTCGCTGGAAGCCCATGTCTTACGTCGCAATAAAGAATATCAGGGCGTACAGGATTAATGTCATATGCGAGACACCGCCGCCCCATGGCGTCGCAGACATCAATTGTCGATCCGCCACCGGCCATTGGATCTACAATCATGCCTCCAGGTTCGGAATAATAGTAAAGCGTATGGGCGATAATCGATGCCGGGATGGCACCTGGATATGGAGTTCCATACGCTTTGTCTGCGCGGAAGCGCCATACGTCGTACGGGCTTGGACGGAAATCAGACGTAAGGCGATTGCGTCGACGGAGGTCTTTATACGCGGCATGGGTCGACTTGGTCCCATCATCAAGTTGGGTAAGGTTACTCCGCGCTCGGATGTCTCCTTGATTCGCAGCCTTCCAAACGGCACGAGCTTGTCGGTAGAGGTCTTTCCCACCGATCCCGATTATTTGGGCGATGGTCTGATCAGTTCGACCTCTCCGATCGTCGGAATTCCGACGATCGGTTTGATTGGTTCCGGTCCTTAAGTTTGAGTGACGACGCGATCGAGCTTGGGGAGTAAGCAAGGCTTCAAGAGCGTCGGCTTCGCGCATTAATTGACTGAACGTTTTGCGGCGTTGGCGGTTATAGTCGATTACAGCACGGCGACGAGCGATTCCACGGGGAATCTTCTTGACTTCACAGGGAAGCTCAATCAATCCAAGTTTCCGAGCGCAGGCGAAACGTCGATGGCCCGAGATTATCTCAAAGTGCCCATTCTCCTCAGTAACAACTAAGGGGACCAGAACTCCTGACATCCGGATGCTCTCCAAGAGGCCATCAGCGGCCACTTCGAGTTCTGGATCGCCGTAGGTTGCCAAGCTGAAACGGTTCGGACGGAGTTGTTCGGTCGGCAGGAGCCGGATCTCAGTCGGGGCAAGGGTGGCTATCATGGTGCGGGACATCCATGTCCGTAGGGCAAGGTGGCTGGCCAAAGTGGCTGCAAACCTAACAGGAACAGAAATCGCTGTCGAGTTCGGGTCTGAGCAGGACTTGGTGTCCCCTTGGTGTCGGGGACCTCTCACTCCTGAATTGCAAATGTGGTCCGAATCTGTAGTGGGCTGATCAGAATCACCAAATATATCGATCGACATGAACCCTGAAATGTATCCCACCTCACGCTCTGGACCTCCTTGAAACGCGGATCTGACTGACGACGGGCCTCGGAATCGAGGTTGATCGAGATCGGAGGCGGACATCAGTCGAACGACGGGGAGGAACGATGAGCACTCGGAGATTGCAAACGCAAACTTGGCGAACGTCGGTGGCTACCTTGGTCATATTGGTGGCGTTGCCAGCAACGGTTCAAGCGGAAGGGGTTGCCTGGCGACCAAACTATCAGACCGCTATCAGTGAGGTGGATCAGATTGGGCGGCCGGTAGTCATTGTTGTAACGTCCCGATATTGCACTTGGTGCCGAAAACTGGGATCGAACCACACTCGGTGAAGAGCATGTGGTAGAGACACTTAACAGCCGGACTGTCCCGTTGCGCATTGACGCCAACGATCCCAGACTCCATGCCGTGGTGGGAGCCCTCGGGATGCGCGGTGTGCCGGCGATTGCACTCGTGAATTCCCAAGGGCGGATTGTTGCCCGGTAGGCAGGATACCTCGATCGTCCACGATTCTTCAGCCTTATCCGCCCTGCACTTTCTCAGGGCGGTCGTTAGTGAGACGAATCGAATCTTCTGCGAGCACTTCAGCGTGAATCAATCAACCGAAGTGTTCGCGGAGCATGGCGAGGCTCTTGGGAACAGCAGTGGCGGCGTCTTCATTTCCTTCGAATTCAAGGGAGATCCAGCCGCGATAGTTAGCCGCCTGAAGGATGGAAGCGATCCGAGCGTAGTCGAGGTCGAGCGCGTACCAACGCCCACCACCGTAATAGGTCTTTGCTTGGACCAAGGCGATCGGAATCGAACTGGACGCCATCGCCTCCATCTGAGCGTACGAGTTGTCGAGGAAGTTCCCGGTGTCGAGTGTGATTGCGAGCCAGGGGGAGTCGATGGCCTCGACAATCCGCAATACCCCTTCAGCCGTCCTGCCCAGTCCCCAGTGGTTCTCCAATCCCAGAGTGACACCACACTCTTCGGCTTTCGGAAGGATTTTCTCGATGGCATCGATCACCCACCCAAAGCCATCTTCGTCGGTGTAGCCTTCCAGCGTCGGTTCGATCCCGCGGTTTGCCATTAGTTCATCAAACGAGCCACTGGTTACCCATCGACCTGTGTTGATCCGCATGGTCGGGATCCCAAGTCGGTACGCCAGTTCAATCTGTTCGATGGTCTTGTCAACATTCGCTTGGCGGACCTCGGGATCAGGGCTGACAAACCCTTGGTGCGTTGAAAAACCCATCAGGCAGAGCCCATGGAGATGGGCACGTTGCTTGAGGCGCTGGAGGGTGGCATTCGACTCATCACGCATCTGAACAAGCAAAAGCTCGACACCATCAAAGCCCATCTCAGCGGCCTGATCTATACAGGTTTCCATCGTCGTTCGCTCGCCCCGAAATTGCCAGAACGAGTAGGACGAGACGCCGATCGGATTCCGGATGGATGTTGTCGACTTCGGTGATTCTTCGGCTGCTGCTGATGAGAAGCCTCCGATTCCAACCGTTGCGACAGTACCGGCGACAGTTGCTTGCTTGAAAAACTCGCGACGATTGGCTTTCATTGCACGTAATCCTGTGGTGATGATTATTCTGGATGAAGAAGATTGCCCGATCGATCGACAGTTTCGCACGGTCGGACCCGAAAGGCGAGTCCCTGGCACTGAACTGCTCTCGATGAGTGGCATGGCAATGAGGTCGGCGACCACCTTACACTGGTTCCAACAAAGCTGCGTGGCAGCGCTGCCCTAAGTTCTGATGGAACGATCTGATGCCAACGATTCTTGACGAAATTGTCGCCACCAAGCGTCTGGAGGTGGAGGAGGCCAAACGACGGATGCCGATGGCCGAGCTTGAGGCCCAAGCAGCCGAGGCGCCGCCGGTCCGTGATTTTCGGAGTGCGCTGGAAGGCCCGGGACCGATTCGGTTGATCGCCGAGGTCAAAAAAGCGAGCCCTTCTGCCGGAGTGATCCGTGAGGATTTCGATCCCGTTCAGATTGCACGGATCTACCAAGGACATGGTGCCGACTGCCTCAGTGTGCTGACTGATTCCCCCTACTTTCAAGGGCACCTGTCCTATCTTGCGAGAGTCCGAGCAGCCGTTGCGATTCCAATCCTCCGTAAGGATTTTGTGATCGACGAGTACCAAGTTGTGGAAGCCCGGATGGCCGGAGCAGATGCCGTACTCTTAATTGCTGAAATTTTGAATGACGACCTGCTAGCAACGTTGCTTGGGCGTGTTCGGTCGCTTGGGATGACGGCGTTAGTTGAAATCTATGAAGAAGCGAACCTTGAGCGAGTTCTCAACGCAGGGGCGAATCTGGTCGGAATCAACAATCGCGACCTTACACGGTTTGTGACCGACCTCGAACACACGTTTCGACTCCGGCCACAGATCCCTGGGGGTGTCCTCCTCGTCTCCGAAAGCGGAATCCGGTCCCGACTCGATGTCGAGCGACTCGAACAAGCTGGCGTTGATGCGATCTTGGTTGGTGAGAGTCTCATGAGGTCGCCTCAGATTGGTCCGGCAGTCCAGAAGCTACTTGGACTCACAGCAGAAATGCCGCTCACAGAGAGTGAAGGAGTTGCGTGATGTATCATCGACTGGGCATCCGGGAATGGTGCCGGATCGGTTTGTTACTGGGTACGACACTGAGCCTCTCCAACCTCACTGATCCTCAGGGAGTCAGGGCAGCCCAAGAAACATCGGTCCTGCTGGAGTACCAACCGGCGAGAGTGGATAATCCTCTGAAAGGATTGGTGCCCTACGAAGGAAACTACGGCGATCGTTTTCCACATAGTATGGAGTTCAACTATTTACCGCTTAATGCACTCGTCATGGGTCCCGGAGAGTACGATTGGGAACCCTTGGAACGATTACTCAATAGAGTAGCGAGTCGCGGTCATCAAGCGATCTTTCGGATCTATTTAGAATATCCTGGAAAGCGCAGTGGAATTCCAGATTACCTCATCGATGCTGGACTCACGATCCACACGTATCTGAACACCAACACTCAACCGTTTCCACCAAAACAAGTGTTGACGCCAGACTACGAAGATCCCCGGCTCCGAGCGATGCTCCAAGCGTTTATACGAGAACTCGGAGATCGTTATGATGGCGACCCGAGAATCGGCTATATCACTGCCGGACTTTTAGGAACCTGGGGTGAATGGCATACGTATCCTCGGGAAGAACTATTCGCCAGCAAAACTGTTCAACGCGAGGTGATGAACGCTTACGAGGAAGCATTCACAACCACACCAGTACTCCTCCGATATCCCGCTGGTGAAGAACACTGGATGTATGCGCCAAACCACCGTCGGTCCTTTGGATACCATGATGATTCGTTCGCCTGGGCAACGCTCCAAACAGGAAAACCTGAGGACAGTTGGTTCTACATGGCGATTCTTCAAGACGCAGGCGTGGAAGCCACCAGCAAGTGGAAGACCGAGCCGATTGGAGGTGAGATTCGGCCGGAACTCTGGGGAAGGATCTTTGACGAAGATCCAGGGATTCTGGAAGCCCAGGACTTCCTTCAGTGTGTTGAGACAACACATGCCACTTGGCTGATGGATACTGGAATGTTTCGTGAAGATCCAACACCAGAACGATATCAGCGTGCGGTAACGATGGTTCGCCGGATGGGCTACGAGTACCATGTACCGGCAGTAGTCACCTCGCTGGAGGAAAGACAACAGCTGCTTGAGGTCGAAATCGACGTGACGAACTGTGGAGTGGCACCGTTCTATCAAGAATGGCCGCTCGAGGTTGCCCTCCTCTCGGGCGACAACAGGATGATCC
Source organism: uncultured Isosphaeraceae bacterium (assembly GCA_964510225.1). Lineage (GTDB taxonomy): Bacteria > Planctomycetota > Planctomycetia > Isosphaerales > Isosphaeraceae > CAZEAN01. The sequence goes on from CAZEAN010000124.1 coordinate 7,058, forward strand.
AGGGATTTGAGAGCACTGGTAATGTCTCCGGGATTCTTCCTGGGGTTACAACTACTTGGAGTGCTTCTCGGCAAATCAGTGATGTACCACGAGGTCGATACTGGATCCTCGTCCAAATCCCATCTCCACTACCCGGTGGTCAGCCATTGCGATTTGCCAACAGGACGCAAGACCAAGATCGGGAAGGCTGGCTGACGATCTCTGGGGTCAGAATCCCGGATGGTACAGTATCACCACCTCGGAGTGACTGAGCGGATGGAATCGGCAGCATCGCAAGCTTCGACGAGGGAGGGAGCAACTGTTTCCTCGAGACTTCCGAGACAACTCGGGGTTATGACGGCGGGGGCGGTCGTCGTTGGGGAAGTGATCGGCGTTGGGATCTTCTTGACGCCGTCAGGGATGGCACAGTCACTTGCCTCACCATTCTGGTTACTCGTTGTTTGGATTGCGGGTGGACTTGTGGCGTTGAGTGGCGCACTCTGTTTGGGTGAGCTTGTCTCACGCTATCCTGAAGCTGGAGGCCCCTATTACTTCCTCCGGGCTGCATACGGTGATCGGGTCGGATTTCTCTATGGTTGGCTCTCGATCTTCGTCCTTGATCCTGGACTCACCGCAACCTTTGCTGTCGGGCTCTCTGGCTATGTGGTTTACATCGCTAACGACATGATCGAACTACCTGCTTGGGGATTGAAGGTCGTGGCGTTGGTCACGATTGTGTTGATGGCTATTCCCAACATTTTGGGGGTTCGTATTGGTGCCAGGGTGCTGCAAATCATTGCCGCGCTCAAATTAAGTCTACTCGCTGGGATGGTGATCTGGGGTTTTGTAGCGGGATCGGGCGACTGGTCGAACTTTGTACCGTTCTTCGAGCGTCCCCAAGGGTCGATGGCCCTTGGTGGAGCACTTGCGGGTGCGGCAGTGGCGGCTTTCTTTTCCTTCGGTGGCTGGTGGGATGCCAGTAAGATTGCCGGTGAGGTCCGAAATCCAACCCGTAATGTGCCGATCGCATTGTCAGGTGGGGTTGTTGGAGTCACACTCACTTACATTGCCGTGAGTGCTGTTTTTCTGTATTTGGTGCCCATTGATGTGGTGGATACGGGTGATGCGTTCGCTGCCTTGGCTGGTGAAGCCTTGTTTGGGCGTGCCGGTGGAATCTTCTTTGCGTTGATCGTTATCATCTGTGTGTTGGGAAGTCTCGTTGCGTTCCTGATGGCAGCACCTCGGGTCTACTTCGCGATGGGGCGCGACGGTCTCTTCCTACCTGGATTGGCAACACTTCATCCACGATTCGGTACCCCCGCTCGGGCAATTCTGGTTCAGACCATGATGGCCTCGGTTATTGCCCTCACCGGGAGATTTGACCAAATCTTGGCTTATTTTATTTTTTCGACCATTGTGTTTCTGCTGCTGACGGTTGGTTCAGTCTACATTTTTCGGGCACGATCTTCAGAACAACCTCCAGCACCGATCATCGGCTATCCAGTGACTCCCCTGCTCTTCCTGATCCCAACCACTGCCCTCCTATTCCTCCTTGGGTCGGAACAACCTTGGCGGACGTTGGTCGGAATTGGTGTGGTATTGGTTGGGGTTCCCGTTTTCGAGATCTTCTTCAAACGTCGGAAACCCCTCGCTAGAGATTAAGCGCTGCTCGCTTGATGGCGTCGAGTATCCTCATCTGAGTGAGGCCATCCTCGGCGGGCTCAACCAAGCGACCCGTTGCCACCGATCGGGCGAAAGCATCGACCATCTCTGCATATTGATCTGTACCGTCGAACGTTAGTGTTGCTGGTGCGGTATTGTCGGCATCGGAACCGCTTTCCGACCGATAAGCAAAGGGATTCGGGGGAGGAAGGTAAGCGTCAGGCACCCTGATCGATCCAGTTGTACCAACCAACTCATATTCGCATCGAAAGGGAGCTTCGAAACTACAGTCAATCAAGCCAATGACACTATCAGTGAAAGCAAGTTGTGCTGTGAGGGTCAGATCAACTCCAGTTGGTCCGAGTCGCTGCATCGCCCGGATTGAGATCGGATCAGAACCCGCGAAGAGACGGCAGGTACTGACACCGTAGCAACCCACATCCCAGAGGGCTCCACCACCACGGGTACGGTCAAGGCGCCAGTCGTTAGCATCAATGGGGAAGGAAAAGGAAGACCGGACCAGTCGGAGAGTCCCTATCACGCCATTACTAACCTGTTCTCGGATCGCTGTCGTCCTGGGCTGGTGACGCCACATGAATGCTTCCATTAGCAAGACGCCTCGATCCCGGCAATGCGCGACCATCGCTGCGGCTTCGTCGGCATTATTGGCGAGAGGTTTTTCGCAGAGGATGTGCTTGTGGGCATCCGCAGCGGCGAAGACATGGGGTTGGTGGAGTTCGTTCGGTAGTGGAATGTAGACGGCATCGACATTCGGATCGTCTAGAACAGCTTGATAGGAGCCATACGCCGCCGGAGCACCAAATTCAGTCGCCCAAGCTTTTGCGGTTTCTTCGTTCCGACTTCCGAGTGCTTGCAGGGTGCCGAATTTCGATGCCTTGATGCCTGGTGCAAGTCCTCTCCGTGTGATCCTTGCGCAACCGAGGATACCCCATCGAAGTGTCGAAGGTGTTGACATCGTCTCTCTAACTCAGGGTGAACGTTGTCAGGTCATGCGATCTTATTGATACTAACCATCGGTTCTCGTCCGTGATTCTGCAAGGGGTCAATACGATGAGGAACACGCTGAGTAGTACCTTGCTGGAATCACTCGGTCGGGTCATGATGCGTATTGAGGGATGGAACAGCGGATTGGCTTGATCCACTCTCGGAGCGTGTCATGACTCGACTTGAACTGGAGCACACCACTATGTTGACGAGCGTTCTTCATCGCAGGAATACTGCAATCGCCCTTGGGTTGGGATTGGTCGCACTGATCGTTTCAGGAGCCGCGATCGATGAAAATCAAGATGGATTCATCTCAATTTTTGACGGCTCAAGTGCCGAAGGGTGGATCAACAACAATTCCGGTGAGACGATCCCTGGGTCGGCAGTACAGGAGGATGGGCTGAATCCGCATGGGATCAACGCTTATGTGGTGGTTTACGAAGAGCCGGTCAAAGACTTTGTACTCGATTTTGAGTACAAGCTTTCAAAGGGGTGCAACTCGGGGGTCTTCTTTCGGGTTGGTGATCGTCAGAATCCGGTGATGACGGGGCTCGAGGTAGCCCTCGACGATACCACAAGTACAGGATTTCATGACCCTGGGGCGTTCTATGATTTAGTAAAGCCCGCAACCAACGCTCAAAAGCCGGCCGGGGAATGGAATCGGATGACTCTCCACGCGGAAGGGCCGGTTGTGACGGTGACGATCAACGGAGTTGAGGTCAACCGGATTGATCAGAGTGCCTTTGCGAAGCCCGGCCTCCGTCCCGACGGATCGAACCATAAGTTCCGAAACGTTGCGATCGCGGACCTCAATCAGCAGGGATATTTCGGTTTCCAAGATCACGGACAAGACTGCTGGTACCGCAATATCCGTCTCAAAGTTCTCGACTGATCAAGAGTGCGCCTTGGGTAGCATCATCCGACCGATGCGATGGTGCTGCCGGAGTCATCGAAATTAGTTCAAGGATTGAATACAATGGCTTGGGTATACTTGATCTTCGCCGGTATCTTCGAGATCGGCTGGCCACTCGGACTTAAATTCGGTTGGACATCCGAGGGAATTCGAATCTGGCCACTCTCGGGAGCGATTATCTGCATGACGATAAGCGGAGGACTCCTGCTCGTCGCTCAGAAATCGATTCCAATGGGTACTGCATACGCAGTTTGGACCGGGATTGGTGCGGTGGGTACTTTCTTTGTCGGCTTGGCGATCTTCAAAGAACCTGCGACCCTCGCACGATTTATCTGCGTCGGATTAATCGCAACCGGGATTATGGGTCTGAAGCTCGCATCAGCCAAGTAGTCAGAAACGGAACTTTTCGTGTTTGTTGAACTGAGCAGTCTCCAGCCCGCCGATCGCTACCGACTGATTATTGGTCTTGTCGTGCCAAGGCCGATTGCCTGGGTTAGTACGATTGATAAGCAGGGGCGAGTGAATCTCGCTCCCTACAGTTTCTTTAATGCGGTCAGTGCGACACCACCGGTCGTGGTCTTTGCGCCTGCTCTTCGTCGTGATGGCTCGAAGAAAGACACACTCTTAAATATCGAAGCGACTGAGAGCTTTGTGGTGAACGTGGCAACCGAACCTCTTTCTGAAGAGATGAATGCGACCTCCGCTGAGTTAGGCTATGGGGTTAGCGAAGCAGAAGCGGCAGGATTATCGATGGTTCCTTCCTCAATTGTAGCGCCGCCGCGGGTTGGCAATGCTGATGCTGCACTTGAGTGTCGACTGATGCAAGTGGTTCCACTTGGTGAAGGACCTTCAGCGGGCAATCTAGTGATCGGCGAAATACTTGCAGCGCACGTCAATGATTCGGTACTCAATCCTGAGACTGGTCAAGTCGATCCTTCGAAGCTCCGGGCAATTGGTCGGCTCAATGGAAACTACTATTGTCGAAGTACAGACCTCTTTGAACTCGACCGTCCTCGTTAGCTCGATGGAGCTTGGTCGACGCGGTTGCGTTCTTGCCGTAGAGGAAACATTCGATGGCCGGCTTGTCCGATTTTTTGAACCAGTTGTTTGAGAGCGGTCGAGTGACCCTGACAGGACCTCCAATCCGGGCGACGGATGGTACGGAACGTCAAGCCGCTGTACAAACACTCCGTGAAGCATTTGTCGACGACCTCCTCGATTTGGCTGGACCTCCCGTGCCCTTTGCGGAAGACCGTGCGATCGAAGCGGCGGAATGGACGCGGAGAGCTTGCTGGTTCGTTGTGAGTCGGGAAGAGCCTCCCCACGTCTTACAAGAAGCACTGGCCTTGCCACCTCGACCAAGCTCTGAAGCTGATCATTTGGCAGCAGATCTGACCTTCCGGTACCTCCCTCGGGTCCATCGTCGTGCGATTGCGATTGACCCCGACGATCCCCTCGCGACGCGACTTGCGGAGCTGTTCCGAGGTTGGCCACTTTCTGGTGTGCTATCCGATCTTGATCAGGGACCGGACACCCCGATCGACTTCGGTGAGCATGATGGCCTCTGGATTCGCTACGCCGAACGACTCGCCGATCGAGATCGAAAAGGCTGGGAACCGGCGGTCAGCCATGGTCAGGAGATTCTCGAATGGGTGATTGATGCGACCGAACGGCGGGGACTCTTGAAACAACGACTTGCGGATGGAGGAGGAGTAACCATTGGCCGAAGCTGATCCGATGATTCTGGAGTTAGTCGACCGGTTCCGAACCGAGGTGACCGATCCACTTAAGCGTCGGTTTGTCGGACGTGATGAGGTAGTAGATCTAATTGCCCTTGCTGTTGTTTCTGGGGAACACTTGTTTCTGTATGGTCCACCAGGGACAGCAAAATCAGCCCTTATCCGAGGCTTTGCTGAATCAATTCGGGCCAAGTCATTTGAATATTTGCTGACACGCTTCAGTGAACCCAACGAACTCTTCGGGCCGATTGATCTCGCGAAACTCCGAGACGGTACGGTTGCCACCGTGACCACGGGAATGCTCCCCGAAGCGGAGCTTGCGTTCCTCGACGAGTTGTTCAATGCCAATAGCGCGATCTTAAATAATCTGTTGACGGTCCTGAACGAGCGGGTCTATCGGCGTGGTGCCGAGGTTCATCGACTCCCCTTGCTCTCGCTGTTTACGGCCTCGAACCACCTCGCAGAAGATGAAGCACTCCGGGCTCTCTTCGATCGCTTCTTGCTTCGATGCCGCGTCGAGAACTTGAAACGTGAGGCGATGACCCAATTGCTCTCCACGGGCTGGGCGTTGGAACGCGCGACCGCGACCAACTCAAGTCTCTCCGCAGCAGATCTGCGCTTCATCGGAAAAAAGATCTTTGAAGTCGATTTGTCGGGAATCCTCGGCTCCTTCGCCGAGGTTGTTTGGAAGGTCCGTGATTTAGGCGTTGCGCTTTCCGATCGACGATCGGTGAAGATCCTCAAGCTCGTCGCCGCGTCGGCGTTGTTGAGTGGCCGATTCCACGCCGTCGAATCAGATTATTGGGTCTTTCGATATGTCTGGGATCGAGAGGAACAGATCGACCCCCTGAGTGGACTGGTTGCCGGGATCCTGGAACAGCAGGAAAACGATGACTCAGCACGTCATCCGCTGGCGAAGGCACCCGATCAAGTGGACCCCGAAGAGTTGGCGGCACAATTTGAGACCATCAGACGTCAGCTTGCGGGATTTGATAACAACCGGCCTGGCTTGGTCGAAGTGACTCGGCTCCGAGAACAGCTCACGGAGTTGGCTGATCGTGCTGCCTGGATCGCCGATGAGCAGAGCCGGTCGCACTTGATCGAGACCTCCGCTCAGCTCCTTAAGCAGCTTGGGTGACTAAGTGGACATTTGTTTGGAGCTCGTTGTTGACTCATGAATGATCCTAAAAAAAAACAAGCCATGGAATCGTCTTTGGATGGGGCTCGGTTGGCTCGACTCCCAGCTCAGGCGCTTGGTGTCCTCGGAGGGCTCCGTGATCGCACTGATGTCACGGTGGGATTTCAAGGAGAGAGAGCCATTGTCCGCTGGGAGCCGGCCGATGATCCCACACGCGATCCAGTCTTACAAGCGTTGCTCCCGATTCCGGACGCCACCTTCTACCGTCCTCATGGTGAGGAGCGCTGGCAGCGAGTGGCGCACCTGATGCCGGCCTTTGACATTCAACCGCCTCCGGCAGACCAAGCTCGTCCGCTGTACAATTGTCTGTTGCCTGCAACAACCCGTTGGGAGTGGCCTCGGAGTCAGGTCGAGCCCACCTTTCTTCGCTTGAGCGCAGACAGAAGATCGCGGCCAACCACCGCGGTTCGGGTGCCTTTGCAAGCGCTCCGTGAGTGGTCAGATCAGGAACTCAGGGCGAAGATCGAAGCGACTCGGGCTTCTCGGTCGGGAGATCGGATCCTCCTTGTCGGTCGTTCGCTTCCTTCAATCCCTCATGCTGAACGCTTCTGGGGACATCATGTCCTGGTACCGATTGGCTTTCAGCTTGTCCCAGAACTCCCTGAGCCGGTCATGGTCGAAGCGCTCGGGATGCCGGATGGATCACTGGCGCTGGTCGATCATGAAATGAACGTTGAATTTGTTTCAACTGCTGCCCTTGAGACGTTAACTCGATCGAGCTTGCGTCTGATGATCGGGCCTGATGACCGACTCCGCTCCCTTGATTTACTCCCAAAGGGTGAGGTCGGTGCTTCATGACAACCCCTGAGGATTACTTGCAGATCCCGGAGGACTATAGTCAAGCGATCGGTGGTCTCCGGTGGTCCTCGGCAGGTGATGCGATTGAGTTTCCGAGTGGAGAAACGCTTGTTTTTAGTCGAGCCCTCGGACTTTTCATCGAAGGATTTACCGCACAACACGAATTAATTCATTTTGCTCATGTTGTTCATCTTGCACACATTTTGTTGAATCATTCGTTGTTGAGTGATCTGACCCGTTTTCGGTCGTATCGGAACGCTGGAGCGCTTTGTGGTGTGTTGTCTAACGGCGTACCTCGGTTACCTGACCCTCCGGATTTAGAGCAGGTCAGATTGATGCTTAGCAGTGGAGTTGCGCTCGCTGGATTCAGTGATGAGTTCTACATCCCGAAACCTCTAATCGGAGAAGTAGAGGCGCAAAGAGGTAGCTCGATGATCGCTCCGACGATGAACGCGATCGATTTTGAGCATTATATCCTTGAGCGTCTTAGTCGACTCTCCCACGAGGAGATCCACTGTTGGTTCAGGACAGGTCGTGCGCCAGATCGGGCCGGTGAGGTCATCGCTGAACGAGTGACGCCCGAGCTTCCTCGCCTCTATGGAGAGGTGATGGAGCCGATCCTGAAAAGATCGCGGTTTCACGGGGCGGCCTCGGTGCTGGAACGTCTTGTTGGAGCGCTCTCGTTGCCACCACGGCGACTCTCTTCCGAAGTGATCCCAGCGGGCGGGTACGCCGATATTGCCAACCGAGGACATCCTGAACGACTCCTACCGAGCCAACATGCGATCGACTCTGAGGAGTTCTTGCGACGCTTTGCCGAGCACGAACTTCTCTATTTCCACCGGGAAGAGCCAAGGGATCTTGAGTCCGAGGAACTGGTGGTGGTACTGGATCAAGGAGTCCGGACTTGGGGAATCGTCCGACCGATTCTGGCGGCGGCTTCGGTAGCGCTGGGGAAACTAGCCGACCGTCGGAAAGCCACCTTCCGGATCGCAACGACCAGTCGGACGGATCACCCGATCGATCCCCTTGAGGTCACCCTTCCTGCCCTCACTGAACTCTTGGAAGCCAGCGATTTGACAACTGACCCCTCCGATGGCCTGGCAAGAATCATTGAGAGTCCTCGAACAGCACAACGTCGAGACCTCATGCTGCTGACCCATCCTCGATGTCTTCGGACACCGGAAGTGTTGGCAGTTGCGGCTGGGGTCCCCCAAGGCGATCGTCTCTTTGCACTCACGGTCGATGATCACTATGATGCCCAACTCTTGGAGCTAAAACGAGGGTCGCCGGTTCCTCTCCTCCGGTTCCGCGTTACTCCACAAACAACAACGGAATCGATACCATCTAGGTTGACCAAGCAGAGAACCAGGACCACTCAAGGTTGGAGTGGCGACGTTGAACCGATCGGGTTCCCCTTTCGGTTCATCCCGAGTGGTCGCCTCGCACAATGGGGTCGTGGACCTTGGCTCGCATTCGATGAGGGGGGAGGTTGGCTTCTTGCCATCGGTCCCTATGGAATCCCCATTGCCTGGAGTGTTGACGGGAAGTCCGAGGAACTCTGGCCGCGCGGTTATTCGGGAGGTTCGGTCGTAGCTCGGGTGAACTCGGTCCTTGGGGTTGCCGGTGGGTTTGTTGTGATCGGATCGCTCGAAAAGAATGATTACTTGGCGATCGTCTCTTATGAATTGTTAAGTCGTGAAGTCCGAACGTACGTGATCAATGACTGGTCAAACGTGGCAATCGATTGGTTTTACCTTGCAACACTCCATGCCGTCGTAGGACGGACGGCTAAGCAGAGTCGGTATATTAATCTTCGGACCGGTGAGTTCTACCGTTCTGATTCAGACCAGATGCCTCCTGCAGTCGCGCTTAGCTTGGCACGGATCCGAGAGTCCCCAGTACCACCACCGGAGGTTCAGGTCCTCCATGATGATGACACGAAACCAACGGCGGGACCACTTGTACGGTTGCATCGGAAGACAGGAACGCTCCACATTGACGGCATCGGAGGTTGCTCAAAGCGATTGAGGATGCTGTCGGATGGACAGCCGGTACTCGAGGGTTGTCGTTTGAATCGGGCGTTCTACCGTGCTCAGACCCTCGCCATTCATGTGAGTCATCGATCAACGGAGTGTTGGTACATCTTTGAGATGCCAGAGCTCATCCGACTCGCCGATCGTCCCGGAATCGGTCTTGGCGACTTGGGCCTCTCGGCGGACGGTCGCCTGGTGGGTATCCGCCAGAGTGATCGCCAATTTGCGGCCTACCAGGTCGATGATCCTGGCCCTCCCCTACTCTCGACACCTAGGGGTGGTCCATCGGGACGGGCCACGGTTATCCTTGGGAGATCTTGGATGGCGATCGAGAGTGGTGACCACACGGTTCACCTTCGTTGGGGGAGTGGCGAGCTTCAAGTGAGTTCAGCTCGGAAGATCCGGGGAGAGAACAACGATGGGAGGATCGAAAGCTTTCTAGGTGAACAACAGATCGCCGAAACACGTCCCGGCAGATTACCAAATTGGGCTGACTTTGATCCCCAGCGGTTCAGGACCTCGTGTCGTGGGGTGGGTTT
>CAZEAN010000125.1:0-16743 GCA_964510225.1 uncultured Isosphaeraceae bacterium
GCAAACTCGATGCCAGACTCGCGATAGCGGTGATGAGCATCCAGGCGATCAAGGCAGTCGAAATTGGACTCGGAACTCTCGCTGCAGTCCGACCAGGTTCCCAAGTAATGGACCCCATCCGATACGATCCCGATCACTCACCCGATGATCGCCGTTTCGGTTTCCGACGGCCGACTAACAACGCGGGGGGGATTGAGGGCGGAACCACCAATGGTGAACCAATCGTGGTTCGGGCCTCAAAGAAGCCAATCAGCACATTGGCCTCGCGTGGTCCTTCCGTGAAGATGGAAACAAAGGCCCCACATCCTGCTACTTACGAACGTTCTGATGTCTGTGCTGTACCTGCTGCGAGCGTCATTGTCGAAAATGTTGTAGCGTTCGAGATTGCCTCTGCAGTCTTAGATCGTTTTATGGGCCGCAGTCTCACAACACTTCAAGAATCTATCCAAACGAACCACAACGTAACCCATCAGCATTTATCAACATCATGGTCTAAATCCGCCCCAGCCTTGGAGGAGGTCAAGGAAAGCTAAGCGGGGCGACGTCAGATGGAAGAGATCTGCAATGCCCACTCCTTCCTTTGGGAGTGATCGGCCTTTTTCCGAACGTGATCCCTGTCACTATTCTTGGGATTAGGGAGGAATCACGTGTAAGTGTTCCGCTACAATAAAAATGAAGACCCAAATTCGGGATGATGTCGTATCAAACTAATGCAGAGTCCGATCAGTTCGTCCGATGGGCTGACCCTCCTTGAGAAAGAGCTTCAAGGAGTTCTGCGAGTCGAACACCAATGGTTTATGAGGAGATGAGGCGTGGCAAGATCTAAGTCGGTACGTCGCTTCAACATCCGAGCACTGATCTATTCAGCCGGGTTGATCCTTGTTGTCGCAGCCTTTGGGGCGGTGGCAGCGTTCGGATTCGGCAACCAGATGTCGGACAAAGTTCTCGCCCAGGCGCGTGAACTGATCGAAGAAGATCAAGCGGGACTGGCTCGACGCCACCTCGGCGATTTCCTCCGGAGAGAGCCGGATAACGTTCCCGTCCTCGAACTCTACGCAGATCTGCTCTACCAAGCAGTGAAGGCAGGCGATCAAGAGCGGTTGGTCCGGGCCCTCGATGTCAACCAGCGATTGTTGACCCTTGATCCCGAGGGAGCGGATCGCCAATCTACCCGCAAGATTGTCGGTGAGCTCTTGATTTTGCGGGCAACGTTTGACCGTCAATTCGCTCGAGGAGCTTCGAATGACCTTCAAGAAGAGCTTGTCGAGCGGAACAGTCGGATCAGCGCTGCCACCCGAGTGCTGCAAGAACTGATCAGCCGAGGAGGCGACGAGGTTGACGCCGAAGCCTACCGGTTGCTCGGAATCTCCTTCGAGCTTCAGATTCTCCGTGAGACGATCAATCCCAACGTCGTCAACAGTGCCATCGCCGCTTACGACAAAGCGTTGGAACTCGACCCTACGGATGTTGAAGCGGCGGCACGCAAAGCAAGGCTTCACCGCGATTTTCGGATCCCTCCCGAGTATGAAATCGCCAGTGCCACACTTGAAAATCTGATCAAAGCTGCTCCTGAATCAGCTCGTGCTTACCTCGCCGTCTATGAGCACTTTGTTCGCGAGGACCGAGCTCGGGCATCCGAAGCGCTTCAGAAAGCGCTCGATTACGCTACTGAAACCGATGTTGCTGTTCGACTTACCGCGGCTTCCGACGCCCTCGAGCGTGGTGATACTTCTACGGCTCGACGGCTGATCAAAGAGCTTCCTCAACAGGCAGCGGGGCTGGGTGATGTCGAATTGCTCAGCGGTCTGATCGCCCTGGCCGATCAACAGCCGGATGAAGCCATCGCTAGCTGGCAACAAGGACTCCGAGCCCTACAAGGGACCGACCTCAAACTGGTCTGGACCCTCGCCAACGCCTTGATCGACGCCGGCAAATTGGACCAAGCTAAACCTCTGATCGAACGCTATCGGACAATTGGGTCGGCCGAGTCGGCTCCATTCTATCTGATGCTCCGAGGTCTTTTTGCTCAAGCGTCGGGGGATCCCGAGCAAGCGCTACGTGAATTTGAACAGGCTGAGGATGCGATCAGCGATCCGCAACGACCGCTCCTTTTGATGGCGATGGCCCGTTGCCAAGTCGACCTCAACGACCGAACCGCGGCGATCCGGAATCTTGAGGAAGCAATCAGCCTCGATCCGTCTAACCCTGATCCCCGGATCGCACTTGCCGAAGTCCTCCGAATGGAAAGCATGGACGATGCAATCCGCCAGATTAATGAAGGGATCAATGCTGCGCCCTCAAATGTAAAACTCCGTCGGGCACAGCTTGGGTTGCTCCTTGAAAAAGAGATCGCAAAACCTGCCTCAGAGCGTGATTGGGCCGAGTTCCGCACTAATCTTGAGCGGGGCCGCCAAGCACTCGGTGAAAATAGTCCACTCCTCACCGCCTTGGAATCCCGACAGCTTCTTTTGACCCAACAATCCGATCGATCGATTGAGATTCTTCGGGACGCAACTGAACAGTTCCCAGAAGTCAGTTCAAACTGGTTGCTGCTATCCGACACCCTCGCCAAAGTCGGTCAACTCCCAGAGGCGCTCCAAGTCCTTGAAGAAGGATCAAAACCGGAAAACGCAGGCGATGGAATCTCATTCCGAGTTGGACGAGCTCGGCTCCTCGTTGCCTTGGACCGAGGTCGTGAGGCGCTCCAGGTCCTTACAGAAGGAGCAGCGACCCTGCCGACGGAACAGCGGGGTGCGATCTACCGGACCCTCGGTCGGATGCAAGCTGCACGGGGACTCTTCGAAGAAGCGGAAGCCACCTACAACGCCTGGCGGACTCTGCAACCTGGTACGGCGGACCCCTTGCTTGCGTTGCTCGACCTCACCATCGACATTGGGGACGCCCAAGGGGCACAACGTTATCTAGAACTCTTACGTGGTGAAACAGAGACACCACCCTTGCCCTATCTCCTCGGACGGGCCGAAGTGATGCTCCGAATGCCGGTCGACGACCCGATCACGCGGGCCCGACAGGCAGAACAGCTCCTCGACCGGGTCTTGGCGCCAAAAGCGAGTAGCGGATATGCCCAAGGGTTCCTTCTCCGAGGCCTCGCCCGACAACGGCTCGGCAAATATCCAGAGGCACTCGCTGATCTCCGAACGGCCTGGGTCAATGGTGAACTCCGAGCGGGCGGCCCGTTAGTCGAACTCCTTGTCTCGCAGAAACGAATCGAAGAGCTCGAAGTCATCACACGGCCTCCCGGACTCGGATTTCAGCGTGATATCAACCGACTCGCCGCGGAAGCTTGCTATCGCTATGGCTATTTGGAGGAAGCAAAAGACTACATCGAGAAAGCTGCGGTAACACTGGGACGCAACCCGCAATACGAGAGCTGGCGGTTGGCGCTGCTCGAACGGATCGGAGAACCGAAAGAAGTCGAACGAACCCTCCTCACTGCAGCGGAACGCTCTGACGCAACGGTCGAAGAATGGTTCGCCTTGATCCGTTACTACGCATCACGCGAACGGTTACCCGATGCCGAACAAGCTCTCAACCGTTTGAAACTCCGATTCCCCGAGAAGTCGCAGGATCTCTTGGAGGGACTCGGACGCGCTTCGATGGGTCAACTCGATGAGGGGTATGCAGCACTCGAAAAGGGTCTTGAGACGGATCCGGAAAACACCGATCTACTGCTCGCCGCTACTGCGATCGACGAGCAAGCCAAACGCTACGACAGCGTGATTGAACGTACAAGGAAGATCCTGGAGGTCGACCCCGACAACGCCAACGCGAAACGCCTGCTGGCAATTAACCTGGCACGGAAGTCAAGAGAGGCTGAGAACCAGCAGGAAGCCTGGGAAGAAGCCTGGGCAGTCTTCGGACCCGAACCGGACGAAGATGAAGAGCCCGAATCCCCTCGAGATCGACTCGCCCGAGCATTGGTCCAAGCTACCCATCCCGATTCCGCCGAGCGTGGTAAGGCGGCGATCATCCTCAGAAACTTGATTGAAGACCTGCCGGCGACGGAAGTCCTGACCATCGCTGCTCGAGAAACGCTTGCAAGGCTCCTCTATCAGCAAGGGGATGCCAAGGGCGCTTCGGAAATCGCTGCAGTTACCGCTTCCTCCAGCGCGAATTTTGCGTCGATCGCCTTCTACACGCTGCTCTTGATTGACTCGGGCCAGTTTGACGAAGCCGATCGTCAATTGCAGCGGCTCGAACGAATCCAGCCCGATGCGTCGGACCTCGTTGTCCTTCGAGTCCGACTGGCTGAAGCAACGGAGACCAACGATGAAGACGCCGCTCTTGCTCTTGAGAAGCAATATCAGGAAGCAATAGAGAAGGAAAAACCAGAATCATCAGTCTCCATCATCTTCACCCGATTGACGCAGCTCGGTGATCCGGTCGCCGAAGTCACCGAGCGTGTCGGACGGGACCTGGGAACACGGTTCCCTGAACTTGCTTGGGGCCCCGCACGCTGGTTTGCAGTACGAGGTGACATTGATACGGCGATCGAATTGGCGGAGACTGCCCTCAAAACGGGAGGGGAACGCCAGGCGAACGAAGTCGCTCGAATCATGGCCTCGTTCTTGTCTGAAAAACGAGTGGATCCAGAATCCAGTTATGCCGATCGAGCCGAAGAGCTGACCCGTGAGGCGTTGGAGGCCCACCCAGAAAGTGCACAGGTTCAAGCCAGCTTGGCGATGGTCCTTCAATTCCGAGGCCGCGTACAGAATTCCAAGCTAGACGAAGTGGTGAGCATCTATCGGGGAATGCTCCAAGAATCTCCCGATAGTATCCTGATCCTGAACAACCTCGCCTGGGCTCTCTCCGAGTTCAAGGACGAACCCGCTGAGGCGCTTGTGATGATCGATCGAGCGATCAAGAACGCACCTCAAAAGCTCAATCAACTCATCGATACTCGTGGCGTCATCCTCGAGCGGCTCGGGCGACTCGATGAGGCCATCAACGAACTGCAATCGATCTCCGAGAGAGACCCGGAAAACCCTGTTTATCGGTTCCACTATGCACGGGCACTCTCCAAGATCGGTCGAACCGAGGAAGCCAAGGCGGAACTGGCAACAGCAATTGAGAATGGTCTCGACGCCGAAGATCTGGATCCAAGAGAAGTCGACGAGCTCAAGGAACTCCAGAATCTCTGAGCAGACCTTGACCTGACCTGACAACGACCCCGAAAGCTTCTTTAACTCAAAGCCATCCCTCTCAAGAAACTGAGGAGGATGGCTTTTTCGCGCGATGGGAGCAGAGCGCAGCGTGTCCAGCCGATTGCGAACGAAGAGAGGACCGTTAGACTAACAAAACCGGGGATCGATCAATCAAACATTGGAACGGTCCCCGCCTCTCCACCACGATGCCTCAGAATCGTAGAGGGCACCACATGCGTCTTGTTATCACCACCACAATGGTCTTGATCTCTCTGACCGTTGCTTCTGGACAATCGCCAGCACCCGATCTGTTCATCACTCACGGACCAATCCTTGGCCGGGTGTCCTCCGACGGGATCGGAATCTGGGCGCGGACCAATCAGCCTGGTTCCTTTGCTGTCCGTTATGGGACGGAACCAACCCGCCTCGAACAGGAAAGCGAACCAGCAGAGACCGACCTCGGCCACGACAACACCGGCTGGGTCCACCTCAAGGGACTCAAACCTCAGACCAAATACTTCTATGAACTCGTGATCCCAGATCAAGTGGGCCACACAGGACGCGAAGGTCATTTCAAGACACTCCCTGATGCCAACGACTATCATGACCAGGAGCTTAATCCGCAAGGCTTGTTCAACTTTCGATTCGAGTTCGCTTGTGGGAACAATCAGAATCCGGGACACGGTTCGGGGCCTTCCCTGCCTGCGTTCGAAACGCTCATCAATGACTGGTCAGAGCGTATCGATTTCGCGATTCTGAACGGCGATTGGCTCTACGAAGTGGAACGCGGCTATAGCGCAGATCAGTGGCGTGCACAAGTGGATCGACTTGATGAAGAACTCCCTCATCCGGTTGATGTCGCACCCTCGATCGTGGGGGTCTGGCAAAACTACAAGCGATTCCTGGAGCAAGGTCCAAATCTGACCCGTTGGCATCGCGTTGTTCCCTCCTTTTTTACCTACGACGACCACGAAATCTTGAATGACGTTTGGGGTGCGGGCACGCCCGGACTCCGCGACCGTCGCGCAGTTTTTCGGGATATCGGCGTCCAGGCTTGGTACGACTACCTTGCGTGGAGCAATCCGTCTACTTTCCAAGCACCGATTCGATTCGGGCAGGCACGTCTTGAGGCTGGTTCCAACCTCCTCAAGGACCCCGAAGCCAACTACAGCACCCTGGACCTTGACCAGCACAACAATCTTCACGTTCATTGGGGTACCGAGACCGCAGGGATCAATGACAATCGTCTCGACGGTGTCGGCGGCGACCCCAATGCTGGCGTCTATCGGATTGTAGAAGTCATTGATGACAAGACCCTCAAAATCGACCCTGCAGCTGACTCTGACGGTACGGCTTCCTACTCTATCGGGCGTCGGTCCTACTACAAAATGGCCGTTTCCAACTGCGATTTCTTTGTCCTGGATACCCGTGGGCAACGGCAGATGCACGACGTCACTGAACCCGACAAGCCAGGACTCTCGATGCTCGGTCCGGTACAGCGTAACTGGCTCTTGGATGGGATCCAGTCCAGTACTGCAGACTTTATTTTCGTGGTCTCATCGGTCAATTTCATGGTGCCGCACATCGGTGGTGGTGCGATCAGAACGACCAACAAAGACGATGCCTGGACCGTCTTCCTTGATGAGCGGGAAGCACTGATCGAAGCTTTTGATCAGCTCCGACAACCGGTCTTTGTGCTGACCGGTGATCTGCACAATAGTTTCGTGATCCAGATCAGTGACAACGTCTGGGAATTCGCCTCTGGTCCGCACAACTCCAACAATCACTATGTCACCGATGAAGGAAACCGACCAGCGAACGGGACTTTCCAGTACGGCCCTCGGCCGGCCGAAATCAGATGGTCGACACTTTATCGGTCCGACATCCCACGAGATCAGCTCCTCCACCCGCACTTCTGCATTGTCCAGGTCAATAACGTTTTCGACAACCCAATGTACCCAGGCGGCCCAGAACGCTGGGTGGCATTTCCAAGGCCCCAAGTCGTCTTCCAATATTATGACGGCCGGACCGGAGAACTTGAATATGCCGAGTCGATCTTGGCAGCACCTCGGTAGTTCGATGATGAGTGATCAACACAAATCGTAACTCAGTTGGTAAGGAACCAGCAAAACGCCCGGCTCCTTCCCAAGTGTCATCTTGCACACCACCAACAGTTCTTCAATTCATTACTAGTTCATCAAGATCGATTGAGTCACCTAACTCGCGTTGCTGCTGTTTCAAACTCTGATAAAGGCTTTCAAGACGCGATCGCTGGGCAGGATCTCCAGCAAGATCGTGCGCTTCGCCAGGGTCGGAATCGAGGTGATAAAGCCGGGTCACCTTGATCTTCGGGTAGACAACGAGCTTATAGCCATCTTCAATGATGGCACGTTGGAGTCCGAGGTAGGCACCGTAAATCGACTCTCGAGGTTGAGCGGACACACTCCCCTCGAGGAACGGCACCAGGCTCTCAAATCCCACCTGTTCGGGAATTGGCACTCCGGCTAGTTCCAGTGTGGTCGGCATCACGTCTTGAAGATAGATCGGAGCGTCGATCGTAGCACCCGACTCGATCCCAGCTCCGGCGATTACAAAGGGGACCCGAAGGCTATGGTCATACATGTTCTGCTTCCCAAAGAGACCATGATGACCGACCGCGAGTCCGTGGTCGGCAGTAAAGACGACTAGAGTCTGGTCAGCACGACCGCTCGCCTCAAGTGCATCGAGGACCCGACCGATCTGTCGGTCGAGATGGGTGATGATTGAGAAGTACTCGCGACGGTGAACCTTGACCGCTTCCTCGGTCCGAGGGAACGGGCCAAGCCGCTCATCACGCAACGAAGGACTACACCCGATGCCATCTTTGTAGGGATATTCAGGGAGAAAGTTCTCGGGAAGTTTGATGCGGTCAACGGGATAACGAGCAAGATCGGATTCGGGGGACTGTCTCGGATCATGGGGCGCATTGAATGCCACATAGGCAAAGAAGGGGGCCTCTGTATCAGCGGTTTCCTCGATGAACTTGATCGCGTCATTCGCTGTCACCACACTCCAGTGGGTACCGCCCTTCCAGAAGCCACCGAAGATTGGGTCGGCGGGATCCCAGGGATCCGGTTCACCAGGAAGCGGACGGTTGTATCCAGTCTTGGTTTGATTGGGCATCCCTGGCCGGATGTGGAGTGCCGTATCGAAGGCCTTCGTTGCGTCTGCCCTGATGTGCCACTTACCGGTGAAGAATGTCTGATAGCCGGCTTGCTTCAAATACTGAGGCCAAAGTCGACCTGCCTCACGTTCGGCATCGGTTTCCTGATAGATCGAGTTAGCATCCCAAAGAGTCCGACCCGTGATCAGCATGCAGCGACTTGCAACACAGACAGCCCCACTCCAAGAGCCCATGTTGTAGGCATGGGAAAATGAAGTCCCGGAGTGGTACAGCCGATCGAGATTCGGCGTCTCGATGTCGACCAAACCAAGAGCACCGATCGCCTCGTAGCTGAAATCGTCAGCGAACAGAAAGAGGATATTTGGCCGCTCTGGGAGGTCAGGTTCATTCGACCAACAAGGAGTGCTCCCGATAAAAAGCACCAAACTGAACAAGAACAATCGGACCATCTGGACCACCTTCCGACGGTTTTGCGAATCGATATGACCCCACAGGCTCGAAGCCTGACTGCTTTTCGTTGATAGCAAAGCAGCAAGCTCCGAGCAATGGTCAGCCGATCCTCGGAAGGAACGTCTCTCCATTTTCAACGCTATCGTGAGCGGGCAATCCACTCCGTAGCCACTGCACGGAGATCAGGGTCGGGACTGTTGTCACCCAGGAAGTAATGGTTCTCGATCCTGCTGATCGTCGATACTAACTCTTGGTGCTGTGGAGCCGGAAAACCGTTCACTCGTTCGATCTCTCGGAGTAGACCAAGGACCGTAAATGGAGTCATGGGTTCGGGAAGTTGGAATTTCTCGACCTCCACAATTTCTTGCTTCGGTCGGGTCATCACCACCAGGATTACTACACCTACAAGAACCAATCCACCAAGTGACCACCAAACTGCGGCGAGGTTTCGTTCACCGTACTGCTCTTCAAGATCGACGAGTGACGAGACGGTCACCAGGTCGGCATCATCATAGCGCTGGTAGATCACCTCCGCATCATCGAGGGTGGTACTTGCAAATTGGAAGTTCGCGGGGATTCCACTCTCGACGTCATCGGCTTCTAAAGTCACGATCCAAGAGCGCTCGGTGACGACGACATTACCATCGGCCTCCTCATCAAACTTCGAAACCGAGAGCCCTTGATCTTCCGGGCCTGGTTCTGAGTCGCCTCCTTCCTCGTTACCCTTGTCTTTGCTTTGGACGATCCGGAATCCTTCGGGATCAAGGTCGAGCATCTCCTCAAAATCGGGGACCAACCCTTGCGCCACTGCTTTGACCTCCAAGATCAACCGCCCTTCACTTGCTTGACGCTCGTCGAGCGTCTGGGTGATCTGGAGATTCGCGTAGGGTCGTGGTTCATCTCGAGTCCCGGCATCGATCGGTAGGGCAGGGGACTCGATCGGCAAGATGACATAGCCGGAGGTATCGAGGAAGTCGAGGTCGATCCGGAGTGGCGGGATGGTGTCGACTTCAGGACCTCGGGCTTCAAGCAAGACATAGGCATAAGGAGTGACACGCCAACCGTATTCCTCGGTCGCTCTCGAATTGACCTTTTCAGACTGAAAGGTGATGGAATGAACAACAAACTGTTCGTTCAACGCCTCTCGGGTCGCTTTCTCAAACTTATCGCGGTAGTTTTCGAGGGGGCGACCGTAGTTGTAATAGTAACTAGTCCCGGTGTTCTGGTTCTGGAGGTAGCGCGTAAACCCACCGGCTTCACGCTCGATCTCAAGTGTATGACGGAGGTCGACGAAGAGGCCGAACGTTTCACCACTCCCAACGTTCGAAGTACCGTCGACGTGGGTGTCGAGCTTGATCTCCGTCACCAAGTCTCGGTAGTAGTCATAAACCTGCTTTGCTTCACGAGCCTGCTCATGGTCACCGACGACCTCGAATCCGGCCTCTAGGTAACGGAACTTGAGAGACGGACTTACCGCGCTCAGCCTAGTGAACAGGGCATTCGCGAACATGTCCAAGTGCCGTTGTGCTGCTTCTCCCGGAAGCGCCATGATCGCCTCTCGGATCAAGCCAGGCTCTTGTGGAGCAAACTGATGCTCCTCCTTAATCCCACCGAGATCGACCGCACCGAGGCTCGCTGCAAACCACTGCTGGTAGACCTCAACACTCTCTTCTTCCTCTTTGAGATCGGGGACCTGCTGGGCGTAAGCTTCAGCAGCCGATGCAAACTCCCCGAGAGCTTCGCGACGCTTCGGTGTAAAAGTGGAGTCGGGCTCAAGCTCTTGGAGATAGTTGTTCAAGTCATGCGCAATCGCCGCTCCGGCTTGGATCAGTGTATAGTGACCGGGATGATCAACGAGGGCTTCCTGGACCAGGTCCTGGGCCAACCCATAGCCTCGCATCACCTCAGCGCGAATGTCGCGTTCCCGTCGCCTCGTCTTGGCGTTCTCCTGTGTTGCCGGTAATCTCCAGATGCTCGCCAGGTTCGTCCTCATCTGCTGAACCAGCATCGCGAGCGTTTTGGGCTCGAGCGCATCGATCGAGCCAAAAACTTCCTCTAGGACGTCAATCCGGTAAACCTCTGCATCACTATGGCAGGCCGTAAAAGCTCTTGTAAGGAGAGTCTCGTCGAGGTCCTCAAGCTGAAGCTGATTGAGCCGATCAACCCACTTGGTGAGTTCTTTCAGGTTTCGTTCTTGTTTCGAGCGGGTCAGCGGGATACTCTCGGCCCTCCGCTCGTAGCCGTACATAAAGACATAGGGGTTGGTGTAACTCCGTGCCGTGTCTGGATCGTGATTTCGGGTCCAAACTCGGAGAAACTCCTCGGCGAGTTCAGTCGCACGTTCGGCACTTGATTCAGCGAGTTGCTCGATGAACGGAAACGCGTCGGTTTCTTCACCGACTTTGAGCAAGAGCTGGGCAGTCACTGTCGCGAACTTCGGCACTAACGAATCATCGACGTAGGAAAGCCAGTCTTCGCCCGGACGGACCTCAAGAACCTCATCCGTCCGAAGCGCCAACGGCATGTTCCGGTTTTGCGACTGCATCTGCACCTGGTTTGGATCATTAAATGCACGAGAGTAATAGATGTTTCCAAAGGTGTCGCGCATCATCCGCGGACCGAGGCTCGTCGAGCGATCGTAGCGTTGCGAGTGCTCGGCCTCGGCGAGCCAGGCAATCGCAAGAAGCTCGAGGGATCCCCCCCAGTCAGAGGCGTGTTCTCCCATCGCCTTCAATAAGGCATTGACTGCTTGTTGTTGTAATTCGAGAGCACGGAGGCGGAAGGATGGATCCCGAGGTTTTGTTTGGAGCCCTTGAGACGAGGCTCGACCGATCGCAGCGATAATCTCCATGCCGCGCTCGGGACGTTCGGTAAAGCTCTCTTCGAGCCAGCGGGCACCCAGTTCCTCACGAACCCTCGGAGCTAACTCCACAGCGCGGGTGAGTGCTTCTGTTTTCTCGGCTTCGTCGACTTCACCTGCTGCGAGTACCGCCTGAGTGACCTCCCAAGCGCGTTCCAAATACTCAGCAGTCTGCTCCTTTGCGTTAAGGGCAATGTAGTACCGAGAGAGCAAGTTCAAGGCTTCGCGATCGTTCTCTTCTTCTGCCTTCTCGACCGTCGGGAGGAAGCTTCCTGATTCGATAATGCTTCCCGAAGCGATCAAGATTCTAGCGATCTGTCGATCGGTGAGGATCCGCTCCTCTTCCGGAAGTTCGCGTTCAATCTGAACGGCGTCGAGGAACCCTTCGATAGCCTTACCCTGACTCACAGCCAACGAAACGAGACGCCCAAGGCTACTGATGAGTGCCTCATCGATTTCGAGAGGTGCAATTCGAATCAGTGCCAAGATGTCGTTATGAGCGATCACGTTCTTTTCCATGAACTGTGGATTGACTCGAATCGGTGCTCTTGCAACCCCCGCGTTGAGCATCTCTGCTGTAATCGTCGTACTCGATGTCCGAGGAGCGTTCGGTAACACCTGGAGTAACCGCGTATAGAGAGCATCGCACTCATCTTCTTCCATCGAATCCAGAAGCTCGCCAACCTGTTCCCAACGTCCTAGCGTGACAGCGCGCTGGAACCTCTCTAAGAACTTGTCAAATTCAGGATCCTCGACCGTTGTGTTGGTCGTGGTCACTGTCGCGTTGGTGACACGTGCTGCCTCAAGCTGTTGCAGATTGGCAGGATCGAAATCGGGAGGCAATTCACTCTTAACCAAGACATCTTCACTAATAGATATTGCGGCCTGATCTTCGGTTGGTTTCGTTGGAGAGTCGCTGGGAGTCTCCGTTGGCTCGTCGCTCGGATCTTCTGCTTCCGATTCTGGCTGAGGCTCTGGCTCGGACCAAGTTCTGAGAATGGTGGAAGGTCGGCGGTCGACGGTCAATCGCTGGATCTTTTGAAGTCGGGCCTGCTTCTTTTGAGCCTCAAGTGATTCCTCTGCATCAATACTCGAGGTCTCCGGTCCACTTGCGGGCGACGCGAAGAGTTCATTGGTTGTGTCGGGGATAGCAACGGTGTTCTCCTGCGCTGATACCTCAAAAACTCCCCTCACACTTGAATTCGCAGGTTGGAGCGGAGTCGCTCGGATCGTCAGTGTGCTCGCACGTTGTTGCGCATGCAGCTCTGCTTGGGGTAACAATCCAGTGAGTAGCGTAAAGCAGGCGAGCGCGAAGATCCGGGATCGAGAGTTCATCATGGTGCTATCAGTGGTTTGAGGGATCTCTGATCGGTGTTGGATCGAATGGTGCGATCTATGCGAGAGGACGGTAGGAATCAGTGTGGAGCTGTGTCCAACGAGGCGCGGACGAGCGTACAAATGACTTTTGCATCGGTAGCCCAACGACCGTTGCAAGCATCCTGGAGATCAAGTTGCGAGTAAATCCGTTCTCGATTGGCTCAGGTGGGATCGTTCAGTGATCTCTTCCGATTTCCCTGATAAACGCAATTGATAAAGGAATGACAGATATCAAACGAGTGTTTCAGTCTTGGAAGACACGGAGGCAAACGGAGAGTGCCTTCCAGGACACCAGTATTGGTTCCAAACATATTCCGATGCTTACGAACCGGAACCATCAGGGGCCGGGCCAGAGCTAGCGCCTCGGGCATCCTGCTCACCTTGAGACTTCCCCTTCTTCTTGCCGTCGCCAGGCTTCTTACCCTTCCCTTGGCAATCCCCACTGCAGCACCCTTGGCATTGCTTCGGAAGGTCGAGTCCTTCGAGTTCACCTAGATCCATCCGTGCCAGTCGGATGGCACTTTCGAGGTCTTCGAGGTGACGCTCAGCAGTCTCCTGATCACCATCCGCTTCGGCATGTTCGGCGAGGAGGGTGTAGGTTTGCCGGGCTGCTTCGATCTCCGGTTCCCACTCTTCACGACCGAACCCTTCCAGCCGCATCAGCCAAGTGACGTAATACTGAGTATTTGCCAAGGCTTCCCGCGCTTCGTTGAGTAAACCGGCGTCAGCGTTGGGATCGGCCTTCATTTCCTCGACCAGCGTTTCGAGGTCAAGATGGGCATCGGGAAGGTTGGATGCGTTGAGGTTGGCTTTCGCCCGTTCCAGTCGAATCCGTCGGGCATCCGATTCGTGATCGTCGGGTAGCAAGTTGAGCGCGTCGGTGTAGTACTTCGAGGCTTCAGCGTAATCACCCTCGACGACACGTTCGTCAGCGTACGCCAACGTTCGTGCAACGTCATCGAGCGCGAGTTGATCCTGCCCAGGCCCGTAGTGATACGCCCCGGCGATTACCGGAATCATCAACCATCCCACAATGGCGAGCGTTCGCATCAGTCCCTCCGAATCATCAAATGGGGTTGAGGTCCGCAGACCAAGCTAACAAAACAACGCAGGGGAGAGGTCAGACAAGTGTCCTCGATTCTATCGACCTGAAGAACGGACGAAAACACCGAATTCTTGCGGCGCTGAACGTCGACTACATCCGAGCGTTAAGAACAGTGTGTGTTAGCGGACTGATCCGATCGGTTCACGATTGGGCGACGAGGGCAACGGAGGCTCGGTCCTGTTGGACCGCTCACGGCTCCGCCACCGGATAGGTTGGTCAGCGATTCGTACTCCTGGTTGCCAACGTGTACCGGCATAGTGGAGGAGGACTGGAAGAAACCCGAGCCCCAAGGCTCCGATCGCAGTAGCCATCAAGGCATACTCGCGGCGAGTGAGCCGCTCGAACGGGCTTGTTTCCGGGATCAGGGTTAACCGGGTAACCAGATCCGTCGGTACGTGGCGTTCGTTGGCGTCGTGATAGACGCCGTCGATCCGAGCGGCCACTTGGCGGAGGGTCGAGGCATCTTGTCGGGATTGGCCGCCATCGATGAACGAGCCAGTCCTGGGGTCGCCGATACCAAGCACAAGGACCTCGGAGATCGAGGCTGGCATGGTCGGCATCCCAGTCGCAGGAACAGTGTCCCCGTCAGTTAGAATGATCATCGAGGCCGTCCGAGGGACCCAGGGCTGGGCTAGCCGGGCCGCTTCTTCCAAGCCCTGGAAGAGATCGGTCTTGCCGGGGCTGAAGGCATGGTGCATCGGAAGATCACTCAAGATATTCCGGACGACGTCGAGGTCCTTGGTTTCCTCGACTACCGGAATCGCGCTTGTGTAACAGGCAATCACTGAAACGAGATATTGATCCATCTGGGCCCGTTTGAAGACGGAGCCGAGGACTTCAGCAGCGCGACGCATCCGTGGCTGGTCCCCCTCAACACCGGCGTCTTCAAGCCGCATCGATGGAGAAACATCAAGAACGACCACGAGGTGTCGCCGTTCGTCGTTGGGTACCTGTTCGGCACGACGGATCTTAGGTGGTTGGATGAGGAGGGTCGTAAGCCCCCAGGCGAGTAAGGCCGCCGAGGCAATCCGAATGATCCCACTGAATTGTCCGATCGGCCCAGGTCGTCCGGCAGGTCCAAACGCAAGCCGTGCTAAGTGTCTTGAACGTCGAGCATGGAGGAGTTCGCCACCAGCGACGAGTAAGGCGACTCCAGCTGCCACTATTTCTGCGATCATTACCATGGGGTGTACCTCAGTCCGTAGGAGGCAAAGCCGGCAACACCAAGGATTGAAAGCCCAGCAATACAGAAAGGTACGAAGTGATCTGCGGTCTCGGCAGCCGTTTTCTCAAGCCTCGCTGGTTTCATGGCATCGATCCGACGGAAGACCGCCTTCATACCTTCCTCGTCCCCTGGTTCGAAGACCTCACCACCGGTCAGCCTGGTGAGGTTGACGATTGAATCGGGCGGGCTCGTGCCACCAATATGAATCGCATAGATCGAGATCTCACTGTCAGTGAGATCTTGTGCGAGTTGGAGATCATTTCCGTTGCCAAGGTCGGAACTGTAGCCATCCGAAACCAGGATGATCATCCTATCTCCTTCCTCGCGGTCTTCGAGGACTCTCTTGCACGCCATGACCGCCTTGCCAATCTCCGTTCCACCAAACCAGGGTGGGGCGACTTCTGGCCTCATGAACGGTGTAGCACATCGAATCGCCGACGCATCATTGGTCAAGGGGACCCAGTGCAGGAAGCTGTTGCCAAAAAACGTCAGTCCGAAAGCATCCCCCTCACGGATCTCGAGAAACTCATCAATCGCGGCCATGGAGGCATCGTAACGCGTCCCATCTCCCATCGACGCCGTCATACTTGCCGAAATGTCGACGGCAAACTGGATGTTGGTTAGTACCCTCTTACTCTTTGGTTCACCGAGTTGCTGTGGTCCCGCGAGGATCAGGATCGCGATCGCAAGCGTCAAGGCCGGCATTGACTCTGCTAGATTGATCAAGAACGCCCAACCACTACCCGAACGTTGGCGACCATGGTCGAGCGGTAAGATCACCCGACGTCCTGGCCTCCGCCAGACCCAACGGAGGAGGACCAGTGGAACGACGAGAAGAATCAGGACCGCAGGATAAGCAAAGGTGAGGTTGAGGCCAAACACAGTGTTAGACTCGCTTCCCTGCATGGGATGGAACAAGAGTAGTCTCGGTATCCAAGGCGTCGGCTGGGATATCTCGATAAGGCATGAGTAGTTCGGTTACATTGATCGCCTGGCCGGCCGTACCGGGTGGTTTGTGCAGCCAATCTTCAAGCTGACGGACAACAGGCCCCGCATCTTCGTGCGTTCTCAGAATCGCCGCAGCCTCTGCTGGTGGAAGCGATTCGAGCCCGAGCTTCCGACGCCAATATCCAAGGATTAAGCGCTCAAGTTCTGCCAAGCCTGCTGGATCTAAATTATTCTCGATCGCTGCTTCCACCATCGGTCGGAGCCGCTCGGCGAGGGTCAATGGTCGGTCGGCGGCCGCTCCCTGGCTAGATCGGCGTCGGGAAGGACCACCGAAGAGCAACCAACCGAGGACCAGGATCCAAACCACGGTCCCGCCGAATAAAAATGCCCGATAACCACAGCGTCTAGGAGACACAAGAGAGATCAGAGAATACGGTTAAATCTAACCCT
>CAZEAN010000126.1:0-16721 GCA_964510225.1 uncultured Isosphaeraceae bacterium
TCCTGGAGGATTCACAAGAAGCTCTCCTCGCATTGGGGTAGGGGCTCTACGCACCGTTTCGGCCCGCCCCTTTTTGCGGACCCTGCCGTCGAGTCCGTTGGGGAGTTGGACCAGGTCCTGCCTCCCTCTGCGGATCGTCTTGGGATTGCAGCCGAGCAGTGTGGAGATATACTCGGTGCCGCCGTAGCCGAGCTTTGCGGTCTCGATGGTGGCATAGGGTCGACGATCCTTTTGCGAGAGGGATTCGTGGAAGATCCACATCGCGTGCTCGATTTCCGGGCTGTAGATTATGGTCAGGGGTCCGTGGCGAGGTCTTGTCGTTACCTGGCCTCGGTTATAGGATCTGGGCGGACGATCGGGAATTTATTATACCTTCAATCCTTGATGCTTCGAAGGCTCTTATCTATTTTTTCTCGTGTCTGATTGGCCTACCGGTTGCGGCGACAGCGGGAGTAATGGTTCTTGCAATCCGATGACTCCTTTTCCCGATCTCGGCAGGAGTTGGCTTCATCGCTCTGTTTGGTGTGGCAGTGCTCAAAGGGTTAGTTTTGGGTCAATGTTGCGGAGCATTTACGGCTTGAGGGCAAGTCACTTCTTGACACGTCACGGCAAGCCTCGGTCATGAGATTGAGGCCAATCCTGATGACGGCCCTCACGGATGCGATTGGCTTCTTACCGATGGCAATTGCTACCTCTCCAGGCGCAGAAATCCAGAGACCCCTGGAAACGGTCGTCATTGGTGGCCTCATCACATCAACAGCACTCACGACACTCGTGCTTCCTGCCACTTGCCCTTGGTTCATAACAGGAGTCGATCAAACACAATCTATGGATTAAACTAACGCGGATTCGACGAGTGAACTGGCCCAGGAACCGGCGATTGACTCATCGAGGGATAATGGGTGAATCTCGATGGATTGACAGATGCGACGGAGTAAACCGAGAGCTTGTCAAACCAAGTGCCCCCATAGTACGGAACCCCTTAAAGAGGCAGTCTTACGGCGGCACGTCACGCGAGGGCTCAGTAGAACGTACCCTTGATTACTAAGTTTACCGGGACGATTTCCCCCATGTTATTCTTCCCGGATTGTTTTTCAGAGAAGAAATACTTGATGAGGTCGCATGAAGAGGCCAACAACCGGTGGCGTTATGAAGCGTCTGCAGTGCTATCTTCGGCTAACCCCACCGCCATTTTCCTCCCATTAAAAACCATCCAGATTCTCTCGGCACCAATCCAAGAATGAAAGGACCTTGGCATGAAGATGTGGGCAACTTGACAGTACAATCGTGCCAAAGAGTACTTTGTTTAGTCAGGCTCTCCACTTACAATAATGTAACATTCCAAGAGTCCGGAAACATGAGATGAGAACGCGGACTATGTCTAAAAATCATCACAGCCGCGTGCTCTGTAATCGCCCCTTTGCTGTGGTTAGTCTGCAGCAAGAAGTCGCGCCGCACTCAAGTGCCTTGCTCACAACTATTTCCGACATGTCCGCCGCCTTCATTCGCCTGGGATCGAACCGATGAATCCGACAGTAATTGCGATGCGACGCCCGGTCACGACAATGATGTTGGTCATTGCGTTGATCGCTGGCGGTGTTCTTGCGTACACAAGAATGCGTGTCGACATTTTTCCATCGCTGAACACGCCGAAGATTTATGTGTATCTCGATTATGTCGGTATGAGCCCCGATCAGATCGAAGGGTTCATTGTCAATCAGCTTGAACTCTATTTCCAATACGTCGATGGCATCGAAGACATTGACACGCGAAACATCCAGCAGGTTTCTCTTTGCGAACTATCGTTTTACCCAGGGACGGACATGGGCCAGGCGATGGCACAGGTGGTCGCGATGTCGGACCGCGCGATGTCGTGGATGCCTGAGGGAACGCTGCCACCGATGATCATGCGGATGGACGCCGGTAGTGTTCCCGTCGGTTATCTTGTCCTCGAAAGTACTGAGACCTCACTCGGTCGGATGGGTGACTTGGCGCAGAATATCATTCGGCCACTAGTTCAAAAGTATGTTCCCGGGACGGTCGCAATTTCGCCGTTCGGACCAAACATGCGCTCGATTCTAGTGAATGTCGATCCGGAGAAACTCCGGGCCTACAACCTAACTCCTAAAGAAGTGTTGGAGGCTGTTGCCAAAGGCAACACGGTTGTCCCGGCGGGCAACGTTTACGTCAATGATTCCATGCCGGTGGTTGCTAACAACGCAACGGTTGATGATATCCAAGATTTGGGGAGCATCCCGTTACGCCTGGAAGATTACGTATTTCTCCGCGATGTAGCGACCTTTGAAGATGATACCGACATTACCTATGGCTATGCATTGGTAAACGGTAATAAATCCGTATATCTGCCTATTATTAAGAAGGATACGGCGTCGACACTTAATGTGGTCGCTGATATTCGGAAGTCGATGGAGTTGTTCCGCGAAGTGGTTCCCGAAGATGTCACGGTGAACTTCGAGTTTGACGAGTCTCCAACAGTACTCGCGGCAGTTGAGAGTGTGGCAACCGAAGGATTGATTGGTGCGACTCTGACCGGCTTGATGATTCTGATCTTCCTGGGCGACCCCCGTAGCGTCATTGTGGTGGTTTCGAACATCCCGCTTGCTCTACTAGGATCGCTCTTCGGGCTTTGGTTGACCGGGAACACCATCAACATCATGTCGCTTGGTGGGATGGCGTTAGCGATTGGAATTCTGGTGGACGAGGCAACGGTGACGATTGAAAACGTCCACGTGCAGATGAAGGAGACGCCAAACATCGCAACTGCGGTTCTCCGTGCGAGCAATGCAACTGCGGTTCCAAGACTCTTGGCGCTTCTTTGCATTCTCTCTGTGTTTATTCCAGCCTTTATCATGGGTGACCCCTTACGCTCACTCTTTATGCCGCTGACGCTCGGAGTTGGATTTGCGATGATCTCCTCATACCTGCTCTCAAGCATGTTTGTGCCGATCATGAGCGTTGTACTGTTGAAGCCCCATCATCATCAGGAAGGTCAGGAGGAGAAGAAGGGGCTGTTCGATCGAATTGTTGGGGTTTACTCGAGGGTCGTGGGTGGTCTGGTCAAACTCCGTTGGGTGGTTGTTCCCGCTTATATTGTCGCCTGTGTGTTGATCCTTGCCTCGCTGGGTCTGCAAGTCGGCACAGAACTCTTCCCGCAGATCGATTCTGGTGAATTTGTGCTCCGGTTTCGGCCACCCCCAGGCTCCAACTATGAATTGACCCGCGAAATGGCGGTTAAGTGCCTTGAGGAAATCGAGAAGGAGGCCGAAGTTGAGAATATTGAGATCACGATGGGGTTTGTTGGCCAGGTAGCACCAAACTTCGGCATCGACAACATGCTCTTGTTCATGCGAGGGCCCGACGATGGTCAACTCCGTGTAGCCCTCTCGGAATCAAGCGGCATCAAGCTGGACGATTTTCGTGAGCGCCTTCGTCAAGTTCTGCCAGAGCGTGTGATTCCCTGGATGGCTCAACGCCTTGAACAAGGTGGGCTTTCCGCTGACATAGCCGAGAGAGAGGCCCAGAAGTGCACTTTTGGATTCGAGCCAGGCGATATCGTGACGAGGGTGATGAGCTTCGGTTCGTCCACTCCGATTGCGGTTCGAGTCATCGGCACCGATTTGAACATGGTCCGGCAGCATGCTGAGAATATTGCTGGTGAGATGCGTAAGATTCCTTTCTTGCGTGATGTTGAGTTCGAGCAGACCTTGGATTATCCAACTATCGAGGTCGACATCGATCGCGAGATGGCAGGGATCAGTGGTGTTGAGATTGAGGAAATCGGCAATTCGATCGTAATGGCAACGTCGTCAACACGATTCACCTCACCCAACTTTTGGATCGACAAGACAACCGGCTTCGACTACTTGGTGGAAGTTCTCGTTCCCCCTATGCAGATCGTGACTCCAGAGCAAGTCGGGGAATTACCGATCGAGTCTGTCAATCCGCTCGTTAACCTGATGATCCGAGATGTGGCAACCGTTCGCGCCAGCCAACGTCCCGGTCAATATGACCGCTCAATGTCTCAACGCTACCTCACGCTGACGGCGAACGTGGAAGGTGAGGACATGGGGCGTGCATCCCGTCAGGTCGCTGCGGCAATCGATCGCGCAGGAGAGCCACCTCGGGGCGTCCGAGTCATGCCACTGGGGCAGTTGCCACCAATGCAAGAGATGTTCCAGGCACTCGGGATCGGGCTTGGGGTGGCGGTCTTCGTCATCTTGTTGTTGCTGACCGCCTACTTCCAATCGCCCCGACTATCACTCGTTTCGGTGGGTGCTGTACCCGGAGTGCTTGCTGGGATTGCAACGATACTGTTCTTGACCAACACATCTCTAAACATCGAATCCTTTATGGGTTCGATTATGTGTCTCGGTGTCTCGGTGTCGAACTCAGTGATGCTCGTGACCTTTATGAACGAGCACTGGAAATCCGGAATGCCAGCGACTGAGTCTGCGGTCAAGGGTGCTGGAGAAAGGCTCCGACCAATCTTAATGACAGCATGTGCCATGACCGTAGGTATGGTACCGATGGCCTTGGCGTTAGAACGTGGTAGCCAGATGCAAGCTCCTCTTGGTCGAGCCGTCATCGGTGGATTAGTCATGTCAACGTTCGCGACACTCTTCGTCGTTCCATCGATCTTTGCCCTGATGTTAGGCAAGCGAAGCGCAACCTCTCCATCGATCTTCCCTGGGGATCCGGAGAGCAGTCACTTCGATCCGATCCTTGAGTCGGAGATGCATCATCACGAGGAGGAAGCCAGCCCTTCTGAAACGATGGGAACAACGACGAACGGCCCAGGAGGAAGTAACTCTCCGATCGACCATCAGAAAACGGCTGAGACAACTTCCGAGCACTAACATCTTGGCAACGAACCAGAATTCGAATAACCATCGGTGATCTGCGATTCATCGACTCAGCGATACATCGACTAGGTCGGCCAATTCACAAATCCCACAAAGCTACCGGAGCTGAAATATGTCATTCAAGGCAATCCCATCGATGCAGAGGGCGATTGGTGCTCGCCTCCTGTTAGTCGGTTCACTCCTTGCACCGGTAGTGCTTGCCGGGTGTGAAGGTGAAACTGAGTCAAACTACACAAGTGTGACCACTCCTCCGAAGGTTCGATTGGTCCAGCCGGTCAAGCGCGATATCGTTCGTGAGGTTGGGCAACCGAGCTTCATCGAAGCCTACGAGAGAACGTCGATCTACCCGAAAATGACTGCTTATATCCAGAAGTGGATTGTCGACATCGGTGACGAAGTGAAAAAGGACGACGTGTTAGCAACTCTGTTTGTGCCAGAGTTGGTGGAGGAATTAAATACGAAGAAGGCGATGGTGGACTTGGCAGCAGAGGAAATCCAACTAGCCCAAAAGGCGGTTGATGTTGCTAACGCAGACGTCGAGGCCGCCAAGGCTCATCTCGACGAGACCATCGCGATCGTTGGCAAGTTTCAAGCGGAAGTAGATCGTTGGCAATCGGAAGTCGACCGCCTTGAGAAGGAAGTAGATCGAAACGTTGTCGCGCCGCAGATCCTTCTTGAGTCAACCAACCAGCTCAAGTCGAGTATTGCTGCTCGAAATGCAGCACAAGCGACTGTAGAAAATGCCCGTGCTGAACTCCTCTCGAAACAAGCAACACTTGCCAAGGCGAAAGTTGATGTCACGGTAAAGCAGGCGGCGCTTTCCGTTGCACAGAGTGAGGAGAAGAAGGCTGAGGCTTGGGTTGGCTACCTGACACTCTATGCACCATTCGACGGTATCATCGTGGCACGAAATGCGAATACATTCGACTTCGTTCTGCCCTCGACTGGTGATCCAACTGCGGACAAGAATGCACCGAAACTCTCTCCGAGTGGTGCCGCCGCTCCCATTTATGTCGTGGACCGTACCGACATTGTCCGAATCTTTGTCGACATCCCCGAACGTGATGCAATCTACATTAATAATGGGGATAAGGCCTCCGTTTTGGTCAAAGCGTATAGTGACGAGCCAATCGAAGGTACGGTAACTCGATCGTCTTGGGCGTTGAACGTGACGAGCCGTACTCTCCGGGTTGAAATCGACTTGCCCAACCCAGGTGGCCAACTTCTCCCTGGGATGTATGGGTATGCGACTGTCGAGATCGAGCGACCGAATGTGCTCGCGGTGCCATTGGAAGCTCTCGTTTACAACGGTGGCAACTCATACTGCTGGATCTATAAAGACGGCAAGGCAGCACGTGCACAGGTTCGTACAGGAGTGTCAGATCGGAAATGGGTGGAAATCACTCAACTTCAAACAGCCTCGAGCGCCCAAGTTGATCAAGATGATTGGGAGTTTGTAGATGGGTCTGAGCAGGTCATTCTCGGAGATCTTACGATCCTCTCTGAAGGCTCACCTGTGGAGGTCACGAAAGACAATCCTCAGAAAGAACAAGTGACGCGTACTGGCGAAACCTCGAAGACTCGTTGATTGATTGAGCCTTTCTGACTCCCCCGGTCTGGTTTTCGCGGGGGAGGAGCAATTCAATTGAGCCTTTTGAACATCAACGTGTTGCAGGGGGCGGGCCGTTACCTACACCAGGCAAATAAGAGGGTCGGGTTGTGTCCACTGGGATGAGTTCTCCGGGTGGGTTTAAGACAGAAAGCTGGTGTGCAGGGTAACCTAACGCGTGGAAGAGAGCGAACTGGGCACGATTGTAGTCGGCAACGCTCGTGAAGTATGCTTCAAAGGCTTCGAACAAGAGTTCAAGTGCGTAGACTGCTTCCTCTGGTCGGTTGACGAGGACGAGAACATCGTCGAACCGGGAAGTCTGCTCAATCCCTTCCACGTTGCCTTCATACGTAATGAGAGCTGCCCTAAGAGCTCGATTAGCCTCTAAAGTCCGTGCAAAGGCTGATTGTACTTGCGCTTGAGCTTCAGTCACCTCGGCTGCAATCGAGTCCTGTATCTTGAAGAAATCGATCACGGCCTCAGATTCTTGACCTCGACGCTTCTTGATCCGTGCCTGGTTCCCGAACCCTAATCCTTCGAGCTGCCAGATAAGCTGAATACTGATGTCAGATCGACCGGTGTATTCGTCTAGACTGTTGTTCTGACCCAGACCAAAAATACCAGCCTGGATAATCATCCCTGCACTCTGGAAACCATTGAGCATTACGATGGGCAGAAACGGGCGTTTCCGCTCACGACTCACCCGAGTTGCTGCTGCTCGAATCAAGGCTTGATGTGATGCGAGTTCAGGTCGGTTGCTCAATGCGATCGGCATCAACGCATCGAGAGGCAACGCTGGGTCGATCAAGGTCACTTGAAGATGGTCCGGTTCCAAGGGAGTTACTACTGCTCTTGGGTCCAATCGCAGTATTTGGGTGAGGTCTGCACTACTAACGCGCCAGGCTTGGCGTGCTAGAACTGCGTCCTGTTCAAGATCAGCAAGGAGATTTTTGATCCGTTCCGCCTCGATTCTTGGGACCAAATCCCGAGATAGCCGTTCGATACGGTCGACCAACTCCCGTCCCCGTTCCACACAATACAAAGCGCCGGCGTAATTCCCTCGGTGTTGGTGGACGTCGAAGTAGCGATCGGCAACCAAGAGAAGGGCATCATTCTTGGACGATTGCAGATCCCAATGCTTGGAGCTGAGCACCTGTCTTGCGACGAGTGGTTCATAGTAGACGTCGGTGAGGTTCACGAATTGGATGAAGCTACCACCGGCATAAAAGAAATTTGCACTTGGGGCGGTCAGGGTACCTCGGTTGAAGTCAGGGCCGCCCCCATCGTGACGGATGTAGTCGACACCCAAGAGGAGGGTTGGTACCCAAAGCACTTTGGCCTTTGTCAATTGGGCCTCGGCGACCCAGACACTTGCCTGAGACGCGGCGACAATCAATGGTCGTGCATCCGAAAGCCGAAGCGCGGTCGCCAAGTTAATCGGAAACTCTCGGTCCTCCGGACCGAGCGGCGCCTGGTCCAAGACGATGATAGGTTGATCCGAACGAATCAGTTCATTGATATCACCATCGAGAAGACGATCCGGAATTACTGGTGGAGGAATCGAGGAAGTAAGGGCTTCTGGACTACCTTCTAGGGTAGCATTGGGACTGGGTGGCACCGGCCCTTGTCCCCAGACTTGGCCAGTTGCCGCGACCAGTAATAGGATCGCCAAAAGTGTGATGAATCCACTCCGGCCCGTTCCGGTCATCGATCTCACCCCTCAGCGATTAAAAGATGCCCGATCAACAGATCGGAACGTTGATATCGAAGCATGAAGAGTGATCTCAGCTAAAGATCATTGAATTGAACTCTCCAGACTTCTTGAATATCCGACTGCTTGGACAGTGTTCCCATTACTGCGCGACTCGCCTAACTATCCGACCCCAATCGTCGGATGCCGAACCCAGAGGGTTTGATCTCCCAGATCGCTGTATCTGGAAGTCCAAGTCCGCGACCAACCGCACCTGGACCAAATAAGGCGATCGAATTCAGAACGTCAAAGAAGGTATCTGGATTAAAGGTAAGGCGCTGAAAGAGACCAGACGGTCCTGGGATCGCCACTTTATCACGGTCGATAAAGTTGAACGTGAAGCCGGCTGATTGAGGTTTACTCAACGGGTAATACTCTTGCGTAAAGAAATACAACACCATGACATCCCCCGGCTTCCATTGTTCAGAACCAACGAGGAGAGGAACAGCGTGGTCGGGAGTTTGATTGGTTAACCGTACAGCAAAACCATCGTCTGCATCGAACGTCTCGTTAGTGCTATTTCGGAGGGTGACGAAGATAACGTTGAGGGTCTGCCCAGGCCTTGGAGTCCGCCCTTGCACAAGGACCTGTTTGAACGGAACCACGGGAAGACTGTTGACGTCCGTTGGGTTGGTGATCCGTTCAAGATCGATTCCCGTAGCCACTCGTTCCCCAGGATTAGTGACCAAGCCGACATCTGGTGGAACGGTAAAAGGCGGGGGAGTTTGGAACCTGGAGCGGAGTTCCGCGAGCCGTTCCTGACGCTGTTGCGTGATCATCGACTGCCATGTAGCTAGTCGTTCAGCACGGCTGGATTGTTGTTCCAGCTGAGTTGCTGCAATCAGTGAAGCGATCCGATCACTCTGAAATTGAGTTGACGAACCGACTATGCTCATCAACTGCTTTTCTTCCAACTTTGTAAGCTCCGGTTGGAGCTTAAACGTCGTTCGGGATCGCTTCGACTTCATCCGATCGACTCCCCAATCTCTGATTTAGAACTTCTCATCCTTGATCAAACAGTAACGATCCGTTTAACGGGGAATTGGTTTGCTCAAACGTCTGATGAATGGAATCCGATCGCTCAATGTACTACGTCGATGATTTAGAACTTTCTCCTGCGATGTCTGGCGTTGCCGAGGGAGTTCAGTCCTCTCAACTCCTAAATCAACATTCCCTCGGCTTTGGATCGATCGATTGGCTGTTGCTGCTAAACTTTGGTGTGGAGAGGGGAGCGAGTTCACTCCGGAGTCCAGGTCCCGCTCGTTTCCGGCTGGCTCAGTATCGGAATCGTCCTCTGGTGAGGATTCATCGTTTGGGGTAGTGAAGGGGGCAAACTTACGCTCGGGGTATCCGATTGCGCCTGAATACCCTCCATAACCGCCCGAATATCCTAAGGTAGCCTCAATTTGAGCTACTGGTGGATTCGGAACAAGTCTGCCGCTGGGACTGTAAACGGTTCGAAGGCCGTTGCCATTAAAATATGGGAACGGGACGATGGATTTGCTAAACCTTCTCAGGACAGGATTATGCTGAGGATAGCCTGGGCCTCCGTAGAATGGATATCCTCCAAAAGCTCCAGGACCGAGTGCATCACCTCCGTAGCCATACCCCGGGTGGAATCGTTTCCCGAATCCTTGATAACCAGGGAATAAGCCTGGTGGGCCATAGCCTAAGGTACCAGTGGCTGGCACTGTCATTTGAGCACTTTTCTGAACATGAGTACTGGGGTCGTCACCGGCGTAACTGGCACTCTGGCTCAACAAGATCAGTCCTGGTACAAGGCACCACAATAGGATCTTGGCCGTAAGGTCCCTGAGACTTGTTGGAACGTGAGTACTCATGAGCGCCCCTCCTTTCCGGGCGAATTCAATTCGATTCATACTTCACCATCGAAGGGACGGATTCGATTCTCAACGAGAGGCTGGAGGAGGACCGTTTCCAACGGGAGGAAGGTAGCCTGGACGTGTCGTATCAACAGGGACGGTCTCGCCAGGAGGCCTGAGCAGTGCTAGCTCACGTGCTGGGTAGCCCAGAGCGTGGAACAACTCGAACTGAGCGCTGTTATATTCGGCGACAGTCGAGAAGTACTCGTCGAACGCCTCTTTCTGTAGCTGAAGTGCAAAGACAACCTCTTGGGGACGATTAACAAGTTGGAGGACGTCTCCAAATCGAGAGGTTTGTTGGAGTCCTTCAAAGTTCCCTTCGAAGGTAACGATCGCGGTCCTTAACGCGCGATCAGCTTGCTGGACGCGGACTGCAGCCGACTGAAGCTTTGCCAGAGCTCTGGTGACGTCGGCTACAACTCGATCCTGCTGCTCGAACAGTTCAATGATTGCTTTTGACTGTTCTCCCCGTTGTTCCTTGATAAGAGCCAGGTTTCCAATACCCAAGGACTCAAGTTGCCAGAGCGGTTGCACACTGAAGTCGAAACGTCCAGTCCACTGGTCTAGACTGTTGTTCGGGCCTAAACCAAAAATCCCTGCCTGAATCTGTTCATATGGAGTCTGGAATCCGTTGAGTCGAAGTGTGGGAAGGATAGGTCGATTCTTCTCACGCCGGATCCGTGCTTCCGCAGCCTTCACTAGTGCCTTTTGGGCTGCGAGTTCAGGACGGTTTGAGATCGCAACAGGCATCAACTCATCGAGACTTCGAGCTGGATCGATAATTGTGACTTGAAGGTGATCGGGCTCAAGGGGAACCAGTACTGCCCGAGGATCGAGTCGCAGGATTTGCGTTAGTCGAGCGCTGTCCACACGCCAATTCTGCCGAGCTGACACTGCCTCTTGCTCAAGGTCGGCAACGATGTTTCGAACCCGGGCACTTTCCACTTTGGGCACAAGGTCGGTGCTCAGTCGGTCAATTCGATCGACCAAATCCCGGCCTCTTCTGACGCAGTACAAGGCACCGGCGTAGCTTCCGCGTTCACGGTGCACCTTGAAATACGTATTGGCGACATCCAGGAGCACATCGTTTTTCGCCGTCTGTACATCCCAATGACGAGCATTGAGGACCTGCCGTGCCGCGAGTGGTTCGAAGAAGACATCCGAGTAATTCACGTTCTGGACAAAAGCACCACCACCGTAGAAGAAGTTAACACTAGGTGCGGTCATGATCCCTCGGTTGAAGTCGGGTCCACCGCCGTCGTGTCGGATGTAGTCAAAACCAAGGTTGAGGTGCGGTACCCAGAGAACCTTGGCACGAGTTAGTTGGG
Organism: uncultured Isosphaeraceae bacterium; assembly: GCA_964510225.1. Taxonomy (GTDB): domain Bacteria; phylum Planctomycetota; class Planctomycetia; order Isosphaerales; family Isosphaeraceae; genus CAZEAN01. The sequence goes on from CAZEAN010000126.1 coordinate 11,454, forward strand.
CTTCGGCGACCCAAACGCTCGCCTGAGCAGAAGCAACAACGAGCGGTCGTGCATCCGAGAGTCGCAGTGCCGTGCCGAGATTGATTGGAAATCCCTGATCTGTCGGCGCTAGCGGAGCAGGATCCAGTTCGATGATTGGCTTCGATGAAGGAAGGAGGGCAGCCTCAGATCCCAGGAGGTCTGGGGGAACCCCTGAACTGGAACTAGAGGTAGAAGGTCTGGGCGGAAGGAGCGGAAGCGGTATTTCCGATTCGGCCGCTGGCCCGTTTCTTACAGATTGTGAGTAGGCAGGAATCGCGACCAACAACGCGAGAAACAGCAGCCCGGAGCCCCTGCCAATCTTCCTAGTTTTACTCATCAAGCCGGACTCCGTTATGGACAATTACCAAACACCTGGTCAGACCTGGTGCTCCAATGAAACCGGTTATGCGTTTGCTATCGGCTCAATGGCTAGTTCCGGTTGAGCAGTGTCAATAATTAAACTACGAGTATTATGATGCATCAACGCATGTAATGCTAGATGGAGTTGATGGTTTCGATCAGCAGTGCAGAGGCTCAACGTTTCTGTTCACTAACGAGTTTGTGTGAGTTTGTTCGATGTGTCAATGATACAATGCATTACGCCAAGGCTCCCTTTCTGAAGCCAGTGATGGGATTGGGGCTGACGGTGGTTAGTCGGCTGCGCAAGGATGCCGCCTTGCGTCCGCTCCCGGCACCATGACGACCGGGCCAGCGCGGTCGTCCCCAGATCTACGGTGAGGGCAAAATCCATCTGGCTAAGCGAGCGGGACGGCGTCGAGGGTGATCGACGGGGACGTTTACACTCTATGGTGAGTCTCAGGTGAAGCGGTACAAGACGTTCTTGGCGACCTGGCGTCCGGCAGGTGGTGTCCTCCGAGTGGTGTTGGTCTCGGGGAGGGACGGGAACTGGCGTGCCTATTTCTGTAGGGACGCCGTTGCGAGTGTGTCGTCAAGCTTGGAGATCGTTTCCGACCGGTACACGTTGGAGATCGTGTTTCGGGAGTAACCGTCAAGCGAAACTTTCAATTGCCTACAAGTCTGGAGTATCTTTCTCTAGATGTTGGGACTCTTGCTGTCTCATAGTTTGGTCGAAGTTGGAGGCACTTAAGTCGTTTGAGGTCAGAGAGATGGATGATTGGGTCGATGGCGAACTTGAAGCAGCCCAGTTCCCCGACCAACGATTGAAGAGCAGGTTGAGCAAGGTCCTCCGCGATCTCGGCGAACGCATCGGTGCCACCACACCCTTGGCCTGCCAAGACAGGGCCGCCACCAAGGCCGCTTACCGATTCTTCAGCAATCCGCGCGTCGACGAAGCGATCATCCTTGCCGGACACTTCGCGGTGACCAAGGCACGTACCGAGGGCACCACCGGGACCCTCCTCATCCTGCCTGACACCACCGAGTACAGCTTCACGCGATCTAATCCCGACGCGATTGGCCAACTCTCGCTGTTGAAGACACAGCACGCCACGGTCACCCTCTGTGGTCTGCTGATGCACTCCAGCCTTGTTTTGACTACCAAAGGCGTTCCACTGGGGCTAGCCGCGGTCAAGTTCTGGACACGTAAGAAGTTCAAAGGAACTAACGGGCTGAAGGGAAAAATCAACAGCACCCGGATCCCGATCGACCAGAAGGAGAGCGTTCGCTGGTTGCAGAACATGAACCAGGCCACTGAGGCGTTGGGCGATCCGTCAAGACACGTGCATATCGGCGATCGTGAGAGCGCTATCTTCGAACTCTCCTGTGAAGCCCAGACGCTGGGTACTCAGTTCGTGGTACGGACGTGCGTTGACCGCCTGGTCAGTGGTGGCAAGACGACAATAACGCAGCAAATGCAGGGAGAAACGGTTCGAGGTCACCGACAGCTTGCAGCACCACATCGATCAGTTCGGCCGTCCACCCCACCTGCTGGCCGCCGACCGTGGGCTGTCCAGCTCCGAGAACGAACGCGTGGCGACCGAGGCGGGTGTCCGCCATGTGGCCCTGCCGCACGTGGGGAAGGCTTCTGAAGATCGTCGCGCGTTGGAACGGAGCCCCCGCTTTCGCCAAGCGTACCGCTTTCGCTCGGGAATCGAAGGTCGGATCCACGTCTTGAAACGGGACCATGGGCTGATCCGTTGCCGCTACCGTGGCGAAGCCGGCTTCGGCCGCTGGGTCGGTTGGGGCATCCTGGCCCACAACCTGAAGAAGCTCACCCGCAGCCTCGAATCCGGGTAGTCTGGATAGACTGGGAGGATTTGCTCGCAAATCGGTCCGCCCCTCCCTCTTTCCTGTCCCCGACCCTCGACACCACAGCCACAAACCAAACCCATTTCGCACCACAAACTAGTACTAGCCAATGTTCAAACCGATCAAGCGGGTTGGGGCAACCTCGACTTCTGAAGCACAAACCCCCACTTGTTTAGGGTTTTTGATTAATGCATAAAATATAGATTTTATTTATATATTATGAGTCTGCAATAATACTAATTGAATTAAAGTTTATCAAATCTAAGAAATTTAAGTTAATGTTATAATTAGATATAAATTTAAAAAAATTCACTTTGTGATGACTAAGTGATCCTACTCCCTTTGTGCTGTTTGTACTACATATATCAAAGATATAATCATTATGTAAGGATTGTCCACTCATACATCTTCGAACACGAAGTCTGGTCATTTTAGGACAGGTGGTGGTAGCTTATGGAAACCGGAATTCCGTCACGTTAAACTAAGTCTGTGAAATGATCGATCAGTTTTTCGAGGCGTATGTCGTCAAACGGTCGTCTTTTAGTAAGTGAGATAAACGACGGGAACCTGTTGATTGAAGATCGAACTATCTCGGCTAAATGAGGCGTGCCTCTTCAGGGGTGCGGTGAACCATGTCGGAGACCTCAAGAGGTAGTGGAGCACTAGGTGCTCTTTTCGGTAGTTCACTAGCTTCGAATAGTCCTATTCTGGCGTTGATCGCGCTCGTGCTATTGTTCGGCAAATTAACTCCTTCAAAGGAGCCCGACCAACCACAGAAGAGCGCAAGCGATCAAAGACAAGTGCAACAGCCTAATGATCCCAAGGTGTCGATCAGTGATGAAGACATCATGATCGAAGCACTCACACCGCTGTGGCAATTCGCGGGGATCTCCAGGGAAAAATACAGTAAATCAGAGGAAGAATGCAGTAAATCAGACCTCAATGATCTCCTCAAAGAGTCGTTGTCAAGTCCACTCCTCGATCGAAAACCCATCGCAGTGAGGATCGTTACTCTACCGGATCCGCTGGAGTCTGGGTCGGAGTTCGAGTTTGATATGGGACTGGAGTCGATCCAGCGAGCGATCGAGTCTGAGGGATATGTGATCGACCGTTTTTCAAATCCCTGGTCGATGAACAGTGGCGCCTCACTCCCGGGAGGTCAACTAGTAGGGGCAAAGCACCGAGGCCAACCTGCGTGTGTGCTATTCCGTCGGGTAAAGATGATCCCTCCAGACGAGTCGATAGAAAAAACTCGCGAGGAGTTGATCTTGCTTCTGGTTGTCGGTGAGTCTCCGACCTGGGGTATCCAGCAGGAAGCCATGAGGATGAGTCTCAAAATCGATGACGCAATAAATGATACTCTTGTGTGTAAATATTGCATGTACGAACATCAATCAATCAGGATCCTGGGACCAACGTACTCGGGAAGTGCCAAATCGCTCGCACAGACAATCTCGAACTGGATTGCAGATTCTCCAGATCGGGATGTCTGGGTGTGCTCGGGCTCAGCGACTGGAATTAAAAAAGACAGGTTTGAGGAGTCCGCCACTCCCCCAGATCGGAAAAAATGTTCAAGAGGAACTGGAAAGGTGATCTACCAGAGCACCGTCTATTCAGACGATGCTTTACTGAGCGAAATGCTAGCCTTTCTCGCAGATCCGAACGATAGGCGCGAAAAGGGCTTGAAGGGCCTGAAGAGCACCGCCATGCTCGTGGAAGGCGGTTCTATGCATGGTTTGAGGTTTAAGTACTTCTTGCAGGAACTACAAGCCAGCAACCCAGACGCCGCTAAGAGCATCATCACGATACCGTTTCCCAGAAGAATCTCCTATGTACGCAGGATTCCCGAGTATTCCAGGGATCCACAGTATGCATTCGATGTATCCACCCAGCCCGATATCCCCATGGTTGAGGGCGGTTCTGATACAGCCTATCTCCCGCCGTACGACCCCGCAGTGACCAGTGTGGCCGAGAGCCATATCCTGACTCAGATCCTAGAGCAGATCGCTAGGGAGAAAATACGTAACGTAGGCATTATGGCCACGGAGGTTCGGAATACCCTTTTCCTGACTCAGAGAATTCGTGAATACTGCCCAGATGTGCAAATATTTACGTTGAATATCGATAGCATGTTCACTCATTCCAAGGTGGCGCGCGACTTTCACGGGACATTCGTTGCCTCGACCTATCCCCTCGACTCGCGAATGCAGCTTTGGACTTTCCCTAGGTCTGGACCTGAACCCACGAGAGAAGGTGAGGGTCATAAGAAGAACTTTAACTCGATACGTCAGCTACTCTCCAACGACCTCGATGCAGGTCGCTACAACGCGTTCTTGATACTTCATAATGCTGAAGAACATACAAGTGAAAACATATTGATAATTCGGGGAGGTGATGGCCAGTCCCAGTCCGAATGGGAAGACTTACTACTATACGGTCCTCCATTTTTTCGTAATCAGACTGAATGTGAAGACTCCCCTCAGTACTACCGATACCGTCCGAGTATTTGGATAAGCACGGTAGGTGTAAATACGATTTGGCCTGTTCGAGCAATTGACTTAAATGAAGAAAAGAGGAAATTCGAGAAAAAAAAGGTGGAGCTTGCGGACCTTAAAATAGCCAACCTGGAAGAGGAGCTTGAGAAAAAGAAGAAGCTTATAGAAAAAGTCGAGGCGGAGCTTAAGAGTGCAGAAGAGAAGCTTGATGGAGATAAGCAGGCCCTTAAAATAGCCAACCTGAAAAAGGAGCTTGAGAAAAAGCAGGAGCTTAAGGAGGAAGCCTCAGGGGATGTAGAAAAAGTGGAGGCGGAGCTTAATACAGCAAAAGCGGATCTTGATCGAGTTAAGGCAGACCTTAAAATAGACGAACTGGAAGAGGAGCTTGAGAAAGTAAGAGCGGAGCTTCAACTGAGAGAGGCGGAGCTTGAGAAAGCAAAAGCGGAGCTTGAGAGAGCAAAAGCGGAGCTTGAGAGAGCAGAAGCGGAGCTTGAGAGAGCAGAAGCGGAGCTTGAGAGAGCAA
>CAZEAN010000127.1:0-16600 GCA_964510225.1 uncultured Isosphaeraceae bacterium
GCTATCCGTACGTGTCGTGTTGCGAGTCACAGTCCGCCGGTGTCGCTATGAGTCACGCGAGGTAGTACAGCCGTATTAAGTACAGACGACCCGCTATGTCCCTCGTGAAGTTGTGGAACGAGTTCCAGTCCAAACAACGAGATACGTAACGTCTGAAGTGGTCGAGCCCTACGAAGTTCGGACCTGTCGTTACGTTCCCAAGGAGGTTGTAGAACGAGTTCCAGTTCGGACTTGCAAATACGTAGCACAGGAGATGGTCGAGCGAGTCCCAGTCCGTCAGGTCCGCTATGTTGTTGAGACCGCGGAACGGCAAGTTCCTTACACTGTTGAAGAACAAGTCCCTGTGACCGTTCAGCGGACGGTTGCTCGCGTTGTTCCAAGACAAGTCGCGGTTCAAGTCCGCTCATTAGTGCCGACTTTGGTCCGTCCCACTTGTTTCACTTGCCCCTGAGCTCTTAAAGTAATTCACTTAGAAACCCGATTCCGATCCCCGACACCCTCGCTCGAGTTACGTGGGAGTTGGATCGGAATCGGTTGTCGGTTTAGGCTCACGCTTCAATTGATTGGTGATGTGTAAAGATTATCTGTTCTAAGAATGGCGTGGTGCTTCTAGGGCCGGTCTTGTTTTCTTCGTCCGACCTGATCAGAATCATTCCATCTCTGCGCGAATTGCTCGTTTCGTCAGAGCCGTAAATCACTCCCCTTAATGCCTCACCCCGTAACAAGTTAACAGAGAAGCGATTGATTGGATCGGATCTGATGCGCGACTGGCAGGCTTGGTTGTTTGTCATGGCGTTGCTCGCGCCGCTGGTTGCGTTTGTCGTGCAACTTTTCGGTCTCGATCCGCTCAAGCGCCATCCCGGTCTCTTTGCAACGCTGACCATCACCCTGAGCCTCGTTCTTAGTCTCATGGGGCTCGGATTGTTTCTGAGAGCTGAGGGGAGGAACGCCGAATCGCCTCCGCGAGAGGCTTTGGTCGAGACTGACCGAGGCCTCCCATCGGAGTTGCAGTGGATCGGCACGTTTCATTGGCTCACCTTCAGCGATGGATCGTCAAACAGTATCGATGATCGGAATATCTCGATTGGAATCAAGGTAGATCGACTCTCGATCGCCTTGTTCGTCATGGTTGGTCTGATCGGTACGCTCGTCCATTGTTTCTCACTCGGCTTTATGGCGCAGGATCCGCGTCGACAGCGTTACTTTGCCTATCTCTCGTTCTTTTGCTTCTCCATGTTCGGACTCCTCTTGGCGTCGAATCTTCTCGTGATCTTCGTCTTCTGGGAACTCGTTGGGCTCTCTTCCTATCTGTTGATCGGGTTTTGGTATGAACGACCTGCCAATGTCCTAGCGGGGAACAAGGCGTTTCTGGTCAATCGTATCGGTGATCTGGGCCTTATACTCGCAATCGGTCTCATTTGGTCCTACTTCGGCACCCTCGACTTACCTTTGATTGAAGAAGCACTCGCCAATACGCCTTCGATCCAACAGTCACGATTGCTGGATCCTTTGAATCGATTCGTCGAGCAGGACCCCTCAGTACGACAAATGATCCCACTTCACGGCGACTTGCTCGCAATCCCTCAATGGGTTTTTGTGGTCGCCGGAATCGGGCTTCTGGGAGGGGCAGCCGGCAAGAGCGCTCAGTTTCCGTTTCACGTTTGGCTGCCCGATGCCATGGCGGGACCAACTCCAGTCTCCGCCTTGATTCACGCTGCCACGATGGTGACGGCCGGAGTTTATCTCTTAGCGAGAGTTAGTTTCTTCCTGACCGTTGATGTTGAAGTGATGATCGCGTATATCGGCGCGATCACTCTTCTTATCGGTGGTACAATCGCGGTGGTCCAGGTTGATTACAAGAAGGTCTTGGCCTACTCGACAGTCAGCCAATTGGGTTTCATGATGCTGGCGATTGGCGTTGGGGGTCGGTCGGCAGGGCTCTTTCATCTTCTAACACATGCATCTTTCAAAGCGCTTCTATTCCTTGGAGCCGGGAGTATTTATCTCCAGACACATTCGTATGATCTCCGAGGTCATAATCGACTCCGAGACCGAATGCCGATCACGGCCTTCACGATGCTCCTAGGGACGTTGGCGATCGCTGGAGTTCCACTCCTCAGTGGCTTTTATTCGAAGGATGCGATTCTGAGCGCGATCTTGAGATTCGTGCAAACCGAACCACAACACCTGTTGCTTTTGATTGCTGCGGTGATTGGCGCATCGCTTACTGCCTTTTACATGTTCCGAATGTGGTTCCACCTCTTCGGTGATCGTGGTGTGCCAACAGATCGCGGTGTTCCTCTCGAAACCCCCTCAGCTGATCAAGGATTCATCCGTCGTGAGGGCGGACTCTTGATCTGGGGGCCTTTGGTCCTCCTGTCGATTCCGACTGTCCTTGCCGGAACACCCGTCACACTTCTTCCAGGATTTGGCGAACCTCCGTTGTTGGAACAGTGGTTTGAATCAACTGAGTTCGGAGAGGACGTCGTCGGAGCCGCAATCGCTCGTCGGGTAATCGGACTCTCGATTCTTGCCCTGATCGTTGGTTTCGGGTTTGCCTTCTTGCTCTACGGTACGAAAACGCGACGTCATCAGTCGTCGGAGCGGCCCACCTCGACCCCCAGAAAGAGCCTGAATGACTTCCTGACCCGGAAGTGGTATTTCGACGAGGTTTACAACACACTCTTTATTCAACCGATCGTCGCGCTCAGTCGATTTGTCCGTTGGCTCGATGAGCATGTACTGGATCGTTTGGTGCTTGGGGTTGCTGGGGTGGTTCGTCTCTTAAGTCGTTGGGAGCGCTGGCTAGAGGTTAACCTGATCGATGGATTTGTGGTCGGTGTGAGTCAGCTCACCATGACGCTCGGCGATCGATTCCGCAAGATCCAGAACGGCCAACTACGGTTCTACCTCATGATCCTCTCCGCCGCCGTTCTCCTCAGCGCGATCGGGATCATCGCCCGGCTGATCCAGGTCACCGAATAAAGTTGATCAATCACGAGACAAGACGGAAGGCTTGAACAGTATCGTGACCATCATCAATGACGCCTGGCTCCTAAGCCTCCTCTGGCTAGGACCACTGATCGGCAGCCTCGCTGTTCTCCTCATTCCGGACCGATGGCAGCAATTGGTCCGTTGGTTCGCCCTTGGATTCATGCTCTCGAATGCACTTGTCAGTATTCTTGCACTCGTTACGTTTCTTGACTTTGAGACTGCCGAGCCATCGTCAGCCGACCTTGCTGCCCGATCCGCAATCGCGAGAGGTGAAGAAGTTGAGACCACGACGCGCATCGACCCAAACCACGATCTGCTGCATCGGAGTCCTTGGATCCCCTCCTTCGGGATCGACTACTTTGTTGGTCTCGATGGGATCAGTTTGAGTTTGATCCTCTTGACTTCACTCCTAGGAATTTTGGCTTCTCTCGCTTCCTGGAACGTCACTCACTACACGAAGGGATACTTTTCCCTCTTCTTGATCCTGATCGCTACAGTGAATGGCGTATTTCTGGCATTAGACTTGTTATTGTTCTTTATATTCTTCGAATTCATGCTGTTGCCGATGTATTTCCTGATTGGAATTTGGGGAGGACCTCATCGTGAGTTTGCAGCGATCAAATTCCTGCTTTACACCTTGCTCGGTTCAGTCTTCATTCTGATCGGGATGCTCTTCCTCTACTTCTGGGCCCCTCCAGGAGTCGAAGCGCTCGCCACTTTCGATATCTTCGAGCTTGCAACCAAAACGGACCATTTCGATGGCCAGGTGATTGGGATCGATTTGCAGTCCCTGATCTTTGTGCTCTTCCTGATCGGATTCCTGGTCAAGCTACCAGCGTTCCCGTTTCATACCTGGCTTCCTGATGCTCATGTTCAAGCGTCGACCCCGATCAGTATGTTGTTGGCTGGGGTCCTCCTCAAAATCGGTGGTTATGGCCTGATGAGGATTGCTTGGCCGCTCGCGCCGGAAGGGGCGATTGCGCTCTCGGGGACCGTCTCGGTCTTGGCCGTCATCTGTATTCTCTACGGAGCATTGGCCGCACTTGCCCAGTCCGACTTCAAACGACTCGTTGCTTATAGTTCGGTCAGTCACATGGGGTTTGTCTTGCTCGGGATGGCAATATTCAGCGGCGCAAGCGATGCTTACAGCTATGGGGTTACTGGATCATTATTTATGATGATCGCACACGGAATCACTTCTGCCGGGATGTTTTTTCTTGTTGGGGTGGTTTATGAGCGGACCGGGACTCGAGATCTCACTGAACTTGGCGGTCTGATGAACGCGATGCCTCGATTCGGGGGGGTGATGTTGCTGATTTTCTTCGGATCGATGGGCTTACCGGGTCTCTGTGGATTCGTCGCCGAGGTTCTAGTTCTGCTTGGAACGTTCAAGTACGACATCGGCTTGGCGGTCCTCGCGTCGAGTTCTGTTGTTCTAACTGCAGGTTATATTCTCTGGACGATCCAACGAGTGCTCCTGGGCCCCAATCGTCGCGGCGAGCCATTACGCGATCTGACCTTCCGAGAAACCGCCATTGCGGCACCCCTCGTGCTCTTTACGATTCTCCTCGGAGTGCTTCCGTCAAGCCTACTCGTGATTGCCAACAATGACGTGGACCAGATCGTCAGTCGAGTGGAAGCAGCATCGACACGATGATGGGTCGAGATCGGATCCATTTTCCAGCTAGTTCGCACATTCTTCCTATCGACGATGATCAACGGAGTTTCTACTGATGTTCGGACGCAAGAAGCGGCTTACCGATTATGCGAGCTGTGCCGGATGAGCGGGGAAGCTTAGCCCCGAGGGGATGGCTCAGGTCCTGCAGCCGCTGAATCAACCGGAACGCTCTCCTGACCTTTTGGTTGGGACCGAAACCCGCGACGATGCGGGGGTCTATCGGCTTGCGCCCGGCCTTGCGTTGGTCCAGACGGTCGATTTCTTTCCGCCGATTGTCGACGACCCTTTCCAGTTTGGTCAGATTGCGGCCTCGAATGCGCTCTCCGACGTCTTCGCAATGAATGGGGATCCGTTAACGGCACTCAACATTGCGGCTTTTCCTGATGATCGCCTCCCGCTCTCCATCCTCGGAGAGATCATTGCGGGTGCCGCTGATCGGGTCCAAGCCGCAGGCGCCACCACCGTCGGTGGACACACGATCCGTGATTCTGAGATAAAATTCGGTTTAAGTGTTACTGGCATTGTTAATCCTGACACAATGATGACGAATGCGACCGCGCGTCCGGGGGATTTTCTTGTCTTGACGAAGGCGCTGGGGACCGGATTCGTGGCAACGGCGGCGAAGCGTCGCGAGTGTCCCCCGGAAGTGCTTGAGGCTGCCGTAACGAGCATGATCCAACTGAATGCGGTGGCTCGTGATGCGGTCCGAGCTATCGGCGGTGCTCATGCGATGACGGACGTGACTGGGTACGGCCTTGCGGGGCATGGATCTGAGATCGCCGAGGGTTCGGGGTTAACCATTGAACTCCAGGCCTCACGTTTTCCGATCCTCCATGGTGCTGAGGCGTTTGCGATTCCACGCTACTTCACGCGCGCAAGCAAAACGAACCGGGCGTTCCTCGAATCCCAGTTACAGATCGAGCCTGGCATTGATCCAAGGCGTCTCGAATTCGCATTCGACCCACAGACTTCAGGGGGATTGCTGGTCGCGCTCCCTGAAGATTCTGCAGTCCGACTCGTCAATAGCTTGGCATCCAGTTCTTCGGGAGCAGCATCGATCGTCGGGAAAATCTTGCCTCGCGAGAGTGAGGTCGCCTTGAGAATTGGCCCTTAAGCTGAAATTTCTGAGAACGAGGGCACTTCAGAGGGAATTGGATCGGACAAACTTCACTATCGAGCATACTTAAGCCAATCTGATTGCGGTCCTCGTAGCCAACCACAAATTTGATCGATTCACTAGTTAGCTAGTTACTTGCGTTTCCGGATTCAAATGAATAGATTGATGGCCGCAAAGCGCTTGGTTGCACGCTGAAATCGCCGAGCACTCCAAGATTCGAGTCAGCTCAAAGACGCTCAACAATCATTCGGATCAATTTTTATGAATCCGACACAGATTGCAGGGCGGGATGGACCATCAAGTATCAGGATTAACTTCTCATGATTCGAATTGCGATTGCGCTACTTATCGGATTGATTGGTCTTCAGTCGACCGTCCATGCTGAAGTGATAGCTTCTCAAGACTTTGATTCGGCAACTCCGTTCGATGGTGTTTTTACCTCAACGGATGAAGCATCACTAATCAATATGGGTGGCGGTGTCTTCGGATTCGGCAGCATCCCCGGATTCTTTGACGATGACCTGGTCGGAACTGATATTCAATTCTCGACTTTTTTCGAGGTCACACGCGACAGTAACGACGGCATGGGGATCGGTGGCGAAGGGGATGGGCCGGTCTCAGGAGGTGAAGGCGGTGATTTGCTCGGAATCACCGGCGATACAACCACCGTGGGATCCTTCGACTCAGGTAGCCAAGGATTCGTGGTCAATGATTCGGACGGCAGGATCCGAGTTGCTCTCGATACTATCGATACCGAAGGCGTGACCGATCTGACGCTGACTTTTGCCTGGTTTGCGACGGAGACAACCTTTGAAGACACACCCGGTGAAATTGATTCATTCACGGTCGAGGTCAACGGGTTCAACGCCTTCGAAGTTGTCGGAGATGACCTCGAAACCGGAGCATTTTCAGGAGATTTTGCCGAGGTCACCATCGAGCTCGATCCGTTCGAACTCCCGACCGAAGAACTAACCATTGCATTCTTGATGGACGTTAGCTCTTCGGCTGAATCGATCTTCCTCGATTCAATTGTCGTCGAGGGCGAGATTGCGAACGCGATTCCAGAGCCGTCGTCCATCGTAATCGCGTTGTTTGGTTTCTTGGCAGTGCCAGCATTCCGTTGGGCGCGATCGGGACGCTTGATCTCTAACTGAGGGGCTCGATCAACGCATCAACGTGCGAGGATAGTCGTTCCGTTACAATTCATCTGATGAAGAATGGAGCAAGTCGTTCGGTAACCCGCCCTTGGCGAGTTCCTCGACTTGCTGTTGCAGCCTCTCATCGTTGAGATAGGTGCCTGCTTGTTGTTCGTTCCGATAAGTTGCCTCGATCTCAGCGAGTTGGTCTCGTGCACCTTCGAGAGTCTCTGATTCGAATCGGTCGGTGATAAGTACGCCGTCGAGGTGATCGTTCTCGTGTTGGATTGCGCGGCTGAACAAGGCACGGGCCTCTGTGTCGATCAACTTGCCCGTGAGATCGAGGGCTCGGACCCGGATTACCCGAGAGCGACGGACATCACCATTGAGTCCTGGAAGGCTCAGACATCCCTCTTCGGCTACGATCTCATCGTGACGTTCATAGATCTCAGGATTAATAAAGACTCGCTCGTTTTCCTTGTCCTCAGGGTTGCCCGCGACGTTGATGATGAAGAAGCGGAATGGGAGGCCGACTTGATTTGCTGCGAGTCCGATCCCCTGAGCTTCGTACATTAGCTCAAACATTGACTGGACGACCGACCTGAGTGTGGCGTCGATCTTTGTGACGGGAACACTCTTAAATCGAAGTGCAGGGTGGGGATGGGTCACGATCCGAAGCACCAGACTTCCTCCGAAACAAGCGTCAACGTTCTCTAACCCACATCTAGTCTATGCCAGACGTTCGCCCTAGATCCACTGAAAGACTTCTGCCTTTCTTTATCGTAGGATCGCCGAAGAGTCGCTAACTCTTAGAACCATCGAACTGGTGATCCGTAAGCATGGGAGTCACTTCCCGGCTTGACAAAAATCGAGCCTAGATTTTCAATACCCAGCCGAATGAGGGTCCGCGGGACCACGGGGTGCTGGAAGTCCGGTCAGGCTAGGGGTGGAGAAGCGTGATGCAGGACTTGCGCGACCAGCGCGGAAGGAATCATCAGCGAGCTGGTGGTGGTAAAGACGATCAGACTCCAACATTCCAGTTGACCCGCAAGCCTCAGGCAGTGGTCGTCATTCCGGGAACGGTCAATTATTTTTACAACACGACGGGACGACGGCTCGCGAGTGCTCTTGAAGAACTTAATTGCGCAGTGAAGGTCAATACCCTCCGAGAGTCCGACGAAGGCGACTGGGATCTCTGCCTGATCTCGAACCTCTCCGAAGTCCTCCATAGTTGCCGGAGCGAAGCGGAAGCGTTTGAACTCCTCCGAGGACTACTCCAGCGATGCCGGTCCGTCGCGGCTGTTTCTCTCGATGCGGTCCAGACCCCTTGGTTTGAACGGACAGTCAATCTCGCAGCCTACCTAGGAATCGGTACGGTGCTCGACCTCGGACTCTGTCCGCAAGAACCGCCCGAGGAACTCCGACAGCGGATCCATTACCGCTTTGTCCTTGATTCACCAACGAAGTCGGAAGCAACAAGGTTAGATGCGGCTCTCCGGAATCGAACGGAACGACCGATTCCCTGGGCCTTCGTCGGACATGCCACACCAGATCGTGCAGCGTTCGTTGATTTTCTCGTCAGCGAGGTCGCTTCCGACGGCTTTGTTTACATTCCACCCCTTGAGCCGATCACCGAAAAGGGCTCGCCGCACCTCAACCACGATCAGTTCCTCCGAGTCCTCAGCAGCTCAAAATTTCATACATGGTGTTCACACCATCACTTTTTCTACATGGAGCCGGAGCGATTCCGGTTGCCGTTGCTATCGGGGTGTGTACCGCTCAAGGTTCTCCTCGAAGGGCAGAATATTCCTCACGAAGCACCGCTCCGACAAGCACTAGTCACGCGTCATGAGCTGAAACGAGCCGTTATTGATGGTGCCTATGAGGATCTCTTTGAAACGCTTGCGACCGAGTATGCCTCTCGGCGACTTGCAGAAGAACTCGGGGAAGCCTTGGTTGACCAAGGACTGATCGAGCGAATTCCGAGGATCGGATCGTCAGTCGATCAACTCGGGAACGTCCAACGGTGGTCGGCGTAAACGCAGGCGGATCGACCATAACCCAGTAACGGGACGAGAGGATCAGTATCGGCCATGAACGAGAATGGCGTTACCATCGTGATTCCGAATTGGAATCACGAAGCGTTCTTGAGTCGATCGATTGGCTCGGCGCTCCAGGCAGTCCGCCAGTTGGAAGGAAAGGGGCTTGGCGGCGAAGTTGTTGTGATCGATGACCACTCCCGTGATGGATCCTTAAGCCTCCTTCGGCGTCTCGAAGCCCGCTACTATCAAGAAGGGCTCCGAGTTGCATCCCGCGCGGAGAATCGAGGACTCGCGGCGGCCCGGAATTTAGGCTTGAGCATCGCGACGTATCGCTACTTGGTACTGATGGACGCGGATAATGAATTGGTCCCGGAAAACCTCGGACTCTTTCACCGATCGATCGTCAACACACGTGCAGCGGTCGTGTTCGGCAATCTATTACGACGTGACCTCAATGCGATGGCAGCCTGTGGTGTCTTGAGCTATCGGAGTTTCCACCCTTCCATTTTCGATGGAAACTATATTGATGCTTTTGCGATGGTTGATCGCGCGCAGGTGCTCGACGCCGGTGGCTACGACAGTTCCTGCACCGCGCACGAAGATTATGAGCTCTGGCTACATCTCGCGAGTACGGGCCACCGCCTCGTCTTTGTCCCATCCGTACTTGGCTATTATTATCAATTGAAAAACTCCATGATTACGCGGGAAGACCCCGAGAAGTTTGCCAAGGTTCATCAACGGGTCAAACGAATTTTCAATCAAGTCGGTGCCCGAGCATCACTTCCATTGACGACCAACTGCCTCCGATACCATCCCGACCTCGGGTTTCTCTGAGGTTGGAGCCTGAGGGCAGATCCCAATTGCTTAGGTCGTTGAAGGAGGATGTCTGATGCACGAAGCGCGACAGAACAGTAAGGAATTCGACCACTCAATCGCCCGAATGGCGGCGTTGATCGCGTCCTACCGCAAACGGCTTGAGGCAACTCTCCCGCCTTCGGAGATTGCTGCGATCGGGTCGATCAGTACGTTGGACAGCCTCTTGCTGACCCTCGTTCTCGAGTTGATCGACACGCCGTGTCATCTTGTTGATTACGCTGCAAGCGAAACCGTCGGTTTGAGCACCGTCATCGCTTTGCAAGTTCCCGAAGTCCAGGCGATCTATCTGGTCGAGACCGATCAAAGTTCACCGATCCCATCCTGGAGGCTTGAACTTGAACGGTATCGTCGGAGCCTCGGCGACGAGTCCCTCGCTTCGCTTGAGATCCTCGGCACTTCGACAGAACTGCGTAAGCCGTTGGTGCTCTTCAAGGCTGGGGATCGGAGTTCAGCGTCAATTCCAAGCCGGCTCAACGAGTTGATCGAATTGACTGGCGAAGGTCACCTCGTAGCACTTGGTTTGGGATCGGTCGGGCGTTGTGACTGGGTAAAGGCACTCCTTGATCAAGCCGGATCACAGCATGGACGGCGTTTTACACTACTCCGTGAACTTGAGGGAGTTCTCGGCGGTTCCACCCTTGGTTTGGTTTCTCCGGATAATCCGGGAACCGAGTTGTTGCTGGATCGAATCTCCAAGTTTTTCTTAAGCAACTTCGACTATCTCCGAATGGTCGATGCCCAATGTCAGTTTGCAATCGCGCTGACCGAACTTTCGGAAGCAACAAGACGCGAACTTACCACGGGAGACGGTCAGTCCGGCGTTTCCCCGTCACTCTTGGTCCATCGACATCAAGCGCTTGAATCAGAGCGTGACGGACTCCGAGCCGAATCAGAAGCGCTCCGGACCGACATCGATAACTTGCTTGGGACGGTCTGGTCGCTCCGAGAAGAGGTGAAGCGTCTTGAAGGGACAGTATGGTCACTCCGGACTGAAGAGGAACGTCAGCGTGGTCGGCTTCTTTCCCTTGAGGCCGAACGGGATGAAACGAGACGAGAGCTCGCCGATGTTCGGTCACGTCGGGTCCTCCGGATTGCCGACAGAGTCCGAGAAATTGATCGAGTTGGGATCATCCCGTGGGTCACTGGACGGCCCCGACGGATCGGTTGAAGGATCACTAGCGTTCTTCAGAAGAACCGGGAGAGCAGGAAGCTGATGTGGCGACTCACGACACGTGGACAAAAAAAGTGGGAGATGAATCGACCATCACGCCGATTCGTCGCTCGGACTTCAGAAGATACCGTCGATCTTGACCGCCTTTTGGCTTGTCCGTCTTGTCAGGGCAGTCTTCGATCAATGCCCGACCTACTTGAGTGCCGGCGCTGTCGGCGTTCATTTCCGATCGTTGAAGGGCGGCCCGTGTTCCATGAACAGGGCTCCGAAGCCAAGGTGATGCCCGCTGACCATATCAGTAATCAATTGAGCGACGAAATCCGATCGGAGATTGAACAGTCGACTGGCCTGACTCTGAATCTCGGTGCAGGAGGGACCGCCGAAAAGCTCCCTCGTTGTCTCGAATTTGAATACTCAGTTTTTCGACACACAGATGTTGTCGGTGATGCACATCATTTACCATTTAAGAATAATTCGTTTGACATGGTGGTAACGTTCAATACGTTTGAGCATCTTTATGATCCCTCTCAAGCGGCTAGTGAGATTTTTCGGGTCCTTCGTCCGGGAGGTCAGCTCCGAGTCCAGACCGCGTTCCTCCAGCCTCTTCACGAACCTCCGCATCACTATTACAACACTACCGAATTTGGTCTCCGACGTTGGTTCTCTGCGTTTGAGATCGAAGATGTCCGGGTCACGCCGAACTTTAGCCCCGGCTATGTCCTTGCTTGGCTCTCCTCAGCGATGATTTGGTCAACCCGCGCTGAACTTGGCCCAGAAGCCGCTGAGCAGCTCGGGAAGACAACACTTGATGAGTGGCGCGCGGGTTGGGAAGACCGGAGCCGTCTCAACGGCCCTGGCTGGGATCTCCTGAACGCACTCGCACCCGAAACTCAGAAACAGTTCGCCGCCGGATTTCAGTTGGAAGCGACGAAGCCTCAGTAGCCAGAAGAAGAGTCGGAATCGAAGTCAGATGATGGTTGCCAGAAGCTCAGACAAAAGAGAGCTATGGATCTCGATACCAGACTTTTATCGGTAGTGGTTCCGATCTACAACGAGGAAGAAACGCTCCCGGAGCTGGCAAGTCGGCTCACGGGGGCGGCCGAACCGCTCGGTTTCGACGCTTGTGAGTTTCTTCTCGTCTCCGACGGTAGTGAGGACCGATCGGAAGCAATCATCCGGGATTTGGTCCGTACGGATGATCGCTTCCGAGGTGTCTTTCTCTCAAGAAATTTCGGTCATCAAGCGGCAGTTTCCATCGGTCTTGAGTACTCTCGAGGCACGATTGTTGGTGTGATCGACGGTGATCTCCAAGATCCGCCGGAGATACTTGCCCATCTGATCACGGCACTCGAACAGGGTGCTGATGTTGCCTATGGGATCCGCCGCGATCGCAAAGAGCACTGGCTGAAACGAGGGTCTTACGGGCTTTTCTACCGATTGCTCCGTCGGGTTGCTCCCGTGAAGCTTCCGGCAGATGCAGGTGACTTTTGCTGTCTTCGAAGGTCGGTGTTGGATGCCCTCCTCGCACTTCCGGAGAGGAAGCGATTTCTCCGGGGCCTTCGCGCTTGGGTCGGCTTTGAACAGGTTGGGGTGGAATACAGTCGCCATCCCCGTGCTGCTGGTGTACCGAAGTACTCGATCACCAAGCTCTTTGGCCTTGCATTCGACGGTTTCTTCGGACTGTCGACCTTACCGATTCGGGTGATCCAAGTCGCGGGATTCTTCTTCTCGGGGTTAGCAGTTGCCGTCGCGTTCGGCTACTTCAGCTGGTCAATGATTGCCCCACAGCAGTTTCCCAGTGGTTTCGCGAGCTTGATCATCTCGATCTGGTTTTTCGCTGGTGTCCAGCTTCTTTGTCTGGGCATTATCGGTGAATATGTGGCACGAACCTTTGACGAGTCGCGGGGCCGACCGACGGCGATCGTCCGTGAAGTCGTGGCTTCTGATCCAAAAGTCCGGGTCCAGAAACGGGCTCGGCAACGACTTGATCGTCCGAGACTAAAGAATCGTTCGAAGCCTTATGGGTTTCATGAGGATGCTCTTTAACCGTTTAAGAGTTCCGACTATGCAGATTGAATACGGACGAGAATACAGCGGCTTGTATCGAGAACATTGGTGGTGGCGTGCCCGCGAGACAATCCTCCTCGACGAGTTCCGACGGATCGGGCTCCGAACCGGGGGTGGACTTGAGATCCTCGATGTTGGTTGCGGCGATGCCCTCTTTTTCCCGACCCTTACACAATTTGGCCATCCCCGAGGGATTGAAATCGACGAGCGGCTCCTGGACCCTGATGGACCGTTCCGGAATCAGATCTCGATCCAACCGCTGGGCGACCCATGTTATGAGGATCCTTCTTGGCGGTTTGATTTGATCACAGCCCTCGATGTGGTTGAACACATTGAGGACGATCGCAATGCAATTGCCTCGATCGTGCGGATGCTCCGACCAGGCGGGCTCCTGCTCGTGACCGTCCCCGCGTTCGAGTTTCTCTGGGACGAGCTGGACGAGCTGAATTGCCATCACCGACGCTATACCGTCGGCGGGTTGAAGGAGATCTTGAACGTTCCAGAGCTAGAGCTGGTTCGGATCCGATATGCGTTCCGTTCCCTCTTCCTTCCAAAACTCCTAATACGTTGGGTCAATGAGGCAGGATTCTGTCGAGTCGCCCCAGAATCGATCCCACCGACCTCGATCAACCGGATCGCCCGACAGTATAGCATCCTGGAAGATCGGTTGCTGAATACGATTCCGTTACCCTTTGGTACGTCGGTTTTTGCGTTGGCTCGACGGGTCTAAAATCTTCAAGATCATCAGACCACTGTCTCATTTCGGGGCGAGTCGGAGTTGCCAACCAGAGGCGGACATATTTTCACGAATGCAGCCTGACAATCGTCGGAGTCCCAGGTTCGTTTCGCATCAGAGTTACCAATGAGTTTAGTGTTTGAAAGCTTACAGAATAGACGGGCGTTTCAAACTTATGATTCCAGAAGAGTATTTCACCGGGCATTTGATCGAACTGCTTGGTGTCTCAATTTATTTTTGGAAGATTGACGACTTCCGGTACCTTGTTGGAGTGATCTCCGATGACCCGATCTCAGCAGTCAAAACGGCTCTTGTTCGCGTCCATCTCATTCTTGACTCTATTGATGTTGGCGCCTTGGGTTGTCGATGCACAAGAGGATTTAACAACCGCGGGTCCTGAACTTGCGTTGAAAGGACACTGCGCAGTCTGCTTGATTGAAGCAAAGAAGTGGGTGAAGGGGACGGAAGAGTTTGAGGTTGAGTACGATGGCCACCTCTACCGTTTCCCAAGTGACAAAGAGCGTTCGATGTTCCTGGCGAATCCTGGAAAGTACGTTCCGGCTTTGCACGGCGACTGCACTGTCTGTTTGGCGAACATGGGAGCGCGGATGCCTGGAAATCTCAACATCGGCCGCTTCTACAAGGGACGTGTCTTCTTCTTCCCGAGCGAGAACGAGGCGAAGCTTTTCGCCGCAAATCCAAGTGAGTTTGCGAATGTTGACCTTGCCTTGAACGGCAATTGTGCGGTTTGTCTGAAAATGATGGGCCAGAATGTTTCTGGGAAGCCCGAGTTCACTGTCCATTACGAGGGATTTCGCTATCAATTCCCGAGCGAGAAAGAATTGGAGATGTTCCAGGCGAACCCGACCGAGTTCATTGCCACCGAATCTCCATCGATTCCACCGATGCCGGACCCCTCGATTGGCCCAGCCGCTGCTATCGGATCAGAAAATCTGAAAATGATGACCGTTTCAATCGAAGGGCGTGCTGGTTGTGCTGGTTGTGAACATGGAGTGAGCCCGATTGGAACTCCGAGCGAACTCGGTCTTGCGGTCAATACGGAGGACGGCTACGTATTCGTAGTCGAAGAAGCTCACCGGCTCTTCCCCAAACTTTATGAAGACCGATTTGACGGCCAAACGCTCCGAGTCACCGGTACGTTGTTGAAGAAAGAAGGAAAATACGCTTGGCTAAAACCAGCCAAAGTCGAACTCGTTCATTGATCCAGTGACACTTGATTAGAATGCCCTGGGAGAAGGCGGATTGTCTGGCCTCGGCCGAGCTACTAACCTATCAATTGCTTCGCTAAAGGCTCAGATCGATTTTCTGCGATCCCTTCTCCCACGATCGGACGGAGCGCCAATGGTCGTTTCAGCCGGCGCTAGTGCAACCTCAAAACTCTGGTTCCTCAAGCGTTGTGATCTTTTCGAACGACTGACGGAAGATCAGGAACAACGGCTTGAGAGCCGTGCTGGCTTCCGGCGGTTTGCGAAGGGAGATCTGATCTATTTTCCTGGTGAGCCGGGTCGAAGCGTTCTTGTTGTTGCCAGTGGTCGTGTGAAAATTAAGCGGATTACACCCGAGGGTAAGGAGACGATCCTTGCCTTCATCGACGAGGGAGAAGTCTTTGGTGAACTCGCTGTCGTCGATGACCAACCACGGGATGACTATGCCGAAGCCTCCGAGGCCTCCGAAGTTCTCTCGATCGATCGTGACGATATGATTTGGCTGATGGAACATAGCCCGAAGATCTCGATCGGTCTCACACGACTCCTTGGCCTCCGCCGTCGTCGGATCGAGGCAAGACTGCAGAACATCCTCTTCCGGTCCCATCGAGAGCGAGTCGCAGCGTTGCTCTTGGAACTCATTGAATCGCATGGGGTCGAGGGGGTTGAAGGTTGGGTGATCCGCCTCCGACTCTCCCATCAAGATCTAGCGGGACTGATTGGCTCGGCACGTGAGACAGTGACTCTCACTCTCGGTCGATTACAGTTAGAAGGGCTCATCAAGGTTAAACGCCGATCAATTACCGTGGTTGATCGTGAGGGGCTCGCTCAGGCTGCGAATCCCTAAAGGCTGTCATGGGTTTTACCAGCTTCGCCTCTCACCCAGGATCTTCGGGTCCCGCTCCGCTTCATCGGTGGACTCAAGGAACAGCCCAGCGCCGTGGTCCTCAACGGACGGATCCTGCAGACGACCCCTTCAAGTGTTGCACGGGCCGGCTCCGATGGAGCCAGCTCGCAAGGATGTCTGGGAAAAGTCTGTAACAGCCTCTAGCTGATTCGATTGATCTTGGCCGCCAAGATAAAATCATTCTCTGATAAACCACCAATCGCATGAGTCCAGAGTTCGATTGAGACAAAACGATACCTGACGAGATGGAGATCAGGATGATGGCCATCCTCTTCGGCGATCGCTGCGACCTCGTTGAAGAATCTGATCGCTTCCATGAAATCCTTAAATGACCATTCGCGAGCGATTCGGCGCCCCTCATCTGTAAGTTCCCAGCCAGGGACGCTTGGCAACAAAGCCGACGCCTCTCCGACTGACAACATCGGGACGCCCCCTTCACAGGGCACGCATTTTTTTGCAACAAGTTGATCTGTGGTCAACATACCCATGGCGCCAACCTCCTATCGAAATTGAACAGGGACGCTTGATCGTAAATCCTTATCAGACTATCGTAGAGTCAGCTACAACATCGTGAAACCTATCTCACTCTAAGCCTCTCTAGCTCAATCGGCAGAGCAGCTGACTCTTAATCAGCGGGTTGAAGGTTCGAG